>NZ_JAQWXX010000009.1 GCF_029254265.1 Algoriphagus sp. | reverse complement strand
CCAAGGTCTGTTTGGATAGATTGGACTTCCCATCCATCCTCTAAATTGAGCAGGGTTGTGAAAAAATTCTCCGTAAACATTTTTTTGCTTAAAAATAGCTATTCCATTAAATTCGTGGTAGAACCTTTTATAAAAATCAAGGTGATGTAATTTATACACCAAAGGTAACCTCATTCTATAGGAAAAATCTACTGGGTTCGTATAAGAAACTTTCTAATCGTGAGACACATAGGAAAAGATTAATGACTAATTGGTATATATTTATTTACATTCACAGAGATCCCCTGCTTTTTTTAAGAATACTCGGATTTATGGCAAAGAGATATTATATAAACTTTTTTAAGTGACGCGAAGATTTATTGTTTTTATAATTCTCGTTCTTTTTATAAAAGCCTTCTTTGTATTTTTATTCTATCTTCGATAAGTTTTTTTATTATTTCTTTGAATTTGAAAGTATGATTATTGATGTGCGATGTAGATTTACTGGAGGTAAATCAGCAGATTATTATAGAAACCAACTTCAAAAAAGCGGAAGACTTCCGTTAATCGAATCACTTAAAGAAGGTACTGAAGAGTCCTTTTTCAAGGAAATTGAAGAGGCCGGAGTTACTACAGCGGTTTCAGCATCCGGGTTTAATCCAGGAGCAAAATTGGGGAAATATAATTTTGCAGATCGAACGACGCAGAACGATGACTTATCTGAAATTCAACAGCGAAACCCAAGAAGATTTATAGCTTGTGGTGGTTTGGATGTAAGTAATACCTTTCATGACTGCCTTACAGAGATTGTTCGCTGCTATCATGAATTAGGTATTAAAGTATTTCAGATTGAGCCTGGAAGAGCTCCGGGTTGTTTGCCTTCAGATAATAGATTGGATGAAGTCTATAGACTCTTGCAGGAGTTAGATTGTACTGTTATTATTCAGACCTCAGGGCTTAAAGGAGGGCAATATTTAGAATATGCGAATCCACATCATATTGAAAGGATAGCCGAAAAATTCCCCTATCTAAGAATAATTTGTGCTCATGGATGCTATCCCTATGTAAGGGAAGCCATAGTTACTGCCATGCGTAGAGATACAATTTGGTTAAGCCCCGAGGGATATCTTTGGCATCTTGGGCATGAGGATTGGCTAAGAGCCATTAATAAAAATTTCGAAGGATTCTCCAGCAAGTTTTTATTCGGGACTGCTTATCCCCTGACTCCAATTAAGGCTTTTGTAGATAATTTTATGAGTCTTCCCTTTAAAGAAGAGTTTTTGCCAAAACTTCTTTACAAAAATGCATTAGATGCTATGAACCTAAAAGAAGATCCCATTTTTAAAGCTTATTATTTTCCAGAATAAAATAAATCATATCTATCGAAAATACCTTTGAATTAAAATGAAGAATAAAATCAAACTCTTGTTTTTGTCTGGAGGAAGCTTGGTGGGTCGAAATCTACTAGATGTCTTATCAGGAAGAAGGGACGATTTGGAGTTGATTACATTCAATTCTATCCCAAATGCACCCTCTCTTTTTGAATATGATAAGGTACTAATTTCACCCTCTTTAGTAGAGGATGGAGATGGTTTTCGAAAATTCTTTTTGGAGAAAATACGAGCCGAAAAGCCAAATTTAATCATTCCTTGTAGAGATGAAGACGTTGAGTTTTTGTCAAAAATTAAATCTGAAAATTTACTTATTGAATACCCAATCCTGACAGGATCTTTTGAAATAGCCTCATCCTTTCTTGATAAATGGAAGAGTTTTGAGTTCTCCATTAAACATGATCTTCCTTTTGCAAAGACTATTCCTGCAGATTCTTCGGAAGAAATCCTAAACCAATTTCTATCAGGGGTAGCATTTCCAATCATTGCTAAGCCTAAAAAAGGGTTTGCCTCAAAAGGAGTAATTCTTCTTTGTAACAAAAAGCAGTTGGAGGCTTTAATAGGTAATAAAGATTATATTTTTCAAGAATATTTAGGTGATTTTAAAAAAATCGAAGAATATCTTAATCAAATTGAGATCTCAGGGATACCCCTCTTTCATTCATTTGAGGAATTAAAGATCTCTTGTCAAGCGATGGTTGGTCCAAAAGGAGAGCTAGGAGGACTTTTGGTAACTGAGCATCTTATGAAGCAGGGCGTGAGTGTATCAGTAAGTATTTGTAAAGATGAAAAAGCGAACTGGCTAGCTAGGGGTTGGATTGAAAAAATAATTTTAGCGGGTTGGGTGGGACCTATTAATATTCAATTTCAGAAAACATTAGCCAGAGAATATTTTATTTATGAGTACAATGGGAGGTTTACAGGAGCAACTTCTGCTAGGTATCATTTAGGATTTGACGGATTGGGGATTCAATTAAAACTTTGATTGGATGAATCTTTACCTTTCGCAAACTCTCCGGAAATTTGTGAGTCAGTACTTCGTATTCCAAAGAGTAAACCTTTATATATTTCCCAAATCAATTCCCTCAGCGAACAAAAAGTATGGGAGGCAAATAGCCTTACGAATTGAGATTTTCTTCATTATATATTTTAATACCTTTAAATATCGAATCGATTTTTCCCTTTAAAATTTACTCCAATGAAAAAGCAATTAATAATTTGTGGGTTGATGCTTGCAGTTTTTTCCTGTTCTGAGCCTAAAAAGGAGAGCTACACTTTTCAAGTGTCAGACCTCGAACCTTACATCATCACCTTAGCCTCAGATGAGTTTGAAGGGCGAATGCCTTTTTCTGAAGGTGAAACCAAAACCATCAACTACCTCGAATCAGAATTCCAAACCATGGGTTTAGAGCCTGGAAATGGGGATTCGTACTTTCAGGATGTACCTATGGTCTCAATCAATAGTACAGCTGCTACAGAGATGACGATCAAGTCTGCAAATGAATCTGTCACCTTCGAAGGCCTAAAAGACTATGTGATATGGACTCAGCGAACGGATTCGCTGGTAAGTTTTGAGGATGCAGAAATCGTGTTTGCAGGTTTTGGAATAGTTGCTCCGGAGTATGGTTGGGATGATTATAAAAACATTGATGTCACTGGAAAGATCGTGATGATGCTGGTGAATGATCCCGGTTTTGGCACAGAGGATGAAGCCTTCTTCAAAGGAAATACCATGACGTATTATGGCCGCTGGACATATAAATATGAGGAAGCCATCCGGCATGGCGCATTGGGAGTGCTGATTGTGCATAATACTATTCCTGCAGGATATGGCTTTAATGTTGTTCAAAATCGCTGGAATTCAGCACAACTTTACCTAGATGACCGAGGACAAGACAATTATAAATTGGGATTTGAAGGCTGGGTAACTTTGCCTACAGCGAACAAGCTTTTTGAAATGGCAGGTATGAATGAGCGGGAAATGTTAGCAAAAGCTCGGAAAGCCGATTTTCAAGCAGTCCCAATGAATTTGAAAGCAAGTTCCTCGCTTGCTGTGGAGGCGAAATATGATGTCTCTAAAAATGTGATTGCTAAAGTGACCGGCTCCACTAAACCAGAAGAATATATAATCTATTCTGCACATTGGGATCATTTGGGGATTGGAAAACCAGATGAAACGGGCGACTCAATCTACAATGGCGCCTTGGATAATGCCACCGGGACAGCAGCTTTACTTGCTTTGGCAAAAGCCTTTAGTACCGATGAGAAACCAGAACGAACAGTGATTTTTCTGGCCGTGACAGCTGAAGAGCAAGGACTTTGGGGTTCGCTTTACTATGCTCTGAATCCGATCTATGCTAAAGAAAAAACTGTAGCCAATATCAATATGGATGGAATCAATCCGTATGGGAAAATGAAGGATGTGTCGATAATAGGCGTGGGACAAAGTGACATGGAAGATTTACTTAATATAGAATTGGAAAAAGTAGGTCGGTATTCGGCTCCAGATCCTACACCCACAGCGGGCTATTATTTCCGGTCTGATCATTTCAGCTTTGCCAAAGTGGGTATCCCAGCTTTATATATAGGTACAGGAATAGACCACTTTGAGAAAGGAAAAGAATATGGAAAGCAACTTGAAGATGAGTACGTGCAAAAATACTATCACAAGCCTTCAGATGAATATGATACTAGCCGATGGAATCTGGATGGAGCAGTTGATGATGTGCAATTGCTGTACTCTGTAGGCAGAAATCTAGCGAATTCGGACACATGGCCGAAGTGGAAACCAAGTTCAGAGTTCCGAGCGATCCGAGAGGCGTATATGAAGTAAGAAATGTATTTTTTAAGGACAGTGGAATGGATAGTAATAGAATTTAATTGTGGGTTTTGGTGGAGATATATCGATTCTGAATTTAAAAAAATAGAAGAGCTAGAAAGCTATTGTTTTGATTCTTTCAAAAACAGAATGGTATTGATAGATTTAAGCTGAAAAAGGGGTAAATTAGATTGATGGGTGCTTGATTTTAAGAATGTTGTTTTGTGTTTTAGCTTATCACGAGCGGGTATATTTAATTTTATAACAATCTTATTTTAATGGGATAAATAGTAGGCGATAATAGATAGTTTTTATGGATTTAAGTTATATAATTTTGGCACATACGCTGCCAAAGAATCTGAGTAGGCTTATTTCAAGGTTGCAAGGCGACAATACTTATTTTTATGTACATATCGATAGGAAAAGTGAAATTGCTCCATTTCAAGATGAGTTAAAAGTGTTGAGAAATGTTTTCATTTTAGAAGAAAGAGTAGATGTTACTTGGTCGGATATTAGCGGTGTTAAAGCGATTTTGGTAGCTCTTAAGAAAATCACTGAGCATAAAAGAAATGGCTATTGTATTTTTGCAAGTGGGCAAGATTATCCAATTAAACCAATTGCTGATTTAAGAAGTTTTCTTGAAGCTAATTATGGTCAAAATTATATTGATTTAAACCCCATTGAAAATGTTTGGAAAGATGATGGATATAAGAAAAGAATATTCAATTATAATATCCATCCTTTCCCTAAATTAAGAACTTGGTATACTTTTAGTGATATTTATTCTTCTGAATTTTATACCACAAAAAATCTAAAAAACATCACTAAGCTAATCTTGAATTTTAATGATAGATCAGTTTTAAAATATGTTTTCGTTAAAAGAAGGCATCCTGATTATCTTAAACCTTTTGGAGGCAGCGCATGGTGGGCTCTACCTATTGAGACAATCAGTGAAATACTAAAATTCATTAGTTCTAATAAGTCTTTTGAAGCTTATCATACATATACTCATGTGCCGGATGAGATTTTTTTCCACAGTATTATCGCTCATTTAATCCCAAAAGAAAAAATAAGCAATAGTCTAACATATGTTAATTGGGAAAGGAAAAACTGTTCTCTTCCAGTAACCTTCCGTACTGATGAAGACTTTGAAGAATTAGCTCAAACTGACTGCTTCTTAGCAAGAAAATTTGAGGGCGAAACTGCAATTCTGGATAAAATTGACAGAGAATTGCTTAAAATTAAAATCTGAGGATTATGAGAATTTACTAAAAACTTATTTCATTAGGATAAAAAAATCCTTTGATTCTACTACTGTTCTGAATACTGAACAAAAAGCGCTCTGGTTTTTCCTTAAAAGCAAGTTTGTGGAATCAAAGTCTACATATCAGTAATCCAAATTTTCAGCTTTTTTGATTTAATCCCTGTTTAAAGCACCTTGGATAGTGGTTTGATTTTTAGGAATATACCATTCGTCTTTTTCGAGATCGATTCCTCCACCCATTTTTTCCTGGACCATTCGATCGACAATAAAAACTCCAATCTTCGCCATATTTTCAAAGTTGTCTATTCCATCATTTGGAAAGCCTCCGCGAGTTCGATGGATATTGAATTTGTTTGCAAATTTCCTCCCAAAAGCTGCTTCTACGCCTTCTTTGCCCAACATGAAACCTAATAGTCCTCCCCAAGTAGCTGTTGGATTATCCGAATCCCAACCTGCCAAAGTGCCGATTTTGATGGTTTCTTTCAAGTCACCTTCTCCATAAAATAAACTGACCATACTCGCACCGAAATTAATTCCTCCGGCAAAGCAACCGTTGCAGACTGAGTCTTTGGTATACCAATCATAGCCTGCTTCTTGATTGATTTGATACTTGATATGAAGGCTGTCTCGGGTAGTTTCCCAGGGAATTTCAGCCTCATAGCTAGCTTTTACAAAATCATACATGCTTGATACAACAGAGTTTTCCGGAAGCCTAGTGCTCGCTTGATCTGCCATCCAGAATAATTGATCTTTTATAGGTTTGGTTTGGTCAGCTGATGAGGCCAAAGAGTACATAATCACGTAAAACTCCGCTGCCCATTGGGCATTGAATCTTGCAGTAGTTTGAATGGGAAGTGAAGCGATTTCTAGGGCAATATCTGGTCTGGTGGGAGCAAAAAAACCAAAGATCTCAGTGGTTAATTGGGCATCAATCATTTCATAATCCTTGTTATTTGTCGGATCACTTGTCGCTGGAGGAAGTAATCCTTGCCGCATCAGATCATGAGCGGTTTGATTCGAAACCCAAAGGTAATTCTCTTTTGAAATGCCATCTTTTCCCATGAAAGGAGTGTTTTCATCCGAGTAAATATGCTTCAGCCAACCGTTTCGAATTTGTTCAGGACTTAGTGATGTGGTTTGATTCTCGTACATCAGGGATTGGTAGATGTATTCGATATCGGTATCGTCATCCGCTCCCCATACACCACCCTCATCCTCCAAGACAAAGTCAATATTCCTGCCCATGTCCATTCCTATTTCCTCCCAAATCGCAGGCTCGTCGGGACCTCCCCAATTGGCTCTGGTATAGAATCCTGCTCCTTTTCCATCTTTTCCCTCACCTCCGATTTTATCCATTTCAGTGATCAGACCTGTCCAGTTGGCAATACATTGGCCCAGCCAAAATCCATACAATCGATCTGCATATTCTGTCCTGGAAATCACCAATTCTGTTGGATTGGGGCTATAAGTCTTGTATTCCAAGTTTGGGTCAACTAGTTCTGATTGCTGGAATTCATCCTTTTGGCAAGCAGAAAATGACAGAAATAGAATAAAAAGTGCAAGGGGTGTAAGTAATTTTTTCTTCATGGGTGAATAGGGTGAACAACTCCCAAGGTAGAAAAATCCTAGCCTGCTTGGAAGTCAAATTTCAAAAAGTAAAGCATGACTTGGTTATATTTTCCTTGGATTAGAGCTTCTCTTTTCCACTTATGAATTTAATAGATAAAGAAAAAAGCGTGCTTAGAATTTAAATTCAAAGACACGCTTTTTCAATAGCGATAGGTTCAAAAAACTTAGTCGTTTTTCGTTCCCCCAACTCCGATAAAAGGAATAGCTCCGGCACCCGTAACTTCAGGAAGGATTCCATTCCATTTTTCAATAGCCTTTAGATTAGCTTCGATTTTTCGAAGCTCGATCAAATCAGGTGAGATATTCATTTTCTGAAGTCTCAAAGCCTCTGCTTCTGCGGTAGCTGCAGCAATGGTTTGCTCGGCCTCCACACGGATTCTATCCAAATCTCGTTTCGCCTTCAGTGCATTTTGCTCTGCTGTTTGCTTCGCTTCAATCGCGTCAGTGAAGGTTTGAGAAAAGCTAAAGGATACAATAGAAAATGCATCCACGGCGATATTTGACTCCAATAATCTCGATGACAAAGCATCCTTCATTTCTGTACTTACTGCTGGTCTCTTAGTGATTAGTTCCTCTGCGGTATATCGAGCAGTTACCGCTTTCATTACTTCCTGAATCGCCGGATCAATGATTCTCGCTTTAAATTCTACACCGATCGATTGGTATACCACATTAGCCTTGTCGGGAATGACGTGGTAATTCAATGCTACAGATAAGGCCACATCCTGTAAGTCAGAAGAGGCTGATGCTGCATCGGTGATTGCTTTTTGGATCTTTACATCCATCAAGACTACTGTCTGCACAATAGGTATTTTAAAGTGAATTCCTTCACCCAAAACTGTGTTTTCAACTGCTCCAAAATTCAGGACTATTCCACGCTCTCCAGCTCCGACTTGGGCCCAAGGCTTAAAGGCAAAAAGCAGGAATATAATTATCGCTACTATAATCACTGGCTTCCAAGAGCCTTTTTTCATTTCATATTTTACGTCTTCGAAATCCATTTGTCATTTGTTTTTTACCCAGACAAGGTAACCTTTTCCAAACGTAACTCCTGAATCTCGACAAAGCCTTAAGGTCTTTTAGGAATGAATAGAGATCTCCAAATGAAATTTGAGTTGGTTTTTGGCTAATATCCAGCCGCCTGACCATCCTTTCTGGACTCGGATGCGCCGGAGTAAACTCGGTTTTCTAGATCAACTCCAATTGCTTGGTATCCCCCGTAAATCCCCACGGCAAAGGAAATTCGATGTCCCATTTTCCGAAGCTCTCTAAAAACCTCTGGCGCAAATCCACTTTCCAAATTGAGTGTGCCTCCATCGGTCATGACCGATCCAGTAGGTTGAGAACTTCCGGAATGTCTCATTCTAGGAGTATCTCCAGCCTCCTGAAGATTCATCCCAAAATCCACCACATTCACTACAATTTGGGCATGACCTTGTGGCTGGACAGAACCTCCCATCAGGCCAAAACTTACAAATGGCTTTCCATCTTTAGTGATGAAAGCTGGTATAATCGTATGAAAAGGTCGCTTCCCAGGAGCGATCGCATTGGCATGATTTCGATCCTGAACATTGAATTGCGCACCTCGATTCTGAAGCACAAAACCCAAACCATCTGGAACCATGCCTGAAGCGAATTCGGAATAGATACTTTGAATCAGGGAAACCATATTGCCGTCTTTATCTGCTACAGTCAGATAGGTGGTGTTTCCTAGCTCGATTTCTAAATCCCCAGCAGGATAGCTTCGAGCAGCCTGATTTGGATTGATTAAAGCTCTTCTCTCCGCTGCATAGCTTTTGGAGATCAGCTCTTCTACTGGAATTTTGTTGAACTCAGGATCTGCATAAAACTTTGCCCTATCCTCATAGGCAAGTTTTTTGGCTTCGGTCAACACATGAAGGTATTCGGTACTCCCGAATCCCATGGCTGCAATATCAAACCCTTCCAAAATATTCAACATTTGAAGCACGGCAGTTCCCTGTCCGTTCGGCGGAAGTTCCCAGACATCATAGCCCCGGTAATTGGTGCTGATCGGTTCTACCCAATTTGAAGTATGGGCTGCAAGGTCTTCGTATCTCAAAAATCCTCCGTGTTTTTTCATATAGGAATCAATTGTTCGAGCGATATCTCCTTTATAAAAGGCATCCCGGCCACCCTTGGCGATTTTCTTATAGGTATTGGAAAGGTTTGGGTTTTTAAAGACTTCTCCTTTCTGAGGAATATGGCCATTAGGCATATAAGTTTCTGCAAATCCAGGTAAATCTACCATTGGGCTGTGGTTGCTTTCCATTTCATAGGCGATGACCTCTGAAACGGGAAACCCCTCTCTTCCATAGTCAATAGCAGGTTGAAGGAGCGTGGCCATGGGAAGTTTTCCGAATTTCTCATGAAGTGCAAACCAGCCATCCACTGCACCTGGAACGGTTACCGGAAGTGGGCCTAGATCTGGAACATATTTTATTCCTTTGTCTATAAAGTAGTCGATACTCAACGATTTTGGGGCTCTACCGCTTCCGTTAAAGCCATAGAGTTTTTGGGTTTTTGCATCCCAAACAATCGCGAAAAGATCTCCGCCTATTCCGCAACTCGCAGGTTCGACTAGGCCTAATACTGCATTAGCTGCAATAGCTGCATCCATTGCAGAGCCACCTTTCCTCAAAATATCCAGAGCAGCTTGTGTAGCCAATGGTTGACTGGTTGCTGCCATGCCATTTCGAGCCAGTACTTCTGATCGAGTGGTGAAAGTCTGACCTGTAAGTCTGTCTTGAGCCGCAAGTTGACCACAAAAAACCGCGAAGATTAAGGTGATTATTAACTTATTCATGGGTAGAAATTAAGTGAGTTTTCAAATAAACAAAAAAAGGAAGTACCTGATTTTATCAATTTTGAGATCAGTGATATAAGTATTTAAATGGTGTTTTAAAGCACTGCATATATCACTGCTACTCCAAAAAGAAAAGCCAATGGAGCAATCAATCTTACCTGAAAAGGACTAAGAATAGCTGCCCATTTTACCAAATAGGCGTGATGATAGCGTCTCGGTACAAAATATAATACCAGTGAAGTGGCGATCATAAATCCTCCAAATAATTTCAAAATATCCGGAAATCTGGACTGAGGTGCATAAATAACCAAAGCTATGGCTGGTATCAACCGGATTGTGATTTCCCCGTAATTGATCAAGTTTGTACTTCCTGCTTTCCGAAGTATTGCAAGTGCTTTTTCAGGATTAAAAAGCATTAAAATTCCTACGGAAAAGATGAAGGCCCCAAATAGAATCACGATAAATTGAGCAATTGGAATCATTTCTTAGTTTTCCATTTGATTGGGTTGGCTTCATACCAAACGGTCTTGGGTCTGTCTTTTGGATAGCCACTTTCTGCGCGGTATATTTTTCTTTCTTCAGTGTAGTCCCACCAGTTTTTGGTGATTGAGGGATTTTTTGCAAAATCAACGATCAATCGAAACTGATCTTCCACACAGGGGTCAGTCCAAAAGCCTTTCTTTCGCTCAAATTCGTCAAGTAATTTTGCGCCATCTTTTTCTTTGAGTTCGGCTAAAGAATAATAACCCATAAAAATCAAATCCTCAGCAAACTTGATCCCAACTGATGGCACAGTTTGGAATTCAGCCAAAGAAACAAGGGTTTTTACCCGCTCAGAATTGACTTTCAAAATAACTTCCAATTCATCAGGAGCAAGATCTAAAATCTCAGAAATCTTGATTTTGGCTTTTCGAAGTTTCTTACGCTCCTCTGGTGAAAGGTTAAGTTTTGGGTTTGATTTCTTGATCATGATTAGATTGAGTAGTTACCTCTTTAAAAAAAAAACAAACCCAACCAAAATCAATCGGTTGGGTTTGAAATAGCACTTTCTATAATTGGGATCAGCCCATTCCAAAACCTTCTCTGTAGGTTCTTGTGACGAATTGATTTGCTTCTTCCAAGTTTGTAATTCTAAGGTTTTCACCATCCCAAAGGAGTTTCTTTCTACCAAAGAATTCTTGCTGGCCTTTGCTGTTTTCTCTTCGAAGCATGTAGCTACGAATGGCAAGATTACCCATCAACACTGTCTCCGTCATCGGACCGGCATAATCAAAAGAAGAAGTCAGGCCTTTATGCTCCGCACTTCCAAATCCTGCTTTACAAGCATCTACCCAAAGTCGCTGATGACCGTACTCAGACTCCATATTTTCCTCAGTCTGAGGCCCAAATTCAGTCGTTCCGTCATTCAAATAAAGCTTTGGCATCAATGGAGAGGAATCATTGATATTTGTAGAAATAATACCCTTATCACCAATAATCAATACGCCATTGGCTGATCCTGTACCTCCAATATCATCATCTGCTGGGATAATGTCTGGATGAGAAGGCTTAATTCCCCCATCACTCCAAGTCATTTCGATCGGAGATTTACTTTTCGCAGTAGCTGCAAAATGCAAGGTGATAAAAGAAGAAGCTGGGCATCCTTCAGGATTGTAATCTGGAGTCCACATTTTAGAGAAGACGGTTCCAACACTGCACTCTGCATCGGTTGGATATTTCAAACCAAGCGTTCGGAATGGAATATCGATCAAATGGCATCCTACATCGCCCAGTGCTCCAGTTCCATAATCCCACCAACCTCTCCAGTTAAATGGATGAAGGTTTGGAGTGAAAGGAATTTCCGGTGCTGGGCCTAGCCAAAGATCCCATTGCAAAGCATCTGGTTTGGTGCCTGGATTTGCAGCAGGAAAAGGTCCGCCTTGTGGCCAAACTGGACGGTTGGTCCAAACTTGTACTTTGGAGATTTTCCCGATTTTATCCTCATCAATCCACTTTTGAACGACATCCAGGTAAGGGTTTGATCCACCTTGGTTTCCCATTTGGGTGACCACTTTTTTACTTCTAGCCAATTCTGTAAGTATTCTTGCTTCGGAAATATTGTGTGTCATCGGCTTCTGCACATACACATGCTTGCCACGGTCCATCGCATATTTGGCTGCTGGACCATGCACGTGATCTGGTGTTGAGATAGTGACAGCATCAATATCGGTTTCGGTATCGAGCATTTTGCGGTAATCTGCATAAAGCTTAGCATTTGGAAAATTCTCTACCGATCGCTTTGCCGACCCTGAAAAGTCCACATCACAAAGTGCAACGATTCGCTCTCTACCTTTGACGGAAGCAAGCATAATATCGCTGGCACCTTTACCACCAGCACCTATCGCTGCAATATTCAACTGATCAGAAGGAGAGGTGAATCCTACTCCTCCGAGTACATGTCTCGGGACTATGAAAAAAGACGAAGCAATCGCCGTGTTTTTAATAAAGTCCCGGCGCGATTGATCCGAAGCTACTTTTTTGGGTTGTTTCATGGGATTTGTTAATTGATTTTTGGGAAGCTTAAAATAAGGATTAATCTCTTTCAATGCATACTGCTGTTGGTTTTTTGAGAAGAAATTTTCAGTGGGAAAATGGGTTTTGAAATTTTATTTCAATAGTAAAAAATGATATTTCTCACGTTAAAAATTAAAAAAAAAGTACTTAGAATTGATTTAGATCAGTTTTTGGGAGCGTTGTGATAGTTAAATTTATACATGCTAAAACATGCCTCTGCATGATTATAAGCATCTATTCATTTTTAACTAAAATCAATCAAAGACATGAAAAAGATCATTCTTGCTTTATTCGCTATTGGAATCGCGGTTCCGTCGTTTGCCCAGGTGGTCACTTTACCAGAAGTAGTTGTGTCCGCAAGAAATTACAAATACCTGGATGATGTTAACAATGCATCTGCGGCCCAACCTGTGCAAATGCTTGAGCGCTACGCTACCACTTATGACGTTAGGGATTCGGAGTATTATGAAGATGAGTACGATAAATATTTTATCTCATTTTTTATTCCCAAGGGTAAAATACTTGCCGCCTATGATGATGAGGGTAATCTTTTGAGGACAATTGAAAAATATGAAAATGTCAAACTCCCATTGGCCGTTTCTAAAACAGCTGCAAAGGAGTACCCTGGATGGAAAATCATCAAAGATGCTTATTTAGTTAGTTATCATGATAATCTGGGAGTCACTAAAAAAGAGTATAAACTTGTCTTGGAGAAAGGCAATAATAGAATTAGAATCAAAACCGATGAGAACGGAAATATTCTTTAATCTTCTTAATAATTATTTTTATAAGGAGTTGTTGATTGAAGCAGCTCCTTATTTTTTTTGTTCGATTTGAGCTAAATTTTAAAATCAAAAATGGTTAAATGACAGATTTGATCCTGTAATCCATTTCAAAAGAGGATGAAATTGTTGATTCTGATTTTTTTAAACTTTCTATTTAATATAAAAGTTGCCTTTCAAAAAAAACATCTATTCAGAATCAAATCGAAATCGATACCTCAAATAAGGTTAGAAATTTTTTGCAACAGGATGGTTAATTACTACTTAAAAAATTACTTTAGATAAAAATTAGGATTATTAACCTTTGAAGTCCCCTGTTTTACACCTCGCAAAATGAAAATCGGAGTAGTTAAAGAAGTCAAAGAATTCGAAAGACGCGTTGCCCTTACCCCTGATGTGGTCAAGCAGCTTTTAAAGAAGGAATATACGGTCTTGATAGAAACTGGCGCGGGTGCCGGTTCTTATTTTTCAGATCAGGATTATTTAGATGCTGGTGCTCAGATGGTTTCAAAGTCAGAAGTATTGGCTTCGGATATCATTTTGAAAGTTAATCCGATGACATTGGAGGAGGTTGCAGAAGTCAGAGAAGGGATATCCTGTATTTCCTTTTTGTATGCCTACACGCATCCTGAATTGATAAAAGCTTTTCTCCAAAAGAAAATCACAGCGATCGCCATGGATGCTGTTCCCCGGATTTCACGAGCTCAAAAAATGGATGCCTTAAGTTCTCAGGCTAATCTGGCTGGATATAAATCTGTGATTTTGGGAGCCAATTATCTTGGAAAAATCTTCCCCTTGATGATGACCGCATCAGGTACCATCACGCCGGCAAAAGTTTTAATCTTTGGAGCTGGGGTGGCAGGTTTGCAAGCTATCGCGACTGCAAAGCGATTAGGAGCCATAGTCGAAGTATCTGATGTGCGACCGGAAACCAAAGAGCAAGTAGAATCCCTGGGAGGAAGATTTCTGACCGTTGAAGGAGCTGAAGCAGTCAAAGTGGAAGGTGGCTATGCTGCTGAGGTTTCGGCAGATTTTCTTGCGAAACAAAAGAAATTGATTGAAGATAAAATTAAAGATGCTGATCTAGTTATTACCACTGCGCTGGTGATGGGGAAAAAATCTCCGATTCTAGTTACAGAGGAAATGGTGAAAAGCATGAAAACCGGTTCGGTGATCGTCGATATGGCTGTCGAGTCAGGAGGTAATTGCGAAATTTCAGAAATCAATAAAACAGTGGTTAAACATGGAGTGACGCTAGTAGGAGAGTCCAATCTACCTTCGCTGCTTCCTGTGAATGCAAGTCAGTTGTACGCTACAAATATCAGTACCCTGCTGCTGCATTTGAGTACCAAAGACAGCTTGAATTTAGATCTTGATGAGGAAATCACACGAGGTTCGGTGATTACTCATGATGGTATTTTGATCCATGAATTCACCAAAAAAATCCTGAATCACTAAACCATAATTTTATGAATGCAGATTCACTTATTATACTGATTTATATATTAGTCTTAGCCAGTTATCTCGGTTTTGAACTGATTAACAAAGTGCCTCCTACGCTTCATACACCACTGATGTCGGGTTCGAATGCTATTTCAGGAATTACCATCGTCGGTGCGTTGATCGCTTGCAACGAATTGGGCTATGGAACTCTGAGCAAATGGTTAGGGATGCTGGCTTTAATTCTAGCAACCATCAATGTGGTCGGCGGCTACGCAGTGACCGATCGTATGCTTAAAATGTTTAAGAAGAAATGAGCACACTGATCCAAGTAGCCTATCTGATCTCCTCGATTCTCTTTATCCTCGGGATCAAAAAATTGGGTAAAACCAAAAGTGCACGCGAAGGTAACTTGTATTCTGCTGTTGGGATGCTGATTGCCATCGCGGCGACTTTGTACACGGTGAATATCCTTTCATTTGTAGAGATTTTTATATGTATCCTCATTGGGGGAGCAATAGGTCTTTATGTTTCGCAGAAAGTAGAGATGACCAAAATACCTGAGATGGTCGCTTTATTTAATGGTTTTGGAGGTCTAGCATCTTTTTCAGTGGCGCTTTCAGACTATTTCCTGAAAACACAAGAAATCTCCACGTATCCAGATTCGGTTAATTCGGTCAGTATTATCGTCTCGGTCTTGATCGGTGGAGTGACTTTTACAGGTTCCATGATCGCTTTTATGAAGTTGGACGGAAAAATTTCCGGTTCACCAATCACGTTCAAAGGGCAGCATCCGATCAATTTGATTCTCTTGATTGCCTTTATTATTGCCGGTGTTTTGACTTTCATGAACCCAGGCGATCCGATTTTTATGATTGCATTGATTGTGATTTCCTTACTTCTGGGGATCCTGACTGTGATTCCAATTGGAGGTGCAGATATGCCAGTTGTGATTTCTCTTTTGAATTCATACTCGGGAATGGCCGCTTGTGCGACCGGTTTTATCTTGAATAATAATGTGCTCATCGTGGCAGGTTCACTGGTTGGAGCTTCGGGAATTATCCTGACTCAAATCATGTGCAAGGCCATGAACCGATCCTTGACTAATGTACTGCTAGGAGGTTTTGGACAGACTGTTTCCGGTCCA
Organism: Algoriphagus sp.; assembly: GCF_029254265.1. Classification (GTDB taxonomy): domain Bacteria; phylum Bacteroidota; class Bacteroidia; order Cytophagales; family Cyclobacteriaceae; genus Algoriphagus. Next base: position 4,746 of record NZ_JAQWXX010000009.1, on the reverse strand, counting down.
GCCGCTGATGGACCGCAAATCGTGGTGAAAGAGATAGGAGTGGAGGAGACTGCGATGTTATTCGATTCAGCTTCTTCGGTTATAGTAGTTCCGGGATACGGAATGGCCGTAGCCCAAGCCCAGCACGTAATTCGAGAGTTGATGGAGCAGTGCGAAAAACGAAATATAGATTTCAAGTTCGCTATTCATCCTGTGGCAGGTAGGATGCCGGGACATATGAATGTCTTATTGGCAGAAGCGAATATTTCCTATGATAAATTGATTGAGATGGAAGCGATCAATGATGAGTTTCCAAATACCGATTTAGTTTTTGTGGTCGGAGCAAATGATGTAGTGAATCCAGCAGCTCGAACTAATCCTCAAAGCCCAATTTACGGAATGCCAATCTTGAATGCCGACAAAGCAAAGACTGTGATCGTGAGCAAGCGAAGTATGGGAAAAGGCTATGCAGGAATTGAGAATGAGCTTTTTGGCTATCCAAACTGCCTGATGCTTTTCGGCGATGCTAAGCAGACCATTACCAAAGTGGTGAGTGAGATGAAGGAAATGTAAAGGGATTTTAGATTTCAGATTTAGGATTTACGAGATTTTGGAAAAACGGCTGCGGTTCGTGTCTTCACGAAACGCAGTAAATTATTCCCAACCACCAAGATCACAGGGGTCACCACTGAGGGCACAAAGGTTTTTTAACCACGGAGGCCACGAAGGATAGGGCGAAGTTCACCTTTGCAGCGGTTTGTTTCTTCAAGAAATGCAATAGTTCTCACTCAAAATGTTACTCCGACTTTTCTATTTCTTCCTGTTCTTTTTTCTTGGCAAAAAAGAACCAATCCCGATAGCAATCAGGACAAGACGCAATAAAGCTTCCTCCGCACAGCCCGGCGCCGGCCCGCTATTGCGTCCTCCCCCTCGCGCCGTAAAAAGTAATTATTCGATTAGAAGAATGTTTCTTGCCTCATCGGCGCCGACATGGTTCGTGTCTTCACGAAACGCAATCTAAAAAGTATTCACACCGATGAACTGCATTTTTCGATAAATACGAGTGAAGACACTCGCTTGGCTCCAACTTAAATCTGATATGGACTTTTTATCGCCAGAATGAAAGCTGCTAAGCTTGGCACTGCGATCAAATAAAAAGGGATGCTAAACAGAATTACTAAGAACAGCAGAAAGAAAGCTCCCATGATTGCTTTCGTCCAATCGATATGTTGAGATTGAAATACGATTAGCCCGAGTAGCCCTAAATTTATGGAGACAAAGAAGAAACTTAGGTTCAATGCGATCAGTCCAAAATCTTGAGTCTTAAATTTGATTCCGATCAGGATCAACTCCGGTAAGATAAAGAGTATTAAACTAGTCAGATGCTGGCGGATTTTTAGGAAAAAGGATCGGGGAAGATTTAAGAAATAACTCAATTCTTCTGCATCAAATCTTACCTTTTCCATCCAAACTGGAAAGTGAATAAAAGCAGCACATAGCAAGCCGAAGGCAATCCATCTTAGATCATACCCTCCGGACTCATAGGAGAAAAAGAACCCGTTTAATAGGATCAATGAAACGAGTTTGACTGCAATAATCAGAATAGGTCTATTGGTGGCTAAATGTTTCAAAAACCAAAAACCGAATGGGATCCTTGGAAATAGGACTGATTTTGAAATCACCCTATCCGGAAAAGGACGACGGAGTTTGAAATAGAATAAGATGAAATCCAGACTAAAAACTCCTAGAACAAAGAACCAGAGCAGAATGGGCTTTAGCAGAATTTGACTGCGTAAACCGATATAGCTTAGAAATACGGCATAAATCAAGAGTAATGCATGTGTTTTGGTCCAAATGCTGAGCTGAATTTTCAAAAGTTTTGGAACTGAGAAAAAGGCCAAGGAATGAAAAATCCTATAGCGGGATTCATTCATCAAATTGAGTTGGTAACGCTCTTGGAAGATTCCAAAAATCAAAAAAGCCCCAAGAACTCCAAGGAAAAATTTATCATTTTCAAGCACTCGTTCAGCAAGCAAGACATGCTGTTTGAACTCCATGAAAACTGTGGAGATTAAAATAACTAGAATGAAAAAGCCAAGAAAGGCCTTGTAAAATGGGATTACGAAGGATTTGGTATAAAAATCATCCATAAACCTTGCTCAATTTTCCATCCGCGATTTCCAGAATGGAGCTGTATTCAAAAAGCTTTTCAAAGTCTGCCAAATGGGAAGTGATTAAAAAGCTTTTGCCCTCGGCAACATGGGATAGTACCAATTTTTTCAGGCGATCCTGAGTTTCTACGTCAATGGTGGTAAATGGCTCATCCAAAATGATCAGTTGAGGATTTCCAAGAAATGCCAAAATTAATCCGGCTTTCTTCAGCATTCCGGAGGAGTAGGAGGCGAGGGGATTTTTGGCATAATCACCAATTCCCAATTCAGTTTTTAAATGGCTGATTTGAGCAGCATCGGCTCCTTTTGTACTAGCCACGAAGGCAATCAGTTCATTCAGATTCAAGAAGTCAGGAAACATTGGCTCAGCATCGGAGTAGTTGACCATTTTCCGAAACCGAACTGGGTCTTTTTTGATAGCAATTCCTTCAAGCGTTATGTCACCTTCAAAATCATGAATTCCAGCTATAGCTTTGAGTAAGGTGGACTTTCCGCTGCCATTTTCCCCCTTGATCAGATGGATTCCTCCTTGAAGCTGAAGCGAGTCGATTTTTATCTCGAATCCAGTAGAATAAGATTTTTTGAATTGGGAGATTTCGAGCATGGGGTTTTCAATTCTTCAATTTTCAAGAATCAAAGTAGGAAATTGTAGGAATAGCTCTGAATTAAAAAATGTGAATGGAATGAAGGTTAATACCTCAATCTGATTCGAGCCATAGATCCAGGCCGTATCTTCATGGGCTTCAGTTTTCGATAATTTTTTTTACCGCGAAGTTCACAAAGATTATCAAAGAGGTCGAAAAGGGCTTCAAGAACCTCAAAAGCTAAATTCAATATGCAAAACACAGCAACTTTTCACCACACCCCAGAGGGGTGAGATATTGGTAGAAATCTGGATCGAAACATTTTTCTTTGTGGTCTCCGTCGCCGTGGTTCCGTCGCCGTGGTTCGTGTCATCACGAACCGGATTCAAAGAATTGGTTAAGCTGCTGAAGCTGTTCTTTGATAACAAGTTTTTAAAGTAAATGCATTTCAAGTTTAAATTCCTGAATATCAATCTACAAAAATTAAAAGTATAAGAAAATCAGAATTTTAGTCAAACTTAATTTGCAATAGTTGAAAACTATTTTTTAATTGTGAAAATTTAATTTTTAAATATGATAACCAAAAACAACCAAAAACAACCAAAAACAACCTTTTATTAGCTGTTTTTGCGATTTGTAGCATTGCATACCTCTTCACTTCCTGTATTGAGGATGAAGTAGAAAAAATTGAAGTTCCCCTCACATCAGAGGTCTTAGATGCGAAGACTTGGTTTGAGTCCAATGAAACCTCCTTTTAGGATCAAGGCTCTGAAAATGCAAGAATCAATGCCAAGGAAATTCGGAAAAAAGTAAACTGGGATCGATCCAAGACCTTCGTTCAAGCTGATGGGAAGAAGGTAATCGAAGTGCAACTGGACTATGAAGATTTAATTGTGCCGGAGCATTTGATTGGGCCTTCCTTTTCCCAAGAGACCATTCTTCACACTTTGATATTATTCCCAAAAGCAAATGGAAAATATGTTCCATATATCCTAAAAATCTATCCGGATGATAAGGAAAAGAAATTTAAGCTTTCAGATTTTCTGAATGGAGGGTACCAAAAAATACCTACTGACTTCTCAGGAAAGTATTTGTTTTACAAATGGAATGAAAAACTTATTGGAGGCTGGAGAATCAAGGCTGGTGAAAAGGTCAAAAGAATCAAGCCTGTAAAAAAAGACAATCAAAAGACCAGTCAAGAAAATTCAAAAGTATTACTAGAGTCTGTTTGTTATGAAGTAACTTATACTGAGTATCAGGTTACTTGCCAAGAGGGGTTTGGTTGTAGCGATCGACAAGTTTTGGATAGGTATGTTACCATGGAATGCGAATATTATGAAACGACTCCACCAGTCCTCGATGACGAAGGATGGGGTGGCGGAGGAGGAACAACTCCACCTGAAACTGATCCTTGCGAAGTTCCTGATGGGAATATCATTGGGTTGAGGGTGGATTGTGAGAATGTGTCAGCTGACGATGTAATTGATTATATAACAAATCATTTTAATATAGAATTAAAAGAATGTGAGAAACAATTAATAAAATCTGACCCAAAATATATTGCAGATGCGTTGGCAGTGTATTTTAATAGAGATATTGCTCAAAGCAAAGCAGTAATAATTTTCGGAATTAATGGTAGAAATGATTGTTCAGATGCTTTTAGACATGCATATTGGAATGCTTTAAACGTTCAAAGCATTGGTGTTGGGAGTGCATTGCTTTTTGGATCTGCACATGAGTGTCAACCACCTAATACAAATTTCGAATCAGAGATGGATTTTTTTAATAATGATATTGGCATAGGTATTGGATTCAGTAATCTTGGTGTTTCAATCGATATCCTAGCTAACTTAGTATTAGAGTCCTTACATCAAGGAAGGATGAAAATTATTACGGGATAGTTCATTAAACTGTGTCTAGGTTTAAATTTATGTTTCAAAGGACTGGCAGAGGAGGCCGTAGGCCGACGAAGCCAGTCCTTTGAAAACTAGTTTTTCAGAGGTATTCTTTCT
>NZ_JAQWXX010000091.1 GCF_029254265.1 Algoriphagus sp. | reverse complement strand
GGTCAAAACCGTTTATTTTGACCTAATTTAGTACCCGTTAAGACCGCAAGAAAGCGATTGTCACTGGCTGTCACTTCTAACTTATTTGGCTACTGGTGCATTTGCGGATATACATAAATAAGTTTAAAGGGGCTGACTGATTTTAATGAATTTAAATATTATTAAGTCCAATTTTTTCTAAGTCAAAGATTGAATACAATGATTCTTTTCTCAAACTATCAATTTTGAAAGTGTTACAAGGATAGTTTAGGATCGGCCTCAAAACCAATTATATTTTTCAGATAAATACATATAAGATTTTGAAATATCATATCAAATAAAAAGCTTTTACTAAAAACTTTTATATTTAATACTTCAAACACTTTAGAAGTTGAGGTTTATTTTTTTTGATGATTACCAATATTTTCATATAATAAATATAAAAAATAAACAGTAGGTTTTTAAGTTCATCATTTATTAGGAAACAATGTGTGCTTTTTTGTAAACAAATAACGGATTAAAAAAAACCTAAAGTGAACTTAGGTAAAAAATTAGTGCTAAAATATTGGAAATAATACTTACTAATAAGAGAAAGTTTTAAATTCAATCCATTTCTATATGCAAAGTAGATAAACTTGCAAGGAAATGAATAATTAATACATTTGTTTATATTAATTACCTATAAATAAAATTAATGTTAAAATTATCTAGAGATAAGCAATTCGATATTTAATTTAAAACCTCTTTAACTTTAGTTTTGATAGTAAATTAGAGATTTTTGAGGACATAACTAATGTTCCATTAAAATAGTCAAGACAAAAATCCAACTCACCATCCTCCTTATATTCATAAGATTTGCCATGCTTCCTCCCCTCTTTGTAGTTGATAATCCTTCTTATTTTTCCGTTACTGTAATATTCTACCCACTCTCCTTCTTGATTACAATTTATCAATTTACCTTTGACCTTTGTTTTTCCAGAAGAAAATTCCTCGAGATAATCCTTCATCACAATAGATTCATTTGCTACTACCATAAGTATCAAGCTTTATCGTTATTTGAAGTAAATAAGCCCAATTATTTAACAATTATACACTCTAAAATCGAAATGTATATGAAATGTATTTAAACATAAACGTATTGTCAATATTGTTTTTCTGAATAATTTATACAACCCATGAGTCCGTTCAAATTTCATCCAGAAACAAAAATTTAAAAAAAAGATTACCTACTATAAAATAATAGTTCGCCTGAAATGCTTAAAAAGAGCGCTGGAAAAACCGATGAATAATTCCTGCGAATTAAACTACCGAGAGCAAATCAACAACTAGTCTTGGCAATTTGATTATTGTGACAAATGTTGCTTATTTCTTTTAAGGGCAAGCTTAATGTTCGTAACCATCGATTTTTAAAGCAGGGCCATTAATCTAAAAAAAAAGAGGTTCTACCCTAACTTTAGCGAAGAAGTAAAATAGATTTTGGACTAAAACTTCAAGCATAAAGAAGGATACTTATTTTGCCAAAGCCAAGTTTTAATGGTCTGAGCTCCTATAGCCAAATTCTAGCCTTTTATCTTTGTCACTTTTTGATCGCCAAAATTAACCAAAAAGGCCCGAGCCTCAGTCTTTTCTTTCCGCTAGCAGCTATATTCATTGATTTTAAATGGGGGAACAGCGGAGTTTTGGGTTGCCTTGCGCACCTGAAATGACTGGATCTCCCTAGTTCCTTTTGGGAGCTAAGTCATTTTCTTAACGGCTTGCAAACCAGCCCAAAATCGAAAATCCAGAAAGGCTCTCCCGTCCGGATACTATCCTCCGGTGAGGCTTATCATAAATTAATCAAGTTTAAATACCACTAAATTCGTGGTAGAACCTAAAAAGATCATTGGAAAAAGGAGTCCTAATTTCTATTAATCAATGAATTTTCTGTTTCCAAAAACAAAATCCAAATATCATTTCTTTTTAGTTTTCTTTTAAAATATTCTTTTCTAGCTGATGCAGCTTTTGAAGATGAAAACCTTTCCACAGCAACTCTGTATCGGTTTTTCGAATCCATTGGGCTAATTATGAAAGTATTGATCCCCAATAAAACATTCAATTCTTCAGCCTTCTTTTGCGCTGAGTAGAGATCCCCAAAACTCCCTACTATTAGATAATAATATGCGGAGTCGATTTCCAAGTCTATTCCATTACTCCCCTCTTTTTCAATACTTTCTTCCCAGATATTCTCATCATTGACGCTTTTTATGCTTGAGGATTCTATTGAAGAGGGGTTTACAGTAACAGAGATTCTTTTATCCAGGTTGAAAGACGGGTAACTATAGGGTAAATTTTTAAATCCACCATAAAAGAATATTATCTCAGTCCTTCTATTTCGCTGGTGATCGCTCAACGAACAGCTTTCGCCGCAATTCACAAAAGGAAAGGATTCTCCAAAAGATCTTACAAAGATTCTTGAATCGGCCACACCGCCTTGGATCAAAAAATTCTTAACCGATTCAGATCTGTTTTCCGATAATTTTTGATTGTAAGGGAGAGAACCTCTGGAATCTGTATGAGACCTCAATTCAACATTTAAACCAGGGTTTGCTAAAAGATTATTCACCAGTTTAATCAATGATTCATTTTCGGACGGACGTATGGTATACTTATCAAAATCATACAGGATATCGTCAAACACAATCGGTGTATCAAGATATAGTTTCTGAAGGGTTACAAAAACAGTGTCCAATTTCCTAATATCCAAAGCTTCGATTCCAAAATTAAGATAGCCTGACCCATAAACTTTTAGATTAATCAACGAATCAAGTTTGTTCACATTGAAGTTTGCAATACCAATTTGATTTGTAATTAAATTTTGGCTCAAGCTTGTAGCTTGTCTCTGGAACTCAACAGCTATGTTTTCCAAAGAAGCACCAGTTTCTTCATCAACAACCTTGACAAAAATATTTCGAATCAAGTTATCAGGGATTTTAGAAATAAGGTAAATATCATCCATTCCCATTCCTCCATCTCGATCGGAAGACAAGAATTGAGTTCCTCCTAACTCACTATCAATAAAAAAGAAAAAATCATCTTTATTGGAATTGAAAGGAACACCTATATTGATAGGTTGATCCCCTTCTACCTCCTGGAGTGAAATTTTATAAATGTCTAACCCACCTAAGCCTCCCAAACCATCAGAAGCAAAAAAAAGCGTGTCCTGTGATATAAAGGGACTTCTTTCTATACCAAAGGAATTAATTCTTTTTCCCAAATTCACAGGGGCCTTCCATTCATTAGACTTATATTCAGCGTAGTACAAATCAAGATTCCCAAAACCGCCGGAGAAATCCGCTGAAAAATATAATCTCTGAGATGTGGGATCCCAAAAAGGATCTGTTAAGAAGTTTTCAGGCAAAGAAGGTATTAATTCAATTTTCCCGGTGCTGTTATTTCTAAAATTTATTTTTGGAATTATATCATTCCATTTACCAATACTTGCTTTCTCTTTTTTAGGAGTATAGGTGTTAAACGAATAAGAACTATCCAAACTTATTGGTCCAAAATGAAGCTCACCACTAAATTCACTTGCAGCAGTTATTCCAACAACATCCATACTTAGTGTGTCAAATTCTCCTTTGAACACTTGCAAGTAACCATTACCAGTCCATCCGTATATTTCAGAATCCCAATTCCGATCCCTTTCTACAGCGTTTGCACTCATTCTATCCGAAATAAAGTATTTCTGACCTCTAAACTGAGTGTATGCAAATTCAGAAAATACCGTATTGACTGATTCCAGCGGCTTCAAAAGATACGATGAATTTAAATTTAGTAACTCTTTAGCCTGAAAAACAGATTTATTCAGCATTTGCCACTTGGGAGACGCTGTCTCGTTATCATCTAGATTTGCTAAATCAACAAGGGCTTCTTTAGCATCTTCAAACTTGGAGTTACCAATATATATTTCAGCTAAGTCATAGAAGTTACTTGTATTCATTTCACCGCCTTGCTTATACCATGTATACCAGTATTCAGCCTCTTTGAATTCTCTTTTTTTCAAATAGGATACGGCAAGCTTGTATGCCACCTCATTCGATGGATCATAATTAAAAGACTGCTTGTAACTAGTGATGGCCAAATCATATTCAAAAGTTTCAAAATGTTTATCAGCCTCAATTAATGCCTTTTTGGAAGTACCACAACTAGTAATAAAAATAATTCCAATAATACTAAAAACGGTTCTTTTCATCTGTTTGTAATTTGATTTTTATAGGTCATATGGAATCTCGCAGCACTTAATCATTCCAGTGTGTGACGTTGTAGTCATGCTCGATTTCATAGCTTCTAATTAAAAATAACGTGGAGATCTTAATCTGGATTGTGGAGAAATTAAAAGGAAACCCAGAGATATTTCATGAGATTCATAGTTCCAAAAACCGCTCATCGGATAATCATATGAATAGCCCAATCGCAGATGCTCACCTAAGCGGATTTCCGTGTTTAAGATAAATGCAATACTTTTGTCACCTGCCAAATCTTTTTGAAAAAATTTGATACTCCTCCTATGGCCTAAGCCTAAACCAATAGACTCATCGTACATAAAAAACAGATTAAAATCCAGTCTTCGATTTGCCTTAAAATCAAACATTGAAAAAAAAGATGGCTTTATTAAAAGCCGATCAGTTACATCAATGATTCTACCTAGGGAAAATGATAAAGATCTCTTTGGCGCGACTACTAAGTCTACATTATCAATGTTAAGGATATTTTCCAAAGCCTGATCCACAGATACTCCCGCAAATAAATATTCTGAATAAAACAGTAAACCAACTCGAAGATCAGGATAAATTATGTTACCTAATCCTAGGTTTAGTGTGGGATCATCAAGTATAGTTGGATCATATAATTCAGATTTCATCCTGTAATTCACAAATCCTACACCAGTACCAAAACTCAAATAGGAATCATAACCCACTTGCAGATGATAAGCCAGGTTGGCATAAAGGGACTGCGTACTCTGAAGTCCCAAATTATCCGCCATCGCAACCATTCCTATCCCTACGTTTTGGGAATTCAACATAGCATCAGCCGCAACACCGAATGATTCAGGTGAGCCTTCAAGACCTACCCATTGCTTTCTATAAAAACTTTGTATAAAAAGATCGTTCTTATATCCTGTATAGGCTGGATTGATATAAATAGGATTAAATAGGTATTGACTGTATTGAGCAATTTGCTGACTTACTGCTTTTGGTACTACTATAAAAAATAATACTACCACTACTATAACTTTTATTTTTTTCATTTTTTGCTGAAAATAATTTCACATTTCATCTAATACATCCTCTTCAAATGAGCTATATTTTGGAGAATTCCAGAATGTCAACATAACTCATTTGGAAATATTTTTTTTCTAGAAACCTCTAGAGGATTTATCTAACCAAGGTGATGAATCCGCTTTTTTCATAGTGATTTTGATCACTGTCTTTCCACTTAAATAAGTAAAAATAAGTTCCCTCTAATAGGTCACCCCCAGACCAATTATTGAGATATGATTCTGATTTAAATATCACTGAGCCCCACCTATTTACAACCTGTATCGAGTTGTTTGGAAATAATTCCAAGCCCGTAATAGTCCACAGATCATTTACTCCGTCACCGTTTGGAGTAAAAACATTTGGAAAATGAAGACTGACTTGTAAATGAGAAACAGTATCTTGATTGTCATCAACATTAGAGTCTTCTTCCTCAGAAGTCACACTTGCTTGATTAATTACTTGACTGCCTTCCTTGATTGCTTTTACAAAAATTTTCAATTCAGCTTTTTCATTCGCATCAAGGCTGTCAATCAACCACTCGATCTTCCCTTCTGAATTTGAATAAGATAGTAACCCGACAATATTTTCATGCCTCAAGTATTCGACCTCAACAGGTAAAATGTCTGTGACCAAGACATTCGTAGCAACTATTTGAGAATTGTTTATAATGACTATGGAATAACTAAACTCACTTCCGACCTCTATAATTTGAGAAGAAACCGTCTTTATAATTTCAAGGTCAACTTGTTTTAAAATAATTGGACCTGCAGTTGCTTTTTCGTCAGGAGCATTATCAGAACTCAATTCAGCAACATTTATCATCTCTTCATTGAACTCCAAAAGAATAAAGCTCAACTGAATCGAAATTTCTTCTCCCGGTAAAATTTTGTCAATAAAAATAGACAATACGTTTTCATCATTCTGGATACTACCCGGGCCATCTACACCTACATATTGTAATCCCTCAGGATAAAAATCTTTTATCAAAACTCCATATGCAATAGATTCCCCAATGTTTTGAATTTTCACATCATAGGTGATGATATCGCCTTCCGAAGCAATAACTTGATTCAACGTTTTTGAGATCGCCAATTTGGTTTGAGCTGGTGAAAGGACCAGAGAACTTACAGTATCAAACCATATTTGGTCACTATTTTCAACGCTAACCCAGACACTATTTTCTATTTCACCGCCTATTAATTTCTTATTATATTCTAAAGAGACTAAGATCTCAATCTGAATAGAATCTCCTGGATCCAAAACGGGAAACTCCCACAAAATCCGTCCATTAGATGTACTTAGAGGTGTTATATTAGAGGACTTGTAAGTCAGATTACTACTCAAAGTGTCCCTTATAATCACATTTTTGAGGGCAATTGACCCTGTATTCTTCAAGAATATGCCATATCGATAATCGTTACCTATACGTACTTCACCATTCAGAACCACCTTTTCCAAGGCAAGACTTATTATTTCAACTTTTAGCACCTCTAGCTCTTCAGCACTGTCTGAATCCTCCTGACCTCCTTCACTGTTTTGCACGATTGCGGTATTGCCGATTAAACCCGGCTCTGCCGATTCCGATACCTGCACCAGCAATTCATACCTCAGGGTATCACCCGGTGCCAGCGCTGGAATAGACCATTCCACCTGTCTTTTGGAAGCATCGTACGTGCCGGACTCCGAGGATATATATCCCAACTCAGCCGCTAACACATCGAGTATCGTTAATTTATCCGAATCAGTCGGTCCGGAATTCCAGACGCTGATCTGATAGCCAACCGTGTCGCCGGGATAGACTGGACTGCTCGTGAGAAGCACCTTTTCTATCTCAACAGAGGAATTACGCGTCACCAAAACCGGTTCTGCCTCAGCTTCCAGCTTGCCCCCGGGAACATCATCCCCACTCACTGAAGCTGTGTTTCTGAGAAAAGTACCTACTGCAAACGAAGGCAACACTTGCAGACGAAGCACATATTGGACGCTATCGCTTCCTGCTAGGCTATCCAGTTGCCAGCTTATTTTATTGTCAGTAAATGCTCCGGCCGGTGAAGAGGAAACATAGCTGGTACCTGATGGAAGTACGTCTTCTATGACCAGATCGTAGGCGGTCCCTTTTCCACTGTTGGAAACGGTTATGCTGTACTCAAACTCAGTTCCTGCATCTACTGTAAGTCCACTCAAAGGAGATTTTCTGATTTTCACCTCAGGGAAATGAGGGATTACCTCTACCGCTTCAGCATTGTCAGAATCCTCCTGCTCTCCCGCACTGTTTTGCACAATTGCAGTGTTGCCGATAAGACCCGGCTCCGCCGATTCTGATACCCGTACCAGTAATTCATACCTCAGCGTATCACCCGGTGCCAGCACAGGAACTGCCCATTCAACCTGACCTTTGGAAGCATCGAAAGTGCCCGACTCCGAGGAAATGTATCCCAACTCAGCTGCCAACACATCGAGTATCGTTAATTTATCCGAATCAGTCGGTCCGGAATTCCAAACACTGATCTGATAGCCAACCGAGTCGCCGGGATAGACTGGACTGCTCGTGAGAAGCACCTTTTCTATCTCAACAGAGGAATTACGCGTCACCAAAACCGGTTCTGCCTCAGCCTCCAGTTTGCCCCCAGGAACATCTTCCCCAATCACCGAAGCCGTGTTTCTGAGAAAAGTACCTATTGCAAACGAAGGCAATACTTGCAGACGAAGCACGTATTGAACGCTATCGCTTCCCGACAGACTATCCAGTTGCCAGCTTACTTTATTGTCAGCAAATGCTCCAGCCGGTGAAGAAGAAACATATCTGGTTCCTGATGGAAGTACGTCTTCTATGAGCAGATCGTAGGCAGTAAAAATCCCATCGTTTGCTATGGATACAGTATAGGATATTTCATTTCCAGCGAAGATTTCAAATGGTGATTCGAGATTAGGCAGCTTTTCTAGTCTAAGCACTGGAGAACAAGAAATCAATTGAACCTCAACCATAGTAGATTCTAGGCTTTCACAGTTTTGTGAATTTCGACTAACCGCATAATATTTCCCACCATCGGTAAGTCTCGTACTTAGAGGTAATTGAACAGTACGGCTTTCATCAGTGTACCAATTAATTTGATAATTACTACTCAAGCTGGGAATATCCCCCAAAGTTTTATTTGATTCCAAACAGAAACTTGGGCTATTGTTAGGAAAAACCGGCACTGGAATTATTGGACCCACTTGAAAATTGACCCTTTTAAGCTGGGTAGAGAGGGTGGTACATCCACCATTTGTTTTTGATCCTAAGAAATATTTATAGTTACCCGGCTGCGCATCATTTATTACTAGGGTTCCATCTGAAGTAAGACTTAAATTTGGGTAACGATCTGTACTTAATTTCTCGACACCTAGCGAATCGATAAACCATTCAAACTGAAGCTCATCACTCAAAAAACTACTAGAAGGACTTATTTCAGGATTCAGCTCGATGATATCACCATAACAATGAAAACCATCACCTGAAACAACTAAATCATCGCTAGTGGGAAGTGCCTTCACCTCAACAGAATAGGGATAACGCAGTGAAGATTCACAGTTTGATCGAAAAATTGCAATCCAATACGTATATACACCCGGGGTATTTAATACTGGAGTGGTATATCCGGAACCTGAGCTTAATTCAGTTCCTCCTACTTTCTCTGAATACCAGCGGAGAAAGGTATTTTGTCCAGGAGTAACCACTAATCTTTTTGAGTTTCCGTCGCAGATCTCAACTGGTTCAGTGGGGATATTAGGCACGGCAAAAAACATCTCAGTAGAATGGACTGCAATTCTAGGAACGGAGGATGTAAGAGAAGAATAACTCTTAACAAGAACACTGACGTAGGCCTCGGATTCGTCCAATAAATCAGCAAAAATCGTAAATGAATATTGACCTGACTCTTGCTTTACACTGACTTCGGGTGAGTTAAGAAAATATTCACTACTTACTTTCCTTGTGCCGTTAAACAACGTCAGGCTGACTGAAGAAAGGTTAGGTAGAGCACCTGCTAAGTCTGGAAAAGAAAGATTAACCTTCACACTATCACCCTGACTTCCCGTAATTGGAAAGATGAGATTTTGACCTATAAATCCCCCTGCAAAGACATTTCGGGTTGTTTTAATTTCGGAATTTGTCAGAGGATTATTATCAGTTGCTCCATCCGGATTTGCGACAACGCAACTGGGACATAAATTACTGATGATGGTAGAAGAACCTGAAATATTACAATTGTCAAGAGAAATCTCTGCTGGTTCAACGATCACAGAAAACTCAACCTTAGAACTAATGCACCCAGAAAGGCTATTTCTACTCAAAACACTGAATATATAAACGCCTCTAGGTAATTCCCTGTCTACAAAAAAATGATCTGTTACAGCAAGTTCCCTTCCATAACTATCAAACCAAATAAATTCGAATACATTATCCGGATCTGCAATCGCATAGGTAGCTTTTATCGCAACGCCTAGGCCTTGAGGAGAAAAGTAAGAATCACCTTCGGGCAAAACAGGCTCTAAGACCTGATCTTTAATTACTGAGATTTCTTTGGCATCACCTACAACCGTTTTACATACATCTGTCCCTTCCACAGCTACAAATAGCTTACTGCTTTCGGAGGGAGCATCAATTGTCAATGAACTACCCTGAGAAATTAACTCAGTTAATTCATAATCGGCATACCACGAAAATATTGGTGAAGAAACAGTAGTACTAAAAACATTAAAAGTCACTTTTTCATCCTCACTACAAATAAAATATTGGTCTTCACCTTGGATATCTTCAGAATCTGATGGGGTACAACTCAGATCTTCAGAAATCCTACTCAAATATTGATTTTCAATTTGGGCAGGATTGGTAGGCAGGATTAAAGAAAAATAATAAACAAGAAATAAAAATGATGTTTTTCCCAGTTTTATTAACATAATAAATGATTTGAGCTAGTAAGTTGAAAGACTTTTTTATGACTCGGATTGATCAAAAAGAATAGATTTAGGAATATTTCAAATAGCTATCACAGTTCATATACTTGCTTGCGAAGGCAAAGATGAAACACTAAAAAATATACTCTTAATTAATTATAAGAAAAATACCTAATAAATTATAACTAATATCTACTAAATGTAAATAAAGTGTATTTTTTTATATATAAAATGTTAGAGGTGTCCTTTTAATTGCATATATTTATAGCTTTTCAAACGCTCAAAATGGATATATTTAAAGGTCAAGGAGTCATAGAGTTCAGTAAAAGCTTCCAAACTGAACTTGACTGCAA
>NZ_JAQWXX010000090.1 GCF_029254265.1 Algoriphagus sp. | reverse complement strand
GGTCAAAACCGTTTATTTTGACCTAATTTAGTACCCGTTAAGACCGCAAGAAAGCGATTGTCACTGGCTGTCACTTCTAACTTATTTGGCTACTGGTGCATTTGCGGATATACATATTTAAAAATTATCGAATAAAAACCGACTTACTTTTCCAATCCTTTAGCGCCATATATGAAACTGAGAAAACATGACTGACGAGGACTTCAATCCTCATCATTTACAGCCATACCTAAATAAAATTAACCTCCTGGCGATTTCTCAAAACTTATAGAATAAGTGGGTACCCCCTATTTCACACTTATTGAAATTTGAAAAAACATGGAAATTGAGGTAAAATTGTCCGTTCTTTGTTTCTCAATTTTGGAGGCTTTTAATTAACCCTAAAGGTAAAAAAACAAAAGCTCCGAATAATAGAATGTAATCAGCCAAGTAATAAAACAATGATTTCAGACGAAAACGATCCAACCCTAAACGGAAAATACTTAGGAACCATCACCAGCGATTTTGTAAAAATCTCTGACACATTAAAAGAGGCTTCTTATCAGGTTCGTACTCGAAAGTTCTCCGAATACCCGATTTTCCCAATATGCAAAGAGATGCAACCGATCGGTAAAATTTTTATCGGGAAAGCAGAAAAAGACTTGGATTGGAATTACTTCATCACCTATTTGGATGAGTTTGTTCAGCGGAAATTAATTCCAGAAGAAGCTATTGAAGACTTCCAAAAAGCATACAAAGATCCGGATGAATTCTGCTGCTTATTTGTAATTGATGGCGCATTCACCAGCTTCGTTTACATTCCCTATCCAAATGACTAAACTATCATGATTATAAAAAAAGGCTTTACTGAACAGTTTCAGTAAAGCCTTTTTATTTATTGATTAAGAGTGACTTATAAACACTTAAAAGAAGTTATAATTTAGCCTTTTTAGTTTCGATGTCGGTCTCTTAAAAATGCTTCCAACCCTGCGCTTTAATTTGGACTGCGGTTCCACTTTTGGTAACTAAATACTTTCCTTCTTCTGATTTGGTGATATGTCCAATGAAGTGGATATCCGGATGCTTTTCTACTTTTTCGAAGTCTTTCTGATTGATCGTAAAAAGTAGTTCGTAATCTTCGCCGCCATTCAAAACACAAGTGATCGGATCCAAATTCAGCTCAACAGCAGTATCAAATGTCTGCTTATCGATCGGCAGTTTGTCCTCATAAATCGTCGCTCCCACTCCAGAAGCCTTGCAGATATGGAAAATCTCCGACGCTAATCCATCAGAAATATCCATCATGCTAGTAGGGATTATTCCCAATTCTTTAAACTCATGAATGATATCCATCCGAGCATCCGGTCGAAGCTGCCGTCCAGTGACCACGGTATATTTATCCAATTCAGGCTTCATATCAGGATTGGCAAGGAAGACTTGCTTTTCTCTTTCTAGCACTTGGAGACCTACCAGAGCTGCTCCCAAATCTCCAGTCACGCAAAGTATATCATTCGCTTTTGCGCCAGATCGATAAGTAATTTCCTCCTTTTTAGCTTCGCCAATCGCAGTAATAGAAATCACCAACCCTGACCTCGAAGCGGTGGTATCTCCACCTACTAGATCGACTCCATAATGATCGCAAGCTGCATAAATACCCTCATAAAGCGCCTCTACGGCCTCCAATGAAAAACGATTGGAAAGACCAATGCTGACAGTAATCTGCTTAGGGATTGCATTCATTGCAGCGATATCTGATACGTTCACCGCAACAGCTTTGAATCCCAAATGAGGTAGTGGAGCATAGGAAAGGTCAAAGTGAACACCTTCCATCAACATATCAGTGGATACCACTTTTACATGATCTCCCGCATCAATAACTGCCGCATCATCCCCAATCCCTTTGATGGAAGATGAATTCCTGATTTTTACTTTTTTGCTTAAATGATCTATGAGGCCAAATTCACCTAGATCGGCTATTTCTGTTCTTTTTTCAGACATGATTCGATTTATGATTTAAGAAATACGAGAACGTACTTTGGAGTAACAATAATTAAGGGCTGAGCACTCTAACTTTACAACCTTCAGACTTTGTAACCTTGCAACATTAAAATTTTTCTTGACAAAGCTCCACCAAAACGCCGTTTGTACTTCTTGGATGCAAAAATACCACTAATTTATTGTCTGCGCCTTCCTTTGGTGTTTCATTCAGGATTTCAAAGCCAGCTTCTTTTAATCGGACTACTTCAGCCATTATATCTTCCACATCAAATGCGATATGATGCACACCTTCTGACTTGCGGTCAATAAACTTTGCGATAGGAGAATCTGGTCTAGTCGCCTGCAGCAATTCTACTTTGGTTTCTCCCACTTGAAAAAACGAAGTATCTACTCCCTCGCCTTCTACTTTTTCTGTTTTGAAATGGGCTTTTCCCAACAATTTTTTGAAAAGCTCATTCGATTTTTCAAGGTCTGCCACTGCAATCCCGATATGTTCGATTTTCCTCATTTTTAAAATTCTTATATTTGAACTGAATTATTTCGGGAGCAAGGCTGTTTTGTCCCTGATTGAAAATAGAATTTAAAGGTACAAAGATATGATAATCGTTTCCGACAAAGCCAAGGCGCGAATTTTGGAGCTCAAGAAAGAAGAAGGCAGAACCGAAAATGAAAATATTCGGGTTTCTGTAAAAGGTGGTGGTTGTTCTGGTTTGATGTATGATTTAGGTTTTGATGCCACCCAAGTTGACACTGACCATGTATTCGAAGATAAAGGAGTAAAGATCCTAGTGGACCGCAAAAGCTTACTTTATTTAGCTGGAACTACTTTGGAGTTTACCGATGGATTAAATGGCAAAGGATTTCAGTTTGTCAATCCCAATGCAAACAGAACTTGCGGATGTGGCGAAAGCTTCTCCGTTTAATTTTAATTTAACGAACTCCTAAAAGGCAGCCTAAAAGCTGTCTTTTTTTATGCTTTGTTTTTAAGCACTTCCGACAACTGTACGGGAAGACACAAAGCTTACGTAGAGCGCTACTATTTGAATTATTTAACTATTTCTACCTCTTTCATAGTTGGATGTTACTTCATTTTTGTCCAAAAACCGAAAAACAGACAAGCACTTTTATTTAAAGGGTTTCCCCTATTTCCCCTTCATTCCTTACATTTGCCAACGTCAAAAAAACAATCCCAAATTCATGGAAGATCAAATCAAGAAAATTCAACTAAACGACTTGCACGTTGCCCTTGGTGGCAAAATGGTGCCTTTTGCTGGCTACAATATGCCCGTTCGATACAGTTCTGATAACGAGGAGCATTTGTGCGTAAGAAATGGAGTTGGAGTATTCGATGTATCTCACATGGGTGAGTTTATGGTGGAAGGGCCTGAAGCTTTGAACCTGATTCAAAAAGTAACTTCCAATGATGCTTCCAAACTAGTTGATGGCCAAGCACAGTATTCTTGTTTCCCTAACGAAACGGGCGGAATCGTAGATGATTTGATCGTCTACAAATTTGAGGATGAAAAATACATGTTGGTTGTAAATGCTTCAAACATTGATAAAGACTGGAACTGGGTCAATCAGCACAACACCATGGGAGCGAAATTGACAAATATTTCTGATGAGCTTTCGCTGTTTGCAGTACAGGGACCAAAAGCAATCGAAGCTGTACAGTCATTGACATCAGTAAATCTTTCGGAAGTGAAATTTTATCACTTTACTGTAGGAGATTTTGCAGGAAAGCAAGACGTAATCATTTCGGGAACTGGCTATACCGGTTCAGGAGGATTTGAAATCTATGTAAAGAATGAGGATGCGGAAGAGGTTTGGAATGCCATTTTTGAAGCAGGAAAAGACTTCGACATCAAGCCGATTGGCTTAGGAGCAAGAGATACTTTACGTATGGAAATGGGCTATTGCCTTTATGGAAATGACATCACCGACACCACTTCTCCTATCGAGGCTGGTCTGGGATGGATCACCAAATTCACTAAAGATTTCACCAACTCAGAAGCGCTAAAAGCTCAAAAAGAAGCTGGTGTGACTCGTAAGTTGGTTGGCTTTGTGATGCAAGAGAGAGGAATCCCTCGTGGACACTATCCTATCGTGGACGCAGCTGGTGAATTAATCGGAGAAGTGACCTCTGGCACGCAATCTCCAAGCATGGGAGTAGGCATTGGAATGGGCTATGTGAAAACAGAATTTGCTAAGCCTGGAACAGAAATATTCATCCAAGTGCGAAACAAGAACCTTAAAGCTCAGGTAGAGAAATTGCCGCTATTGAAAGCATGAACAAAGTAGAAATCTGCTTTAGTCCAGAGCTCATTCATCTTCATTCACTTGAAAATAAAATTGTGGTGGTAGTCGATATCTTTCGTGCTACCTCCACGATGATTGCGGCTTTGGCCAATGGAATAACTGAGATCAAAACCTTTGCTGATCTGGAAGAATGCAGACAAATGTCCAAAAAAGGTTATTTGATTGCGGGCGAGCGGAATGGTTTGACTGCAGAAGGCTTTGAATTGGGAAACTCTCCCATTGCCTATTTGGATGATGCCTTCAAAGGACGAAAACTAGCGATGACCACGACCAATGGGACATTGGCCATCTCCAAATCAAATGGAGCTTCTGAGATTTTGATCGGCTCATTTCCGAATCTTTCTGCTACAGTTTCCTATTTACAATCCAAGAATCAAGACATTTTGATCCATTGTGCAGGCTGGAAAGGCATGTTTAACTTGGAGGATTCGCTTTATGCTGGAGCCTTAGCTAAAAGTCTTGAAGCGACGCATGAAGCTGCGGAAGATGGAGCTTTAGCCATGAAGGTACTTTTTGAAAAGGAAGGGCACGATTTAAAAGGCTTTCTCTCACAGGCCTCCCATGCCAAGCGACTCCAAAATCACAATATCGAAGCTGATATTGATTTTTGTTTGACTTTGGACTTATTTGGTTTAATCGGAATTGTCCAAAACGATGTTTTGAAAGGGATTGAAGTATAAAAAAACAAGCAAACTGACTTTTGTCAGGAATTGATACAGGAAATGACTTTATTATTGTCTTGAAATAAAATTTAAAGACAATGATCCAAAAACATCAATTAATCGAAGAATTTCCAGAGCACGCTGATAGAATCCATGAATTGAAAGAGAAGAACTCTCATTTCAAAAAATTATTTGACGAATACGATGATCTCGATCATGAAATCTATCGAATAGAAACTGATTCTGAGCCAGCATCAGATGAAACGCTTAATAAACTCCGTGCTGAGCGGGTGAAGTTGAAAGACGAACTTTATCAAATGCTATTAACCCTATAAAAAATGAGCCTGAGGATCTCCTCAGGCCCATTTTTTTATTTCCTCACTCTTCTCGCGCCCATCTAAATAGGTAGATATTTTAAAACTTATTAAAGCCCGACCTTAAAATTTAGGCTTTCAAAGTGCCTCCATTTTGATTCTTATTTCTTTGCCAAAGGTCTGAGCTCCACTTTTCTGAAAAATATCTCCGCACCCTCAGATTGAATTTGAATGCGACCTCTACTTGGTTTCACATTGGATGCATGATTTACCAATATTCCATTGAGGTATATCGTAATCTCGTCTCCATCAACAATACATTCCACTTTATTCCACTCACCCACCGGTTTCTCCACGTCCTGAGAACCTCGAAAATCAATCACATCTTTCCAGTTTGGATCACGTCCATACCAATTGATCCGGCCGCGATTTATAGTTGCGAGTTCACCTTTGGGTTGAAAAACATAAGAACTTCCCTGCTTTTCCGGTGCTACCGGACTCGTAATGCTAAAATTTTCACTTCCATCTCCGACCACAATAAAATCGCCAGTTCCACCCTCAATCAGCTGGCATTCGATGGAATGCATCCAGATCCCATCCGATGCCCCATCCTCTCCAATTGAATGCAAGAGAATTCCAGAATCGCGGGCATTTTCCAATCTCGGAGCAAAGGTTTTTCCACCCAATTTGAACTCTACTATTAGCCGATAATTCTCATATTCCTCATTGGAAGTAATTCCTCCCCATTCCTCTCCAGAAATCCTGATCATTCCATTCTGGACAGTGAATACATTTTTCGGATCAATATCCCTTACTCGATTTTGCACAAAAGTGTACCAGCCATCGAGGTTTCTACCATTAAAAAGAATGACCTTATTTTTAACATATGTGTTTGATCTGCCTTGAGAAAAGACCACCGAAGTCACAATCAACAAAATCGATAAGAGAACAACTTTTTTCATTTGGAATTTTTGGTTTGAAAGGAAAAGTCAATTACTGTATTAAGTAGGGAGAGTTTTTTGATTCATAGTTACTACTTCACTAAAATTCCACCATCAATTGGATATGCCGAACCGGTAATCCAAGATGCCTCGTCGGAAACCAGAAACAAAGCCAAAGACGCAATATCTTCTGGGCGTCCAAGGCGTTTCATAAGTGTATTATTGGCAGTTTGCTGCACGATGCTGTCAGGATCTTCAAAGGCTTTGGCAGAATCCCAGATCAAAGGAGTATCGACAGGACCTGGACAAATCGTATTGACCCGGATTGTTGGCCCGTAATCCAACGCCATTTCTTTAACCAATGCCACCAAAGCAGCTTTGCTTGCGCAATAGGCGGCATGGTTGGGAAAGCTTTTAAACGCTGCTATTGAACTATTGGCAAGGATTACCCCTTTACCATTTTTTTGCATCTCAGGTATCGCAAATCTGCTCAGATAAAATACAGAATTCAGATTTGCGCCTATGGTTTCATTCCATTCTTCAAAGGAAATATCCGTCACCGATCCCAATCCTAACTTTCCGGCATTAGTCACGACGATATCAAGTTTCCCAAAATTATGAATCGCTTCTCTGACGAGCGTTTCGTTTACAGCTATTTGAGAAATATCTCCTGCAACAAAAACGGCTTTTCCTCCTTGCTGGATTAGATTTTTTTCCAATTCCTTCCCTCGGAACTCATCGCGACCGCTTAAAATTACGGAAGCTCCCTCTTGGACAAATCTTTCTGCTGTGGCTTTTCCCATTCCACTAGTAGCTCCGGTTATGATGGCTGTTTTTCCCTGCAATCTCATTTTTTGGCATTTATTTAGAATTGACTTTTTATTTTGAAGTCGTATGTTAATACCAGCATTATCTTCTTGCTGATATATCTAGTTTAAATGTTTATCCGCTTTTTTAACGCTAGATAGAAATAGCCCTCAGAAAATCAGGGTAAGACCTGAATTTGGTCAGCATCGGTCATCGGTCTTCCGTCTAGAAAAGCAATGAACATAAGGTTGCCGGCATCATTGCGCATAATCATATTAATTTACTTCAGTTTCTCATTATTCTTATGTCTATCAATATCCCGGATATTTTTCTTTTCAAAGTTTTTTTTCATTGCTTCCGTAAGATCCACTCCAGTCTGATTCGCTAAACATATCAGCACCCAAAGTACGTCAGCCATTTCATCTCCGAGGTCTTTCCCCTTATCAGATTCTTTAAAAGATTGCTCACCATAGGTGCGGGACATGATCCGTGCAAGCTCACCTACTTCCTCCATCAAAATCGTCATATTGGTGAGTTCGTTGAAGTATCGAACGCCCACTGTTTTAATCCATTCATCCACTTGAGCCTGCGCTTCGGCTAATGTTATTTCCTTATTCATTTTGTGATTTTTCAAATCAAATTTATCCTAATATCTTCTCTATAGCTTTTAAAAGTGATTCAATTTCCGATTTCGAATTGTAAATATGAGTGGATACCCTGATCGCATTCACCCCACTTTCGGGAACTTGACGGATCCTGAATCCATTTTTTGCCAGTTCATTTCCCAGCTCTTTAAAATCCTTTAATTCAGATTTAAAAGAAATCATGGCAATTCGGGATTCTTTTTCAGCAGGCGTCAAGATTTGAATCTTAGAACCCAAATCCTGAAGACCGAGATATAAATACTCATTTAAATCCTTAATTCTAGCTTCCACTTTATCCTTTCCGATTTCCAAATGATATTTCGCAGCGGCAGCAGCACCCACATATAGTGCCCGACTTTGTGTCCCATAATCATAGCGATGTGCAGTTGGATTCAAACCATAAAGTGCCGGTGGATTACTCGTCATATCCCAACCGTCATCCGAATAGCCACCAACTTGAATCGCTTGAAGTTCATCGAGTAGTTCTTTTTTCACATACAAAAACCCCGTCCCAACTGGCCCTAGTAACCACTTATGAAAACAGCCTGCATAAAAATCACAACCCAATTCTGAAATATTCAAGTTAAAAGTTCCTGCTCCATGTGCTCCATCAATAGCAGAATAAATCCCTTTCGACCTGGCTAAATCAGCAATTTCCTTAATTGGAAAAACCACTCCGGTAGTACAAGTCACGTGAGGAACTGCAATCACGCGGGTCTTAGTATTGATCAGATTTTTGATTGCTTCAAGATTTTTCGCTTGTGTGTCCTGAGGCTCAAAGGTCTTGATGATGATCCCATCAAGCTTAGCTCTATTCAGCCAAGGGAGTCCATTCCCGACATGTTCATGAGTGGTAAGAATAACTTCATCGCCTTTATTCAGCGGAAGTCCCCAAACCATGATGTTTATCCCTTCAGTAGTATTATGTGTCAGGCTGAGTTCATCAGTCTCGACTCCTAAAAAACCTGCAAGTTGAGCTCTCTCCTGATCAAAGTGGCCATATTCCCCTGAGCTATTGATTTCTTCCAAACAGGCATTCATTGCTTGACTGACAGCATATGGTGCTGGTCCGAATGTTCCATTATTTAGGTAAACTCTTTTTCGAGTTAATGGAAAGCCATTTCGGATTTCTTCCCAGAAATCAGCTTCAGATAACGTATGATCAATCTTTGACTTCGAAAAAGCAGCTGATGAATTGCCAATAAACATCCCAGAAGCAAGAAAACTTGCACTTAGCTTTCGCAGAAACCGTCTTCGGTTAGACATGATTATTTGTTATTTGGGAATATCAATTGATCCTTTAATACTTCAATAGTGAGTTTCAAATTACGACTAGTACCTAGATTTCCGATGGTAAATTCATGAAAAATTTAGATTAAATTGATTTTTATAATAACCCGTTTTGTGCGCAAACAATGAAAACCAAAAACGCTAATCACTTAAAATTCTTTCTATTGATCGGGGTTTTCTTTGGGAATATATGTTCCCCTTTTGCACAACAGATAAATGACGAGCTTCCAAATGTGGTTCTACTCTTAGGCGATGACCATGGCTGGGATGAAACCGGCTACAATGGACATCCTTATCTGAAAACTCCAGTTTTGGATGAGTTGGCAGAGGTAGGGGTTCGTATGAATCGCTTCTATTCCGCATCCCCAGTTTGCTCACCTACACGTGGAAGTATTTTGACGGGGAGGCATCCTAACCGCTACGGAACTTTTACTCCGGGCTATTCGATTCGCCCAGAAGAAATAAGTATTGCTTCCTTGATGCAGCAAAAAGGATATGCAACTGCGCATTTTGGAAAATGGCATCTAGGTCCAGTAAAAGCAGAATCACCGACCAACCCTGGAGCGATGGGCTTTGACGAATGGCTTTCACACGATAATTTCTTTGAGCTGAACCCCTATTTATCAAAAAACGGAGCGGATCCAGAACTATTCGAGGGAGAGAGTTCGGAAATCTTAGTACGGGAGGCCATGGACTTTATTGAAAAAGCAAAGGCGGCAGGAAAACCATTTTTTGTGGTGATTTGGTATGGTTCTCCTCATGAACCCTATAGTGGATTACCGGAGGATATGGCGCTTTACTCTAATTTACCGGAGACATTTGCAACTAAGGAAGTTCGGCTAACTTCCAACGAAACAGGACTGCCTGTCACCAGACTTCAAAGAGATGTATTGCAGGAGCGATTTGCCGAAATCACTGCAATGGACCGAAGTATAGGAGAATTAAGAAATTATCTTGACGCCAAAGAACTCAAGTCAAACACCTTATTATGGTATTTTGGAGACAATGGCACTCCACAAGAAGCAAATGCAACCGTTCCCTTCCGGGAGCAAAAAGGGAGTATTTACGAAGGGGGAATCCGGGTGCCGAGTGTTTTGGAATGGCCCGCAGGTCTCCCATCTGCACTAGAAAGTAATGTGATTATGAATAGTGAAGATGTCTTTCCAACGCTAGCTTTCCTCATTGGAGAGGAATTACCAAATCGACCCATCGACGGAATCAATCTTATGCCTTTCCTTTCCGGAGAAAAGCTGGAAAGGCCCAGTCCAATGATGTTTTGGAATGGCAGTCCAAGAGATTTGCCACTTAAGGATCAGAAACCTTATTTGGATCCAAAGCTGCAAGAAGGCACCTCTCCTATGGTCAAATTGATGAATGGAAAGGCTACTCGTGATTTTAGAAACTATATTCAAACTGATATTATTACCTCAGATTTCCAAGGGGATCGGGCGATTATCGACAATCGATACAAATTGGTTTTAACCGAAAGCAAAAGTGGGGAAACCCAATTCGAATTGTTTGATTTGCTGCAAGATCCCGCGGAAACAAACGATCTAAAAGAACTTTATCCAGAACTCACTAAAAAGATGAACAATCAGCTTCGCATTTGGCAAGAATCTGTCTTAAACAGTTTATTGGGAAATGATTACAAAATGAATAAATGAAAGCACTCCTCTATGAATCCTTCCAATCCCAACCCATCATTACCCAAGTTCCTGATCCAAGTCCAAGCAAATCGGGAGTAGTCATCGATGTAAAAGCCACCGGACTTTGCCGATCTGATTGGCATGGTTGGATGGGTCATGATGAAGACATTGAGCTTCCTCATGTTCCCGGACATGAATTTGCAGGAATAATCCAGGCTGTCGGTAGTGAAGTGAAAAATTGGAAAGTAGGCGATCGAGTCACTGTTCCTTTTGTTTCAGGATGCGGCAAGTGTCCGGAATGTGCATCTGGAAATCATCAGGTTTGCGACGATCAGTTTCAGCCAGGATTTACACATTGGGGTTCTTTTGCGGAATTTGTTGCCATCGATCGGGCAGATATTAATTTGGTAATGCTTCCGGAAACCATGACTTTCCAAACTGCGGCAAGCCTAGGCTGTAGATTTGCGACCTCATTTCGAGCTGTAGTAGATCAAGGGAAAGTAATAGGCGGCCAATGGGTTGCCATTCACGGATGCGGTGGAGTCGGACTTTCGGCGATTATGATTGCAAATGCTCTAGGAGCTCAGGTTATTGCAATTGATATTGACCAAGAGAAATTGAAATTGGCCCGAAAAATCGGAGCGGTAGCCACGATTGATGCCAGCAATTCGAATGTGATAGAAGTGGTTCGGGAAATTTCCAAAGGTGGAGTCCATGTATCGGTTGATGCACTTGGAAGCCCAGTGACCCTTTTCAATTCTGTGTCTTGTCTGCGAAAGCGTGGAAAACATATTCAAGTAGGCCTTTTACTTGCCGATCAAAAAAACAGTGCAATCCCAATGAATTTGGTGCTTTCCAAAGAATTAGAAATCTATGGAAGTCATGGAATGCAGGCGTGGCGATATCCCGAGATGGTTCAAATGATTACAGCGGGAAAAATGAACCCGAAATTATTGATTGGCAATTCCATAACTCTGGAGGCAGCAGCAATTGCTTTAACAGAAATGAATGAATTTCGGGGACAGGGATTGACAATAATTGATCAATTTTAACTCAAGAAATCATGTACAAAAAAGCCTCATCTGTGGAAGAATACTTCAGTTGGCAAACGGAAGCCAATCAACAAAAACTTCAATCTATCCGAGAGACGATCTCAGCAGCCCTACCGGAGGCAAAAGAGGTGATAAGTTATCATATGCCAGCATTTAAGACTACCGAGATATTGGTCTATTATGCTGCGATGAAAAATCACATTGGATTTTATCCCAAAGCCGAAGCAATTATTGAATTCAAAAAAGAACTAGCAACGTACAACACCTCAAAAGGGACCATTCAATTCCCATTGGACCAACCCCTCCCTTTGGATTTGATCAGAGACATTGCAATTTTTAGAAATGAGCGGGTGAAAATTCAGAAATCTAATATTTAAGTCAACTCAAAAACACGATCAATTTTAAAAAAATAAAAGCAGAGTACCTTTGGTAATTAATGGGACATCATGAATAATCACTACAGGACAATCACCTGAATTTAAACATTTTATATCGGAAGATATTATATTTAATAGCCCTGAAAGGGCTTCATAACAAAGCAACGGTCGCCATGCCGTTGTTTTTGGATAAATAGATTTCATTTTTAAAGCCCTGAAGGGGCGTAATACTATGGGGCAATCACTCGTTAAAAATTATGTGCACATCATTTTTAGCACCAAAAACAGGCAGCCATTCATCAGTCAAACATATGAAGATGAACTCTTTAAATACCTAGGTGGAGTTTGCAAATCCTTAGACTGTACGCCTATTCAAGTTGGGGGCTATTTAGACCATGTCCATATTCTTTGCCTCCTGAATAAAAATATAACCATAGTGAAATTACTAGAGGAATTAAAAACGAGTTCTTCCAAATGGATGAAAACTCGAGCAAACGAATTGAGTAATTTTTATTGGCAAGATGGGTACGGCGCATTTTCGGTAAACCCAAGTCAGGTCGATACTGTTACTAACTATATTCAAAAACAGCGGGAACATCATGATCGTAAATCGTTCCAAGATGAGTACCTCGCTTTTTTGAAAAAATATAGGATTGATTTTGATGAGAGATATGTATGGGGTTGATTTGCTTTTTGGATTACGCCCTTTCAGGGCTGGGAAATTATTGCTCGAACAATTCGATGGGTTTCACCCATCGCTAAATATTTAGCCCTTTCAGGGCAATAGCATGGGGGATATTCATTTCTGAGTCAAAGGTCTGTTTCCTTTGGGAAACCACTATAATCACTCAATAGATTTCAACTCAAAAACACGATCCACTGCCTTAGGAACATCTTCCGAATAATGACTTACGTAAATCAAAGTGATACTGGTGAGTTCACAGATTTTCTGGATGGTTTCTTTGAAAAGCTTACGCTGATATTCATCCATTCCCTGTGAAGCCTCGTCGAGGATCAATATTTTGGGCTGTTTGATCAGTGCTCGGGCAAGTAAAGTCCAGCGTTGATTTTCCAAGGAAAGTCTGCTGATTGGGATATTTGCAAAAGATTCCAACTGAAAAAGTTTCATCCAAGATTCGGCTAATGCTTCTTGTTCTGCAGATACTTTTTTGAACAATCCCATGGTGTCAAAAAGGCCGGACAGAATAACTTTTCTGCAAGTTTGATTGGCAGGGAAGAACCGACTGAGCTCCGGAGCGACAAAACCTGTAGGCCGTTTCACATCCCAAATGCTTTCCCCAGTCCCTCTTTTCCTTCCAAAAAGCCAAAGATTCTGAGCATAGGCTTGAGGGTTTTCCCCTATTAATAGACTAATCAAGGTTGATTTTCCACTTCCATTTTTACCCCGAAGCAGCCATCGCTCTCCTAATTTCACTTCCCAGTTGAGATTTTTCAGAATCTGCTTTTCACCGTATTTGATAGAGAGGTTTTCCATGCGAATTACCTCAGGATTTCCACTTAATCTTTTTGACAGAAGAGATGCCAAAAGCTCCCAATCAAATGAAAAGTTTTGCTCCTGCTTACCAATAAGATGAAATTCTGAAACCGCCCAGCTTTTTTCAATCCCTGAATTAGTCAACCTCGCTACATGAGTGATTCCTTCGGGGATTTCATTTGACGAAGTAGTCAATATTATATGTACCCCTTTCGAGATGATCACTTTTAAAATCTCTCCAAATTCTTGCCTACTTTTCACATCCAAGCCAGTCATTGGTTGATCCATCAAGTAAACCCTTGGCTGCCGCATCAAGCCTACGGCTATGGCTAAGCGACGAGTTTCACCATTGGAAAGCTTCAATAATGATTTATCCAGCAGAGCCTCGAGCCTGAGTAAGATCGAAACATTCTCTAAATTCCATGGGCCGGAAATTTTAGGTTGAACTTCACTCAAGATCTCTCGAACAGTTGCTGCTTCCTCGGATTCTGAAGAATTGAATCGCTGCTGAAAATAGAAGTTTTGAAGATTGGATCGGTTCCGGAATTCATATCGCTGAGATACATAGGCGATCAAATCACGAAAGCTATGAACCGCTCCTTCTTTCTGTTTTTCAGCTAAATAGCTCGCTGCAAATGGCCGTGTAATCAGGCCAGAAGAAATCACTGTATTACCTCGAATGGTCTCCAAAAAAGCTGTGAGCGATGTGCCGGAGTCTCCTGTAATTGCCCAATGCGTTCCTTTTTCCCAATCAAAAATCAGATCTTCAAAAGTATGAGTCCCCTTGAAAAGCACATGGGCCTGAGAAATTTGGATAAGTAAGTCGTACAAGAAAAAGCGTGAATCAGATGAATTCTCAACTTAGTGAAAAAATCATTTTCTATCCTTACTATCGATCAGAATTGTCACCGGCCCGTCATTGATCAGGCTTACTTTCATATCTGCTCCGAATTCTCCGGTTCCAATGTTTTTTCCAAGTTCCTCCTGAAGTGCAAGGATCATTTTCTCGTAAAGTGGGACTGCAATTTCAGGTCTAGCAGCTTTAATATAGGAAGGTCGATTTCCTTTTTTAGTACTTGCATGAAGGGTAAACTGGGAGATTAATAGAATCTCAGCACCTACATCAATCAGGCTTTTATTCATGACCTCATTTTCATCCGGGAAAATCCGAAGGTTTACGATTTTTTTAGAGAGCCAAGAAATATCCTCTTCCGTATCCGCTTCCTCTATTCCAACGAGCACAAGCAATCCAACCCCGATTTCAGATTTGATTTTTCCTTCAATTTTCACCGAGGCTTCAGATACACGTTGAATTACTACTATCATTTACTTAAATCTTGCATTTCGGATGATAAAACAATTTCTACAGACTTTGAAACAGGCTGAAGTGCTTTTTTCACCATTGCCTTGGCGACTTGATAGTCATAAATAGGCCGGCCATTTTTCCAGAGTTTAAACCATACCAATGGCTTCATGAATATTTTTGCAATTTCTTCCCCAAGCCTGAATTCATTCCTATTACCTAACAAAAGTGACGGCCTAAAAATACCCAAATAATCAAATTGAATACTTTTTAAGTCCTCTTCAGTCTTCCCTTTGACACTATTATAAAACACTTTTGAATTGGGGTCAGCTCCAAGTGCTGAGACCAGAAGAAATTTTGTTGCACCCATTTTCTTGACGAAATGACCAAATTGGAAAACCATATCATGGTCAATCTTAAAAAATTTTTCCTTGGACCCCGCTTGTTTGATGGTCGTCCCGAGCGCACAAAATCCATGTACTTCTGCCTTTTTTTCGTTTAAAAAAGCTCTTACTTGATGATTCTCTCCTCCCAAGTCTTCTTCAGATAGTTTCGAATCCAAATCCCATGTAGAAATCATATTCATGTCACCGGAGATTTGGATCAACTTTCCATGTTTTAAAGAAAGTTTCCTTCTACCAACACTCAGAACATAATCATAAGCTGGATTCTGCAACAATTGGTGCATCAACTGCATGCCAACTAGACCGGATGTACCTGAAAGAATCGCGATTTTCATAGATCGAAGATAGACTTAAACAAATCCATTAACTCACTTTCCAAGGATCGATTTTTATCTTTTGCATACCACAAATGTGTTCCCTCGGAAAACTCCTTTGAAGATATACCCATAGGGTCCAGTTTATAAGCCTTTAATCGATCTTGAAGATATTTGGGTCTAGGCCCCCAAGTTCCTAAATCCTCTAGTTTATCACTTAAGACAATCAGTTTTGGGATTGATCTGGCTCCTTCGGTCAGATAAGCATCCATTAGATCTGGATTTTCATCTCTCAGAACCAGTTTCAACTGAATATTTGGATTCAAGTCTGCAAGCTTTGAAATATAGGGGATACTCTGTGCAGCATCTCCACACCATGCTTCAGTGATTACCAGAAAGACTATTGGAATAGAAATCGACTTGATCATTTCTTCCATTTCGGATGAAATCTTGGCAGTCTTATCCCATCGATTCATCCGTTTTACATTCATTCTGGTATATTCCAGATATCCCTCTGTTTGAATAGGTCCTGTGGTTTTATTCTGAGATAATAGCTTGTCGATCATTTCCCGATATTCCGAATACGATTGGCTACTTTCTAGCAGTGACGGGGTAATTAATTTTAATTGTTGGTCCAGCATTTTTTTAACTTTTATCAGACCGGAACAGACTCTTTTAGATTTCGGTTCTCTCCCACTCCAAAAATTCCTGAACTTCATCTTTTACTTTAGCATATATCGCCAAGACGACAGAAAAATCATCAGCAAATCCAATAAATCCCAAGAAGTCAGGCACTATATCAATAGGAGAAACAAAATAAATTAACCCTAACAAAACTAAACCAAGGGTACTTCCTGCCATTTTATGGGAACCATTAAAGTGTGCTTTAGTCATTCGAATGAAAACTGAAACGGGCTCTATCAACTTTGCAACTGTAGGATGATGGCCTAACCTTTCAATCTTTTTTCCCACACCTGAGATCAAGGCACGAACTTTTTCCTCCTGTCTGGCAAGATTTTCCACTTGCTTTCCAAACATAGATTTTGCCTTTTCAAGCAATTCTGTAGCGTTGCTCTTGATGATTTTCATGATTAGAAGTAGATATTAACCTCAGACTTGACTTGCTTTAATGCATATAGAACTGAATCATTTTGCCTATCGAGCGATTGTGAAAAGATGGCTTTTGCTAAGTCTATTCCTTTACCTTCTCCATCGAGTTCTTGTCTACTCAAATTAATAATGGTCGTAACTTCCTCAACGGCTCTTTTGACAGCCTCCCAAGTTTCCTCTGAAAAGTAAACTTGCTGGGAAAAATTATGATTAAACTCTTCTCTGACTTCGGTCATCAACTGCGCATACAGTTCATTTA
Organism: Algoriphagus sp.; assembly: GCF_029254265.1. GTDB lineage: Bacteria > Bacteroidota > Bacteroidia > Cytophagales > Cyclobacteriaceae > Algoriphagus. The sequence goes on along the minus strand of NZ_JAQWXX010000090.1, from coordinate 45,614 downwards.
CAGTATATGAAGCAGGGTTAGACCTTCTTACCAGATTGTTAGGAGTAATCCGCTCCAGAAATAGACAAAGTCTCTCTGCGGCCTGAAGTCGAATCGGTAAAATCACCTCCGTGTTTTTCGTTTTTAATTCTACGATCATTTTTTCCTTTTCTTTCGAAAGAAAAGAAACAACTACCAAGTACATCCCATAAAGGACAATACCGGCAGGGAGCAATATTTTCAATAAATCAACGAGATAGTCCATTTGATAATTTTATACTCGAATTTGCACAATTAATTGACGCTAGAAAATAAAGCAGCTTGTAAATTTGAATTCTAAACGAACCAAATTTCCCAAGATTTCATTTCTTCATCATGATTATCCCCATAAAAATCACTCCAAAAGCCGAATCCGAGATTAAAAACATCATGGCAAACAAAAGTATTCCGGCTGATTACCATCTTAGAGTGGGTGTCAAAGGAGGAGGTTGCGGTGGGATGTCGTATGCATTGGGATTTGACAAACCAAAAGCTGAAGACCAAAAGTTTGATATCGAAGGAATCCCCGTATTGATAGAGAAAAGACATTATATGTTTTTGATGGGAATGCAGATTGATTTTTTTGAAGGAGATGAGGCTCGTGGATTCACATTTGTCAATCCAGATATTCCCAAAAGACACGATCAAGAATAATTTATTATTTTCATAGTGACCTAACCCTTTTAACTATGAAAACTTTCCTCCTCTCGGTATTATTTCTATTTTCTATATCACTGGCACAAGCACAAGTAAAGAAACTGAGAGAAGGTCAAAATCCCGGAACCGGTAACTTAAGTCAACTTGCATGGCTAATTGGCTATTGGACTGGGGAAGAATTTGGAGGGCAATGTGAAGAAGTTTGGATGCCAGAGATAGATGGAAATATGATTGGCACTTTTCGATTTTGGTCTGAGGAGAAATTGATTTTTACAGAGTTTATGAATCTGGTCCAAGAGGGAGATACTTTTTCTCTGAAGTTGAAACACTATAATCCTGATTTGTCGGGTTGGGAAGCCGATGGAGAATGGACTATTTTTAGACTAGTAGAAGTGAGAGAAAATAGTGTTTTGTTTGATGGATTGACGATGATCAGAACAGGTGATGAAATCAAACTTCATCTCGCCTTGACCGAAAATGGAGTGGAGACCATCGAGGAACTAACCTATCGAAGAGGCTCTCTTTGATTTTTAAAGACCTTCAAATCCCGGCTTCACATTCTCCCAAAAGTCATCTAGCCCAATAATTCTTGGTTTAAAAAAGGAGATAATTTCTGGCCAGTCTTTTTCATCCATGACATTTACTTGGGGAAGAATCTTCTCAATCTTACTGATAGGTTGTCCAAATTCATTGGGGGAAAGCAGTTTCCATTCCCATTCTTCATTCAGACTATTTAGGAAGAGTTTTTTCAGCTGAACAAATTGATCAAAGTACAATTCCTGTAGCTCTGTATCTGCATGGCATATTTCTATTCCTATAGAAGCAAAATCTCTTTCTGCTTTCATCCGAAAATAGATATTCCGAATATTAGTTTTATAATTTGGCCAATTAACCCGGAATCCTGAAGCACTGGGCACTGGCTTCATATATTGACCAAATTTGATCCAAAATTCCTTTCGGATGCGGGAAGTTTCTGCCCGATTGTACATGGTTAATAGGACTCGTGGCTATCTGATGGCAAAACCAGGATGATTTCACCTGAATTTTTGAAATCTGGATTTAAAGAATCCAATTGATCTTGTGTAACAGTATGGATATTCAAAATTTTCAAATCCGGAAACTCCCTTTTCAAATACCACAGAATCCCTTCTCCGTCTTTAGAGTGATATGAACCATTGATGTGTAAGATCTTTTTCCCTGCAGAAATAGCTGGAAAAAGTGATTCGGCCATCGTTACGTCTTTTAATGCCTGTGCCTGAACCATAAAGTCTGAATTCATAGGACCTCCATGCATCATATCTTTCATGGCAACATACCCAGGCATAGTCATATCTATCTCAATAGGTAATTGAGCCAAATATGATTTTGCTTCAAGACTTAAGCTATCTAAAGATGTAATGCCTGATCTGCTCACTAATGAAGCATATTTCCTTGGGACATTACTTGCGATGAATTTCAGATGATGATCTTTGGCAAATTGCATCAGCGGACGATAATCAGTTTTATAATTATTCCAAAGCTTTGCCTCTGTTTCAAAATTCTTTTCGGTCATTTTCCCCGCAAACCATTCATCGATATTGATTTGATCATCCCGCTCAAAAAACTCAGCCGCTACAACCAATTCAGGGTTATTTGCCGCCATACCTTTTAAAATCTGTAACTGCAGCCAATGTGCAAGGCTATTATTATGCAATTCACCAAAAAATGTAATATCGGCTTTCTTGGTACTTTTGAGTACATCCTGAAAATCTAACTTCTTCCCTTCATTCGAAAAAAACTGGTACGCTTCACCTTGACCTAGAGCAATTAAACAGAATGAAAAATTAGAAAAAGCTATAAATGAAGCAATCAGAATGATTTTTATCAACTTAGGCATAATCTTCTGGGTATTGAATTTGAACAGCAGAAAATTTCACCAACCCACCTAATGAAGGATGGTGTTTTTTCAGAGTAATCTTTATGTTTTTCACGTCGGGATAAACTTTCAAAATATCCTCCACGATTAGGTGACCAAGATGCTCAAGCAACTTCACTTTTACCTCCATCCGTGCCTTGATCAGCTGGTAAAGCTTTGCATAATCTACCGTATATTTCAGCTCATCCTTTTTCATGGCTTCCGAAAAATCTGTCGTCAGTTCCAGATCAAGTGTAAAGCGATTACCGAGGATTGATTCTTCGGGGTAAGCTCCATGATAAGCATGAAATTCTATCCCCTCAAGTGTGACCTTCCCCATTAGTCGAATTGATCAAAAAAGGACCCAGATTCATTTTTGAGATCCTCTGGTTTCTTTTTCTGAATTTCCTCAGGGTTACTTTCTTCTGCTTTAGGAATTTCTTTCTCCTTAATCTCCACCTCGGCAACCTCTTCTTGAATCTCCTCTATCGCTACTGATTCCTCTATAGCAATTTCTTCAATTTCCACTTCAGATTTCACTTCTATAGATTCTTCTTCTACTGGAATCTCCATATCAGGTGAATTATCATGGATCTCGAGATCCAATTCTTCTTCGATTATTTCCATTTCCGCTAGAGGATCTGATTCATCGATTATAGGTGCAACAAACTCATTGCTTACCTCTGGTGCCAGATTAGCTAGATTCGCAAAGGTGAAGGCTTGTGATCTACTAAGCTCTTCGATCGCTCTTTGATGTGCTTTGGCATCGATACGAGAAAAATGAGCTTCTGATAGGTCGATTTGATTTAGTGCATCTTGAGCAATTCGTTTAAGGCTTTTCACCATAGCTTCCCTTTGTTCAGCCAATCCTTCATAGGATCTTACCAAACCCTGCATACTCTCTCTAAGCTCAACGATTGTCTCTTTGGCTTTTGTTTCCGCAGCAGAAATAATAGTAGCTGCATCTTGCTCAGCGATTTGCCTCGCAGAAGCTAGGATTTTATTAGCATGATTTGTTGCAGATTCTGCTGACTGGTTAGCTTCGGCTATAATCAGATCTGCAGCCTCATTTGCTTCTTCTATGATTGATGCTCCTGTATCTTCGGCAGTTTTAAGGGTTCTGAAAAGCGAATCTTCTACATCTTTCAGGCGCTTAGCCTCTGCTTCAGTATTTTGGAGTTTGGTTTTCAAGTCCATATTCTCCTTATGAAGCGCATCTACCACCTCACTGATCTCCTCTAAAAACGAACTAACTTCTTTCTTTTCAAAACCTCTAAATCCGGTTTCAAATGACTTTTGCCTAATAGCTGCTGGTGTGATCTTCATGGGTTAATTATCTGAAATTTGCCAAATAGATATACTTCGGTCATCGGAGACAGAGATGATATTTCCCTGATAAGTACTCCAGACCACTTTATTTATCGAAGTGCCATGTCCGGCATTTCTTGCTTTGTCGATTACTTTTAGGAGTTTTTGTTCGGCCACATCCCATATCTTCATGGATTTATCCATAGAGCAGGAAACGAAAAGTTTTCCGTCTTCCTTGAAAGATATGTAATTAATGGCATACATGTGAGCCACAATATTCTGGATTTGGTTGTAATTAGAAGTATCCCAAAACTTCAATTGAGCATCTCTACCACCACTTATCAGCAAGTCCTCACTGGGAGTATAGCTTAGCGCAAATACTGAATTGGTATGAGCTGCGAGATTTACAATAGGCTGAAAATCATTTGCCATGTCCAAGATTTTGATAGAGTGATCACTTAGTCCCACTGCAAGATGTTTTTTATCAGTAGCAACGGCAAAGACACGAATACTTTTTGAGCTTAATTTAATATGCTTGCGAATAGCTCTTTTTTCGATATCGACTATGGTTAGGACACCGTCCCCAGTACCCACATACACTTCGTTTCCAATTATTTTGATATCAAAAATTGCCTGATCAGTAAGCTTTAGAGACCAGATTTCAACATTATCATTGAGGTCGATTACGTGAATCCCCTCAAAGTTATGCCCTATAAAAAGCAAATTCCTGACATGATCAATCGCAAGTGCATAAACAGAATTATTCAACTTGGCGATCAATTTACCATCTTTTGGAAAATCAAGATCCCATTCTACCACCATTCCATCTCCTGAGCCTGTATAAAAAAAACGAGGGTCAGTTCCTTCCGTTAAAGCGTAAATGCAATCGTTGTGACCGATTAGCGTATGTAATTTATTAACTTCAATTTTTCCCATATATTGCTGCGAGACTAAGGTTACCCTTTTGGCCGATGCAAACAAAAATAGAAAAAATTGACTCTTACTCAGCCTTGGCCATCAAGATAATTGAATCACATGAAGTCGAGGATTTAGATTTTTTGAGTTTTCGGGAAAAATTAGCCTATTCAAACATCTCTCATCCTGAAAAACGAAAAGAATGGGCATCTTCAAGAAAAGCTATTTTTGACGCACTGCAATCTTTACATATTCCATATCCTGGATTTTTTAAAGATGAGCATGGGAAGTCTCAATCAATGAACGGATCCGGATTTGTATCCTTGACTCATACTTCGGGATATGCTGCTGCGATCTACCACAGAAATACACCAGTGGGAATTGACATGGACCACATTCGAGAAAAAATTCTACGAATAGGATTTAGATTTCTAGATTCGTCAGAGCTCGATTACCTTGAAAAAGATCCATTACATTATACTATAGCTTGGTCAGCCAAAGAATCTATTTTTAAATGTCAGGGAAAAAAAGGAGTGTCATTTAGAGAAAATATTTTATTGGAACCATTTGATTCAAAAGCTACTACAATCAAAGGCAAAATACGAGGAACGGATTTTGCAGACCATCACTATCAGGTCAATGTTCGGGTTATTGATCAAACTGTGCTCACTTACACTACTTGGTAATATGAAATCGAGCATGTCTCGAGCGGCACACGCAGGGATCATTATCCGTTAGGCGAGATTCCAAATGGCCATTATGAATAAATTGTAATCCTATGAAAAAGCAAATTTCCCTCTTCTTTTCCTTTATCCTATCTCTCTCACTTTCAGCACAGACGCTTCCAGAGATATCACTCACTGATGCTGTCACCGGTGGCACGGTAGAAGTTACCAGCAAATCCGGAGATAAAGGATTGGTAATTATTTTTCATTCCTTAGGCTGCCCTTTTGCGAAAATGTATGAGTCACGGCTCAAAGATTTAAGAGTTCGATTTCAGAGTCAAGGGATCAATATTATTCTAGTAAACCCAGAAATTGGAAAAAGTCCTGAAGAGCAAACCCCTCTAAAGAACTTTATTGATCAAAGTGGAATCAATACTGCTTATTTGATCGATGATAAACAGGAATTGACTAAGCTTTTTCAGATTTCTAAAATACCGGAAGTAGTTTTGCTAACGAAGGGGGCAGATGGTTATTCAGTTCGATATAAAGGAGCAATTGATAATAATCCACAAGCAGAATCAAGCGTCTCAGACCGCTATTTGGAGCGTGCAATGAATCAAGTATTACGTGGAGAAGATCCAACACCTGCCCAAGTCAGAGCTGTGGGATGTAATATTCGAACTTTCTAAGACTCCAGAAGTGCTATAAGGTCCCGAACTTCCTCCACTTTATCTTGCTCCCCTAATTTTTCAAAAGCTTGCCCCAAATTTCGGAGCATTCTTAGAATTATAGCTAAGTGTGAGCAAGGCTCAAAATACTCATCACGAGGTTCGATTTTCAAATGCTCTAAATAATTTGAAACATCTTTTCGACCAAAAATCAGCCCTTTATTGAAGGCATTGATGTAAAAATTATAATCTTCAGATTTGTATGTAAGAACAAACAGATTTGGAAGATTCACTCCATAGATGGGAAGTCCAAGTTTTCTTGCGACCAATAAATAAATAGAGCATAGCGTCAGTGGATTTCCGCGTTTGGAGTCCAAAACCGAAGAAAGCATACTATTCGCAGGGGAATGAAAGTTTTTGGTATTCGCAGAAAAACGAAGCGTGTTGAAAAGAACATTATTGATAATCCTTACTTGATCGTAGGGAGGAAGATCGTTTTTAAAAGCTGTCCAAACCTCAAAGTAGATTTGATGCATATCTGCATTTAGCTTTTCAAACTCAATGTCTGGATATTGATAAGTGTTAATAATCCAAAGTCCTGCAAGTAAATCCCGATCCTCTGTATTTTTCCAATCTTCTAATCTTTGCTTTAATTGCGAAAGCTGAAGATCATGTACAAGCTCCTCGATTTCCTTTTGAATTTCCGGATTGAAACTATTTTCCCATTTTTTTTCCAAAAATGGAATAATCTCAGTACCCAAGGAAAGAATCCTATCCCGCACATGTGTCCGAACCTCAAAGTCGGAATCATCAAGTAACGATACCAATGCATTCAATTCACTGGAAGTCAAATCACTCATAGGTATGGGCTTTGCTATGCATTTTAAATCGTAAATAATTTACAAAAAATTACTTAAGTCTGGATGACACCAACATTAAACCGCTCGCTAATCGGAGCATGATTGGCAGCTTCTATTCCCATACTTATTACTTTTCGGGTTTCCCTAGGATCAATCACTCCATCTACCCAAAGTCGAGAAGCTGCATAGAAAGGGCTCAATTCCTCGTTGTACTTATCAGTTATCTCATCCAAAAGGATTTTTTCATCTTCAGGGGAAATTACCTGACCTTTCTTTTTCAAGGAAGCCACTTTTATCTGGAGCAATGTTTTCGCGGATGAAGCACCAGACATTACTGCCATTTGAGCGGTAGGCCAGGAATAAATCAATCGAGGGTCATAGGCTTTACCACACATAGCATAATTACCTGCTCCATAAGAGTTACCAAGAACGATAGTGAATTTTGGTACAACTGAATTCGCCATCGCATTGACCATTTTTGCACCGTCTTTGATAATCCCTCCATGTTCGGCTTTGCTGCCCACCATAAATCCACTTACATCCTGAAGAAATAACAGCGGGATTTTTCGCTGATTGCAATTCATAATAAATCGTGCTGCTTTATCTGCAGAGTCTGAGTAAATCACACCCCCCATTTGCATTTCGCCCTTAGCGGTTTTGACTATTTTACGTTGATTAGCAACGATTCCTACAGCCCAGCCATCTATTCGGGCTGTACCACAGATCAGCGTTTTCCCATAGTCTTTTTTATACTCATCGAGCTCTCCGCCATCGACCAAACCACTGATCACCTCATTCATATCATAAGGTTTGACTCGTTCCATTGGGAAAATCTCAATTAGCTTCTCAGGTGAAATAGAAGGTTCTTTCGGCTCAGCTCTATCAAAACCTGCAGTCTGATTATGTCCGAGTTTTTCGAATATTTTCCTGATCTCATCAAGACATTCTTGATCCGAATCGTATTTATTGTCAGTAACGCCAGAAATCTCGCAGTGAGTAGTAGCGCCTCCAAGGGTTTCATTGTCAACAGACTCTCCTATTGCCGCTTTCACTAAATATGAACCCGCCAAAAAAATAGAGCCAGTCTTATCGACAATCATGGCCTCATCGGACATAATAGGCAAATAAGCTCCCCCTGCAACGCAGCTGCCCATAATTGCGGCAATCTGTACAATCCCCATTGCAGACATCTTTGCATTGTTTCGGAATTGTCTCCCAAAATGTTCTTTGTCGGGAAAAATCTCATTTTGCATCGGAAGAAAAACCCCAGCACTATCCACAAGATAGATTATTGGTAAATGATTCTCCATTGCTATCTCCTGAGCACGGAGATTCTTTTTGGCGGTCATAGGAAACCAAGCTCCAGCTTTGACAGTGGCATCATTTGCAACTATCACACACATTCTATTCTTTACGTACCCAATTCCTGTCACTACTCCTGCAGAAGGGCATCCACCCTCCTCTTCATACATTCCATCTGCAGCGAAAGCACCAACTTCCAAAAATCTCGAACCTTCATCAATAAGATAATTTATTCTCTCCCTCGCAGTCAGTTTTCCTTTTTCATGCTCTTTTTTGATTCGGCTCAATCCTCCTCCCAACTTCACTTGATCATACTTAGTCTGGAGGTTTTGTAAAAGTTGCTCCATCGTTTTGGGTTTTTGGGTATTATTTGGGTTCATAGTTTTTATTCAGTTCTTATTTTCAAACTCTATTAATCTTCAAAGAGTTTGGCTTTGAAGATAAACAAAAGCCCTTTCTCAGAAGGAAAAAGGGCTAAATGATTCTAAATAATGTATTTATTATTTTGATTCAATTGCTTCTTTATAATCACGAATTGATCTATAAATCGCTGAAGCCATGTACTCTTTTCCAGCTTCACTCATTAAGAATCGCTCCTCTTCGGAATTGGACAGGAATCCAAGTTCTACCAATACTGAAGGCATAGATGGAGTCCAAAGCACATAAAAAGGGCCTTGTTTTACACCTCTGCTTTTTCTCCCGACACGATCCCGGAATTGTGTTTCAATCTGATCTGCAAGGGAAACGGAGTTTTCGAAGTGTACCTTGGACATCAAATTAAACATCATGTAAGACTCTGGAGAGGAAGGATCAAATCCTTCGTAGTTTTCTTCATAATTATCTTCCAATAGAATTACAGAGTTTTCTCGCTTGACAATATCAAAATTGGCTTCAAAATGTTTAGTACCCATCACAAATGTCTCGGTTCCAAAAGCCGACTTATTAGGAGCCGAATTAGAATGAATGGAAACAAAAAGGTCAGCTTTATTATTATTTGCAATTTGAGGTCGTTCTTTTAAGGAAGGAAAACTATCATCTTTACGAGTGTACACCACTTCCACATCAGGCATATTTTCTTTGATATACTTACCTACTAGAAGGGTTACGGCAAGATTGATGTCTTTCTCCTTTGACCTAGAGCCAAGATTTCCGGGATCTTTTCCACCGTGACCAGCATCCAAAACGATTTTTTTCATCCTAAATGCAGGCATCATCGTTTCGTTAGGAATATATCCACCAAATATGAAAGGCGTTAATAAAACTAAAGTCAGAAGAAATTTTTTGTTTTTGGACCGTACCATGAGGGCAATAAAATTAACTTTACACGAAATTTCACTCAAATTAAATAAAGCGTAGGCAGCAGTGCAGAATCTAAGGCTCTTTTTATTTTCCTTTTTTGGGCTAATACTCCTCACGCATTTTGCGAACGCACAAGACCCTGTCAAGTCGAGAAGGGAGCGCCCAATTACTTTTCCGGACACTCTGGTCTCACAACCAACCCCAAGGAATCTCGGAGACACCCTCTCCATTCCTGCTGATACTCTTCCGATCTCTGACTCGACAAAAATTGTGCCTAGGAATGGAATAGAAACAGATATTACCTATTTCGCTGAAGATTCCATAGTTGCAGATTTCCCAAATAACAAACTCATCCTTTATAAAGAGGCTTGGTTTGAATATGGGGATATGCGATTGGATGCGGATTATATTTTGATCGACTGGGAAAAATCAGAAATCTACGCCAGCGGACAAGCTGATAGTCTGGGTAATATCTCCGGAAATCCCTTTTTCAAACAAGGAGGGACTGAGTATGAAGTTCGCAAGGAAATGCGCTACAATTTCAAAACTCAAAAAGCAATCATCAAAGATGTAGTCACAGAACAGCAGGACGGGATATTACGAGGTGAAACGATCAAAAAAACCGAAGATGGTAGTATATACCTTGATCATGGGTATTACACCACCTGTAAACTCACCAAACCACATTGGCATATCTCTTCCAATAAGATCAAATCTATTCAGGGAAAACAAGTGGTATCAGGCCCATTCAACTTGTATTTCAATGGAATCCCTACTCCATTGGGTTTACCTTTTGGAATTATTCCAGATACCCCGGAGGAAAAAGCTTCAGGAATAATCTTTCCTAGCTATGGTCAAGAGCAAAAACGGGGTATTTTCCTAAGGGATTTTGGATATTACTTTGCGATCAATGATTATCTCCATACAAGAATTGCAGGTGATATATATTCCAATGGTGGCTGGGGTGTCAAATCACAAACGGTTTATAAAAAGCGTTACCGATATAGTGGATCTATGAACGTGGACTTTCAAAAATTCGTATCGCCTGAAACTGATCTGGAACCCGTCAATTACAACACATTCAGGATTGCTTGGTCACATAATCCAGAAAGCCGAGGCAACAGTAGATTCTCTGCTTCAGTAAACGCGGGTAGTACGAGTTATTTTAATAACATCATCAATCCGAACAGTTTTCAAAATAATGTCACTTCGGATCTCCAGTCTAACATCAACTACACTAAGACCTTCACTGGTACACCGTTTACGATGTCAGCCAGTATGAGACATTCTCAAAGTGTGCAAACTGGAGAGGTAAATTTGAGTTTACCTTCAATGAATGTGGCAATGAATAGACAGAGCCCTTTCAAAAATGTGAAATTTGAACCGCTAAAGACATTCAATATAGCGTACACTTTTAACCTCCAAAACTCAATCACTAACAGAATTACTCCTGATTTAGGTGTGGGAGGAGATCTTTCAGGGGCTCCACAGGCACCGGAACTGGTTCCTTTTACACCTGCAAACTTTAGCACTTTACTTCAAAATGCTAACAATGGTGCTCAACACCGAATTCCGATTAGCTCAAATTTTAGAGTCTTCAAACATTTTACTGCAACAGGATCCGTCAACTTTACTGAGCTTTGGTATCTACAGCGATTGAACTATTATTACAATCCAGCTCAAGAAAGAGTGGATAAAATTGTAGAGGATGGATTTAATAGGGTGACTTATTACAACAGCTCTTTTAATCTGAATACCAACGTTTATGGGTTTTATAATTTTAAAAAGGGTAAAATACAGACTATAAGACAGCTTTTTACCCCCTCGATAGGATTCAACTTCACGCCGGATTTTTCAGATCCCCGATTAGGATATTATCAAGAAGTACAAATCAATGAAGAAGGAGATACTCGCTTATTTTCAAGACAGCAAGGATTTATTTACAGTGGTGCTCCTCTGGGAGAATCAAGAGCGATGACTTTCAATCTAAGAAGTGTTTTGGAAGCAAAAGTGCTTTCAGAATCTGATTCCACGGAAGCGACAACCAAGAAAGTCCCTTTGATGGAAAGTATTGATTTCAATACCAGCTACAATTTCGCAGCAGACTCCTTTCAATTAGCGCCATTTTCCATCAGTGCACGTACAAGCTTCTTCGAAAGAAGAGTATCTGTTAACCTACGAAGTACTATAGATCCTTACGCAGTAGCAACTTTCACCAATAGCAGCGGACAAGAAGTCACTCGAACCATCAATGAATTTGCCTGGAAAAATGGACAGGGTATTGGAGCAATCCGGAATGCAAGCTTGAACCTCAATGCTTCGATCAATCCGAATAGTTCGCAGTCTCAAGGGGAAGTGCGAGATGAATTGACAAACCAATTTTTGAATGAGGGTGGACGGATGAATCAATTTGTTGAAAGTGAAATCAATCGAATTGCCACAGACCCGAGTCAATATATTGATTGGAATGTTCCTTGGAATTTGACTTTTGGCTATAATTTATCTTATAACAAACAACCGAGTGGCAATAAAAATGTCACCCAGACCATCAATATGAGCGGGGATGTGTCGATTTCTGAAAAATGGAAAATCAATTTCAACACTGGGTATGATGCCCAAACTAAGGAATTGACTCAAACAATGATCGGAATCGCAAGAGATCTGCATTGCTGGCAAATGAATGTCAACTGGGTGCCATTTGGACGATTCACTTCTTATAATATCGACATCCGAGTCAAATCCAGCATCCTACAAGATCTGAAAGTATCTCGAAGAAGATCATTCTTTGATAATTAAGAGATGGGGAATCTAAGATATTAGATGTCAGATTTAAAGCAAATCATAAATCTAATATCATAAATCTAAAACCCTTAAACTCTAGATCTGCTTAGCGGCATCGTCATGCATCTAGGCCCACCCAAGCCTCTTGAGAGTTCTGAAGAAGGGATTTCCAAAACCTCCACTCCCATTTGCCGAAGTGCTCTATTCGTATGGATATTTCTATTGTAAGAAATCACACGACGGGGTCCAATGGCGAACACATTTGCTCCATCAAACCATTGCTCACGCATTGCATAATCAGGATTCCCGTCTGCAGTATGCAGAATTTCCAAATGAGGAATTTCCCGCTCCAGAATTGTCAAAAGGGATTCCTTTAAAACATCTCGCTTAATGATCACTTTATCCTCTCGGATTTCTTTCAAAGTATAGAGTGAGGTCTGTAAAACCGAATTCAATGCATCAGGATAAGTAAGCGCCAAATTTTCATCTAAAATCGTAAATACAGTGTCTAAATGCATGTATTGACGCTTTTGAGGAAGATGTACTTCATATACTCGCTCGACTGTTCCTTCGCCTAGTAAAGCTTTGGCAGCATGATAAATAGCCTTTTCATCCGTTCGCTCCGAGTTACCAATGGCTACGGCTTTGTTGGATAAAATAATTATATCTCCACCTTCTATACTTGGGGGACTGTGCATCCCTTCAGCAGGATAGAGCTTATTGATGTTCTCTTTAAAATCGGGATGATTTTCAAAAATGGTACGAAGCAAATCCGCTTCCCGTTGACGACCTTCCATTTTCATACTTGAAAAAATAATTCCGCCAGGTGTCACCGCCATTGGATCTCGCTGGAAATATAAATTTGGGCATGGGGAAATTGCAAAAGCATAATCCATCAATTCTCCCGAGTTCAGATTGGGAATTTTTCGCTTCAACTCATGAATTTTCAATCCTCCTGTGAGAATCCCCGCACATTCGGCGGTAGAATATCGCTCCAATATCGCCTCTGCCAAATGCGATAGTCCAGATCTCCGGAGAGAATCCCGCATGAGATTCAGAAGGATTTGCTCATCATATAAGACTCGAATCAACAATTCACGAAGTTGATACACCATCGCCCCTGTGGATGTTTTGATTAGGTTAGAAAAAGTATCATGCTCTTTCTGAAGAGCTTCCAAATAAGGCACATCATCAAAAAGCAAAAACTCTTTATTATATGGAGTCAGTCTATCGATTTCCTTTCCGGGACGGTGCATCAAAACCGCCTTGAGTGTTCCAAATTCTGAATTGAGTCTAAGATTCATTTGATTAAAGAATTTTCATGAATTAAAACTATAAATTATCATTTTTTCAATGATAATACCAGTTAATACGAAAATTGATAAAGTTTATTTTTTATCGGAATTTATAAATTCAACAAGCATTAGGGTGAATCATCGTTTATTTTTGAACCAATATTCTTTAAAACCTTAACCTTCCTAAAAGACTTAGCCCAAATTCAACCCTATCAAAAGATTTACAAACCAATCTTGACTTATCCTTTTTCTCCTACCTTACGTAAGAATTGCAGGACTTATTATAGTTCCTAATCACCCTTTGCTAATCAATCCATGTTCAAAAGAATCACTCAAGTCTTTTCCCTATCAATTTATCTTATCCTAACCAGTTGCGCGACAGTCACTCAGATTACAGATGGCATGTCCCAATCCATTCTAACTCCATCTTCCACAGAAATCAACTCAGCCTTGAAGGAGGCTTTGGAACAAGCTACTGGAATCAGTACCGAACGGCTACACCTGAAAGATGGTTACTTAAGTAATCTGGATGTAAAAATCCTATTTCCTCCAGAGGCCAAACAAATCGAATCTACACTTCGATCTTTGGGGCTTGGATCTATGGTCGATCAAGTGATAGTCAGTGTGAACCGTGCTGCGGAAGATGCTGCTATTGAAGCGAAACCGATCTTTGAAAGCGCGATCAAACAAATGAGTATTCAGGATGTCAAAAACATTCTTCTAGGCGAAAATAATGCAGCTACGCAGTATTTTGCCAAAACCACCAGCGATAGTCTGACCGCCAAATTCTCCCCAATCATCGAAACGAGCTTGAAGAAGGTAGATGCCACCAAATATTGGGAGGATGCGACTACCCGCTACAATAAGGTTCCATTTGTAAAAAAGGTGAATACAGATTTGACTGGCTATGTCACGCAAAAAGCGATCGATGGACTTTTTATAGAAATCGCCAAAGAGGAACTAAAAATCAGAGAGCAAGTCACCGCTAGAAAATCAGCCTTACTTCAAAAAGTCTTTGGATATGCGGAAAAGGAGAGGAAGTAGTTTGGGACAGGTTCACTAAAACCTTAAACTTTGTAAAATAAAAAAACCGAGCCTTTCAGCCCGCTTTTTCTATTTATGTTTAATTAATATCAATCTAAAAGCGACACTGTAATCGAATCACCTTCTTTGGTCACTTTTGCCACTCCTTTGCCAGTCAGGCCTTTCATCGCCACATCCCACTTCTTTCCGCTAAGTCCTGCTTTTTCTTTTAAGAGACCTATAGCAACTGGAGATTCCAATTTCAAAAGTTCGAAAATCCCTTTCTCTTCCTCCGACATCTCCACCTGCTTTTTCTCAGGTCTCATTTGAGGGAAAAAAAGTACTTCCTGAATCGTGGTTTTATTGGTCAAAAGCATGGTTAATCGATCGATTCCAATTCCCAATCCTGATGTAGGAGGCATTCCGTATTCCAAAGATCTCAAGAAATCTTCATCCATTGCCATCGCTTCGTCGTCTCCTCTTGCTGCCAGTTTCAACTGATCCTCAAATCGCTCGCGTTGATCGATAGGATCGTTTAATTCTGTATATGCATTTGCGATTTCCTTGCCGTTTACAAACAGCTCAAATCGCTCTACCAAGCCCGGCTCGGTTCTATGCTTTTTCGCCAAAGGCGTCATTTCGATAGGATAGTCCGTGATATAAGTTGGCTGAATTAGGTTTGCCTCCACTTTTGCACCAAAGATCTCATCGATCAACTTCCCTCTTCCCATGGTATCATCAACTTCGATGGCAAGTTGCTTGCAAACTCCACGAAGTCCTGCCTCATCCAGTTCGCTGACATCAATTCCTGCATATTCCTTGATGGAATCATACATGGTCAACCTTCTGTAAGGCCCGGCGAAATTAATCAGCTTATCCCCTACAGCAATTTCAGTTTTGCCATGGATTTTTTCAGTCACTTGCTCGATCAATTCCTCCACCATTTCCATCATCCAGATATAGTCTTTGTAGGCTACATAGATTTCCATGGAAGTAAATTCTGGATTGTGGGTACGATCCATGCCTTCGTTTCGGAACATTTTTCCAAACTCATACACGCCGTCAAAACCACCAACGATCAATCGCTTAAGATATAGCTCATTCGCAATTCGCAAGAAAAGCGGCATATCCAAGGTGTTGTGATGTGTCCCAAAAGGTCGAGCTGCTGCACCGCCGTGAACTGCCTGCAAAATTGGGGTCTCCACTTCAAGCCAGCCATGATCGTCAAAGTAGCGACGCATTTGACTGATGATTTTAGAGCGGGTAATGAAAGTGTTTTTTACCTCTGGGTTCACTGTCAAATCCACGTATCGCTGACGATAACGCATTTCCGGATCGGTAAACCCATCATGTACATTCCCTTCTTCATCTCGCTTAACAATCGGAAGTGGCTTCACAGATTTGGACAAAACTATCATCTCTGTCACGTGAAGTGATATTTCACCAGTTTGGGTTGTAAAAATATATCCTTTCAAACCCAAGAAATCACCTATTCCCAAGAGCTTTTTGAACACTGTATTATAAAGAGTTTTATCTTCTCCAGGACAGATATCATCTCGACGAATGTAAAACTGAAGTCTTCCGCTCGCATCCTGAATCTCCCCAAACGAAGCCGAACCCATAATTCTTCTACTCATCAACCGACCAGCAATCTTGATGTCTTTGTAATCAGTCTTTCTGTTTTCGTAGTTGCGATGAATATCATCCGCAGTCACATTGATTGGAAAAGCGGGAGCAGGATAAGGGTTGATTCCTAGCTTCATCAACTCTTCCCTGTCTTTACGTCTTTCTAATTCCTGTTCGCTTAAAACTTGCATGTTTATTCTATTTTTTCAAGGTCCAAAAGCCCCTAAGTTATCTTTAAATTAGTTACCACCACCCTAATACTGTCAACTGCTAACTCTTTCCTATCTCCTGTCGCCTGTTCACCGCTGACTGATTACTACCTACTGTTTACTGCTGACTGCCCACTGTTTACTGCCCACTATTTTTCCTCCTTTTCATCTCTCGCTTGATCAGTTCAAACTCCCGACTACTTTGCCCTGCAATGCTGCTATTTTCCGCTGCCCTACGAGTAAGATAGGGCATCACTTTTTCCACTGGACCATAAGGCACATACTTCACAACTCTGAAACCTGCTTTCGCGAGGTTAAAGGAAATATTATCACTCATTCCATATAATTGGGAAAAGAAAACTCGATCAGAATTCGGGTCAATTCCTTGTTTATTGATCAGCTGGGTCAAAAGCAAATTGCTTTGTTCATTATGTGATCCTGAAACCAAATAGCACCCATTTTCTAATGCATATTCCAAAGCAAGATTATAATCCCGATCTGTCGCAGCCTTATTAGGTTGGATTGGACTTGGATATCCCAATTCCTCGGCTCTCTCCCGCTCTTTTTCCATATAGGCTCCACGCACCGGCTTTGCTCCGAAGAAATAGCCTTTAGCCTTAGCGGTTTCATTCGCTTTCTTTAATCGCTCCAGTGAATCATGTCGATACATCTGGAAGGTATTATAGACCACACAGCGCTCACCATTGTATCTCTCCATCGCTTCATAAGCCAAGTCATCGATCACGTTTTGAAACCAAGATTCTTCGGCATCTACCAAAATCTTGAGACCAAGGTCATGCGCTGCCTTGCAAAGTCGATTTACTCGAGCTTTGGTTCGATCAAAAGCGCTGTTTTCTTCTTTAGTTAGAGCTTCTCCAGCCTGGATTTTCTCCATTATGTGGTAATCTCCTAGTCCAGTAACCTTAAAAACCCCAAAAGGCATGTAATCCGTCTTGGCAGATTCTACCATGGTCTGATAGATTTCCTCTGTAGTCTTTTCAAAACTCTGCTCGTCCCCTTTTCCTTCTACTGAAAGATCCAAAATGCTTTCGATCCCAAAAGATTCAAGCTTTTTGCATGCTTCAATCGTCTCCGCAATGGTTTCCCCTCCACAGAAGTGTCCAAACATGGTTTGCTTCATCAATCCTTTAATCGGAAGGCCCAATTTGAAAGAGATATTGGTCAATGCGATACCGAGATCTGAAACAAACTTATTGTTCAGCAAGGCAAAAACCAGGTAAACTTTCCGGAGTTCTGCATCGGATTTGGAAGCAAAAGCTACTTCCATGTTTTCAAAAGAAATATTGGATTTTACAGGCATTTATGGCAAATAAAGTTGCAAAGATATCAAAAAAACAGCTTCAGCTTAGGTTTTGTTATGATAATTGAAAAAGATGAAAGCGGTTTATTTCATGTGTTTATATTTTGATTTTTAATGGTCACATGGAATGCCGTAGATAATCATCCCCCTATGTGAGAAGTTCCTTCTTGTGGGCATTTCATCATTTGAATTAGAAGATTTTTTATAATTCATTCATATGTATGAACTCTAGAAATTATCCGCAAAGCTTAATCTTTTTAAAAGACTAGTTACCAAAAACTGCAAACCAAACTTTATTGCTCAGCAGATCATTAGGCAAACCAATAAAAATTTTGAAATTTATTTTTCAGAATTAATAAACAGTTTTTGAAATTAAAACAGAATTATAATCTGTTTAAAGTAATTATTTTTACTTATTTAGATAAAAATCAAAGAATAGCCCTTGGAATTATTGAATTGATAAAGAAGATGGCAAAAAATAATTTTGTTTTTAAAAAGTCCCCTCCTATTTTTGAGACATGTTATTCACAGCCGTAATTTATTTTACCTTCTTTTACTTTTACTTTCGAAGCCAAAATCGAATCGGAGCTGTGTATTGTCTAGCCAAAAACTAAAAGAAAATATAAACACAAAAGCCCGGTTCGAAAGACCCGGGCTTTTTTCATTTAAAGCTCAGTACCATGAAAGCACACAAACAAATTAAAGATTGGGGATTAGGATTGACCAGCCCTTTGATTATTGCAGGGCCTTGTTCTGCAGAAACTCCAGAGCAAATCGAACAGATCTGCAAAGAGATGAAAGAAGAAAATATGGTTCCTCAACTTTTCAGAGCTGGAATCTGGAAGCCAAGAACAAGACCAGGATCTTTTGAAGGTGTTGGAGAAGAAGGATTAAAATGGATGGAGATTGTACGCCATCACTTGAATATTCCAATCACTACCGAAGTTGGAAATGCAGCGCACGTAGAATTGGCATTGAAACATAAAGTCGATGTACTTTGGGTAGGAGCCCGAACTACTGTCAACCCATTTGCAGTTCAGGAAATTGCAGAAGCACTCAGAGGAGTGGACATTCCCGTAATGGTGAAAAACCCAATGAACCCGGATCTTGATTTGTGGATTGGAGCTTTGGAGCGTTTTCATGCTGTAGGAATTGATAAAATCGCTGCAATTCATCGTGGCTTCTCAGATGCCTATGATAAGCGCTTCAGAAACAAGCCAAACTGGTCTATGCCAATTCACTTGAAGCGGGTCTGGACTGGAATGGAAGTTATTAACGACCCTTCTCATATCGTAGGAAAAAGAGATGGTTTGCTTGAAGTTGCTCAGCGTGCGATGAACTTCGGTTTGGATGGATTGATGATTGAGACACACCATGATCCGGACAAAGCTTGGTCTGATGCGAAACAACAAGTAACTCCAGCAGCACTAAAAGAAATGATCAATTCGATTGATTTCAAGGAGCCTTTGGAAAGCATGAAGCCTGACGAAAGACTTCAGGATTTGAGAAGAGCTGTGGACCATATGGATGACCAATTACTCGATATTCTTCAGGAACGTTTTGCCATTATTGATCAAATCGGTTCACATAAGCGTGAGCATCATTTGACCGTATTTCAATCTGACAGATGGAAAGAAGTAATGGAAAGCAGAACTCAAAAGGGCGTAAATAAACAGCTGAGCGAAAAATTCATGAAGGAGTTACTTTATTGTATTCACGAAGAATCAGTAAAGCGTCAAGAAAAACAACTTCGTGAGGCTAGTCCTATAAAAAAATAATTGCAACATACTGAGCTAGTAAAGGCAAAGAGGAGCTTTCTCCGCTCTTCTTTGCCTAATTTTCGACTATCTTGGCTTCAGTAAAATTACAGTCCTTGTGAATCCGATCTACTTTTCAGACCAGCCGGCAGAAGACCTGCATTCGCTTTTATCGCGATTGAGTTTTTCTCAACTTTTTATTCTTGTTGATTCTAATACCCAAATTCATTGTCTTCCAATTATAGAAAAAGTTCTCCCCGATACTGCCAGCTTCTTTGTAGTTCAGCCTGGTGAAAACAATAAGACCATTGCCACCTGTATGGAAATCTGGGCTGCAATGACTGGTGCAGCTTTGGACAGAAAAGCGCTTGTTCTCAATTTAGGGGGTGGTGTTTTGGGAGATATGGGAGGTTTTTGTGCAAGTATTTACAAGCGAGGAATTCGATTCATCAATATCCCAACTACTTTACTTTCTCAGGTTGATGCCAGTGTGGGCGGTAAATTAGGAGTGGATTTTGAGGGGTTAAAAAATCATTTGGGTGTATTTAATGAGCCTGAAACAGTTCTGATTTCACAAATATTTCTTTCAACACTACCAAAGAATGAACTTCGGTCCGGTTTTGCAGAGATTATCAAGCATGGACTGATTCAGGACAAGGGTTATTTTGAAAGTTTAAATTTCAAAAATTGGGAAGACTCAGATTGGAAAGAGTTAATCAGACACTCCATTGCGATCAAAACCGAAGTGGTAACCTCAGATCCAAAAGAAGCAGGACTTCGCAAAATCTTGAATTTTGGGCATACGATCGGGCATGCTTTTGAGACATTTTACCTTAATGGAGAAAAACATCTGCTACACGGAGAAGCAATCGCAGCTGGCATGATTTGCGAGGCTTGGCTTTCGCAGGAGAAACTTGGCCTTTCTGGAGAAGAATTAGCTGAAATAGAAGCCGTTTTTTTTTCCATTTATGGCAAAATTAAAATTGAAGAATCTGAAATAGAATCATTACTGGACCTTTGCCTTCAGGACAAAAAGAATGAAGGAAATAGCCTCTTATTTTCACTTTTGAAAGAAATTGGAGACTGCCAATACAACATCCCGATTACTCGTCAAGAGATTCGAGAGGCCATTTTATACTACCAAAGTCGCTAACTTATCACCTTATTTTCTTTGAAAACCGATACCATGGAAATCCTTCGCCTTGCGCAGCAATCCTATTTTGATACCATTTCGATCCCTTTACCATCATCTAAAAGTGAATCCAATCGCGTTTTGGTTATCGATGCGTTGACAGATGGAGAAAATCGCATTTCCAATCTTGCTGAAGCTAGAGATACTCAGACCATGATTGGTTTGCTGAAAAAAAATCCTCCGGTTTATGATGTATTGGATGCAGGTACGACGATGCGATTTCTGACTGCTTTTGCAGCGGTGACACAGCAAAATAAAGTCATGACAGGAACAGCAAGAATGTGTCAACGACCTATAGGAATCCTAGTCGATGCACTACGGGAAATCGGTGCTGAAATTCACTACTTGAACCTTGAAGGCTATCCTCCTTTGGCTATTCATGGCCTGAAAGAGCAAGTCAATCATAAAGTTAAAATCCGTGGGGATGTCTCCAGTCAGTACATTTCCGCCATGTTAATGATTGCTCCATTGTTACCTAAAGGTCTGGAATTAGAACTCGAGGGAAAGGTAGGAAGCCAGACTTATATTGAAATGACGCTGGAATTGATGGCTCAATTTGGTATTAAATACACCTGGAAAGCGAACAAAATTGAAATACTTCATCAAGCCTATACTCCTACCTCCTTTGCTGTGGAAAGTGATTGGTCTGGCGCGAGTTACTGGTTCAGCCTACTTGCATGCGCTGATTCAGGCACATTTTTCCTAGAGGGATTAAAAGAAAATAGCCTTCAAGGAGATTCTAAAATCACGGAAATCATGGATTTCCTTGGCATCAAATCCACTTTTAAAAATGGTGGGGTTTTACTTCAAAAAAAGGCTGTAACTGGGTTAAAGGAATGGGATTTCACACATTGCCCAGATCTGGCCCAGACGGTAGCAGTGACTTGTGCAATCTTGGGACAAAACTCGATTTTCACTGGATTAGAGAGTTTGAGGATTAAGGAAACAGATCGAATCTATGCGCTTCAGCAAGAACTGGCAAAGTTTAATGCCGAGCTTAAAGAAATTGAACCCAATGTTTTTCAGGTGATCCCTTCTGTCACAATGCCACATCAAGTTCAGATTCATACCTACGAGGATCATCGAATGGCCATGGCATTTATGCCTTTGGTTACCAAGACTGAGGTTCATTTTGAAGACCCATCAGTGGTCAATAAGTCTTATCCAAGTTTCTGGAAACATTGCAATTTGGCAGGTATTCAAACTGAAAAATCAGCATGAGCGAGTTTAAAGTAGCGATCCAAGGGATCCCTGGTTCATTTCATCATCAAGTTGCCCTCCGGTATTTTGGAAATGATGCGGAGCTCCTGACTTTCAACACCTTTGAGCCGGTGGCAAAAGCCGTAGCAATGGGTGAAGCTAAATTTGGAGTGATGGCAATTGAAAACTCCATCGCAGGAGCAATACTGCCAAATTATGATTTGATTGATCGCTATGAACTGAATATCAGAGATGAATATTATTTGCCTATTGCCCATCAGTTTATGGCTTTACCCGGGCAGAAAATCGAGGATATCCATTCGGTTGCATCTCATCCCATGGCACTGCTTCAGTGCAAAACATTTCTTGCTAAATATCCCCACATTATCCAAAAAGAAGACATAGACACTGCGTCGGTAGCAAAACGAATTTCGGAGCAGAAACTGAAAGGTACTGCTGCAATTGCCAGTGAAATCGCTGCTGAGATTTATGGTTTGGAGATTTTAGCAAAGGACATTCAAACGGTAAAAGACAATTTCACCCGATTTATCATTTTACAAAAAGAGAAAACAGAAACACTTTACACCGCAAATAAAGCTTCTTTCAAAATCACAATTAAAAATCAAGCTGGCGGATTGGCTAAACTATTAACCATGTTGTTTGAAAAAGGTCTGGATCTAAGCAAGATCCAATCGATCCCAGTAATCGATAAGCCTTGGGAATATGCATTTTTTATGGATGCAGAATTTAAAAATTATGCTTCATTTCAAGAAGCAATGGAATTATGTCAACTTAATTTCGGTGAGGTAAAAATTTTCGGAGAATATTTGAGCAGAAAGCAATGAAGGGATATGCAGATCGTGTAAGCACGGTAGAAGAGTATTATTTTTCGGCAAAGCTCCGAGAAGTAAATCAAATGATTGCAGATGGCAAACTTGTCATCAATTTAGGTATTGGAAGTCCCGATCTATCTCCTGATCGATCAGTTATCGAAGCTTTGCGAAGCACTGCTGAAAATCAAAAAGCTCACGGCTATCAGAATTATCAAGGAATCCCGGAATTACGAATAGCTATGGCAGAGTTTTACATGCGCGAATATGGGGTACAACTTAACCCCGCAAAGGAAATCCTGCCTTTAATGGGCTCAAAGGAAGGAATCATGCATCTAAGTATGACTTTTCTAAACCCAGGAGATCAGGTGTTGATCCCTGACCCTGGCTACCCTACCTATGCTTCTGTCTCTAAGCTGCTCGGTGCAGTTCCCCTCTATTACAGTTTGGATCTTGAAAAAAAAGGTAGGCCAAATTTGGAGGAATTGGAAAAATCAGATCTGTCAAAAGTAAAAATCATGTGGATCAATTATCCGCATATGCCCACCGGAGCGACCGGAAGCATTCAGATTTTACAGGACTTGGTAGCCTTCGCAAAACGACATGACATTATCTTGCTTCATGACAATCCTTATAGCCATATCCTGAATCCTGAACCAATTAGCATTTTATCCATTCCGGGGGCAAAGGAAGTAGCCTTAGAATTGAATTCCCTAAGCAAGACATTCAACATGCCCGGCTGGCGTGTAGGAATGCTTTCCGGCCGAGAGGACTGGATCGCAGCCGTCGTCAAGGTGAAAAGCAATATGGATTCGGGCATGTTTCTCGGGATCCAAAAAGGGGCGATTGCAGCTCTGAATTTGGGAAAAAGTTGGTTTACCGAATTGGACGAAAATTATCAAAACCGTAGAAAGCTTGTCTGGAAGCTTGCAGAAAAACTCGGTTTAAGCTTTTCCAAGGACAACGCCGGATTATTTGTATGGTGCAAAGTGCCAAATGGAAAAACGGCCGAGGCAATGGTAGATGAGCTTTTATATGAAAAAAACATCTTTATCACTCCAGGAAAAATCTTTGGTGCGGCGGGAGAGGATTATATCAGAATTTCACTTTGCATGCCCGAGTTTAAAATATTGGAAGCTATTAATCGAATCAAATCATAATCGACTATGAAGAAAATACACATCATTGGACTAGGGCTTTTGGGAGGATCTTTTGGTCTCGCTGCCAGAAGAAAATTCCCTGAATTGAAAGTAACTGGTTCCGATATCTCCGAACAAAATCAAAAAGATGCGCTGACTCTGGGAATTATTACCGAAGTAAAAGAAAACCCGGATTCGGACACTGATATCGTAATTCTGGCGACACCTGCAGATACGATGGGTGATCTATTAACTAAAACACTTGATCAAATCGGAGAAGAAACCTTGGTAATTGACCTTGGATCAACTAAATCTAAGCTTTGTATTCAAGTTTCCAATCATCCAAAGCGAGCACAATATTTAGCTGGACACCCAATTGCCGGGACAGAATATTCCGGGCCTAAAGCTGCTTTTGCTGATCTATTAGATCGAAAGGTGATGATTCTGTGCGAAATGGAAAAAACAGATTTACACCTTAAAGAAAAGGCCTATTCTCTATTTGACGCATTGAATTTGAAGCTTCGATTTATGGATCCGGAGGAGCATGATCGTCATTTGGCATTTGTTTCTCATTTGTCCCATATATCTTCATTTATGTTGGGGAAAACGGTTTTGCAAAAAATGGCTGATGATAAAAACATCTTCGACATGGCAGGATCTGGCTTCGCTTCCACCGTGCGATTGGCAAAATCCAGTCCTGCGATGTGGGCTCCTATTCTTACCGAAAACAAAGACAATATTTTGGCAGCCCTTGATGGATATATCGCAAACCTTGCTGATATCCGTGCAAAAGTTGCTGAAAGTGATGGAGCCTCGATTTATTCAGATTTATCAGATATTAATAAGATCCGGGACATTTTGGATTTGGGAAAATAAAAGTCAAAGCGATAGTTTTCTAAAGAGTCTCAGCTTTTTAAGACTTGATTTTAGAGATTTAGATCAAAAAAACCACGGTATATCCGTGGTTTTTTTTGTAATGGGTTACCATTTTTTAGTACTTTGATCTAAAATCCTATTCACCTATGAAATCGACTATTTTCCTCTTCGTTTTAGTTTTTTCCTTAAGCTCCTGTGGTAAAAAAGGAGGATGGAAAACTTTAGACACCTCAAATGAAGCGTCTCCAAGACATGAAAATTCCTTTGTAGAATTAGACGGCAAGTTCTATGCATTGGGTGGCCGTACAGATCGGCCAGTTGAAGAATTTGATCCCAAAACTAACACTTGGAAGAAATTGGCAGATTCTCCAATGAATTTTCACCACTTCCAGGCCTTAGCCTTCGAGGGAGAAATCTATGTGATCGGAGCTTTATCAGGACCCTATCCACATGAGAAACCAATAGAAAATTTCTTGATTTTCAACCCAAAAACAAATACTTGGCGAGAAGGCCCAAAGATTCCTGCGGATAGACTTCGTGGTTCAGTAGGAGTTTTTTCCAGAGAAGGGAAGATCTACTTGGTTTGTGGAATCATTGATGGGCATTGGGACGGTCATGTGGCTTGGTTTGATGAATATGACCCAAAAACTGACACCTGGAAAGTCTTACCTGATGCACCAAGGCCCCGAGATCACTTCGGTGCAGCAATGGTTGGAGATCGAGCATATGTAGCAGGAGGCAGAACTTCTCATGCGGCTATTGACAAAGTGTTAGAGTTGACAATTTCAGAAGTAGATTATTATGATTTCAATACCGGCACATGGCATACAGAAAAAAACGGATTGCCGACATTGAGAGGTGGTAGTTCTTCAATTGGACATAATGAGTTTTTGGTAGTGATTAATGGGGAAAGTAGTACCCAAGAACTTTCCCACTCAGAAGTAGAGGTGTTGAATACCAAAACAGGTGAATGGACCAATCTGCCCGATTTAAATGAGGGTAGACATGGGACTGGCGTGATTTATTTCCAAGGTAAATTGTATGTAGCTGCTGGATCGGCCGAACGATATGGTGGGCCAGAACTAAGTGATATTGAAGCCTTAGAATGGAAATAGTGTATAACTTCTTAATCAGAAAGATTATTAAATCGGATTTTAATTTTTTTTAAGACCTCTGATTTCCTAATTCTGATAACTCAACTAAGTCTGGCTTCACTTTTGAACAGTTATAATTGAAAATAAACACAATTATTATGAAACATACCTTAACAGCTCTATTGATTTTAGTGAGTTTTGTAGCTTTTGCTCAAGAGGATTTTAATATCCCTTTAATTGAAATTGAAGGTGTATCCATGCGCAAAGTCGCTTCTGATGAAGCAACATTCACGATAAATCTAGAAGAAAAGTCCATGAAAGTCGTATCTGCTGTGGAAGTCCTTAATCGAAAGACTAAGAATCTTGCAGATGCTTTGAAAAAGGCAAAAATCAAAGATTATAAATTAATAGCAGATAATTATTCAGTAGACATCAATCGCATTTACCGAAGTGGAGTTTCGAGAGATAGTGGGTACGTTGCACGACAGAGTTTGAGAATAGTTACAGGAAGCAAGAATGAGGATCTTCAAAAGATCGTCGAATCCATCCAAGAGGCAGGCGACATGAGTTTTAATCTGCACTTCCAGGTATCAGAGGCAACCAGGAATTCGCTTGAAGATGCTATGCTAGTAGAAGCTTTGAAAAACGCCGAAAGTAAAGCCCTATTAATTGCCCAAACTTTGGGAATTAAAACGATACGTGTTCACCGAGTTTCCTTAGATACTCCGCAGCAAGTGTATCCAAAAATGGAAATGATGCGAACTATGGCTGATAGTCCATCAGAAGTAATGATTGCACCTGACGATCAAACTTTGTTACGCAAAGTATATGTGAAGTATACGTATTGATAGTTTCTAAAATCAAGAATTTAGACCTCGGTAGATTATTCTATCGGGGTTTTTTATTTGAAAGTCATGCTGAAAAAGCCAAAGCACTGATTGAAAATTTGAAGTCATTAAACAATTTTACCTTCACTCAACTCGATTGGTCTACTGGGTTAATCTTGATAAGCAAGATTTCATAAGGAGATCAAATGAAATCTTTTTTTATCATTTTAGAAATTGAGATATTGAAACTCTATTCGATCTGAACAACGAATCCCTACCCTATGATGAGTACGCTGGAAGATTTATTAAAGCAGGAATTCCAATATCAAAACCCCAAACTCAAACTTCTAGCTGGATACTTTAATCTCAACTACTTGGTAAGTGATGGGGAGGGAAAATCTATCCTAAAAACTTACCCTTTCGACGCTGAGTACGCAGATATTTTAGATGCAGAAAATGAAATTTTACTTCAGCTTTCAGCATATCTGACTTCAGGGATTCCAACGCCAATTCCATCAGCGGAAAAACAATATCTTTTGCAGAAAGAACTAGAAGGAAAACCGAGCCTATTTCGAATGCTTAGCTTTCTCGAAGGGGATTTCCTTGGTTCAATTGCAGCATCAAAAACTACTTATGAGTCATTAGGAAGCTTTTTGGCTGAATTAGATTTGGGTTTAGGTAAATGCAAAAATTACGTATTAAGATCTCGGCAATTGGATTGGGATATTCAATACTTAGCACTCAACAAACCTTTAATTGCTTCGATCGAATCTGCTATAGACCGAAGTTTAGTCAGGTATTTTTTCCTGCAATTTGAAGAGCAAGTAGCTCCAATTCTACCCCAACTTCGAAAGCAACTAATCCATGGAGATGCTAACGAATGGAATATCCTTACCAAAGACGGACATGTTAATGGCATTATTGACTTTGGCGATTGCACTTATTCGCCATTGATTAATGAGGTTGCAATTGCGCTGACTTACATCATCTATGACAAAGAAAAACCCTTGGATTGGGTAGCTGACTTTCTGAAAGCTTATCACCAAAAGCTTCCATTAGAAGCTCAGGAACTCGAAATCCTCTATTATCTTATTGCGGCTAGACTTTGTATTTCGGTCTGCCAATCTGCTCAATCCAGAAAAGTGAATCCCGAAAACAGCTATGCCACTATCAGTGAAAAGGCAGCTTGGGCTACACTTCGAAAATGGATTGCAATTAGCCCACTAGGTGCTACCAATGAATTCAAGAAGGTAGTAAATCTTCCTGTTTCAAAATTCATCCCAATTGAAACCCAACTTGAGCGTAGGTATCAGTCCATTTCGCCTATTCTTTCTGTCAGCTACAAAAACCCAATTGCAATCACCTCTGCGGCTTTTCAATACATGTATGATGATCGAGGAAATGCAATCCTCGATGCCTACAACAATATCCCACACGTGGGACATTCTCACCCAAAAGTGGTAGCTGCTGGTCAGAGGCAAATGGCAAAACTCAACACGAATACCCGATACATCTATGATTCTTTGGCAGAATATGCTGAAAAGCTCTTAGCCAAATTCCCTCCAAGCTTAAGTAAAGTCTACTTTGTCAACTCAGGTTCTGCTGCAAGTGACCTCGCCATGCGAATAGCAACTGCGCATACCAAAAGTCAAAATTACATGGTCATGGAGCATGGCTATCATGGAAATACTCAGATTTCGATCGATATCAGCGACTATAAATTCAGCAACAAAAAGGGCATCGGACAAAAGCCAAATATTTTAAAAGCTGCTATCCCAGACACCTATTTAGGAAAATATAAAAACGATGACGGCTCAGCAGGAGCAGCTTATGCAAAAGATGCCATTGCCCAACTAGAAACATTTGATGGAAAAATTGGAGCTTTTATCGCCGAACCAATTGTTGGATGCGGCGGACAAGTTCCTTTAGCAAAAGGCTATCTCCAAGCACTCTATCCAGCAATTCGAGCTCAGGGTGGCATTTGCATCAGCGACGAAGTGCAGACAGGTTTTGGGCGGGTTGGAACACATTTTTGGGGCTATGAAGTTCAGGGAGTCATACCAGATATGGTAGTCCTGGGAAAGCCGATGGGCAATGGCCACCCAATGGGGGCAGTCGTTTGTACTGAAGAAATCGCTGAATCCTTCGGCAAGGGAGTGGAATTTTTTAGTTCATTTGGTGGAAATCCGGTTTCCTGCGAGATCGGTATTGCGGTTTTGGACGTGATTGAGGAAGAAGGATTGCAAGAAAATGCTCGAATCGTTGGGAATTACTATCTCGAGCTATTCAGAGAATTACAGAAAAATCATTCGTGTATAGGTGATGTCCGAGGTTCGGGCTTATTCCTTGGAGTTGAGTTAGTAAAACCTGGAACCACTGAGCCAGATACAGCCTTGGCCTCTCGAATCAAAAATGAATTACGAAATCGGAATATCTTGATCAGCACTGATGGACCACATGATAATGTCTTAAAGACTAAGCCTCCACTTTGTTTTTCAAAGGAAAATGCTGCTGAAGTCGTTCGAAACATCAGAGATATTCTAAATAGAATAGTTTAAAAAAATCGATTTGACAGTTCTGAATCCGCACCATTTTAGATCAGCGGTTCTTTATCTACAAAACAAATTGGGATATTGGAATTCAAAATATTCCAAACTGACATGAAACCTACTCTAAAGCTATTTTCTATTCTCTTAATCAGTATCGGATTTTCATGTACCGAATCCAATCCAAATGTGGGCACTTCGGAAATCACCAAATGGCCTGAGGGTAAAATAGGAGCAATTTCCGTCACCTATGATGATGGCATCATCAATCAGTTCACGATTGGCAAACCAATCATGGATAGCCTCGGACTTCCTGCGACTTTTTACATTATCACAGGGAAAGTAGAAGGTTCAGGTAAGGGAAAGTTTATTGGTAGGGACCCAAAAGAAATCATTCGAGAAACAGCAAGCTCAAAAACAGATTCCAGTAATTTCTTCGAACGGGCATCCCTTATTGCCTTTACTGGTACAACCGAAGCCGAAGATTATCATGCGAGAGCCGGATCATTATTTGAATCGGGAAAAATCCAGGAAGCCTACAGCCTAATCGATGAAGGATACGAAAAGATCAGGGCTGGGAAAATGGTGAATACTGGAGAAGTCATTTTTCACAATAATGCAGAAGATACCACTTCATGGGAGCAATATAAATCCTATGCTGCTCAAGGTCATGAGATTGCGTCCCATACTGTCACCCATGCCCGACTAGCGGTATTAGATGAAGTCAATATGCTTTATGAATTGGAGCAAAGTAAAGCTGATTTGCTAAAGTTCCTTGGAGAAGAATCCATCTTTTCTGCAGAAGGACCTTATGGGACAGAGAATGAGCGTGTCATGGAATATGCGCACAAGATCTATCCTTCCCTGCGAAATCGAATGCCGGAAACTTGGCTGGAAGAAATCAACCGAGGTAGCAAAGCTCAACCTGGCGATTCCGAAAAAGAATATGTACAATGGCAAAGAGGAATTCTCACCCGCCATTCTTTTGAAGATATGAAAAGCTGGATCGATACAACCTTGAATCATGACAATATCTGGCTGGTATTAGTAATCCATGGAGTGGAAAACCTAGGCTGGGAACCTAAAACTCGTGATGAATTAAAGGAGTATTTCTCGTTTATGAAATCCACAGAAGATCAAATTTGGATCGAAACGTTCCGGGATGTCACCAAATACGTCCGCGCTCGTCAAAACACAAGAGTGGAAAGTCGCTTTGAAAATGGTAAAATCACCATCTCGCTTAATTCGGATCTTGATCCACTCCTCTATACTGTCCCACTAACGATTAAAACCTATATTCCGGAAGACTGGACACAGGCTAAAAGCAGTGATCAAAAAACTCTCACTATTCAAGAAGATGAAAAAGGGAAATATGTTTTAACGCCTTTGTCCTTAGCTGAAACCCAAACCTTTATCACCAATTGAAAATAACGAGGCAATGCTAACTAGTCAAAAACACCTCTTTAACCTCGATCCCGGCGTCCATTACCTTAACAATGCCTATCGAGGTCCTCAGCTTAAATCCTCAGAAGAAGCTGGGATTGCTTCGATCATCCAACAGCGAAATCCCATTCAGTTAAAACCAACTGATTTCTTTGAGGGGGTAGATTCAGTTCGAAAGCTTTTTGGTCAATTGGTCAATTGCGAGTCTTCCGACGTGGCGGTCATTCCATCCACTTCCTATGGATTTTCTTCTGTTTTGACTAATCTTAAACCGAAAGCTAGAGGGAAAGCGATCGTCGTTCAAGACGAATTTCCAAGTGGCTATTTCTCCATTGCACGCTGGGCAAAAGAAAATCAAGCTACAATCGAAACGATTGCTCCAGATTCAACATCGGCTTCCAAAGGTGAATCTTGGAATTCTGCTTTGTTGGAGGCGATTGACGAGAAAACTTCTGTAGTCTTGATTTCTTCAATTCACTGGATGAGTGGGGTGAAATATGACCTAGAAGCAATTGGTGCAAAATGCCAGAAAATGGGTGCCGTGTTCATTGTGGATGGGACCCAATCCGTCGGTGCGATGCCAATAGATGTGAAGGCCTGTCAAATTGATGCCTTAATCTGCGCTACTTACAAATGGCTACTTGGCCCCTATTCACTTTCTTTAGCATATATCGGTGAAAAATTTCACAATGGAATTCCTCTAGAAGAGTCATGGATGAATCGGGTCAATGCCAGAGATTTTGGGAGATTATCCGAATATGAGGCTGAATACATTTCTGGGGCAGCGAGATACACTGTCGGTGAAGCAGCGAATTTTGTCTTAATGCCCATGCTTAAAGCCAGCTTAATGCAAATCTTAAAATGGACTCCAAGTGCAATTCAAAAGTATTCCAGCTCACTTAATCTACCATTAATTGACTTTATTTCTCGCATCGGTGGACAGACAGAACCTGAACCATATTTAGCAGAACATCTTTTTGCTCCCCTCTTACCAAAAAACATCAACACTGCAGATTTAAAACAAGAACTTGAAGCAAACCAAATTTACGTTTCAACAAGAGGCGAATACCTCCGGGTTTCAATCAATGTGTTTAATGAAAAGGAAGACATCTCCGCACTAATGCACGTTATCGAACAGCACCTTTAATCCGTATAGGAATTAAACCCCTATTGCTATGAAAGCTCAAATCTATACCCAATACGGTCCGCCTTCAGTCATCAGATTCGCTGAAATCGCTAAACCCAATGTTGGCAAGTCCGATGTGCTGATTCAAGTCAAAGCAGCAACAGTAAATCGAACAGATTCAGGTTTCAGAAGTGCTGAATATTTTGTCAGTAGATTTTTTTCTGGACTTTTCCGTCCAAATCAACCTGTTTTAGGATGCGAGTTTGCTGGAGTGGTATCAGAAATCGGAAGCGAAGTGTCCAAGTTCAAAGTAGGAGATCGGGTTTTTGGTTTTGATGATGAGGGCTTTGGAGCACATGCTGAATTCAAAGTCATCGATGAAAACAAAGGCATAACTACCATTCCCGAAGGATTGGATTTTGAAACTGCAGCGGCTTTAAGTGAGGGCTCCCACTATGCTCTAGGCAATATCCGAGCTGCAAATGTGCTGGCAGACCAGCACGTGCTCGTAATAGGCGGCACAGGCGCAATTGGCTCAGCTGCCATACAATTGATCAAAGGAATCGGAGCAAAAGTCACTGCTGTCTGCCCCGGAGCACATATGAATACAGTCAGGAATCTCGGAGCAGATCGAGTGGTTAACTTCCAAACTGAAGATTTTACCCAAACTGAAGAGCGCTATGAATTTATTTTTGATGCGGTTGGAAAGAGTAGGTTTTCGATTTGTAAACCTCTGTTAAAAGAAAAAGGAATCTATATTTCTACTGAATTAGGACCTCGATTGGAAAACATCTTTTTGGCTATAAAACATAAATTCACCTCAGGTAAAAAATTACTTTTCCCAATTCCGACATTTTCTCAGGAAGATCTCATTTTTTTAAAAACTCAATATGAAAAAGGTCTCTTTAAACCTTTGATTGATCGGGTGTATGATTTTGACCAACTCGTAGAAGCCTATACTTATGTAGGGACCGGGCAAAAAATCGGTAATGTGATTCTTCGAATCAGCTAGAAATTTTAGAAAAAAATTGGATAACGATTTATGCTCCTAAAATCAAGAAACTATCATAAACATCAAAAAAGTCAAGATTCCAATTACCAGTCCTAGAATGAAAACATTATAGGCATGACGAAGTAAGTTGTATTTTTTATTAAGAACCTTGCCTTGGTAGTAAAGTGAGATCCCCATGTGTTCGTGGATTTCGGCTTTGGATGGAAGGATCCGTTCGATTTCTTCCAAATATTCATCTAATGTGTAGGTAGAACTTTCTCCAAAAAAAAGCATACTTGACTTCGGTTTTTGAGCTGAAGGGGGAGTTTTGCCCATAATCTTTGGTTTTGCAGCTTGAACAGCTAAAATAGTTGAAGTCAAGCAAGTTGAAAGTAAAAGCAAAATCGGGATGAGTGTGAGGGGGTTCTTAATGTCCAGACCGTGAGAAATAGAACCGTAACCAATAATAGCGATGGTGGAAGAAATCACTAATGCATTGATGCTTATTATGATATTTGCCTTGTTATCCGCAATCTGTAGCAGATTACAATTATTCTTAAAAGTCACTCTAAAAAATGTCTGACGCTCGCGTTCAGTTTTTTCTTTTTTTACTTTGATCACTTCTTCTTCCATAGGTGGATTTTTTCAAATCTTAATTTAAAGAATAATTTCCCTAAAAATAGAACCTTTCAACTTGGTATCAATAGGAATACCCATGAGAAATTTCTAAACAAATAATCTTCAAAGCTGAACAAAATCCTTGTAAACTCAGAATTCATCCAGTTTTTGGTCCAAACTTCAAAAAGTTAGAAGTAATCCAATTCATTTTAAATAAATTGAAGAATGGATTTTTTAAAACTAATTGTAATAAAACAAATCATATCATGAGTAATCTTAAAAAAGAAGAAATTAATCAGGAGGTTTTTGACCTTTATGATGCCTATGCGCATAACCGTATCGATCGTAGAACTTTCGTGGAGAAACTGTCCGTGTATGCAGTTGGAGGGATCACAGTAGCTTCATTGATGAGTGCAATGATGCCTGATTATGTGAGTACAAGGACTATTTCGGAAGACGATGAGCGATTGAGTTCAGAATATGTGATGTATAATTCTCCTAAAGGAGGGGGAGAGATCAAAGGGCTTCTTTCGATTCCTGCTGATAAAAAAGGAAAGGTTCCTGGAGTGGTGGTTGTTCACGAAAACAGAGGGCTTAATCCATACATTGAAGACGTAGGAAGAAGAGCAGCGGTAGCTGGCTTTATTTCTATCGCACCAGATGCTTTGACACCACTTGGTGGATATCCCGGTAATGACGATGATGGTAGAGCTATGCAATCCAAGAGAAATCGAGATGAAATGCTCGAAGATTTTATTGCAGCATATGAGTATCTTA
Source organism: Algoriphagus sp. (assembly GCF_029254265.1). Lineage (GTDB taxonomy): Bacteria > Bacteroidota > Bacteroidia > Cytophagales > Cyclobacteriaceae > Algoriphagus. The sequence goes on along the minus strand of NZ_JAQWXX010000090.1, from coordinate 11,357 downwards.
AAAATCATCCGGATTGTAGCGGTGAAGTAGGAGTAGTTGGATTCTGCTTCGGCGGATGGATTTCCAATATGATGGCTGTTCGGATCCCTGAATTAGGAGCTGCTGTACCTTATTATGGAGGTCAACCAACCGCCGAGGAAGCCGCAAAAATCAAGGCTCCATTAATGCTTCATTATGCAGGACTTGATGAACGTGTTAATGCAGGTTGGCCAGCATACGAAGCAGCTTTAAAGGCAAATGGGGTTGAAAATACAGCCTATTTTTACCCGGAGACTAATCATGGTTTTCACAATAATACGACCTCTAGGTATGATGAAGCTGCTGCAAATCTTTCTTGGGAGCGAACCATCAGTTTTTTTAAAGAAAAATTAAAGTGATAGAATCAAAGGTTTAAACTTTAATCTAAAACATAGCGGAAGAAAAATTCATGGATTTCATAGATTATTACAAGGCACTTGGAATAGCAAAAACGGCAACTCCTGATGAAATCAAGAAAGCCTATAGAAAGCTAGCCAGAAAATATCATCCCGATGTTAATCCCGATGACAAAGAGGCGGAGCGAAAATTCAAAGAAATTAATGAGGCAAATGAAGTCCTAAGCAATCCTGAGAATCGTGCCAAGTACGATAAGTATGGCAAAGATTGGAAGCATGGTGAAGAATATGAACGTCAACAGCAACAGCATAGAAAGAGTCAAGGCAGATCAGGCCAGGGACAAGGTTTTTCCGGAGGCGGATATTCGCAAAGCGACTTTTCCGATTATTTCGAATCCATGTTTGGCGGTGGAGGATCAGGCTATAAGCAAGGCGGCAGAAGTGTAAAATTCAAAGGGCAAGACCTGAACGCAGAATTACACCTCAACTTGAGGGATGTCTATAAAGACTTCCCTCAAGTTTTGGATGTAAATGGCAACAAAATCAGATTGACTATAGCTGCCGGTATTGAGAATGGGCAAACCATAAAAATCCCAGGCAAAGGTGGTCAGGGAGTTAATGGTGGTCCAAATGGAGACTTGTACATTAAAATCCACCTTGAAAATACAACCGAATTTCACCGAATGGGGAATAATCTTCACAAAAACGTTGAGCTTGACTTATACACTGCTATGCTTGGTGGAGAACTGGTGACAGATACTTTTGACGGAAAGGTAAAACTGAAAATCGCTCCTGAAACCCAAAATGGAGATAAAGTAAGATTGAAAGGCAAAGGCTTCCCTGTTTATAAGAAAAAAGGTGAATTTGGAGATTTGATTCTCACTTACTCCATTTCACTTCCCAAAAATCTAACAGAAAAAGAGCGGGAATTATTCAAAGAACTAAAAAACCTAAGATAATATGGAAGAGCAGAAATTAATCTTGGTAGAAACGGTTTGCACCCATTATCAACTTCAATTCTCTTTTATCGAGCAATTGGAGGAAGTTGGTCTGATCTCATTGGTGAGGGAAAATGAAGTGGTGTTTATCTCGGAAGAAAAAGTATCTGATCTTGAAAAAGTGCTTCGCCTTCATGAGGAGCTAAATGTCAATCTGGAAGGAATTGACATTATCCTGAATCTGCTGAATAAAGTAGGAAGTTTACAGTCTGAATTAGATGAAGCAAAAAAGAAGTTGCAATGGTATTCGGGAGAACTTTAAGTAGTTCTCCCAATACGTATGACTAATAATAATACCTCCTCAAAGCACTAATAGACCGTGCTCTCGAAGTATTTCCCACACTTCGGATGAGGTCAATTCTTCAAAATCCCCAAATTCTTCTTCATAACTTTCCCGGATAGGTCTGATCGTTTTTAGGCTTTCCTGATAGGAAACCTCCTGAAGTAAACCAAGTACCCATTCTGCCAATTCCGTTGGGATTTCCATGGCAAAATCTTCTTTCTTTCCTGAAAAAACCAAATCAGCAAAACCGGCATTTTCTCCTTCCAAAAGTTCTGGCTCCTCTCCAATCCAAATAATTCGTTTTTGATCTTTATAGGAAATGGCCTCCTCTTTTTCCAATTCTTTTAAAATGTAAGTATTGGAGACAGATGGATTTGGAACCTTGGAATCAAACCAATCTCGAAGCGGAATATCAAATCCGACCCCATGCATGTAATTGAACAGCGACTTCCGTAGCCCTTCGCCAAATAGTTCATGATCTCCCCCTGTAGGATCTTCATGTTGTAGCTCATTATTGGCAAAACTTCCCTCCGTGCTCATGATTCTTACCGAAAAATCTTTTGGATTCAAACCCACTGGACTATGAGCTGTCATCGCAAAACGATGCCAAAAGCCGGATTGTAATACGCCCGATTCAAATAACTGGCGAACCATTTCCAGTGAGTCAATTGTCTCTTGAGCAGTTTGGGTGGGAAAACCGTACATCAAGTAGGCATGAACCATAATCCCAGACTGGGTAAAATGATTCGTGACTCTGGCAACTTGACCGACAGTAACACCCTTTTTGATTAATTCTAAAAGTCGATCTGAGGCTACTTCCAAACCACCGGAAACGGCGATGCAACCTGAGGCTCGAAGTAAGCGGCAAAGATCTGCGGTAAAACTACTTTCAAAGCGAATATTTGTCCACCAAACCACCGTCAGGCCTCTTCTCAAAATCTCAATCGCCAAGTCCCGCATCAAAGCCGGAGGTGCTGCTTCATCTACAAAATGAAAGCCGTTCTGGCCTGTCTGAGCCATGATTTCTTCAATGCGATCACATAATATCTCTGCATTGATTGGTTCGTACCGACCGATATAATCAAGTGAGATGTCACAGAATGTACATTTACCCCAGTAGCAGCCATGTGCTAGCGTCAGCTTATTCCAGCGCCCATCAGACCAAAGCCGATGCATGGGGTTGGCGATTTCTATAACTGAAAGGTAATCGCGAAGAAAGAGATCAGAATAATCCGGTGTCCCGGTATCTCGCTGCGAAATATCTTTAACTGAAGAATTATTTAGAAATTTCACTTCCGAATCAAGCCTGACAAACGTACGCTTCAATTCATGGATTGGTCTTTTACCCTCCAAATACTCCAAAAGCAAACGAATCGGAGCTTCCCCGTCATCCAGAACAATAAAATCCACATAATCAAAAACCCGAGCTTCTTTGAGTGATCGGAGTTCTGTGTTTGGGTATCCCCCACCCATCCAGATCTTGATCTCCGGATAATGTTTCTTGATGTATTGTCCACACTTGAAAGCTCCATAAAGGTTTCCCGGAAAGGGAACAGAGAAAGCAATTGAAGTGGGCTGATAGCGCTCAATTTTCTTTTCTAATAAGTCGAGCATGATCTGATCAATCATTCCGGAAGGTTCTTGCAGCGCTTCTTCCATTTCATCAAAAGTGCTGGCTGACAATCCTAATCGCTCCGCATACCGACTAAATCCGAAATTTGGATCCACAACCTCTTTGATCAAATCACCCAAATCCTCCAAATAAAGGGTAGCGTAATAGCGTGCCTTGTCTCGAATCCCAAGAGTGCCAAATGCCCATTCTAAATCCTCCAATTGCTCAAAACGACTCGCTTCCGGAAGAAAATCCCCCTCAGATATGGTGTATGCAAGTGTTGGGTTTTTATCCTGAAGAAAGGCAATCACAGGATCAATAGTCTGAAGGTATTTCTTTCGAAGACGAAAAATCCGAGCTGAATTTTCAGACAATTCATCTAATTGCGCTTCCACAGTTTGGAAAACATCAGAAAGTCCCTTTTTTGAAAAAAGCTCCAAAATCATCTCAATCCCCAGATCCACTTGATTAGAAGCTACACCAAGTGTATTTAGGTACCCTTTGAGATAAGCCGTGGCGGGATATGGAGTATTCAGCTGTGTAAGCGGAGGCGTGATGAAGAGAACTTTATTTGTCAAAATCGGAGTTAGATTGGTATGGTAAAGTTCGGAAAGAATCATCAAAAGCTATCCAAACAACCCAAATAAAACCCTTAAAAGAATCTATTTAGGAATCTTAGAATAATTAATTAAGTAGATTTACTGAACAACAAGTACCAAGAATGAAAGAAAATAAATTCAATATTGCCGTCTTGATAGACGGTGACAACGCCCAAGCAAAACTGATTAAAGAGATTTTAGAGGAAGTTTCCAAATATGGAAAAGCTACTATAAGGAGGATTTATGGTGACTGGACTACTCCGCACATGAACAGCTGGAAAGAAGTCATCAACCAATATTCCTTCAACCCAATTCAGAAATTCTCCTACACCACAGGTAAAAACTCCACTGACAGTTCACTAATCATCGATGCAATGGATATTCTTCACAGTGACAGTGTGGATGGTTTTTGTATTGTTTCCAGTGACTCAGACTATACAGGCCTCGCAAAAAGAATCCGTGAAGAGGGAATGTTTGTCATGGGAATCGGAAGAAGATTAACCCCAAAAGCATTTGTCCAGTCTTGTGAGATTTTCACTTTTGCAGAAAATCTTATCCCAGAAGAAAAAGAAAAACGATCTAAATCTTCCGATAAATCAAGTAAATCACAACCCAAAAGGTCTACAACAAAATCTGAAGATGTCAATAAAGAGGAGCTTTTTAAGGAATCTCCGACATTGGATTTAGAATTAATTGACAAAGCATTTGAGATCGCCTCGGACGAAGAAGAGGAAATTCACATCGCTAAAATCGGAGCTTCTTTACGGAAAATCGACCCAAGTTTTGACCCTAGATCTTATGGCTACCGCAATCTTACAGAGCTTTTCAAAAGCCTAGATAAATACACTGTAATTCGAAATGAAGTTAATGGATTAAATTATCCATTGGTTAAATTGAAATAATCAAACAGAAACTCGAAATGGGATTGAAAATCATCATCACTGGAACGACAGGAATGGTAGGCGAAGGCGTAATGCTTCAATGCTTGGATAATCCGAAAGTTGAAAAAGTACTTTCAATTAGTCGAAAGCCAAATGGTCATTCGCATCCTAAACTTGAGGAATTGATTCATGCAGACTTTTCAGATTTGAGTGCAGTTGAAAATCAATTGGCTGGTTACGATGCCTGTTATTTCTGCGCAGGTATTTCTTCGGTAGGGATCAGCAAAGAAGAATACGAGCGAATCACCTATGATCTTACTTTGTCTTTTGCCAAAACTTTAGCTAAGTTAAATCCAAAAATGACCTTTACCTATGTTTCAGGACAAGGAACTGACAGTTCTGAAAAAGGAAGTTCACACTGGGCAAGAGTAAAAGGAAAAACTGAAAATGATTTACGAAAACTTCCTTTCAAACAAGTTTTCGCCTATCGCCCTGGCGTAATGAAACCTGTTGCAGCCAATTCCTTGCATATACTTTCCACATACAAATACTTTGGCTGGACCTACCCTATAGGCAGAAAACTATTTCCAAACGCATTCAATACCTTAGCAGAAGTTGGAGATTCTATGCTCAAAGTGACCCTGAAAGGGTATGATAAATTTATATTGAACGGTATAGAAATCACTGAAACTGCAAAACTTTAAATCCCGAGCTTTACATATACCTATGAAAAAACTTCTTCTTTCCATTGCACTCCTTGCTTCTTTAAATGCTTTTGCTCAGCAACCCAATCAAGCCAAAATTGAAGAGCTCACTGAAAGCCAATGGCAACATGGACTTTCGCTTTTGAATGAAATGGTGAGCATTCCAAACGATGCCTTTTACCCAGAGCAAATCGAGGTAAATATCGCTTGGTGCGAAAATCAATTTGACAAGAGAGGATATTCCACAGAGCGCTTAAAAACAAGCGGCATCCCACTTCTTTTGGTAGAAAAAAAACAACCTGGAGCTACCAAAACCACACTTTTCTATTTCCACGTAGATGGACAGGCTGTAGACCGAAGAAAATGGCTTCAGCCGGATCCCTATATTCCTGTCCTAAAAGCTCAGAATGCTAAAGGGGATTGGGAGATTATTCAGATGGAGAAATTGAAATCAGAATACAATCCAGATTGGAGAGTTTATGCCAGATCCAGCTCTGATGACAAAGGTCCAATCGCCATGTTTTTGACTGGTTGGGATGCTTTGGCAGAGGAAGGTATTTCTCCCAATTACAATGTGAAGATCATTCTAGACTTCGAGGAAGAACAAGGCTCGCCACTTTTGCCGAAGGCAGTGATCGACTACAAAGAAAAGCTCGCTGCTGATCTCATGCTGATCATGGATGGTCCAAGACATACCAGTAACGAACCGACCTTAAGCTACGGAGCCCGAGGCATCAGCGATATGACTCTCACTACTTATGGCCCTAAACTTCCACAGCACAGCGGGCATTATGGTAACTATGCTCCGAATCCAGGCTTTCTCTTGGCGCAATTGCTAGCTTCAATGAAAGATTCGGAAGGCAGAGTGACAATTCCAGGCTATTACGATGGCATCGAGTTTAATGAATCAGAGAAGGCAATATTTGATGCAGTGCCCGACGATGAAGCGGCAATCAATCAGCGACTTGGATTAGGAAGAACGGATCAAGTTGGGAAAAGCTATCAGGAAAGCATTCAATATCCTTCCCTGAATATCCGCGGAATGCGTTCAGCTTGGGTCGGCCCTGAAGCTCGCACAATTGTACCCGATGTGGCTTTGGCAGAATTGGATATTAGGCTTGTACCTGAGTCGGATCCAAACCGACTTTTTAGCTTGATCGAAAAGCATATTCAAGGGCAAGGATTCACAGTGCTCGATCATGATCCTACTGATGAGGAGCGGATGAAATATCCCAAAATCGTCAAGATGACCAAATCCATTTCCTATCAGGCATTTCGAACGCCGATGGATTCTGAAGCAGGAGCTTGGCTTCGCAAAGCAATGAATCGAGCTTATGGAAAAGATCCAGTTCAGATTCGAATTTCTGGAGGTTCAATTCCTATTTCTCCGTTTGTCGATGCTCTAGGGATTCCTGCAGTAACCATTCCAACAGTGAATGCTGATAATAATCAACATAGTCCAAATGAGAATTTGAGATTAGGAAACTACAAAGAAGGCATTTATGCAATCATATCTGTATTGACAGAACCGCTCAACTGATTTCGCTAGCTACAAGTTCTTTTTTGAAGCTATATAAAAAAGGCGCTTTGTGAGAACCTCCAGTAAACAGTTTTTCATGTCGATCTAAAATCCCTAAACCGAGTATTTTTCGCTGGAAATTTGCTCGGTTTTGCTTTTCTCCCATAATCGACTCATAGACTTGCTGCAGGTCTTTCATGGTAAAAAACTCAGGTAGCAGATTAAAACTTAGTAGCTTCTGGTCCAGATGAGTCCGAAGATGTTCGAGTGCCTTACTCACGATTAGATTGTGATCTTGCATTAAGGGGGGCAGTTCATCAAAATTATACCAATCAATCGAATCCGATAAAGCGTCTGGTTTTGGAATGACCGTTTCGTAGTTGATCAGAGCATAATAAGCCACCGTAACGAATCGACCGAGCATCCAATCATTATCTAATTTCAGACCTTGGCCATCAAGAATCTTCTTCATGATCGAAGGGTCGGAGCGCTCCAGTGACCCAAAAGTCTGGAATTGCTCTAAGTAAATTTTTTCTATCCCGGTACGCTCAGACACACCTGTTTTTACTGCTTTATCCAAGGGCTCATCCATCCGGATAAATCCGCCTGGAAGAGCAAAAGTCCCTGTATTCTGGTATTCTAAAACCAAGATTTTCAGCTTTTCACCAGCAAATCCAAAAATAACAGCGTCATAGGAAAGATTGGGAATATAGTCCTTTGAATCAAATGCCATGAACGAATCTATAAAAAATCAATTAAATAACTAGGAAAATTATTCTAAAGACGGTACTATTGTTTCAGGAAGAAACAATAAAGTCCAGTAAATGAATTTCAACCCAAGATCCCTACTCATCATTTTCTTTTCAGCTATTCTAGCATTACCGCATTTTTCAAAAGCTCAGCATCTCAATAGTATTGAAGTGAAAACTGAAATTACAAATGGCACTATTGCCGGCTATTACGACACCAAAACCAACATTAAAAAATACTTAGGAATCCCTTTTGCGAAGCCACCGGTAGGTGATTTAAGATGGAAAGCACCGCAACCATTGGAGAATTGGGATGGGGTTAAGGAAACTAAGAAATTTGGACCAAGAGCAGTTCAAGCTCCCATTTTTGGGGATATGGATTTCAAGTCTGATGGCATGAGTGAAGATTGTCTTTATCTAAATGTCTGGACACCGGCAACTCGAAATGACAAAAACCTCCCTGTTCTGGTTTATTTCTATGGAGGTGGATTCTCGGCAGGTGACGGTTCAGAACCTCGCTACAATGGTGAAGCAATGGCTCAGCAAGGCATTGTGGTAGTAACAGTAAATTATCGCTTGAATGTATTTGGCTTTTTGGCACATCCTGATTTAAGTGCAGAAACAGCTCACAAAGGTTCAGGGAATTATGGACTGATGGATCAGCACGCTTCACTCAAATGGGTGAAGGAAAATATTTCAGCTTTCGGTGGCGATCCTGACAAAGTAACCATTGCAGGAGAATCTGCTGGTTCAATTTCTGTCAGCTACCAAATGGCCTCTCCTCTTTCTAAAGGACTCATAGCCGGAGCAATTGGTGAATCAGGTGCTGGAATAAATCCCACTCTGGCACCTAACAAACTTGAAGATGCAGAGAAGATTGGAACTGATTTCATCACCCAAGCCGGATTTAATTCTATTGCCGAAATGCGAAAATTGAGTACGGCTGAAGTATATGAGATCTTTTTGGAATCAAAGCTTTTTGGTTTTCCAGTGACCATTGATGGATACTTCCTTCCTAAAACACTTCCGGAAATCTTCGAAGCTAAAGAGCAGGCAATGGTACCATTGCTGGCTGGATGGAATTCTGCCGAGATTCCAGGTATGGCTTTTATGCAGGGTCAACCTTATACTTCGGAAGCTTTCATTAAAAAGGTTCAAGAAACTTATCCAGAAGATTACGAGGAAGTTTTAACACTCCACCCTCATACTAATCCTCAAGAAGTAGAACGCTCTGCTACTGATCTTGCCGCAGATAGATTTATCGCTTATAGTACATGGAAATGGCTTGATCTCCATGCCAAGAATTCTGACCAGCCGGTGTATCGATACCTATACAGTAAACTTAGACCTCCTTTGAAAAACTCCAATTTGACTACAGGCTTGGCAGGAGGAACGGTTGAAGGCGGCCCAAAAATGCCTGAGCCTATCGGTGCTCCACATGCCTGCGAAATCGAATATGCTTTGGGGAATCTTCCATTGGTCGATGTATTTGCTTGGACTCCGGACGATTACAAAGTGTCCAAAACGTTTATGGGTTTCTTCGCTAATTTTATAAAAACCGGAAATCCAAACGGTGAAAACCTTCCGGAATGGAAGGCCATAAAAGTTACAGATTCGAATCCACCAGTGATGGACATCAATACCGAAAGCAAAATATTTCAAGCGACGGATACTCCTCGATACCAATTTCATGATCGCTTCTACGGAAACGATAAAAAATAGTGCCTGATTAAACTTAACACCGATTGAAAAAGGGAGTCGAAAGGCTTCCTTTTTTTTGGGTTTCAACTATCTTTAAGCAAACCCAACCCTTTGATCATGTTGAAACAAATAAATCGAATTGGAATTTTCCTGATCCTATTAGCATTTGTTGCTTGCTCGGAAAAGGAACCAGAAGCTTCTAAAAAACCAAATATACTTTTTGTATTCGTAGATGATCACGCTTTTCAAGCAATATCTGCCTATGAAAGCCGATTGAAAGATCTTGCTCCTACCCCAAATATCGATCGAATTGCTAAAAGCGGGATGCGGTTTAATCGGGCATATGTCACCAACTCGATCTGTGCACCATCAAGAGCCTCTGTATTGACTGGACTTCACTCACATGCAAATGGTCACCTTACCAATAATGACACTTTCGATGGAAGTCAAACCACTTTCCCAAAATTGCTCCAAGCAAACGGATATAATACTGCTATAATAGGAAAATGGCATTTAAAATCAGCTCCAACCGGTTTTGACTACTGGGATATTCTTCCCGGACAAGGCCATTATTATAATCCAGATTTTATCACGGCTACAGATACCACCATCGAAACCGGGTATGTGACAGAAATCATCACAGACAAAACACTCAATTGGCTAAAAAGTCAACAAGATTCAGGAAAGCCTTTTATGCTGATGATGCAGCACAAAGCTCCACATCGAGAGTGGGAAAAGGGCCCGAATCAACTCTCACTATATGAAGATGTGACTTTTCCTGAGCCTGATAATCTATTTGACGATTATGCCACTCGAACCTCCGCTGCTAGGGACCAGGATATGACTATCGACAAAACTATGGAGCTAAAATATGATCTTAAGATGTGGAGCAAAGCAGATTCTGCATCCGGAGTGTATCAGCGAACCTATGGTAGAATGAATCCAAGCCAACAAAAAGCATGGGATGCTGTTTATGATCCGCTTCGGGAAGATTTTGAAAAAGCCAATCTCAGTGGACAAGATCTGGTTCGCTGGAAATATCAGCGCTATATGCGAGACTATTTAGCTGTGATTCGAGCAGTAGATGAGAGTGTTGGGAAAGTCTTAGATTATCTAAAAGAAAATAATTTAGAGGACAACACCTTGGTAGTCTATACTTCTGATCAAGGATTTTATCTTGGAGAGCATGGCTGGTTTGACAAGCGATTTATGTACGAGGAAAGCTTCCGAACACCACTTTTAATGTCTTGGCCTGGGGTAATCCCATCGGGAACTACTTCGGACGCTTTGGTTTCCAATCTGGACTTTGCACAGACTTTTTTAGAAATCACCGAGACACCTGATCCGGGTACGATGCAGGGCCTAAGCCTCCTGCCAATAATGAAAGGTGAAAAACCTACTGACTGGCGAAAAAGTCTGTATTATGCCTATTTCGAATATCCTGGTGCTCACTCTGTGAAAAAGCATGAAGGAGCTTTCGATGGGCGTTTTAAGATTATCCATTTCTATGATTCCGACGAGTGGGAATTCTATGATTTACAAAGCGACCCAAAAGAAATGAACAATGTCTATTCTGCTCCTGAGATGCAAAACCAAGTGGTACGAATGCAAACGGAACTGAAGCGACTGAAGGAAGAATATCAGGTGAAGTAATGTGGAATATAAGATATCAGATTTAGGATTTATGAAATAGGATCTTGGATTTACGAATTACGATTTACGAGATGGTTGATGGCTTTTGTCTTCTTTTAAGACTTTGGCTTTCAGCCTTCTCATTTTAGACTCATTTGACAAGAAAGGGGCACAGGATCTGACCGCCTGTCATTCCCTGATATAGGTTGACCGTTTTAAAGCTACTTGAAAAATGCTAAAAACGGGAAAAAGGATCAATCCATACCGGAAGTATTCTGAAGAATTCAAGCGTAAATTGGTAGATG
>NZ_JAQWXX010000087.1 GCF_029254265.1 Algoriphagus sp. | reverse complement strand
GGTCAAAACCGTTTATTTTGACCTAATTTAGTACCCGTTAAGACCGCAAGAAAGCGATTGTCACTGGCTGTCACTTCTAACTTATTTGGCTACTGGTGCATTTGCGGATATACATATTTCATAATCAATTTAAATGAATAATAGACAGTGTTTTGACCCTGGGAAGGAATTGTCTATTTCTTTTATTTACGAATTAATACAGTGGTAAGGACTTAAAAGTCAACAAGATTTAAGCCGAAGAATGATTTTATTTTGAAACAGTAAAAGTCATTATTCAGAAATAAATAATGACCTTTGTTTCAAACAAAATTTAGCATTAAGATCCAGGAAAAGAGATTCCGTTTACCCTTCGATAAAGGTTAAGTGCATATTTATCTGTCATTCCTGAGATATAATCTACCAAGGCCCTGAGCATTTGATAAGGATTGACCTCAGCCCCCCATCCTTTGAGCGGAAAGTCTTCCGGAAGCAAGCGTAGTATACTTTTATCCTTTCCAGAAAACTGATCTGGGCTGTAAAACTGATGGTAAAGAGCTTGAGAGAAAACCGATAGTAGTCCTTCTAAAACCTGAAAGCCAGCAGCTTCTTTTTCCAAAACTACCTTGGACCGGTAGATCTTTTGAACAGAGACTTCTGTAATTTTTTGAAGTGCTTTTGCAGAAGGAATGATGTCTGTAAGTGCCTTATCAAAATTTCCTTTACACATACTCTCCTCATACTTGGCAAAAACTTCCACTGATTCATGGATGAGTTGTCCGATGGCCAAAGCACGAAGCGCTCCGAGATTCTGAGAAGCGCTTCTTCCCTCCATTTTTTTTGGGTCAAACTTATCTTTCAAAATTGGTGCAAGCAGATTTACTGTCTCGTCAAATCCTACCAAGCCTAGTGTACAGCCATCTTCCAAATCAATGATGCTGTAGCAGATATCATCTGCAGCCTCTACCAGAAAAGCTAATGGATGCCTCAGCCAACAGTCAGGGCTGGATTTCTCCAGACCAAGGAAGGCTCCCATCTGTTCAAAATCACTCAGCTGGTTAATAAAAAAACCATATTTCTTCTGGCTACGTCGGGCAATATCTCGATGGGGTATGAAACTTGGTCTGGGGTATTTGGTAAACGCTGCAAGTGTCGCATAGGTAAGTTTCAACCCGAACTGCTTCGAAACCAGCATTCGAAAGCCTTGTGCGTTTCCCTCAAAATTGCAGAGATCAGCCCATTGCTCACTTCGCAAATGTGATTCCCAGCACCTACCCGCAGGATGTAATCGGAAAAAATCTGAGATTGCCTCTTCCCCTGCATGTCCAAAAGGTGGATTTCCGATGTCATGCGTCAACGCTGCTGCTGCTACAACAGCTCCTATTTCATAGGAGGTGATACCGGATTTTTGCAAGGTAGGATACTTCTCTAATAGAAATTCTCCGGCAGCTTTTCCCAATGACCGTCCCACACTCGAAACCTCGAGGCTATGAGTTAATCGAGTGTGTACAAAAGCCTGTTCAGGCAAAGGGAATACCTGTGTTTTGTCTTGCAAATTTCGAAAGGGTGCAGAAAAAATGATTCGATCGTAATCGACTTCAAATTCACTTCGTGCTGCTTGCGTCGGATTTGTTCCAAGGGGATCTCCAAATCTTCCCCGGGCCAAAAGCTTTTCCCATTTCATCATCCCCAAAAATAACAAGCTCATCAGAGAAAAGACTAAAAATTCTAGAAATAGGTATGGATCATTTTCAAGAATGTTAAAATTGAACCGCAAACCCGACCTAAGTTTTCTAAAGTTTTGGGCTAAATTTGCTATGTGAAAAAATTTATTTTCAGTCTTATTGTTTTTGCTGTAGTGATATTGTTCATCGGTTCTTGTAGCCAAATCGATGACTCTCCAAAGGCATTGGTCAATTTGGTTTTGGTGGATACTCCAGCGAAGTGGGATTCTGTTTTGGTAGAAATTGAAGGGGTAGATGTAGAAGTTTTGCTGGAAGGAAGAGAAACAGGAAGTCAGACTTTTTACCTTGAATACAAAACAGGAGACAAAAAAATACGGGTTAGTGATTTAGTGGCTGGACGTGCGTTAATAATCGGCAGGGATGAATTGCCGGTTGGTAAAATAATTGGACTTAAAGTTAGAATGGGATCAAGGCACAGTCTTTATCAGGAAAAAAAGGGATATAATATGCCACTAAAAAAACCTGAGGATCCATTTGTCACTTTAGAGACAGCGTTGGACTTACAGGCGGGAGTAGCTTTTGATATTATACTGGACCTAGATTTGGAATCTTCAATTTTGCAGACTTCTACAGATCCTTTGTCATTTGAGTTGGATCCTGTTTTTACTGTTATACTCGGGGCAGGTGCAGGTGAGGTTAAAGGGGTTATTTCTCCAGCAACGCTAAAACCGGCTATTTATCTCATTCAAGGAATAGATTCCATCAGTACCCAAGTGAATACTTCCGGTAGCTATCTATTCCGAGTCCCAAAAGGCACTTACTCACTTTATTTTGATCCGAAGGATTCTACTTATAATTCCCAAAGAATAACGAATGTCCAGGTAGACTCTGCTTCCATTACCCAATTGGAATTAGTCACTTTTACCAAAAAGCAATGAGCAGCTCGGATGAACTTTTAATGCGTAGGGCACTCGAGCTTGCGGCTCTTGGAAGGGGTAATGTAAGTCCAAATCCAATGGTTGGGTGTGTGATTGTTCATGAAGGAAATATCATCGGAGAAGGTTACCATCAACAATATGGAGAGGCACATGCAGAAGTGAATGCAATAAATGCCGTAAAAGACCAATCCTTGCTTAAGGGTGCAACTGCTTATGTAACTCTGGAGCCTTGTGCACATTGGGGAAAAACTCCTCCTTGCGCAAATCTTTTGGTTGAGAAAAAGTTGGCGCGGGTTGTAATAGCTGCCGTGGATTCGAATCCATTGGTTGGAGGAAAAGGAATTAAGATTCTCGAAAATTCCGGAATCGAAGTGATTACAGGTCTTTTGGAAAAAGAAGCTCGTCTTCTAAACAAGCGCTTTTTTACTCAGATTGAAAAAAAGAGGCCTTATGTGATTCTTAAGTGGGCACAAACAGCAGATGGATTTGTGGCAAGATCTGATTTTTCATCCAAATGGATCAGTAATTCATCCAGCAGACAGCTAGTACATAAATGGAGAGCAGAAGAAGATGGGATTCTGGTAGGTAAAAATACAGCGAGGTACGATGATCCTTCTTTGAATGTCAGAGAATGGGTTGGTAAAAACCCAACACGACTCGTTATTGATAGCAAGCTTGAGTTGGCGAATTCCCTCAAGCTATTTGATCAGACCATCCCCACTATTTGTTTTAATACTCAAAAGTCTGAAAAAATCGAAAACCTTGAATATATCAAGCTCAGCCAAGGGTTTGAGGTTTCCGAACTCTTGGAAGAATTGATCAACCGGAACATTCAAAGCCTAATCGTAGAAGGGGGAAGCTATTTGCTTTCCAAATTCATCGAAGCGGAACTTTGGGATGAAGCCCGCGTTTTTACAAGTCAGAACAAATTCGAGAGAGGAATCTCTGCTCCAATTTTGGGTCAAATCAGTTCTGAGATTTACCAAATTCAAAACGATTTATTACATATCTATTATCATGTCTGAAAATCTATATATCCCAGCAGAAGCTAGCAAATCAGAAAAGTATGAAGCTATTCTTCCTCAAATTGAAGCTTTGATTTCAGGAGAACCGGATCTCTATGCTAATCTGGCCAATATTTCGTCAGCGTTAAAAGAAGCATTTGGCTTTTTCTGGGTAGGTTTTTATTTGGTAAAAGGAAGTCAATTGGTTCTTGGCCCATTTCAAGGTCCAATCGCCTGTACACGAATTAATCCCGGAAAGGGAGTTTGTGGAACTGCTTGGATGGAAAAGAAAACACAGCTTGTGCCCGATGTGGAGCTTTTTCCTGGACATATTGCCTGCAGTGCAGCATCCAAATCAGAGATAGTAATTCCAGTTTTTAAAGAAGAGGAAGTTGTAATGGTATTGGATGTAGATAGTGATATACTTGATGATTTTGACGCTGAGGATCAGAAATACCTGGAAAGGTTGATCAGGATTTTGGAGAAGACTTTTTGAGAAACCCAGTTATAACTTTTCTGAATATATTATCTCAATTTTCATTCAAAAACCCCCTCAAAATCTCAATAACCTCATCTTTTCGCTCTACCTGACCCATATGGCCGACACCTTTTAATTCATGGTATTGTGTGAATAGGCGTTGCTGCATTCTGCTGGCTTCTATTTTGACAGCTCCGTCTTCCGTGCCTGCAATCATAAGCTTAGGTCCTTTGAAGTCCTCAAGTAGTGATAATCTGGATTTTCGATCTCGCATGGCCTTTGTGAAAGCGATAAGTCCGTGAAGTGTAGATTTTTTAGCTTGATCAACGGCTAGTTCAATTTCTTTTTCAAAAAATTTCCTATTGCTTGGAGTGAAAAGCTGTGGAACAAAGGCTGTGACGAACTTCTCTACACCTTGCTTTCTCAGAAAAGTAATGGTCTTGTTTCTACCACTCTTTTTTTCTTCATCATCAGCAAATGCCGTCGAGTGGACCAGTCCAATTCCTTTGATTCTTGAACCCATCAGCTCTAATAGTGCTAAAGTAACATAGCCACCCAGAGAATGACCAATTAAAAAAGGATTATGAATTTTTTGCTCATCCATCCACTCTTCAAGCATCACTGCGACCTCTTCCAAAGTCACATGATCTACCGCTAATGGACTCATTCCAAATCCGGGTAAGTCTAGATAATACACGTGAAACTGACTGGAAAGAGCAGTTGCTACACTTTCCCACATGTCTCCAATTTCACAGAAACCATGGATTAAGACAACAGGTTGACCCTTTCCGAATTCCGAAAAATGAATTTGAGACATGTAAATTGCTGGTTAAGCGATCTTTGAAACTTCCGATAAGTCTCTAACTGCTTCTGCAATTCCCTCAGGATCAAATCCGCATTCGCGATGCAATTCAATCTGCTCGCCATGCTCGATTACTTCGTCAGGAATACCCAATCTTTTCACCTGAGCTTGGTATCCATGATCAGTCATCCACTCGATTACTGCAGAGCCGAAACCTCCCATCAGACATCCGTCTTCGATGGTGATTACTTTTTTGAATTTGCCAAAAATCTCATGAAGAAGATCACCGTCAAGAGGCTTTACAAATCGCATGTCATAGTGAGCCGGATTTAAACCATCCTTTTCAAATAATTCAGTTGCTTCGATTACATAGTTTCCGATGTGCCCTATAGTCAAAATAGCGATCTCCTCTCCTTCTTTGACGATTCTGCCTTGTCCAGTCGGGATTTGCTCAAAAGGTGTTCTCCATTCTGGCATCACTCCAGCTCCTCTTGGGTATCGAATGGAATATGGTCCTTCGTGGAGGGAACCTGAATACATCATGTTTCGGAGTTCTTCCTCATTCATAGGTGCAGCTACTACCAGATTCGGAATACATCTAAAATATGCAATATCATAAGCCCCATGATGTGTAGGTCCATCAGCTCCAGCAAAGCCTGCTCTGTCCAGACATAACACTACCGGGAGATTCTGAAGGCAAACATCATGAACTACCTGATCATAAGCCCGCTGCATGAATGTCGAATAAATATTACAGAAAGGTATTAAACCTTGTGTAGCCAATCCTGCTGAAAAAGTAACCGCATGCTGCTCAGCAATACCCACGTCAAAAGCACGATCCGGCATCGCTTTCATCATGATATTCATCGATGAACCTGATGGCATAGCAGGAGTTACTCCCATTATTTTATCGTTCATCTCAGCCAGTTCTAATAGCGTATGACCGAAAACATCCTGGTATTTTGGTGCCTGTGGTTTGCTTGGTGTTTTCTTATATATTTCGCCAGTTACTTTATCAAAAGTACCTGGGGCATGCCAAGTAGTTTTATTTCCATTTTCTGCTGGGGCATAGCCCTTACCTTTTACAGTAACACAATGAAGGATTTTTGGTCCTGGAATATCTTTTAGATCTTTCAGAATTTCTGCCAAATGGTTCACGTCGTGGCCATCTACAGGACCAAAATACCTCAGATTTAATGATTCAAATAGGTTGCTTTGATTGAGTAAAGCAGATTTGATTCCCCCTTCTACTTTTGAAATAACCTCCTGGGCACTGCTTCCAAACTTGCTTAGCTTGCCGAGTAGTTTCCAAACCTCATCTTTTACTTTATTATAGGTATGCGAAGTGGTTATATCTGTCAAATAATCTTTTAGCGCACCGACATTTGGGTCGATGGACATGCAGTTATCATTCAGAATGATCAGCAAATTCGTATCACTGACACCAGCATGATTCATCGCTTCAAATGCCATTCCTCCTGTCATGGATCCATCTCCGATGACTGCGACATGCTGGATTCCCGATTTTTTGTATTTGGATCCAACAGCCATACCAAGTGCTGCAGAAATTGAAGTACTGGAATGTCCTACTCCGAATGTATCGTACTCACTTTCTTTTCGTTTTGGAAAACCGGATAGACCACCGTAAATCCGGTTGGTATGAAATTGATCTCTTCTACCTGTGAGGATTTTGTGTCCGTAAGCTTGGTGTCCCACATCCCATACAAGTTGATCTTCTGGGGTATTTAACACATAATGAAGTGCCACTGTAAGTTCTACCACCCCTAAGCTTGCCCCAAAATGTCCGCCATAAACAGAAACATTATCTACAATAAACTGGCGCAGCTCATCACAAATTTGAACCAACTTTTCCTTGGGAAACTTTTTAAGGTCAGCCGGGCTGTTGATTTGGGCTAATAATTCTCCTGGTTGTATCAGCATTCGGATTATTCAATTTCAAAAAAAGATAACATAACTATTGGATCTTTGTTTTTCCGCTGGTGTAAGTATCTACTGTCTTTGTTCTTTCAACAGTCATACCAATTAATTTTTACCTTTATTGGATATCTTTGACTGCAATGTGGCAAAATTAACCATTAATTTAAATATCCTTTGAGTTTCGAAATCAAATTACCTCTCTTCGAAGGTCCTTTCGATTTGTTGCTGTTCTTCATCGAGCGGGATGAATTGGATATTTATGATATTCCTATATCAAAGATTACCAATGATTTTCTGGATTATCTACACCATCTGGAAAAAATGGAAATTGAAGTGGCCAGTGACTTTATCCTCTTTGCAGCAACTCTAATGAAGATCAAATCCCGAATGCTACTTCCTCGGCCTGAGCTGAATGAAGCAGGGGAAGAAATTGATCCTAGGGAAGAGTTGATTAGAAATCTATTGGAATACAAGAAATATAAATCTGTAATTGAAGACCTTTCAGCAATGGAAGGAGAGCAACTTTCTAAAGAAAAACGAGGAAATATTTTGGCGGAACTACGTGCGCTGAGCAGTGTAGATGATGTAGATGCTGAAATGCAGCATGTAGATTTGTATAAATTATTGAAGGTGTTTCAGCGAACTATGGCCAAATTGGCTTCAAGAGAAGACCAGACTACTCATACCGTAATTCAATATCCTTATACCATTACCCAACAAAAAGACTTTGTCTTGGAAAAAATCAGTTTTAAAAAGCAAGTGCCATTTACGGATTTTATCGCGTATAAAGCAGACAAAATTTTTGTGATTTATACCTTCTTGGCCATATTGGAGCTTCTTCAACTGGAGATGGTAACCATTGTGATTGGGGAAGGCTTCAACAATTTTTGGGTAGAAAAGACTGAACCGTTGGCGATCGCTTAGGCATGAAGTTGGATAACAAAAAAATCTTTCAAACCCTCAATCCTAACAAGGTTTGGGTTCCGGTCTTCATCGGCCTCGCGATTGTATTTGGGATGTTTTATTTTGACCCCTCTGTCAATGCGAATAGTTTGAAGGGTATTTTTGATGCCTCAATTCCCTGGGTTATAGTTGCTGCATTGTTTATCCTAATCCGAGACGCAGGCTATGTATTTCGAATCCGAGAAATTACCGGTAAGCAACTTACGTGGACTCGAGCTATTTATGTGATCATTCTCTGGGAATTTGCATCGGCAGTCACTCCATCGGTGGTCGGTGGTACAGCCGTGGCAATGTTCATTTTGAATAAAGAAGGAATCAAGCTGGGAAGAGCAATTGCCTATGTGATGATCACTGCAATTTTGGACAATCTCTTCTTCGTGATAGGAGCCCCAATCATCCTGTTTTTTGCACAGGGGAATATTTTTCCATCTAGTAAAGTTTTAGAATCCCAGCTTGAAAATAGTCTTCAGGCCATATTCTGGATTAGTTATGCCCTTTATGCTTCTTATAGTTTGGTGATGGCATTGGCTTTATTCTATAGACCTCGTGTATTTAAGTGGTTGTTGATTAAACTCTTTTCGATCAAGTTTCTTAGTAAGTGGAAGCATGATGCTGATGAATACGGAAATCAAATTATCGAAGCCTCAAAAGAGCTAGCCGGAAAAAATCTTCGCTGGTGGCTTCCCTTAATAGGCGCGACTATATTGATCTGGTGCTCTAGGTATTTTATGTTGAATGCGTTGATTTCAGCATTTGTACCCTTATCAATCGAGCAAAATATTATTGTCTTTGCAAGGCAAGTCATCATGTGGATTGTGATGATGATCTCCCCTACTCCTGGGAGTAGTGGAACGGCTGAATTTTTCTTCGGACAGTTTTTCACCCAGTTCCTTGAGGGTTATACCTTTATCACGAGTATTCTGTGGAGACTGCTCTCCTACTATCCATACCTGATTTTAGGAGCAGTTTTTCTGCCTCGGTGGATAAAGCAGGTGTTTTTCAAAAAGAAGAAGAAAAAATCGTCGAAGGATGCTGAATAGTATTAGCCTCAATCAGCTGGTAGAAATCACCAATGGCAAGCTTATCCAAGGGGATGGGAGTCGAATGATTGAGCAGATTAGTATTGACTCCAGACAGATTTTCAATCCGGCGAAAACGCTTTTTGTCGCTTTGCAAGGGTCAAAAGCCAAAGGGGAAAGTTTTATTCCATCCTTGATTGAAGTTGGAGTGGAGGTGTTTTTAGTCCCGACGGAGTCTGCAGAAAAGCTAGCTGCTTCTTTTGGATCACAGGCATTCCTGGCTGTATCAGATACTAGATTAGCCCTACAGCAAATCGCAAAATATACTCGCGAGCAATTCAAATACCCAGTTGTTGGAATCACAGGCAGTAATGGAAAAACTATTGTCAAGGAGTGGCTGGCTCAAATCCTAAGTCAAAGCTATGCTGTAGCAAAAAGTCCGAAGAGCTACAATTCACAGGTTGGTGTTCCGCTATCTATTTTTGGAATAAAGGCAGATCATCAGGTCGCAATTTTGGAAGCAGGAATCTCCAAATCAGGAGAAATGGCTGCTTTGGCCGGTATGATCCAACCGAATTTGGGGATTTTTACTAATATCGGAACAGCACATCAGGAAGGTTTCCCTGACCTTAAAACTAAGCTTTCAGAGAAGTTATTGCTCTTTCAATCGGCGGAACTGATTATTTATTGTGAGGATCAGGACTTGGTCAAAAGTGAAATGGAAAGGCATTTTCCACCCAATAGAAGAATTTCTTGGTCTGATCATCCTGGTTCAGTTTATACCAGATCGCTCAAGCTTCAGGTAGGTCATTCGCGCCTGATTTTAGTGAAGGAAGATCTCAGTACGCATACTTTTCAACTTCCCTTTTCAGATACGGCATCGGTAGAGAATATCACGCATGTAATCGTCGCTGCACTTACTTTAGGTCAGGATCCGGCTTTAATCCAAACTGGGATCAGTCATTTGAAGCCAGTAGATATGCGACTCACGCTCAAGCCAGGTGTCAATGATTCACTGATTATTGATGATACCTATACCAATGACTTGGCTGGATTGAAAGTTGCGCTGGATTTTATGCAGCAGCAGCGACCAAAGCGAAAAAAAGTCCTAATCACTTCAGATATGCTCCAGCAGGGCAATGCCACAACTCTCTATCAGGAGGTTTTGGAGCTGATTGAGCGCTATCAATTTGATGAAGTGTATGGAGTTGGAGATGAAATAAAACTTTTGGAAAAAGGACTGGGCAACAAATTTAGGTTTTTCAATTCGACCGAAGAGCTGCTTTCGGAGCTAGATCCAAATTCGTTTTCTAATGATTTGATCCTGATTACAGGAGCCAGGTCTTTCGGCTTTGAGCGGATAGTGAATCGATTGCAACAAAGAATCCATGGAACTTCACTCGAAATCAACCTCAATGCACTTACTCATAATTTCAACTTTTATAAGAGACAATTAAAATCCAGCACCAAAGTCATGGTCATGGTGAAAGCCTTTGCTTATGGTGGTGGCGCAGCTGAGATTGCCAATCACCTTCAAACTTTAGGAGCTGATTACCTCGCCGTGGCATTTACAGATGAGGGAGTTTCCTTGCGAAAAGAAGGAATCCGACTTCCGATCATGGTTTTGAATCCTGCGGAAGAGTCTTTTTCATTATGTCAGGAATTTGATCTGGAGCCAGTTGTCTTTTCAAATCCTTTTTTCCAAAACCTTGGGGAATGGTGCAGCCGTCAAGATTCCTGGCTAAAAATTCATTTAGACCTCGATACTGGAATGCATCGTCTTGGCTTTGAGCCAAATGATATATCTGAATTGGAGCGATTGATCCAAACTTATCCACAGTTGGAAATTGCCTCTATTTATACCCATTTGGTGGGAGCGGATGAATCCATTCATCAAGATTTTTCGCTGAAGCAGTTTGCTGTTTTTAATGACATGAAGGAAAAAATCTTTCAATCTCTAACTTACAAACCGATTTGCCACGCCTTGAATTCGGCAGGTATTATCGCTTTTCCGGATTATCAGTTTGATATGGTGCGCTTAGGAATTGGACTCTATGGAGTGGAGGTCACAGGTAGATTTGATAGTTCATTACAGCCAATTTCCACCTTAAAAACGACGATTTCCCAAGTAAAAACTTTAGCTCCAGGGGAGACTGTTGGATATTCGCGTAAAGGATCTTTACCCAAAGGAGGTAAAATTGCTACTCTTTCCATTGGCTATGCAGATGGCTATGATAGAAGATTCAGCAATGGAAAAGGCTATGTCCTCATTCAAGGAAAAAAAGCTCCGGTCATCGGTAACGTGTGCATGGATATGTTGATGGTTGACATTACAGAAATAGAGGCTCAAGCAGGAGATGAAGCAATCATTTATGGGCCGGAAATTTCGCTCAAGGAGTTGGCAGATCAGATCGGTACCATCCCCTATGAGCTTCTCACCAATATTAGTACCCGTGTGAAGCGAGTCTATTACCTTGATTAGCAGAAAGGAGATTATTTTCTAAATTATAGCATGAAATCGAGCATGTCGTACTCGACACACCGGAAGATGTCCCGATGGATATCGGGATAACAAAGCGAGATTCTCCCGATCCCGATAAAAATCGGGACGGGACAGGCTATATGACCTTTGAAAATCAAATTATAAACAGATGACATTTACCAAAAAGCGACTTGCTCATATTGTATTTGAATCTGATGATTGGGCATCACGAACGTTTGACATCGTCTTGCTAATTCTGATTTTTGGGAGTATTCTCATCGTCATTTTAGATTCGGTGGCAAGCCTCCGGATCGAATACGGCGATCTTTTCAAGACCTTGGAATGGATTTCTACTATACTCTTTACCATTGAGTATGCATTGCGGGTGTGGCTTTCCCGTAAACCCAAAGGCTATATTTTCAGCTTTTATGGCATGGTGGATTTATTGGCTATCCTTCCTACTTACCTCAGTTTCTTCGTGGTTAATTCTCAACTGCTCTCGGTCGTCCGAGCCCTTCGGCTACTCCGGGTAATTCGGATTTTGAAACTTGGAAGATATGTCGTCGAGGCAGAATACCTTACGCGTTCGCTGAAAGCCAGTCTCCATAAAATTCTAATTTTTATTGGCTTTGTGATCACCATCGTGTTGATCATGGGAACGCTCATGTTTATTATTGAAGGTCCCGAACATGGATTTACCAGTATTCCCGTTGGGATGTATTGGGCGATTGTCACCTTGACCACGGTAGGTTTTGGAGATATTTATCCTGTTACTCCCTTAGGTCAGTTGGTGAGCTCGCTGATTATGCTCTTGGGTTATGCGATTATTGCTGTGCCGACAGGGATTGTTTCTTCAGAGATGGCTGCGCAAAAGAAGAGGCAAGATGCAGAAGCGGATATGCAATGTCCTTTCTGTGCAAAAAAAGGGATTTCCCACCTGGATCATTATTGCCGCTCCTGTGGAGAGCGCTTGCCTTAAAAGGTTTGAAAAACTTTCGTGGAACTAGTTGTTCTTCTTTTTAAGCCAGCTTGAAATGTCTGCGTAAAATTTCCCTTCAAGATTCTGGGACGAATAAATACTGGATTTCCCACTGAAAAAGTAAGCGATCAGACAGGCAATTCCCAGAAAAATTCCGGACTCATATCCAAAAAGCTCCATCCCCATTACGGTACATGCCAAAGGCGTATTAGTAGCCCCTGAGAATACTGCCACGAAACCCATTCCAGCCAAAAGTGCCAGTGGCAATGGAATCCAAGTTGCTAAAGCATTCCCCAAAGTTGCTCCTGTAAAGAAAAGTGGTGTCACTTCCCCTCCCTTAAAACCCGCTCCAAGTGTAAAACCTGTCAAACCGGTTTTTGCTAACCAGTCATACCATGGCAATGGAGTCTCAAATGCTTCCAAAATTCTGGGAACACCTAATCCGATGTAAGTAGTGCTGTCCGAATACCAAACAAACAATGCAATCAATAGTCCGCCTATGACCGGTCTTAGTGGAGGGTAAGAAATCCTTTTGGAAAATTGATGAGAAAAAAAATGAGTGGTCTGGGCAAATAATCTGCCCGATAAACCAAAAGCGATTCCAGCGGGAATGATCCAAAGTAAATTCATCAGCGTATGCGGAGCAACTTCTGGTATGGAATACTCAGTATGGCCTACCCCCCAAACGTACATACAAACCCAATGCGCTAAAAAAGCTGTCCAGAATGCCGGAAAGAGCGATTTCCAATTGAATTTCCGATGTAACATCCACTCCAAAGCGAAAATCGCTCCCGCCAAGGGAGTTCCGAAAACTGAGGCAAACCCACCGGCAACTCCGGCGATTAATACCAGTCTTCGATCATTTTGCGCTAAAGAAAAAAGCTTGGTAAGTTGATCTGCTAAAGAACCTCCCATTTGTACTGCGGTCCCTTCCCGTCCTGCAGATCCTCCAAATAAATGAGTAAAAATAGTCCCAAAAAGTACTAATGGAGTCATTCGAAGGGGAATCGGTGCTTGGCTTTTGTACAGCTCTTCCAGAAGAAGATTATTTCCTCGCACTGATTTTTCTCCGTATTTGTAATACGTCCAGCCAATTATAAATCCTGCCAAAGGAAGGAAAGCGATGATCCAAAGATGACTTTCTCGATAATTTGTGGCCCAATCCAGTCCAATCAGAAAAATCGCAGAAGCAGAGCCAGATAAAAGACCTACAAGCCCTCCCAAGCCAATCCAACGAATTAAATTTTTAAACAGAATTTGGATAGTCAATGCTAATTTTTAAAAGTTTGAGACAAATTAGGAATAGAAATTGGAATTCATCAAACTGTAGAATGGATGGTAGAATGGATTTGTTCAACTATTTTAATTCTTAGAAGTTATCACCTCGAATCTGAATTCAATGAAAAATATCTTAATAACCGGAGGTTCCGGACTGATAGGAAAGCGAATAACCCAGCTTTTGGAACAAAAAGGCTACGAGGTTGCTTGGCTTAGCCGAAGTCCTCAAAGTCAAAAATCTTTTCTTTGGGATGTAGCAAAGAAGCAGCTCGATCAGGAAAGCATCGAATGGGCCGATGGCATCATTCACTTAGCAGGAGCTGGAGTGGCGGATAAGCGTTGGACGGATGATCGCAAAAAGGAAATTTTAGATTCCCGAACTCACAGTACCCAACTGCTTTATGATGGCATTGCCAAAGCAGTTTCCAAGCCTGATGTCTTCATCTCTGCTTCAGCAGTTGGTTATTATGGTTTCAATACCGGAACGGCCTTGGTGGATGAGACAAGTAAAGCAGGTAATGATTTTTTGGCTCAGGTGGTGGTCGCCTGGGAAAATGAAGTAAAAAAAATCGAAGAGTTACACCTAAGAACCGTTTTGCTACGAATAGGAATTGTGCTCGATGCTCAGGGCGGAGCATTAGGTGAAATGCTCAAACCTCCTGTTGCTGCACCCCTTGGCAAAGGAGATCAGTGGATGAGTTGGATTCATATCGAAGACCTCGCAAATCTTTTTGTTTATGCAGTGGAAAAAACCACGCTTCAGGGTATTTATAATGCTGTGGCGCCTAGTCCAGCCACAAATTATCACTTGACAAAAGTAGCTGCCAAAGCAAAAGGAAAACCTTTCGTTGGAATCGGAGTGCCTGGCTTTGGGCTGAAATTGATTCTAGGAGAAATGGCCGCTATGGTACTCGGAGGGAATCGAGTATCTGCTCATAAAATTCAAAAGGCTGGATTTGAGTTTGAATTCCCGGTATTAGAGGGAGCTGTGAAGGAGATTTTCAGCTAAGATCATTAGCTGATCCTTTTGCCTCTGCCTACTAAGAACCACAGGATTGTTCCCAAGAATGGAACCAAAATCACTATCAGGATCCAGATCAACTTATCCGTATCGCTCGCAAAGTTGCTGATGACTACATCGTAGATCGTGTAGGCATAGATTGCTAATCCTATTATTCCTATTCCAAACATATCAGTAAGTTAATTTTTTAGTGCTTTTTCCAATAACCAAATAGACCAAAGTGCCGATCAATTGGGCAAAAAGAATAATTATAATCCAGATCAATTTCATATTGGGATCTTTGAACTCTGACCTGATAATATCAATCAGACTGTAAATCATCAGTATTAAATAGATGAAACTTAATACTGATAAAATGATTAAAAAACTCGCACCCATATTCTGAATAAAGGAAAGGATCATCGATTTTTTGATTTAGAAATTTTTGAAAAATCGGGATTGAAGCCACCTTTTTTATCCCTTCGGGAAAAGCCTAAATACAAAAAGCAGCCGAAAGGGGCGATAAGGATAATCAATACCCAGACAAGCTTGGAATTTTGGTCTTTAAAATCCGCACGGACCAAATCAATAAGCGCATAAATCCAAAATGCGATATAAGCTAAGCCAGCAGCTTGCCAATAAATTAAACCAAATCCCGGAGTCACTAAATCCATTTCTATTCTTCAATTATTTTTACCACTGAAACTAAAATAAGTGATTGGATCGAAAAATTGTAAGAATTTAGGAAAAGTTTAACTATTTATTTCTATGAAGCGCATTCTGTTCTCTTTAATTTTATCCCTCATGACCCTTGTGGGCTATGCCCAGGTGGATCTTTCTTATTATCTCCCGAAAGGATATACCTATAATCCGGCTATTCCTACACCAGAGCAAGTGCTGGGTTATCAAGTTGGTGATTGGCATGTAACACACGATCAGCTTTACATGTATATGAAGGCGGTAGCTGCTGCATCGGATCGGGTAATGATCCAAGAAACAGGCCGTACCTATGAGAAAAGGCCTCAGGTGGTCTTGACGATTAGTACTCCCGCCAACCTCGCCAAGCTAGATCAAATCAAAGCTGATCGTGCTAAAATCCGAGATCCTAATGCAACGGTAGATATTCAGAAAATGCCCGTGGTGATGTTTATGGGCTATTCTGTCCATGGAAATGAGCCTAGTGGAGCAAATGCTTCTCTTTTGGCAGCCTATCATTTTGCGGCAGCGAATGAGATTGAATCAGAACTTGAAAATATTGTGCTTTTGCTTGACCCGGCGATAAATCCTGACGGACTAAATCGTTTTGCTTCTTGGGTGAATTCGCATAAAGCTTATAATCTTAATGGAGATCCAAACGGTGCGGAATATAATGAAGCTTGGCCAAGAGGACGTACCAATCATTATTGGTTCGACTTAAATCGAGACTGGCTTCCAGTACAGCATCCTGAGTCTAGAAATCGGGTAAAAGTTTTCCAAGAATGGCTTCCAAATATTCATTTGGATTTTCATGAAATGGGAACAAACAGTACCTTTTTCTTTCAGCCAGGAGTACCTTCCCGTGTCCACCCTCTGACCCCTACCAAGAACTTTGAACTGACCGAAAAAATAGGAACCTATCACGCCAAGGCTTTGGATCAGATTGGATCACTTTATTACAATCAAGAAGGCTACGATGATTTTTATTATGGTAAAGGCTCCACTTATCCAGATGTGCAAGGCGCTATCGGGATTCTGTTCGAGCAAGCAAGTTCACGAGGACACTTGCAGGAAAGTGCAAACGGGATGCTAAGCTTTCCTTTTACGATTAGAAATCAATTCACTGCAAACCTGTCGTCCTATCAGGCTGCTAAAGAAATGCGCATTGAGCTGAATCAGTGGATGAAAGATTTCTACAAAGGAATTGCTACAGAAACCGCTGCAGATATGAATAAGGCATATATTTTTGGAAGCAAAGAAGATGATGCGCGAAGCTTCCACCTTGCTGATTTAATCTTGCAACACAACATCAAAGTTTTTACACTCAATGAGGATATTACGTTGAACGGTACAGAATTTAAAGGTAAAAATGCCTACATCGTCCCAGCGGATCAGCCTCAATATCGCTTGATCAAAGCGATGTTTGAAACTCGAACGACCTTTCAGGATAGCCTTTTCTATGATATTTCGGCTTGGACTTATCCGATGGCGTTCAATTTGGATTACATGGCTTTGAATAGTAAAATTCTGAACCTCGCCAATGTCTCCGAAGTGACCAAATCTTCGTTAAAGTTGGCTCCGGGAAAAGTTATTGGAAATGCGGGAGCATATCAATATGCGATGGAATGGGCTGATTACTATGCTCCAAAAGCAGCCTATGACTTAATGGAAGCTGGATTTTTGGTTCGACTATCCAATGCAGGATTTTCGGTGCCAGATGGAAAGACATTTGGTAGAGGAACACTTTTGATTGGTGCGGGTGAAAGTAAACTCGATGCCCAACAAATGCATCAGAAAATTAGTGAAATTGCCCAAGCGGCCCATGTAGATATTTATGCTTTAACTAGTGGATATACTTCTGGGGCAAATCTTGGTTCCACGACCATTTCACCTTTAGAGATTCCAAAAATTGCGCTTTTGGTAGATGGCGGAGTAGATAGCTATGAGGCAGGTGAAATCTGGCACTTGCTCGATCAGCGCTATGAAATGCCGGTTACTTTGCTTCCGATGGATGCGATAGGCGGTAATACGCTCGATCGTTACAATGTGATTTTGATGCCTGATGGCCGCTATAATTCTTTGGGTAAATCTGGTGCAGCAACGCTGAAAAGCTGGGTTTCTGAAGGTGGAACGCTGATCGCTAAAGGTGGTGCTCTGCAATTTTTAGCTCAAAATGAAGTAGGGAATTTCACTTTCCGTGAAGGAGCTCCTGCAGAAAAAGGCTTGCAGAAAAGCTATGCTGATTATGAAAATACAACTGGAGCGAAAGTAACTGGAGGAGCGATTTTCAATGCAAAATTGGACATCACACATCCAATCGGGTATGGCTACGAAAAGCCAGAAATCCATACCTTCCGAAATGATAACTTGTTTATGGAGCCTTCCGAAAACCCTTATGCTAATCCGGTGGTATACACAGACAGTCCTTTAGCATCAGGTTACCTTCACCCTTCAAATCTCGAAGGACTTAAGAATGGTGGAGTAGTTCGGATTTCTGGTGTAGGAAGAGGAAGAATAATTGGATTTGCAGATAACATGAATTTCCGAGCATTCTGGTTTGGAACAAATAAGATGTATGCAAATGCAATCTTTTTCGGTCAGACTATAAATGGAGGAACGACACGATAACAAATCAAAGGCTTCTAGATAAATAGAAGCCTTTTTTTCTATTTTAAAGACTTAACCTAGAACCTATGAACTTATTGAAATCAACAACGCTTGCACTCCTGGCTTTACTTTTGGCAAACCAAAGTATAGCTCAGGAAATGAGTTTTGAGGATTATAATCCACCTTCGACACTGAAAGTGCCTGAGCATATCGTCACTCGAGCTAAGTTTCCTTTTGTAGATATCCATAGCCATCAGGGCGGAATCAATAAGGAGCGTATCGATCAATTGCTCGGTGAGATGAATGAGATCAATATGGGGGTAATGGTCAACCTGAGTGGTCGCGGTTTTGGTAGAGGGGATAGCAATTCACAACAGGAATACATCAAATCTATGCTAGGCGAATTTGAGACTCATGCACCCGGTCGATTTATGGTTTTTACCAACATCAATTTTGCGGGGATAGGAGATGAAAATTGGAGCCGTTTGGCTGTAAAAGAATTGGAAGAAGATGTAGCTGCTGGTGCGGTGGGATTGAAAATATATAAGAGTTTGGGCTTTTCTGTGAAGGATGTCCAAGGAAATCGAGTACCCGTAGATCATCCTGCGCTTGATCCCGTATGGGCGAAAGCCGGTGAATTGGGAATTCCAGTAATCATCCATTCGGCAGACCCTGCACAATTTTGGCAACCGATGGATGCCAATAACGAGCGTTGGTTAGAGTTGAAATTAAACCCAAACCGGAAGCGATCTGATACCAATCCAGTGCCTTTTGAGCAGATTATTGCTGAGCAGCATTCTGTTTTTGCGAAGCATCCAAAGACGACCTTTATCAATGCCCACATGGGTTGGATGGCTAATGACCTTGATGCAGCCAGTGCGCATCTGGAAAAATATCCTAATGTAAATTTTGGTATAGGTGCAGTAATCGCCGAGTTTGGCCGTCAGCCAAGACGGGCGAAAGAATTCTTCACCAAATACCAAGACAGATTGCTTTTTGGAAAAGATGCTTACAACAAGGAAGAGTTTTACACCTATTTCCGAGTGCTGGAGACCGAGGATGAATACTTTCCATACTACAAAAAGTATCATGCTTTTTGGTCTATGTATGGCCTAGGCTTATCAGATGAAGTGCTGAAAAAGGTCTATTATAAAAATGCTTTGCGAATCGTACCGGGAATGGATAAGACCTTGTTTCCGGATTAAGTACTCAGATTAAATGTTATGTCGCTTAACATATACAGTCCTATATGTAAAGAAAATTGGGAAATCTTTACATATACTATTTCTTATTTAAAGGATTCAGGAAGTTGCGATGTAAATGAACGCTTTTATAACTTGCTATCGAGCAGGTAAGTAAATGAAAGACGTGGGCTGTGAGGACACAGACTATGGGGGCAGCGTAAAAAATGAAAAACTCAAAAATCTATACCTACACAAATTCCAGTTCTTCGATCTCCGGACCGAGACTACTGGGATTTCTTTTGGCAGGTGTTGGGCTGCTGGCTTTGATCAGTCCATGGATTATTGAAAGTGGGAGTTCCATAGAAAAGACAATCGCGGTGGGATTAACTGCCGGCTTGATTGGAATTATTTTGATTTCACTATCCTCAGGAATTTTGTTGGATTTTGGTGGTAATCGGATCAAGCATTTCCAGAATGTGGCCTGGATGAAGTTTGGAGATTGGGAGAAGATCCCTCAAGTTCAGGAGATCGAACTGATTCACCATTCCTATCGCTCCAAAAACATTCCGAACGGAATTACCCCGACTATGTCAGGGCAAATGACGATGTATAAATGTGTGTTGAAATCTGATCAAGAGGTCATTTTAAGCTTCGATTTTTTAAAAGAAAAAGAAGCTATAGATGCTATGGAAGAAATTCAGGGGATGATCCAGTAATTAAAAAAGTCTTCTTTGAGGATACAGACTAGGGTTTATATTTATAAACCCAGCACGACCAAAAGATTCGATCAAATTAAAAGCCCTATGGATGGCTTGGATATTTAAATAAATATGTGTTAGTTAAAATAATTTAAATATACCCGCAACTACCTTCGCAAGGCATCCATATAAGCATGCTTTGCGAAGGTAGTTGCGGAAACACAAATGTTGGCACACATTATAAAATGATTAAAAATCCATTTATAGAAAAGTTCAAATCCAAATCTGACACAGAATTGGAAAAGGTCGCAATGGATTCAAAGTCATATGTTTTTGACGCGCGATATGCAGCTATCACTTTGCTTAAAGACCGAAATTACGATTCTGACATAATTAACCAGGTAGAGAAGGAATATGAGAACCTTGTAAAAGCCCAGCAAACGAAAACAGAAGACCTAAAAGAACAAGACCAGCGATTAATAAGACGAATCCGACAAATTCCAATCAAAAAACAGGAAAATATGGTCTTAAAAATGGAAATGAATTACAAGTAAAAAGACTTAATGAAGATTACTTTCAAGTCAGAATAGAACACCATTTCAGAAGTGAATTAGCACCAGTCATAATTTGCAAAATTAATGATGACTCAACTTACTTTTGCTACCCGTTTTTATACCTGAAATCGACTCTGATATTTGGATTTGGCGGAACTGCTTTGATAGTCATTTTGTCCTTTCTTGGGTATGTGGAAAATGAAATATTTATTTTTTCACTTCCTCTTATCGTGTCAATTGGACTTCAATTGCTATTAATGCCTTTTATCTATTTTATAATACTGAACTTTTTTAGAAAACGACTGAGAAAAAAATGAAAACGTGTGCCAACAACGCATATAGCTTGTGGCGGTTAAACGGCTGCCAGCAAGGTTTTCGCTCCGTAGTCAAGTTTGGTTTCGGTGGACAGAAAAGTGCTTCGAAACCGCCACAAGCCATATGTAAACCGTTATAGGGCAATTCTGAGAACCAATGAACGACCCTATATTTAAAGCAAAAATATTTATAACATCAAATGGGATTGATTGGAGGATCAATTCATCTAAGTTGATGTACGGTGGTTATTTTCTATTCTTGACGATAGCTATAGTCGTCAGCCAAGTGAATTTATCTTCAAACATTGATTATTCAATTAGAGCCTTACTTATTTCAATATTAGGATTGATTCTTTATGCAGCCTACTGGGGTTCCCAGGAAAAAGAAAACAAAAACGGGAAATTGGAAGGTGAACTTGAAATCTGTGTTGCAGGAATTAGAATAAATAACACTTCGTATTCTTGGTTGGAGATAGATAAATTTAAGTTTCGGATATTTCAAGTAGTTGACGAAATGTTATTTTCTGAAATATATCCAATCGCTAGATACTACGGTGGCCCTGCTTATTCACAAGGAGTAGATAACTTCATAGAGTTCAAGACTACTGACAAGAAAGTTAAAGTATTTTTTCAATTGGAAAACCCTACCCATAAAGTTGAATTTAGAAGAATCGTTCGATTACTTTTCTTTAATAACCTATTAGATCTCTCGACCATCTACCTGGGTTTAAATTTGGGGTATGAGGCAATTCAAGAACTCAAAAAGGCCAAAATCAAGTATCTTGAAGACCAGCAATCAAAGTTTAGCTCATGAAGCAAACAGGTGAAATAGTAATTTATCAGTCAGGGCAAGACGCACCTACTATTCAAGTTCTTCTTGAAAATGACACCCTTTGGTTGGATCAATATCAGATTTCTGAATTGTTTGGTACAGACCGGACATCAATCGTCAGGCATATCCGAAATATTTACAAAACCATTGAATTGGATGAAAAGGCAACTTGTGCAAAAATTTCACAAGTTCAACAAGAAGGAGAAAGAACGGTAAAGAGACAGATAAAAATCTACAATTTGGATCTGATTATCTCGGTGGGTTATCGGGTTAATTCTAAACAGGGTACAGCCTTTAGAATTTGGGCAAACAAGATCATTAAAGATCATCTAGTAAAAGGCCATACAATTAACGAAAAGAGGTTGCTGGAGCTCCAGAAAACAATAAAACTTGTAAATAGAACAATACAAGGTCTTGGTTCAGACGATCAGACTAAAGGTATTTTTGAAGTTTTATCTGAATTTTCCAATGCTTTAGATATTCTGGATGATTATGACCATCAAAGATTAAGTTTATCGGATACCCCAATCCAAGCAACTTTTAGAATATCCTACGATGAAGCAAAATATGCTGTGGATGAATTAAAGAAAAGATTTGGTGGGTCAAGTCTTTTTGGAAATGAAAAAGACCAATCCTTTAAGGGTTCAATTTCAGCCATAGACCAAACATTCGATGGAATAGAACTTTACCGAAGTTTAGAAGAAAAAGCGGCTCACCTTTTATATTTTGTTGTCAAAAACCATTCATTTTCAGATGGAAACAAGAGAATTGCAGCGTGGCTATTCATTTGGTATTTAGAAAAGAATAAAAGTTTGTATTTTCCAGATGGTACTAAAAGAATCAGTGAAAACGCATTGGTCGCTTTGACTTTGTTAATTGCTGAAAGTAAACCTGAAGAAAAGCAAATGATGATCAATGTAGTCGTAAATCTTATAAACAGATCATAGTAATAAGAAAAGCCCATAACATCACCTTGGATACAGCGGGCGGTTCACAGTAAATAGAAAACCCAGTATCTTAAAGAAGTAAGCTGGAAGGGAACGGCTCCGAAAGCCCACCGTCTCTAAGCTGAGACCCGTTAACAAATTTTTTCCAACAGATCTAAAAAACCCTTTGCCAATACCACCATGATAGCAGTATAAGCTCTGGTCTGAAAGAATATACAAAGTCATATGTAAAAAATAAGCCGTTCGTGTCTCACGAACGGCTCTAATCCAAAACCTTTAAAACTTCATCACCACACCCATCAGAAAGTTGGTGCCTGCCTGCGGATAGTAGAAATTCTCGGTAATTAATTCTCTTCCTGAAGTTTCCCCTGGCACGAAATAGCTGAAGGTATAGCCGTTAGGCTCATACATCTCATTGAAGATATTATTGATCATCAGATTCAGCTCCAGACTTTTGAAAAATCTTGGTTGGGCTTTATAACTGATCCGGAGATCATTGGTAAAGAAAGCATCTAGAGACCTAGAATCATTCGAAGTATTATCCAGGAATTGCTGTCCTACATATTTACTCAGCCAATTGATCGAAAGATTCTGCACAGGCTTGTATTCGATAATGGCCGAAGCTACTGTGTTTGGCGAAAAAGCGATATCGGTATTCTCATAAGTAATCGCTTCCTGCACAAAATCCGCTACGCTATAATCATCGATGTACTCTGTAAATTCAGCAATCTTGTTTTGGCTGAAAGCAATATTTCCACCCAAAACCCATTGCTTGGATAGCTGAAAAGCTCCATCCAACTCGATTCCAGCCCGATAAGAATTGGCTACATTTTCACGGATATAAGCTCCGACATCATTGATTTGGCCAGTCAAGATCAGTTGATCCTTGTAGTCCATGTAGTAGAAATTCGCATTGTAAGTGAATCTTCCAGTTTTGGCCCGAACTCCGGCTTCGATATTATTCAGGCGCTCCGGTCTAGGAACCTCCGTGATCGGGTTATCCGTAAAGTCTGATCGGGTAGGCTCACGATTAGCCACCGCATAGCTCGCGTACCAGGTTTTCCCCAGTTTCTCATAGCTAAAGCCAAACTTCGGATTAAAGAAGGTATAGGATTCCTGCCCATCTACGATTCTTCGGTCATCATTGACTCCGAAGAAGGAATAATCGATTCCTCGGACCTGAAGATCCCCAAAAAGATTGAGCC
Organism: Algoriphagus sp.; assembly: GCF_029254265.1. GTDB lineage: Bacteria > Bacteroidota > Bacteroidia > Cytophagales > Cyclobacteriaceae > Algoriphagus. The sequence continues at coordinate 4,347 of NZ_JAQWXX010000087.1, read as the reverse complement.
CTGGACTTACCTCATAGGTTGCTTTGGAATAGATATTTCGATCATCTTTTACTGCATTGTTATCATAGTAGCGATCCCGGATATTCGTAGCGCCGGCTACTCTGGCCCAGATAATTTCTCCAAAGTGATCTCCATCATAGCGATTGGCACCCCCACCTAGGATCAAATCCAATTTTCCATTGTCTGAGATATAATTTACCGATCCCACAAAGCCAAAGAAGTCATTGTCCAGCCATCTTCTTCGGATGATATCAGTACTGCTGATAGTCTCCTCACCAATTACTACATCCGGCAAACCATAACTTGCAAAATCATCATCTTCTCGATACTGCTCATAGTAGCCCCGACCATAGGTATAATGCAATGCTAAATTAGTCTTCCAATTGGTTCCGACTTTGCCAGTGTAGATGAGTTGGAAATGATCCTGTTGATAGTTATCAGTTTCATTGTCGTACGTGTAGTAATTATCTGTCCTGTCAGTCTCCAATTTTGATTCCGGAAGCCCCCACCAAGACTGGTAGGTTTGCTCTGCTCCTGAGAAAATGTTCAACTTGATGACGCTGTTTTCCCCATAATAGCCACCGGATACAAAGAAGCTTTTCAAATCTGAAAATGCGCGATCCACGTAGCCATCTGATGTGATCTTGGAAAGGCGTGCATCGACGGCAAATCGATTATTTAACAATCCGGTTCCTGCTTTCACGGTATTTCGTAGTGTGTTGAAGGAACCAAAACCTGATTGAACTTCGGCGTAGGCTTCATCCCGACGGATATCCGTCTGGAAATTGAGGCTTGCGCCAAAAGTAGCCGCTCCATTGGTGGAAGTTCCGACTCCCCGCTGGATCTGCACATTTTCTACAGAGGAGGCAAAATCAGGCATATTTACCCAAAAGACGCCGTGGGATTCGGCATCGTTAAGTGGAATCCCGTTTACGGTCGCATTGATTCGGGTTTGGTCCGTGCCTCGGATTCGGAGTCCAGTATATCCAATTCCAGCTCCTGCGTCCGAGTGCGTAACTACGGAAGGAGTGAAATTCAGAAGTATCGGAATATCCTGGCCGAGATTACGCTTGGCGATATCCTCTTTATTGATTGTTTGGAAGGTTGTCGGAGTGCTTTCTGATGCTCGAGTTGCGGAGACTACAAATTCCTCGGTAAGCAAATCTCTAGCCTGAAGACTGATCAATAATTCTCCCGAAAAAGGGATTGTAATGGTCTGTTCAAACTCCTCAAATCCAAGATAAGAAACTTTGATTTGGATGCTACCTGTTGGTAGTTTTCCTAAAGTAAAAGCTCCATTTTCATTGGTAACAGCCCCTTTTCCGAGTTTTTGGATCCAGACTGAAGCCCCAACGAGTGGTTCATTGCTTTGTGCATCGAGCACTTTTCCGCTTAGGCTTTCTTGTGCCAAAGCTGCAAAACTTGCCAAGCAAAAGGCAAGGGTAAGAATTAAATTTTTCATGGTACATATTCCCTTTCGGGAGATTTGAGTGAAACATGAGAAAACTCAAGGGAAGTTTTCCGTGATTGTTTACCCGATTTGCAGAATGAAAACAGGAAATCTCCGAAGGGTACCGCTCCGGAATTCTACTAATGTTTTTTAATTCTACTGGTTCATTTCCCTTCGCCGGCATTACCCGGATCAGGTAGTATGGGTATGATCTCAGCCCGTTTTGTTAAGGCACCCCTTATGATCTGAAAGCAAATGTAAGCGCGAAAAGTTTGAAATCAAGAATTTTTTTACCGCGAAGTACACAGAGGTTTACACTAAGGACACAAAGAATTTTAAATCAGAAAGCATAATTGAGAAATCAGAAAATTTAAATCACAGAGTATTTGAAGGATTTTGCCACAAAGTCCACAAAGGTTTAAATCAAGGGCACGAAGGTTTTTGAACAAGTAGTTCACTTAGTTTTCAGAAGAAATATTGGCTTTTCCCTGAAACCAAACCTTGAAATTCAAATCCACCCCAGTGGGGTGACCTATTGGTAGAAATTAAGATTGCTATAATTAACCGGCTCCCGCGCAGGATTGTAGTTTGGAAAACAATGCTTTTTGCGGGAGGTGGAAACGGATCTTTTGATCTGCACAGTAAAAGGGCTGTAAGTAAAATTTTGATTCTTCCTTTTCAGGATTTTGGCTAACTTCCAGATTAAACCTACCAATCCATGAAACTCTACAAACTCAAATCCGGAACACTTCTCCATACTGATTCTTCCTTCAAAAAGGGACCTAGCTTTGACTGGGATGGGCTTTTGAGTCGAGAGGATTTAAAAAGGTTTTTGGAAAATGAATCAAAAACTTGGAATTCAATTGCAGAATCTGAAGCCGAAAATTTAATCCAATCCGAGCTACTTGCCCCGATGGGAAATCAGGAAGTTTGGGCGGCTGGCGTGACTTATTACCGAAGCAGAACTGCAAGAATGGAGGAATCAGAGGATTCGGGCGGAGCCACTTTTTATGATAAAGTTTACAATGCCGATCGTCCAGAGCTTTTCTTCAAGGCTACTGCTTCTCGGGTTTCACCGCCTGGTGGAATGGTCAACATCCGCAAAGATTCGACTTGGGATGTGCCCGAACCAGAACTGACACTGCTGATTTCTCCCAAAGGAAAAATTCAGGGCTTTACCATCGGGAATGATATGAGCAGCCGAAGTATAGAAGGAGAAAATCCGCTTTATTTGCCCCAGGCAAAGGTTTATGAAGGTTGTGCGGCAATCGGTCCTTGTATTCTGATTCAAGATGAAATCAGCGAAAGCACTAAAATCCATCTTGAAATCCATCGGGACGGCAAGTTGGCGGCAAGTGGAGACACTGATCTGACCCAACTTAAACGCAAGCCAAAAGAATTGGCTGAGTGGCTTTTCCGGGCGAATACCTTTCCAATAGGATGTCTCATGATGACTGGAACGGGTATCGTGCCTGATGGATTTACCCTAAAAGAAGGTGACCAAGTGAAAATCTTCATTGAGGGAATTGGGGTATTGGAGAATACCGTGGGGATGATTTAAATAATTTTGAAAAAATCACCTAATTATGGGTGATAGCGAGACGTTGAGCTAAATAAGAAAAATGACACTCGAAGATTTAGGATATAATAATGAATTAGAAGAGGCTAGAAAAGCACGAGGCCTTGATTCCTTTATTATTGGAAGGGTTATTTTAAAGCATAGAGATCGTTTTATTGTAAGAACTGAATCAAAAGAATTTGATTGTGAACTTGTTGGGAATTTACGATTCACAGTTTCTGATCAGAGCGAATTACCTTTTGTTGGGGATTGGGTCGCAATTTCTGAATATGATGAAGACAAAGCACTAATTCATGCTGTTCTTGAGAGGAATTCAATTTTGGAAAGAAAAGCAATTGGAAAATTTGGGCAAACTCAAATTATTGCTGCAAATATTGACGTTGGGATTATTATTCAATCTGTTAATAGAGATTTTAGTATCAATCGGCTTGAGCGATACTTAACTATCTGCAATGCCTCTAAAATTGAGCCGATTATTGTTCTTAGTAAAATTGATTTAATTGAAGAATCGGAATTAAAAGAACTGTTAACCCAAGTAAGAAAACGAATCCAAAACGTCCCCATAATTCCGATTAGCAACCAAACTCATTTGGGAATAGAGGAAATCAAATCAAAACTAACGAAAGGAAAAACCTATTGCTTATTGGGATCTTCTGGTGTTGGTAAGTCCACACTAATCAACACAATAGCTGGAAGTAAATTGGTAAAAACAGGGGCGATAAGTGAAAGTATAGACCGAGGAAAGCACGTTACGACTCATAGAGAATTAATAGTCTTTGAAAACGGTGTTCTAATCGACAATCCAGGAATGAGAGAAGTTGGCATAACTGATGATTCTGATGGGTTTGAAATGACTTTTGAGGAAATATTGAATCTTTCTAAAGAGTGCAAGTACAGTGACTGCACTCACACTACTGAAGATGGATGTGCGGTATTGACAGCTTTAAAAAACAATACCCTGAGCCCTGAATTATATGAGAATTTCCTCAAGATGGAAAAAGAGAGAATATATTTCGAGTCAAATGCTCTGGATAGAAAAAAGAAAGGTAAAGACTTGGGGAAATTGATAAAAAATATGAAAAAGAATAATAATAAATACTGAGCAGTACAAAACCGAAAAGCAATAGTGCTGACATTATCTCGAAAAGTGTGTAAATGAATTTTAGGGTTGGTTAGAATTTTTACACATTAGATTTTCTCTGGGATAGTTCATTAAACTGTGTCTAGGTTTAAATTTATGTTTCAAAGGACTGGCAGAGGAGGCCGTAGGCCGACGAAGCCAGTCCTTTGAAAACTAGTTTTTCAGAGGTATTCTTTC
>NZ_JAQWXX010000085.1 GCF_029254265.1 Algoriphagus sp. | reverse complement strand
GGTCAAAACCGTTTATTTTGACCTAATTTAGTACCCGTTAAGACCGCAAGAAAGCGATTGTCACTGGCTGTCACTTCTAACTTATTTGGCTACTGGTGCATTTGCGGATATACATATTTGTAAATTAAGGATATAAGATTTACAAACATCATCGACCTAAATTTTAGGACGATTGATGCTATTTATCAATAATAACTAAAGAAATCATGAAAAATATCGGTATTTGGATCGACAAAAGTGAAGCAAAAATCATCACCCTTGAAAATGGAAATGAACATCTTGAAACTGTTACTTCTGAGGTTGAAGATTTTCACATAGGAGGAGGAAGCGGCACCAAATTAAAAGGTGGCCCACAGGATGTAGTCCAAGATAGTAAGTATTTGGAGCGTGAGAAGCATCAATTAGCGAACTTCTTTGAGGATCTAATCAAGTATATCGAAGCTGCTGATGCTGTGGTGATTTTCGGTCCAGCCGAAGCAGGAATGAAGTTAAGCAAGGAATTAGCCGAAAAACACCATCTTCTGGTTAGCAAAATAAAGTCTGTTGAAAAAGCTGATAATATGACTGAAAACCAATTGACTGCTTGGGTTAGAGATTATTTTAAAGCTGATAATTAATCTCTTGGAGAGAAAAACTAATCCCTCTTCAATCGATTTCCCAAAAACCCTAGATACCTATGAAAGTATTTTTATGGATTTTCTTCGGTATACATGGATCACTCCATTTCCTTGGATTTCTAAAAGCTTTTGGACTAAAAGATATAAATACACTGACCTTTCCCATCTCCAAAACAATGGGAAGCCTATGGCTCCTTGGAGGGGTATTGATTCTAACTTTTTCCACTTTACATTTCTTCGCCATAAAGAATAGCTGGACGATTGGGATCCTTGCATTGATCATTTCTCAATGCTTGATCTTTGTCTTTTGGGAAGATGCAAAATGGGGATCGCTACCTAATATTATTCTTCTTTTCACGGTCGCTTTCGCAATGGGAAATTCATTCTTTGGGTCAAAAATAGCGCGAGAAAGATCCGAGATACTGGCTGCAACTATTTCAGACGAAGTTGAGGTCTTTTCAGAAGAGGAGATCAAAAATCTCCCAAAACCCGTAAAAAATTGGCATCTGGCTTCTGGGGCAATTGGAAAACCAAAAGCAAGAAATGGCAAACTAAACCAAGTGGCTCAAATGAAGATGAAACCAAACCAAAAAGATTGGTTTGAGGCCAAAGCCCTTCAATATACGGTGGTCGATCCACCTTCTTTTAATTGGGCAGTAGATTTGAAAATGAATCCCATCATGTGGATCGAGGGAAGAGATAGCTTTAAAGCCGGAAAAGGCGAAATGCTGATCAAATTGAATTCGCTGATCAACATAGTAAATGCCAGTGGTCTAAGAATTGATGAAGGTGCTTTACAGCGGTTTTTGGGAGAAATGGTTTGGTTTCCCTCTTTGGCTATTAGTCCTTTTGTGAGTTGGGAAGAACTCGATGAATTAAGTGCAAAAGCAACCATGGAATTCCAAAACACAAGAGGTAGTGGAACCTTTTACTTTAATGAAGCTGGAGATTTTGTAAAATTTATAGCCTTACGATTTCAAGGAGATGATCCCAATGCAGCACGAAAAGAATGGATTATGACCGTAGAGGAATACGCATTTTTCGAAGGAATCAAAGTTCCTTCAAAGATGAAAGCAACTTGGAATTTAGAACAAGGAGAATGGAATTGGTTAAAATTGGAGGTCAAAAACTTAGAATACAACCAACCTTTCACTTCTCAGATAGACAATTAGAAATTAAAATATCTCGACAAACTTTCAGGAATTAGGATTAAGCATTCTCTCAATTAATCACGCTTTCCTTACTCCATTTTGGCCTTTAAATATCCGGCAATTTTTTGTTCCATCTTTCCACGAAGCTCTTTGAGAATTGCTTGGTGCGAAGGATCAGAAGCCAGATTATTGATTTCCATAGGATCCGCCTCCAAATCATAAAGCTCCTCATGTTCGGGATCGTTGATATAACGGAAATACTTCCAGCGCTCAGTACGAATGGCTTCACTAGGCGCGATAATATCCACTTGCCATAGATGCTCAGTAAGAAATTCTTTTCGCTTTGCCAGCTCTTTGGACCTTAGGCTAGTCCCCTGCCAGGAGTCAGGACTTTTGACTCCAGCAAAATCCAGAATAGTTGCCGGAACATCAATGTTCAAAGCGAAATCTGTATTCCTTTTCCCTCCGGTTTGTCGAGGATCATAGACGATCAGTGGGACTCTTAGGGAATTGTCATACATCAGCCACTTCCCTGCTAGCTGCCTTTCTCCCAAAAAATACCCATTATCTCCCATGAGGATGATAACTGTGTTTTTATCCAGTCCTTTTTCCCGCAAGGCTTCTCGGATTTTCCCGATTTCAGTATCTACCTCAGAAATCATCCGAAAATAACCCTTGACACTGTGCTGATACTTTTCCGGAGTATCATATCGCCAATGCCATCTAGTTCGGTTTTCACCAGTTCGTACATATTCGGGTTGCGCGAGAAAATATTTATCGTCTTTGAGTAAGGGGTCTGGAACAACTAGATTTTGGTACATCGTGTCGTATTCAGGAGACCAGAAATACTGCAACTCTGCGGGATCATGAGCATGTGGAGCAGAGAAACTTAAAGAAAGCATAAAAGGCTGTTCGGAAGAAGCGCTTTCTATGAAATCAATCGCCTGTTGACTGGTATAGCGGGTCAGGTGAACTGTATCTTTCCCAATAGTTTTGAAAAAATACCCCCTTCGATCCGTGTACATACCATTCCGATCATAGTCTTCTCCTTCATCAAACAATTCAGAAAACCCAGGATAATTCACTCCAAACTTTCCGAAAAAACCAGTCTTGTAGCCCGCCTCCCTAAGTTTAACAGGGTATGATTGGTCAATGTAAGGCTGTTTAATATTTCCTTGGCCAAAGGTGTACCCATGAGTTCGCTCATAAAGCCCAGTAAGTAAACTAGCGCGGCTTGCTGCACAGATTGGTGTAGTCACAAAGGCATTTTCGAAGTAAGTTCCTTCCTCAGCCAAGCGATCCATTTCCAGGGTTTGAATCATTGTATTTCCCGCGAAACCTAAAGCATCCCAGCGCTGATCGTCAGTGAGAATGAAGATGATATTAGTTTTTTTTTCTTGCGAAAATGCAGAAATGGAAAGATTTAAAAGCAGAATGGAAAATAGAATTTTCACGTGACAGGTCTTATAGTGATAGACCTAATCTACCAAAAAAGGATGGAATCTGCTGTCCTGTGGTTTCTGTCAAAATTCAAAAAACAATCTCGATTTAAAAAAAGATTAAGATATAACCAAAATAGGATTTTGATCATGTAGATTTCACTTCCCCCTTACAATCTAGGCTTTTAAGCGATTTTTGGTGACAAAAATCAAGTATACTGCCATTTAAGTTTTCTAGGAGAAGCAAACCAGTTTTGGTAATTTTATAATCATTTAGAATCCTTAAAGACTCATAGGAATTATCTATGGAAAAAGGATTTCAATACCCAATCCTTTTAGGTAAATTTACTTTTCAAGAAAAAATAAATCTCAAGTAATATGGATAACAATCAAAACCCACATTCAACGGACTCCTCTAAATCTTATGACATGAATGGTCATGGAGGTTCAAATGGTGCCGAAAAATGCCCTTTCATTGGAGGTACACTGGCGAAAGCTGCTGGTGGAGGAACCTCAAACAGAGACTGGTGGCCAAATCAGTTGAAACTTAACATTCTTCGTCAGAATTCTTCGCTTTCCAATCCTATGGGAGAAGATTTTGACTATGCTGCAGAATTCAAAAGCCTAGACTTGGCTGCAGTGAAAAAAGATCTGGCTGATCTAATGACTGATTCTCAGGATTGGTGGCCAGCAGATTTCGGTCACTATGGACCATTTTTTATCAGAATGGCTTGGCATAGCGCAGGAACCTACAGAATTCAGGATGGCCGAGGAGGTGGTGGATCAGGAACGCAGCGTTTCGCTCCACTCAACAGCTGGCCTGACAATGGAAACTTGGATAAGGCTAGATTGCTTCTTTGGCCAATCAAGCAAAAATATGGTAAGAAACTTTCTTGGGCTGACTTGATGATCCTTGCAGGAAACGTAGCCTTGGAAACAATGGATTTCAAAACATACGGATTTGGCGGTGGACGTGAAGATGTCTGGGAGCCAGAAGAGGATGTGTATTGGGGATCAGAAACTGAATGGCTCGGAGACAAGCGATACACTGGTGACCGTGTACTTGAAAATCCACTTGGAGCTGTACAAATGGGTCTTATCTATGTAAACCCTGAAGGACCAAACGGGAATCCAAATCCTTTGGCATCAGCTAAAGATATCCGGGAGACTTTTGGCCGAATGGCTATGAACGACGAAGAAACTGTTGCGCTTATTGCTGGTGGGCATACCTTCGGTAAAACTCACGGTGCTGCTGATCCTAGCAAATATGTGGAGCGTGAGCCTGCAGCTGCAGGAATCGAAATGCAAAGCATGGGATGGAAAAACAATTTTGGAACCGGAAATGCAGGTGATACAATTACTTCTGGCTTAGAAGGAACTTGGACTACTACGCCTACCAAATGGAGCAATAATTACTTCGAAAACTTGTTTGGTTACGAATGGGAATTATTCAAAAGCCCAGCTGGTGCTCATCAATGGAGACCAAAGAATGGTGGTGGCGCCGGAACCGTTCCGGATGCACATGATCCTTCCAAGAGCCATACGCCAGTTATGTTGACTACAGATATCGCATTGCGTGAAGATCCTGCTTATGAGAAAATCTCTCGTAGATTCTTTGAGAATCCTGATGAGTTTGCAGATGTTTTCGCAAGAGCTTGGTACAAGTTGACGCACAGAGATATGGGACCAGTATCCAGATATTTGGGTCCAGAGGTTCCTTCCGAAGAATTGATCTGGCAAGATCCAATTCCTGCTGCTACCTATAAAATGATTGATGCGGCTGACGTTGAAGCGCTCAAAGGAAAAATTCTAGCTTCAGGGCTTAGTGTTTCTGAATTGGTTTCTACCGCTTGGGCTTCTGCTTCCACTTTCCGTGGATCTGACTTTAGAGGTGGTGCTAATGGAGCAAGAATAAGACTATCTCCTCAGAAATATTGGGATGCCAACAATCCTGCTCAGTTGACCAAAGTATTGGAGAAACTTGAATCTATTCAAGGAGAATTCAATGCAGCACAGACTGGCGGAAAACAAGTTTCACTTGCTGATTTGATCGTATTGGGAGGCTGTGCCGGAATTGAGCAAGCTGCTAAAAATGCTGGTCATCCTGTAACCGTACCGTTCACTCCTGGTAGAACTGATGCTTCTCAAGCTCAAACTGATGTAGAATCTTTTGCAGCACTTGAGCCATCTGCTGATGGATTTAGAAATTACTTCGTGCCAAAACACAAAGCTTCTGCTGAAGAGATGTTAATCGATAGAGCGCAGTTGATGACTTTGACTGCTCCTGAGATGACTGTTTTAGTCGGTGGTATGCGAGTTCTTGACACCAACTTTGATCATTCCAAATATGGCGTATTCACTGAGCGTCCTGGTTCTTTGACAAATGATTACTTCGTCAACCTTTTAGATCTTGGTATCTCTTGGAGTGCTGCTGACAAAGGTGAGCATGCTTTCCTTGGAAAAGATCGCAAGACAGGACAGGTAAAATGGACTGGTACACGTGTAGACTTGATCTTCGGATCCAATTCCGAACTTCGTGCGATTGCTGAAGTTTACGGATGTTCAGATGGACAAGAAAGATTTATCAAGGACTTTGTAGCCGCTTGGAACAAGGTGATGAATCTTGACAGATTTGATTTAGCTTAATTAAGCTGATACTATTTAACACAAAAGGTGGTTTCGAAAGAGACCACCTTTTTTATTGATTAGTTTTTTTACTCCTATTCTTTGACGTTTTAGAGCAGGACATATCCAATTATGAGCTGGATGCCAGATCTTGTCAAAAAGATTCAATGACAAAGTTTAAATTAAGGAACTTACCTGATTAACCGTTGTACTTCAATAATTTTTCCTGAATTAGCTTAAACCCATTCTCGGCCATATCCCAAGGCTCGGAGAAATTCCGCCACACCCCAATCGAGTTGGCAAAATCAGGATCATTTCGAGTAAACCCTTCGATCGTCAGCCATCCCTTGTAATTCACTTTGGCTAAAGTGGCAAAAGTCTCATCAAAGTCCACATGACCCGAACCTGGAGTACCTCTATCATTTTCTGAGATATGAAAATGCCCTAACCTAGGTGCGATAAATTCAATGGCATTCCCCATTTTCTTCTCTTCCATATTGGCATGATGGGTATCAAACATCGCCTGTACATTGGGATGATTGACTTTGCCTAGCAAATAATCAAGCTGCTCCATAGTGTTGCAGAGGTAGCACTCGAAGCGATTGAGTGCTTCCGGAGTCATGAGAATTCCTAGTTTTTGAGCGTAGTCAGCAGTTTCGTGAAGCACTTCAGCGGACCATTTATATTCATCTTCGAGAGGTGCACGAGACGCAAAAGTCGCAAATGCCGAATGAAAGGGTCCACATAAAACCTGGGAGTTCAGGTCTGCAGCCCGATCAAGCACCCATCGCAATTTCTCTTTTGCCTTTTCTCGCACTTTGGCATCGGGTGAAATCGGATTTTCATCAGGTCCCATGACCGTCACGGTAGTTACTTCCAAACCAATTTCTTGGCAATGTTTCCCTACGGATTTGAAAGCTTTCTCTTCCCAAGGCCCTACAAAAAATTCTGCTCCATTGTAACCGATGGATTTTAATCGGTCAAGAATCGGAAATAAGTCTTCAGAAACTACTGCGGACCAAGCCAGTACATTAAATCCTATTTTATTCATCGTATTATTTTGTCAACGGACCACAGTCCTCAGTCGACAGCCGCAAATCGGTGGACTGTTGACCGTTGACTGTTGACCAAAATTTCATTTAAAATCGGCTACTTTCATTCCCTTCCGAAAGGTATCAAATCCAAACATTGTCGGTTTATATTCTCCGACAATTGCCATATTCAATTCCGGCGTAATCGTCTCCGACATTCCCAAAAGCCAAAAGGAAGCATTCACCACCAGTCTTCTCAAGTCTTCACTTTGGAATCCCATGGAAGAACCCATCGTGGACGCAAAGGCCATTCCCTCTTTTCCTCCCTCAATTTGATAGGGTTTGGTCCATGCGATTGGCATGACTGATTTTTCCCAGATCGGCGCTGCTTCTGCAGTCATTCCGGCAGTGGATTGTCCATAAATCAAAACTTCCGCCTCCTCGGGAAGACTTTGTATCCCATATACATCTTCTGGAACCCAGATATCATTGACGCCTCTAAGGATAGGATGATCATTCATTTGTTGCACACCGTCGATTAGTGATCTTGAACCTTCTTTGGCATGGATGCCATGATGATTGATCCAAGTTTCGCCGAAAATCCGCTTGCCAAATCCCTTCTCCCATCCAGCTTCTTTCCCATTCCACGTCCACTTGGCAAAAGGAGATGTTTTGTCTTTTTGGTAAGCAAACCCATGAGTGGAAGTTCTCAGACCGATGATTGGTTTTCCTACTTTCAAGAAATCCTCGATATACTTAGTTTGCGCGTCAGGAAGCTCTCGGAATCGAATCAGCATGATCATCAGATCTGCAGATTCTAAATTTTCGAGTCCCGGAATATTGTTTTGATAACTTGGCACCACATCTCCTGTACTTGGGTCGATGGGAAAAAGCACCGTTGTCTTAAATCCATAGTGCTGAGAAAGGAGTTTTGCCATCATTGGCATAGATTCTTCAGAGCGATATTCATCATCTCCGGCTACCAAGACGATATGCTTCCCTTTTCCTGGACCTTCCTTTCCCTCAAATTGAAGAAATGTAACTCCATTCTGGGCAAAAGTAAAAGTTCCACTCAGGGCTAAAAAGAGGAACGCACTATAAATTTTCTTCAAACAATTCATAGGGTTAGTTTTTTGGGTTGATCACTTGTTGGTCTAATATAATCCAAATTGACAACAGGCTCGTATGGAAATCCGGATTTTTAGAGAAGACATTCAATTAATAAGAACCAAAATCTTGCTTGGCTTCAGCCTTCGGCAACATTCATGTCTTGACGAAAGGATCCATGATTTATTCTTTTATTCTTCGCCACCGTTCGTGTTCTCACGAAGGGAATCAAAGGTTTATTCTCATAGACTAGATTTTTGTATTCAAAAACAGAAATCAACGCTATTGGATCTCCTTCGAATCCTCCGCCTCGGTTTGTGTCTCCACAAACCGAAATCAAATCTCCTTCGGATCGAAAATAATCGGAAAGAATTTCCCTTGCATTTTTTCTCCTTTCGGAATTACAGGCACACCTTCCAAAAGCGGTTCATCCGTATCAGATACTGTCCCATCCGCAAAGACATTCAGCACAAAAGCTTTGCGCGAGCGTGGAGAAAAATTCGCAAAACTTCCGTGCACCAATAGCGGGTGATGAAATGCAGCGTGTCCTGCTTTTAATGGAATAGCTACCGGTTTGAAATTCGCTTTTTGCTCAGCTGTCATCATCGCCATCAGACCATCCATTTCTCCTGCCAAAGCGGGCTTATCCAAAAGCCCCCAGCGATGTGAGCCAGGTACGTATTGAAGGCAACCATTTTCTTCCGTCGCATCATCCAGCCCGCACCAGCAGGTCAGGTGCTGCATGGCCACTGTCCTTGTCCAATAGCTGTAATCCTGATGCCAAGCCACATTTCCCCCATGGTGCGCAGGCTTGCAAAACAACTGATCATGCCAAAACCGAACCGCCCGATCTCCGAGCAATTGTGAAGCGGCCATTCGGAATGCAGGATTCCAGATCGCATCATGAAAAGGTGCTGCCAATCTCCAATGACCGAGGGAATGAAAAAGTACTTTATTCGGATCACCAGATTCATTGCTGTGAAACTCATGAAACAAATGATGGAGTGGATGTTCAGGATCCATGACCTCGTCTAAGGCATTTTTCAAAGCCTCGATTTGGGCTTCATCTAATAATTTGATACCTGCCAAATAGCCATTTTCATTAAAAAAATCGATTTGCTCTTGGCTAAGACGATACTGCTCCCAATCTGCTTTGGTTTTGGGTTGCGGAAAAAGTTCGGAAACAGGTAAATGGAAATCAGCTAGGTCTTGCATGATGTTGGGGTTTAGAGAAAATTAAGATAAAAAAAGAACTCTATTTAAGCTATCGAATAAATGTCTTCGGTATCGATTCCGTTGATTTATAGCACTTGCTTACTGATTCTAATTTTTCATTCCTAGATTAGAATAGCAAATAAATACTTGATTGCTCCATCTCAAAATAAACCCTTAATGAAAACCAATCGAAGAAACTTTCTCAAGACCGGAGCGACTGCTGCCATGAGTCTTTCCGTACTGACGCTAATCTCTCCCAATGTCCTAGGCAAGCCAATGGGCTATGTGGCACCGTCTGACAAAGTCAATCTTGCCTGCATCGGAATCGGTAATCGTGGAGCGGAGATCATCAAAGAACTTCATAAGACTGGACTTTGTAATGTCGTAGCCATATGCGATGTGGATATGGGGGCCAAGCAGACCCTTCAGATTATGGAGATGTTTCCTCAGGCCAAACGCTTTCAGGATTTCAGAAAGATGTTTGATCAGATCGGAGGTGAATTTGAGGCGGTAAGTATTGCCACACCGGATTTTTCACATTTTCCGGTGACTATGATGGCATTGGCCGAAGGAAAGCATGTCTATGTAGAAAAGCCGATGGCTCGGACTTTTCAGGAAGTGGATTTGATGATGGCGGCAGCGAAGAAATACCCTCAACTGGCTACGCAAATGGGAAATCAGGGGCACTCAGAAGGAAATTATTTCCAATTCAAAGCTTGGCAAGATGCTGGAATCATCAGAGATGTCACCGCTATGACTGCGCATATGAACAGCCGAAGACGATGGCATGGTTGGGACACCAATATCAGTCACTTCCCAGCTGCAGAGCCTATTCCAACCACGATGAATTGGGATGTGTGGACTGCGCAAGCTCAACCGCATGATTTCAACAAGGACTTTCACAATGGCCAATGGCGCTGTTGGTATGACTTTGGAATGGGTGCATTAGGAGATTGGGGAGCGCATATCATGGATACGGCACATCAGTTTCTGGATTTGGGTCTTCCAAGTGAAATCAATCCGACCAAACTTAGTGGTCATAACATGTTCTTTTACCCTACCTCTACGACTTTGGAATTTAAATTCCCAAAGCGAAACGAGATGCCTCCAATGACGATTACCTGGTATGATGGAATGGATAATATCCCTGCTGTACCAGATGGCTATGGGGTATCCGAACTGGATCCAAATATTCCACCACCAAGCAATGGACAGATCCAACCTGCCAAACTGAACCCAGGAAAAATCATTTACAGTAAAGAGTTGACCTTCAAAGGCGGCTCACACGGTAGCACACTTTCTATCATTCCTTCAGAAAAAGCAAAAGAATGGGAGTCCAAACTTCCTGAAGTTCCAGAAAGCCCTTCCAATCACTTCGCCAACTTCCTAAAAGCTTGTAAAGGCGAGGAAAAAACCAGATCTCCATTTGAAATTGCAGGACCACTCAGTCAGGTATTCTGTCTCGGGGTGATGGCCCAGCAGATGGGTACCAAGTTGGAGTTTGATCGGGAGACTCGCCAAATCACGAATAACCCACTCGCCAATCAAGTCTTGGCAGGAATGCCACCGAGAAAAGGTTGGGAGGAGTTTTATGTGATTTAGTGAATGAAAGATTGAGATAATTGGAGAAATGATAAAAGGCTATCACTATTTTCAAAGTTTGAAAATAGTGATAGCCTTTTTAATTCTACTCTACCCTTCCAATTTCTCCAATCGCTCTAAAAGCGGTGGATGGGAATAATTCATAAACACATACCAAGGATGTGGATTGATGTTGCTGAGGGTTTTGACTGATAAAGTTTTCAAAGCCTCCGCTAATGGTTTTCCAGCGAAAGTGGTTTTTGCAAAATCATCCGCCTCAAACTCATTTTTACGACTGAGCCAGTTCATGCCAATTCCAAGAATCATGGAGATGGGAGAAAAAAGCATGGTGAATCCAATGAGATTCAATTCCACGGACCAGACTTTACCTCCCAATGCCATGCTCATCGGCTCACTGAAGATAAACTGGGACAGTAAAAATAACAGTAAACCTATTTGTAGCACTGAAAGAATCATACTCCAAACAATATGCTTCTTTTTGTAATGTCCCACTTCATGAGCGAGAACCGCAACCAATTCCTCCGGCGGATGCTGATCCAAAAGCGTATCAAAAAGCACTACTTTCTTTCGCTTTCCAAAACCTGAGAAAAAGGCATTTGCTTTAGAAGAACGCTTGCTTCCATCCATCACGAAGATATTCTCCAAAGGAAAATTCACCGAACGGGCATAGTTGATAATTTGATCCTTCAATTCTCCTTCCCCAAGAGGGGTAAGTTTATTGAAAAGTGGTAGAATCAAAGCAGTGTAAAACAGATTGACCAATACCATAAATACTGCTGCGATGATCCAAAACTGCCACCAAAAGTCTCTTCCCATCTGGTGAACTAGCCATGGAAATAGCATAAACAAACCTCCACCTATAATGATGGAAAGAAGATATCCTTTCAATTTGTCCACAAAGAAAGTTTTCACTGTGGACTTATTAAATCCATACTTCTCCTCGATCACAAAAGTGCTGTAATAATCAAATGGTAAGCTAAGGATATCAGAACCAATGAAAATCAGCGCAAAGAAAACTACAGACTCCAAAAGCGGGGCGATTTCAAAAGTCTTCACCCAGCTATCGATTGCTCCAAACCAACCTTGACTGATGAAAAGAATGGTGATGACAAATGAGAAAATTCCCGAAACTAGTCCGAAACGATAATTCTCATTTTGGTAGTTTTTCGATTCTTGAAGTTTTTGATCTGTCAAATATTCAGAGAGGGTGTCTGGCACTTTAGGAACTGGCCGTCGATAATTCAGGTAGCTAAGAATTTTCCCCAACAAAAACCCAAAAGTCACTACTCCAATCAGTAGATTCTTTAGCAAAATCGGCTCCATGAAATTTTAGAATTTAGGACAAGGGAGAATAGTATCCCTTCTTCTCGGACTGCCTTGATTATTATTTGGCAAAGTCCATGACAAACTGATCTCATGTGCTCCACCTGATTGGATTCCCAGCTGCGAAACCGTGTAATCGAAACTGTATCCGATATTCAATCCACTTAGCAAATTCACTCCGACCATCATTACGATTGCATCACGGTTACTTTGATTCTCAACCGGCTTGTAAGGAAGTCCGCGGTACCAAAGACCGAATACGATAGGCTCTACATAGAAATATGCTCCGACATCCAACTGCTCAAATGGTCCTTGTCGCTTGTAGTTGATTGTTGGCGTCAAATATCGTTGCTTGCGCATGTGCGTAAAATCCTGACGCATGGAACCTTCACCTAAAGGAATTCTATATCCAGCATGGAAAGAAATTTTCATCGGAAGCGGACTATCTCCGTCAATAAAAGACTGATTGGGTTGGTTTACATGATGGGCTGATCCTCCAAACCAAAAATTCTCTGTGAAAATTAATCCCCCAAAAGAAAGTGATAACATATTTACAGGATCTCCTAAACCCGGTATATCCGCACCCGGAAGAGTTGGTCCAAAAGGGTCACTAGGATTAATCTGATTTGCAAAAATCAAATTTTCAAAAAATCCGATTTCCCTTCTGATGTAACTTGCCTGGAATCCTGGCCTGAAATAAAGATTATCGCTCAATTTTAATTCGTAAGAATAAATGGCAGATATCGTAGTAGACCGCAATTTTGCCGCCCCTTCAGTATCTTGCATCAGCATTATCCCAATCCCACTGTTGTAATCTTCCAAGTAAGTATCGTAGAAAGCAGAGAAGGTTGTGAACTGTGCATCTATACTCGGCCATTGATTTCTATAATTGAAACCTACTCTCCCTGTGAGTTCCGAACCTGCGAATGCAGGATTCAAATAAAGAGGTGCAGCGTAGTATTGGCTATATTGCGGATCCTGTGCAAATGCAGACGTATGAAGGAAAAGTCCAACCACACTAAAAAAAACCACGTAAACCAGAGACCGTAACAAGGATTTGTTCGTTTATTTGAATATTCAGTTAGCATTTAGAACGATTCGAGCTCTTCGTTGTTTTAGATGCAGTTCGAAAATTATGAAAAGCAACCTTAATTCCATAAGCTTCCCCTACATTTTTCCTCTTTCTTTGATATTTACATTTTTTGTAATTCAGTTTTCTGCCTATTCCCAAGGTTTTAATGATAACGAATGGATTTTCGGATACTGCGAAACAAGCACAACAAACAACTATTTATCTTTTGGAAAAGGTGGGACGCCAACAGTTCAGACGCTTCCTTCTACCGTTTTAATAGGTAAAAATAATAATGCAATTGCAATCGATCCGATTACCGGCCAGCCCCTTTTCTTAACAAATGGAGAACTAGTTTACGATTATAGCTCAAACCCACTTCAGGGAAGTGCACCTGGTTTGGATGGAGATATTACAGGAAGGCAGAAAGTTGCGACGGGCTTTCTGGAATATGATCCTGACGGAAATAAACTTTTCTACATCTTCTACATTTCTCCAGGTGGACAGCTCCTCTACTCTTTGGTGGATATGAATGCTGCCGGACAAGCCACAGGAAACGAACGCCCGCTAGGTGAGGTAGTTTCAAAAGACAATGTAATCGGAAATGCTCAAGGATCACTTCTGGTGGTCAAGTCACCCTCTTCCCCTTCCTACCTGATCACTATTGAAAATAACACTATCATTTCTCGAAGGATTGATGGAACTGCTGGGAATTTCACCACAACAGACACTCAAAATATTGGTTTTACTCCGCAAGCAATGGTCTTTGATGAAGCTTCCCAACGATTGATTCTCATTCATGGGTCGAACGATAGCGACATAGCCATTATTGATTTTGACACTAGTACGGGAACTTTTGGTACCAGAGAGTTTATAGCCAATTCAAACGGTGTAGAACCTTTCGGAGGTGCTGAATTTTCTCCAGATGGAGCATTTGTTTATTATTCAAGAGGAAATAAACTTTTTAGAGTACCAAGCGACGACCTTTCTAGTGAACCTGAAGAAATTCCACTTCCTGATGATCTTCACGCAGTCTATGACATCAAGTTGGGGCCGGATGGAAACCTTTATTACATCTATGAGGAAGTAGACGGTGGGCCTCAGCTTATCGGTAGGGTGACTAATCCCAATGAACCTGATCTTGCAGAAATTAATTTGGAGGAAGACCCATTTAACGGAGTTGATTTTTGCGGAACTATCTTCCCAACATTTGCTCCAAATGCTGACATTACCCCAACTGTAAATTTCACCTGGGCACCAGATATGCCTTGTGCGAATAACCCTATCCAACTTACCAGTGAAATTACTCCTGAAAACTACCGTCCTGTCAGTTTTGAATGGGAATTCAATCCACCTCTAACTGATTCAGATGGGAACCCTTTACCTGCGGATTTTGGTCAAGAGCATTTCCTTATTCCTGGAGATGCAGCTCAAGGACAAAGTATTTCCGTCTCATTGACAGTAACATTTGCAGATGGGGAAACTGAAACTGTTTCCCGTGATATTCCCCTAACAGAAAATAATCTTGAGGCAAATTTTACTCCTCAGGACACCACACTTTGTGAAGGACAATGTGTGGATATTGCAGCTTTGTTGGAGGCACAAAATACCGCTGGCGAACAAGGCGGTGAGGCCCCTCCAAGTGGCGGAGATAACTATGAATACTTCTGGTCCAACTATCGTGATGAAGGATGGGGAACGCGAAGTGAAAACACAGTTTGTTTACCCGGTTTATATTGGGCTTTGGTTAGAGAGCCTGGTTCCTCTTGCTATGCTTATGCTGAAATTCGAGTTCAGATTTGGGATCTTCCCGACCAAACCAATAATATCTGGTATTTTGGAGATGGAGCAGGATTGGATTTTAATCCAGACCCGAATGATGAAAATGCGCCAACTCC
Organism: Algoriphagus sp.; assembly: GCF_029254265.1. Lineage (GTDB taxonomy): Bacteria > Bacteroidota > Bacteroidia > Cytophagales > Cyclobacteriaceae > Algoriphagus. Next base: position 13,182 of record NZ_JAQWXX010000085.1, on the reverse strand, counting down.
GAGGCCAATAGCAAACAGGCACCCACAGAATATCCCAGCAGGAACAACCACGATCTCCGATCAGACTGGACAGGTTTTATTCTTTACCGATGGACAATCCGTCTGGGACTTGAATGGAAATCTCATGGAAAACGGAGATAACATTGGTGGTGATAATGGATCCAGTCAAGGTGCTTTGGCCGTACCTGTGCCGCAAGAAGAAACCCTATTTTATCTCTTTACCACACAAGTATCTGCCAATGGCACCAATGAAGTTAAATTCTCACTAGTAGACATCAAGGCAGAAAATCAGACTGGGGTCGGAAATGTGGTCACCAAAGACAATTTTCTTTTCAGCCCCTCCACAGAACACACCGCTGCTTTGGATGCAGGAGATACGACTTGGGTGATGTTCCATGAATTGGGCAATAATACTTTCCGAGCTTATCCAGTTACAACCAATGGTATTGGCCCACCAGTCTTAAGCTCTGTTGGTAGCAATCACGGATTCAACTCCGGTGTCGGTGCGATGAAGTTTAACACAGATGGAGATCAGTTAGCGGTAACAATCAGCGAAGGCGGATGTAACAAATTGGAGATTTTCGATTTTGACCAAAGTACCGGAGAGCTTACAGAATACGCCCGAATAGATTTGGGATGCGACGGAGAAGTCTATGGCATGGAGTTTTCCGACGATGGGACCAGGATCCTTGTCAGTTATCAAAATGGCGGGCCCGGTATTGAAGAATTCATTATCAAATCTACAGCTGATGAAGATGATCCAGATGCAACAGCCTGTCCGACTTGCTTTGGAACTGCATCCACTAGACCTCAAATTGAAGCCTGTATCCTTAGTACCAGAAATCAAATAAGCGGTACCGCGGCATTAAATATTGGAGCGCTACAGATTGGACCAAATGGTCAAATTTATGCGGCGGTAGTTAGTGACAATCGAATCGGTCAAATCAATGTAGGAACAGGTTGCACTGCTCAGAGTACTTTCACCCAGGATGGTGTCCAGCCAATGCCAGGCACTTCTAATTTAGGATTGCCTTCATTTGTACAAAATTCCGGAAGTTCCATTCCCGAACCTTCGCTGGCAGCTCCTCCTAGAATCTGTCTAGACCCAAACAACCCCTCCGGAGCACTACTTGAAGGTGGTGGAGAACCTGATATCGATAGCTATTTCTGGACAATTACAGCAGAGGATGGAACCTTCCTTCAAAACAATTTTGGAGGGCCTGGAGAACAATTTCAGACTTTAGAACAAATCTTTGATAATCCAGGGACTTATACGGTCGAACTTCGAGTAGATCGATGTGGCGATCCGGAATATTTCAGAGCAAGTACCGAGATATTGGTCGACGCTCCTCCAACTTTGACTTTGCCAGAAGCTGCTACACTTTGTGCTGAAAACCCTGTGACCCTTACTGCAATTGATGGGTATGATCCTGCAGAGGGACTCTATGTTTTTGAATGGACCAATGCGGCAGGAGAAGTCTTTGGTGATGAAAACTCTAATTCAATCACGGTTACAGAGGAAAGCATTTATACTGTAACTGTAAGCTTTACTTTGCCAGACGGATTGTCTGAGGATGAGGCAGCATTATACGAAACTTGCCCAGCAACTGCAGAGATATTTGTTGGGCCTGCATTTGATTTTGATTTGACCCAAACTGCGACTGAAGTATGTTATGAAGAAACCTCAGTTATTTTCGCCCCCAACACACCAATTACCGGTGAATGGTTTTATGAATTAAATGGTGATCCGGCACGAGTTTCATTGGGTGAATTTTTTGAATTAGAGTTATTTGTGAATAGCCTCCCTGGGTCAGGACAATACGAGATTATTTTTGTGACTCAAGATCCAATCTTAGAAGGGTGTACGGTTGAAAAAAGATTACCACTACTTGTCAATGAACTTCCTTTATTGGTAGCAACACAAACTACTCCTGCTACTAATTGTACCACTCCAGATGGTTCATTTGAGATCACGATGCAAGCAAGTGCATCTACTGTGACGGTTCAGGAAACTGGTGAAATTTTCAACAATGTAAATCAGGGGGATGTACTTCCTGTAGCCAATGTGCTACCTGGTGTATATACTATAGAAGCCCTAAATAATACTGGTTGCAGCTATATTTCGACCGTAACAGTAGAAAATTCAAATCCTCCAAGTGGCTTTGAGTATACAGTGATTGCTACTGATGAAACATGTAGTATTAATGGCGTTGAAAATGGAACACTAGTTATTGAGTTTACTAGTGGGACTCCTTCAGGAAGCTATCTTATCACACGACAGGGAGATGGGCAAACTTTCTTAGGAAGCTTCACTAATAGCAGTCAAATCACAGTGAATGTGCCTTATGGAGATTATTCAGTGGAAGTTTCTGATGCTGCAAATTGTGCTATTCCAGACCAAACGAATTATACTGTTGCTCAGAAGTTTGAGGTTGTGTTCGCCGTTCCCACAGAACTTACTGCTTGTGAAAGCTTTACATTCTTACCAACTTCTCCAAACAACTTGATTTACACAGTCACCAATTCAAGTGGCGCAATTATCTCCCCTGATGCAAGTGGCGAATTCACAATCACTCAAAGCGGGGTTTATGTAGTAAGAGGTGAGGATCCAACAGGTATCGATTGTCCACGTGAAGAAACTATTACTGCGGCGATCACACAGCCTATAGTTTTTGATGTGCCTCCTCCAATTGTTGATTGCCAGACAGGTATTAGGTATGAAGCAGTCCTAGGTAATGCTAATCCAGCCGATGTGGTTTTCCTTTGGAGAGATTTTAACGGTATAATTGTAGGAAGATCTCAAACTTTTGTACCAAGTGTTGCCGGGGTTTATTCAGTAGAAGTTCAGCCAAGAAATGGGGGGCTTTGTCCTACCAATGAATTTTTCTTTGAAGCTGAAGTGCTTGCGGAGAATCTGGAAGTAGCGCTTGATATTGTACCATTCTGTATAGATCAAACCAGTACCACTATTACAATTGACGCCAACTTATCACTTGTTCAAAATATCGAATGGTATAGTGTTCAGGGCGGCACGAGAACTCGGATTCCAGCATTCGACGATTTGCCAATCATAGAAGTAAGTCAAGAGGGGATTTACGAAGTATTGTTGAGAAGTGCTGCGGGATGTGATATTGGGAGAGCCAGTGGTACTGTCGCTAAATCGATAATTATACCTCCCATTGTACCACAAAACATTACCATATGTGCTATCGAAGGAGTTACCGAATCGATAGACCCCGGAGTTTATGACAATTATTCTTGGAAATTAAATGGAAATGAGGTCTCTACATCAGCCGAATTCACCCCTACCCTCCCTGGAATTTATGAATTGACCGTATCAGATAATTTAGGCTGTTTTTATGTCTCCAATTTTGAGGTGATAGAAGATTGTGCATTGAAAATCTCATTTCCCAATGGAGTAGTGCTCAACGATCCCAATCGAAATTTCATTCTTTACGCAAATGAATACATTGATAACGTAGAAGTTTATATTTTCAATCGCTGGGGTGAATTGATATTCTATTGTGAGCATCAAAATCTTGAACCTGGACAGCCATTTTGTCCTTGGGACGGCCTAGTTGGAGGAAAATTAGTACCAAACGGAACATATGCGGTAAAGGTGAAGTTTACCAGTCAAGATCAAAACTTAACACAATCTCTAATCAAAGCGATTACCATTATTCAATAGTATGCTTATCTTAATTTCGCCAGCGAAAACGCTGGACTATAGTAATCCTAATATTCAAGAATATACATTACCTGACTTTCAGACTGAGACAAAGAATTTGATCAATGTCTTAAAGAAAAAAACTGCACCAGAAATCGGAAAGCTTATGAGGATTTCTGAGAATTTGGCAGTACTTAATGAGGAGCGGTTCAAGACATTCCAAAGAGAATTCAACTTCAAAAACTCCAAGCAGGCTTTGCTCGCATTCAAAGGTGACGTATATACTAAAATAGATGTAGACCAATACAATAAAGATGATTTTGAATTTGCGCAGCAACATTTGAGAATTCTATCGGGACTGTATGGATTACTTAAACCTTTGGATTTGATCCAACCCTATCGACTAGAAATGGGCACTAGACTAGAAAATCAAAAAGGGAAAAATCTGTATGAGTTTTGGGACAAAAAAATCGCAAAAGCCATTAATAATGCTGCTGATGATAGTCCTATCGTAAATCTTGCTTCCCAAGAATATTTCAAATCAGTCGATTTGAAAACTGTAAAAAACCCAATCATTACCATTCACTTCAAAGAATTCAAAAATGACTCTTACCAAGTTGTCGGTTTTTTTGCAAAACAGGCAAGAGGAATGATGACTAATTATGCGATCAAAAACAGAATCACTGACCCAAATAAGTTGAAATTATTTAACCTGGAGGGGTATGAGTTTTCAGATGTTTTAAGCACACAATTGGAGTGGACTTTTGTTCGTTAATTCTTCAGAAACATTTTTTTTAGTGTAACAAAAGGTATTCAACTTTCCTGAGTATATAAAAAAATGTAGTTTAGCGTCTTGAAAATGAGTATTTTATTAATACATTTTGAAAAAAGCAACTCCATTAGTATTTGTATTTTTTTGCCTTTTGGTTTGGCTAGCTCAAGCTGAGGCAGAATTTAAGTCACCTATTGTTTTTTTTGAAAAATTAATCTCATCAACAGCCTTTAATCAAGCCTTTGTAGATCCTGAATTAATAGGTCCTGAAAAATTATGTAATGTTGTAGGGAGCGTAAGAGGTACTTTTTCAGGAGGCGGGAATCCAGATACCGATGTCTACAAATGGACTATTATTGCTCCAAACGGACAAGTTTTGTTTACAAGGCCTCCAGGTGCTTTTGAAAGTATAGAATATACATTTGAACAGATCGGGGTACATAAAGTGTTACTGGAAGTATCAAGAGGAGGAATTTTAGTTGGAAATTTTTCAAAGAATGTAGACATCATTAAAGGAGCTACAATTACTCTTCTAAACTCTTATCAGATTTGTTCCGGCCAATCCCTAAGTATCAAAGCGATTGCAGAATCAAGTTCAGATTTTTCAAATTACACGTTTGTATGGACTGACGAATCCGGTGTAGTTATCGGTAACTCAAATGAGTTGATCGTTAATACCCCAGGAAAATACAGTGTAGAGTTTTACGTTTTGGATGGCCAGTCAAACGCTCAGTGCATAACAAATTTAACAACCACAGTTTCTCAACTTGATTTGGTAACTATTGTAAAAAGTTCTGATACGGTTTGTAAAGATGGATCAATTAATTTCAAAACAGACCCACTTACAGTTGGCCAATGGATACTATCAGTTCCAGGTGAACCAAACCCTGTATTTCTTAGCAAATCGAGTCAGATTACTTTATTCCCGAATATTAATCTTTTGAAATTTGGGCAATATGAACTTAAGGTAATAATCGAAAACCCCGATAACCCAGCTTGTTCTCCTGAAGCAACTACATCTTTTATTTATAACGTAGAACCGTTTGTCGAAATAATAGATGCAACAGGAGCGAGCGGTTGTTTTGTAGCAGATGGATCGCTGAGCCTAGTTGCTTTAACAGAAATAGATCAACTAATTGTCGATGAATTAGGATTGTCTTTTGGTCCATTTAGCGTTGGTGATCCAATCAATATTCCAAATTTGGAATCTGGAGCCTATACGCTTTTGGCCTTCTTAGACGGATGTCGTAACTCATTTGGAACAGTTGTGCCTCTATTGACTCCTCCAGCAAACCTTTTATTTGATGTAGAGAATATAACAGGTGAATCTTGTACAGAAACTGGGAAAATGCCGGGTTCTTTTGACATTAGTCTACTCAATGGAGTAACTGAGGGCTCATTTAGGATAATAACTGAACGCGGAGATGAGATTGTAAAAGATGCATTGCCAAATGAAAACCCCTTCAAAATAAGTCTGGGAGGAGGCAAGTATTTTTTTGAAATATTAGACAAGGATAGCTGTAACCTGCCTAATAAACAATTGATTGAAATTCCCTCAAAATCACAAACCAATTTTTTTATTCCTGAAAAATTAGTGATCTGTCAATCCTATGATTTAATACCTGAAACTTCCCAAGATTTAGTATTTACACTAACAGATCCTGCTGGAAATATTACCACAAAAGCTAAAGGGGAGCCATTCAATATAGCTGAAGAAGGAGAATATACTTTGGTAGGATCCCTGCCTAATCAAGGTGATCTGTGTCCTTCCCTAAGGAAAATAGTTATCACAACGACAGATCCAATTTCGTTTGACCCAGTATTGAAAAGTGAGGATTGTGTGATAGGAAACAGGATTTATACTGCTGAAATTTATGGGACAGATTCGACATCGGTAAATTATTTTTGGAGAAATGAATTAGGAGAGACTAAAGGTACTGGTAAAGACCTTTTTCTTTCACCAACCTCAATAGGTATTTTTTCATTGGAAGTTCAGCCTAAGAGCAGTGAGCTATGTCCTATTTCTCCAAAAGAATTTGAAGTAAAAGAACCTATTCTTTTTGTGGATGCTTCAATAGCTTCCACCAAATTATGTGAGTTTGGTCCTGAAGCCATTGTTGAATTAAGTACCACCTCGCCAGATGCAGTAAAATTTATTGAATGGAGAAGATTTGATGAGCTAGGGGAAATAGTGGATTTGCCAGAGTTTAATAATCAATTTGTTTTTAACACTAGGATTGGTGGTACTTACGAGGCAACTCTTTTTAGCGAAATCAAACCAGGAATTAATTCGAGCTGTGAACTCGCTCGAATCAATTTCACTTTGGACCTAACCCCAGAGAAGGTATTCTTTGAGATTCCTGCAAATCTTTCGATCTGTGAGACATATGAATTCACTCCAATAACTACTGAAAATTTACTTTTTGAAATAACAAAACCTAATGGAGAAATCTTGGAGCTAAATTCCGGAGAACAGATCACAATAGATCAAAATGGTACTTATAGCTTTTTTGCATATAACCCCGATTTAGGAACACCACTTTGCCCTGAAGTAAAAAACATGGAAGTAGTGGTAAATCAAAAAATTCAATTTTCCCCAGAATTACTTTCAGAAGATTGTAATGGAGAAAAAATTTACATCGCTGATATTGGAGGGCTAGATCCCGCTTTGGCATTATTTACCTGGTTTGATGAAGGTGGGAATATTATTGGGACAAACCAGTTATTGACTCTAAATACATATGGTGATTTTTCATTGGATGTCCAGCCAAGCGGAAGTATTCCATGTGATCAAGTACCGGTTAGCTTTTTTGTTGAGACCCCTTTGCTTAGTGTTCCTATTAGTTTGACTTCTGAGCCACTCTGTCCAGATGCTTCCTCTACCTCCATCACAGCCACATCAGAATTTGATTTAGTTAATGAGATACAATGGTGGTTTACAGATACAAATGGTCAGCAAAACCAATTAATTCAAGAAACCAATAGAGAATCTATTTTAGCTTTTAATGAGGGTACTTATGAAGTCAGAATTTTAAATGAAATTAGTTGCCTTCTGGGTTTTGATAAAATCCTAATCATGAGGAGTATGGATGCAATCCGACCTGAAGTAGAAGAAAGTTATAAAGTTTGCCCAAGATATGAAATCGGTCCAGTTATTAATCCTGGCGGATTTTCAGGATACGAATGGTATTTTGAAGATCAACTAGTTTCTACAAATCCAACATATAAACCAATCTTACCAGGTAAATATGAACTAATCGTATTCAGTAATGAAGGATGTGCCTATAATGCTTTATTTGAAACTGAAGAGGAGTGTGAGTTACGTGTAAGTTATCCTAATGCGGTTCAGCCGGGCAATTCTGATAAGGAATTCCTGATCTACACCAATTATTTAATTGATGAAATGAAGGTCTCTATCTTTAATAAGTGGGGAGAAATTATTTTCTACTGCGAAAAAACAGACTTGATTTCTGAGGAATCTACTTGTTTTTGGGATGGTACTTATGATGGAAAAGCTATTCCAAACGGAAGCTACGCCATTCGGATTGATCTAAAAAATTTAGAGAAAGGCCTGTCCAAAACTCAAATAGGATCCATCTTGATCGTGAAGTAAACCAAAGAATCTTACTGTGTGTTTTTTGGAACATTTTTTGAAACCTTTCAAAAAAGTAGCCTTTCGAAACACCTTTCATTGATTACTTTTGTAACATCTCCCGAAACAATAAGTATTTGCCTGTTAAAGACCAATTCCCCTACAGGAAGATTGGGTTTATACTGATTCTGATTTGTATTTCACTTTCCTCCTATGCCTTAAAGGAAAGATTTGAATATACCAATCTAATCTCCCTCAAATCTCCCTCAAATACCGTAAATCCAGAATTGGTCGGTCCGGAAAATCTGTGTATTGTTTTTGGTGGAGTGATAGGGACTTACATCGGGGGTGGTGATCCAGGTGACGTATACAGCTGGCTCGTTATGGGGCCAAATGGAGAAGAGATTTTTAACCGATCAGGTGGTTCCCAATTTGAAACCATAAAAGTTTCTTTCAATGAAGTAGGCATTTATAATATTTCCTTAAATGTACGCAGAGGCACTTTGGATATATATACAAGTAATCTACAAATAAAAGTCCAAAAAGGCCCTGAATTAGCTCTTCTGCCAGATTACTTGCTTTGTGGCGAGACGCCTGTTAAACTAACTGCAATTGATCCCCAAACCTCGAATCTATCGAGCTATTCTTTCATCTGGAAAGATCAAAATGGAAATATTGTTGGAAATGAAAATGATTTGATTGCATTTACTGAGGGATTTTACATAGTAGAGTTATTCCTTCGAAACAGTGACGGAAGTCAGGATTGTCTAATCACAGGCTCTAGTTTCGTTGGTCCTCCACTGGATTTTAAAATCCAACAATCAGCTGTTCAAATTTGCGAGGGAAGTTCGATTCAATTTGAAACAGATACCCCACTCACAGGAGAATGGTTTATCCGCAAATCTGGCACTTCACAAAAAACAAGTTTAGGTTCAGCGTTTAACATTTCAATAAATGCATCAACACTCCCCAGCATAGGGGTCTATGAGGTTATTTTCAGTTCCTTTGATCCAAATCTACCTGAATGTCAATCGGAAAGAAAAGTAGCCTTTGAATTGAAAGAAGCTCCAAAAATCCAAATCAACATCCTGGAAAAACCGGACGACTGTGGTAATCCAAATGGAAATTTTACCGTGCAGGCAGCCTCTTCTTTGGACTCACTAGTGGTAGAAGAATTAGGATTTGTTTCTGGAAATATTTCTTCTGGACAAATTATAAATTTTGATAACCTTAAGCCACAAATCTATACCATACGTTCCTATTCAAATGGCTGTGAATTGACCAACCTTTTCAAGTTGGAAGCAAAAGACCCTCCAACTAGCCCAAACCCTCCCACTATTGTACAAACCAATTACGATTTTTTTCCAGAAAGCTGTTCAGAAAACGGAAAAGTTGCAGGTCAATTGAGAATTCAATTTCCTCAAGGATCTGTAGTTGGTAATTACCGAATAATGGCTCTTGGAGTAGGAAGCATACTTACTGGGAAAATCGAAGATCAAGATTCGTTGGTCGTTGATCTGGATGGAGGCGACTATTTACTTGAACTGACTATCGATGGCTGCACATATCCTATTGAAGAGTTCAGAATTGAAAAAAAACCACAAGTCGAATTTACTGTTCCAACTTCAATCAATATTTGTGAATTTTTTGATTTTGTACCAGAAACCAATCAAAACCTCATTTTCACTTTATCCTATCCTGACGGCACCTCCAAGACGACAGATGCTCAGAATCCTTTCCAACTCACCGAGTCAGGAAATTATTCGCTAGTGGGGATACCTAAAGATCCTTCTACCGGGCTTTGTCCAAAAATTCAAACTTTCTCAGCAACACTTTCTCAATCAATTATATTCGAACCTATATTAAAGGAAGAAGATTGCTTTGGTAACAAGATCTATGAAGCTAAAATCGAAGGTGTAGATCCTGATCAGACAAGTATCAGATGGCTAAATGAATCTGGTGAAATCGTTGGAAGAAGTACCGTTTTATATCCAACTGCATTTGGGGACTATTCTTTGATCGTCCAGCCTCTTGGAAGTGGGTTTTGTCCAGTTTCTCCAATTCCATTCGAGATCACAGCTCCAATCTTAACAGTACCGATGGATTTAGAAGCTAATAAAATCTGTCCGGAACCAGGTTTTTCAATAATTAAACTAAATACAAATGAAGCAGAAGCAGTACTTACAGAATGGATTTATTTTGATTTAGTCAATAATCGGAAGGATCTAACTGAATTTGCTGGATTATTTGAAATCACAGTTTCAGAAGTAGGCACTTATGAAGCTGTAGCTTATAATAGGCTTGGTTGTGAGATAGGAAGAAATTTTATTTTGGTGGAAGAATCCACTTTACTTACACCTCCCAACCTCGAAGATCGTTACGGGATTTGCTCAAAAGAAAACACTATCCCTCCACTTGACCCAGGAGATTTTGCAGCTTACAGTTGGTACTTTGAACAGGAATTAGTCTCAGAAAATAGACTTTTCAAACCATCAGAGGTGGGTGAATATACCCTCATCGTAACGACGGTAGACGGATGCGAGTTTGTGGCTAGTTTCACGACATTTGATGCTTGTGATTTTGAAGTGGTCTTCCCAACTGCAATGGTTTTGGATGATCCTTCGAGGGATTTTAGAGTGCTAGTAAGCGAAGGAGTTACTGAGGCAGATCTTTATATTTTAAATAGACAGGGAGCCTTGATCCATTTTCAAACCGTAAATGATATCGCCGCAGAGGTTCCAATTTTGATATGGGATGGAAAAACAGATGGAAAATCAATTCCTTCTGGCACATATGTCGTAGTGTTAATGCTTCGAAATCCTATTTATGGTTTTGAAGAAAAAATCACTAGTTCGCTATTTGTAATAGATTGATATACCCAAAAGGGCAATATTTTTTATGAGGGGGAAAGTTGAATGCAATATTTTTCCTATTTTGAACCGTTTCAATCGTTTGTATTCATTAACCCAAACCCAAACCCTTACCTATGACCGATAACATTAACCGATCGGCGCTCTTCAATGCTAGTTGTTTTGCGCTCATTACCACTGCCTTCACCTTCGCTATTCGTGCTGGTATCCTTCCCCAATTGGGTGACACCTTTGGGCTAAATGCCGAGCAACTTGGATTTATTAACTCCATGTGGTTTTTAGGATTCCCCATTTCGATGATCTTGGGAGGATTGTTTTATCATAAAATTGGGCCTGCCAATATTATGCGGATTGCATTTGTGATGCATACACTTGGTATTTTGCTTACAATCTTCGCTGATGGCTATAATACCCTACTGATTTCCACGCTTTTCATAGGATTTGGTAATGGCTGTACAGAGGCTGCCTGTAACCCAATGATAGCAGATATGTACACCGGAGTGAAAATGAATAAAATGCTAAATCGTTTTCACATGTGGTTTCCTGGAGGGATTGTATTAGGATCTTTGATTTCCAAGTTTATGACAGATTTAAACATGGGTTGGGAAGCTCAAATCTGGATAATGATGGTACCAACAGTTATTTACGCTGTTCTATTCTTTGGTAAGACTTTCCCTCAGCCGAAGGTTGAAGGAGCTACGTCTTTGGTTGAAAACCTCAAAGCAATGATAAGTCCAGTATTTATTTTCTTGTTCATTGCAATGGCATTAACTGCTATTTCTGAATTTGGACCACAACAATGGGTAGGATTAATTATGGGTTCTAGTGGCGCTAGCCCGATGTTGATTCTTGCATTGACTACTGGAGTAATGGCTGTCGCTAGATTCTTTGCAGGACCAGTGGTACAAACTCTTGGTCAAACAGGCGTGCTATTGGCTGGAGCTATCCTAGCAACTTTAGGAATCTATTTATTTAGTACAGTTACAGGACCTATGGCTTATGTAGCAGCGGTTGTTTTTGCACTTGGAGTTGGTTACTTCTGGCCAGTTATGGTAGGAGCGGTAGCACAACGAGTTCCACTTAGTGGGGCATTGGGAATGTCTATTATCGGTGGTGTAGGTATGTTTTCTACAGCCATTTTCCAGCCTATAATTGGTGGATGGATAGATAGCTCTAATGCTGCTATGTCGGCAGCTGGTCTTTCTGGAGCAGACCTCGAATTAGCAGCTGGTCAAGAAACCTTACAGAAAATCATGCTTTTCCCTATCATATTGATAGTCCTCTTTACCATTTTCTTCTTCTGGCAAAAGAGTTCGAAATCATCAGCTGCGGTTTCAACTGCACACTAAACTTAAAACAGCCTTCGGGCTGTTTTTTTTTTGAAGACCTAGTTTGTGTCTTTTACCTTCTCGTAAAAAGTTATTAGTATTAGTGAAAAAAAATACTGAGAACTTCCCCATGAGATAGTGTCAGATTCCTAAAATTTAGACTGGTCTATTCTTTAGGACGACTGTCACTTTTTGATAAATATTATGCTTTTCAGGATTTACAATAAAAAACTTCTGTCAAAAAATTAAGAATGCTTAAGAAGATTAAAAAAATGGATGTTAATTGTTAGATTCAGAAATTAATTGCAGGAATAACTTTGATAATCTTCTTTAAATAAGGACCAAATCTTTCCATTTTCATCCCTATAAGTAATTGCCTGAGTGCGATCACTTATCTCTATATTTCCATTGCTGACAATGGAACTCCCATCAGCAAGAATAATCGTACAGGGACCATCGAGCTCTTCAATATCCCGTAGAGTATCACAAGAAAAAATAAAAAGAAGGGAAATAAGGGTTAAATAACTTTTCATCGGGTCAATTAAATCCAGTCGAAATATGAGTAAAAAAATCAAGGAATAAAATTAACTCACTTTTACTTGCATCAACAAGTAAGAAGATTTTTTTTACTGCAGGATTATGGCCATACTTAACTCATACTAACAAAACCCAAAGATTAAAACACCTTTAACCCCATAGTTATTAGGCATTAAGCCCTTTAGCAACCTGATTAATGGGTAAAAAAAAAGCCCAACCGTGAAGTTGAGCTTGGTGACCTCGTCAAGATTCATCCCGATAATTATCGCGGATTGAAACCTCCTCCAATTCAAGAAATTTAAATAAACATAGAAAAAGCTCAACCGTGAAGTTGAGCTTTGTGACCTCGTCAAGATTCAAACTTGAAACCTCCTGAGCCGTAATCAGGTGCTCTATTCAGTTGAGCTACGAAGCCA
>NZ_JAQWXX010000084.1 GCF_029254265.1 Algoriphagus sp. | reverse complement strand
AAACCGTTTATTTTGACCTAATTTAGTACCCGTTAAGATCGCAAGAAAGCGATTGTCACTGGCTGTCACTTCTAACTTATTTGGCTACTGGCATCTTTGCGGATATACATAAAATTTAAATTCTGACATCAAATAATCAAAGATTTTTGATGAATTCTTGATAATAAAGATTGAGATTACGCTGCTATATTTCCCAGCAAATCTAGATGAGGTAGGCCCTGAATATCTTCTACAGTCCTAATCCCATAAACCATTAAAGAGGATACCCAAAAATGATTCAAATCTGTCATGCCCAAACAAACGCTGATTTACAGGAAATTCTGAATCTTCAGGGTGAAAACTCACTGTACAGGATTTCGCACGAAGAGAAAAATACAGAAGGATTTGTGATGGTGCAACACAGGATGGAAGACTTAAAGGCTTTTGCGGAAATCGCTCCACAGCTCATAGCTAAGGACGATTCAGTGGTTTGTGCCTATGCGCTTGCTATGCCCAGATCTCTTAAAAAAAGTATCCCAATGTTGATTCCAATGTTTGATCAACTCGACATTATTCGGCATCAAGGCAAATCAATTGCGGATTACAATTACATCACTATTGGACAGGTATGTATCAAAAAGGGGTACCGGGGGATTCGGCTTTTTGATCAGGTTTATAAGGCTTATAAAGCGGAGTTTGAAACGCTGTATGACTTTGCGATCACGGAGATTTCCACCAGTAACATCCGATCCATGCGAGCTCATGAGCGAGTTGGATTTAAAATAATTCACACATTTAGGGACGAGTTTGAAGAGTGGAATATTGTATGCTGGGATTGGAAAAATGTTCTAGCAAGAATTAAGCTGAAACAGATTTAGAAAAAGGTCTATAAAACGGAAAATAATCATAACTAGACAAAAATAAAGAGTGAAAAAGAAATGCTTAGAAAAATAAAGTTACAGTTATAATTCATCGAAAATAAATAGTTTAACGTTAAATGAAGTATTAAGTCCTAAGATTTTATTTTTTATTAAATATCTAGTGTTAAATGATTATTAAGATCAGGGAAAATTTTTCTCCTAGATAAAAAACTATAATTTTACCAGATATAGCAAAAACAAATTTAAAAGTTTGTCTTTCTTCATAGGAAGAATTTAGTCCTCTAATAATCCTGATTAATTGAATCTTCTTGATTTAGATAGAGAACATATTAGTCAAAAAATTAGGATTAACAACAATTAAAAATGAAAGCGAAATGAGAATCGGCATATTAATTCAAGAGTTTGAAGAGTTATCAAATTGGGAATTAAGAATAATAAATGAAATTCTGAAAGATCCATCTCTTGAATTGGCTTTATTAATTCAAGATGGTAGAGAAGGAAATAATAGTACAAAAACGCTAAAAAGCAGATTAAATAGACTATTAAAATCTAAGAGTATTTTCGGAAAAATACTTTTCAGTCTTCAGACAAAAATTGAAAACTCATTGTTTAAAGAAAAAATAACTGTTGATAAAGAAAGAATTATAAGAGAATTAAATAAAATAAATACAATAAAAGTACAACCAAAAAGGAAAGGGTTTTTGGATATTTTTGATGATAACGATGTTGAAAAAATCAAGAAATTCGATCTTGATATTATTTTACGTCATGAATTTAATATAATTAGAGGGGGGATATTACAAGCAGCTAAGTATGGGATTTGGTCGTTCCATCATGCGGATAATTCGATTAACAGAGGGGGGCCTGCAGGGTTTTGGGAAATAGTTTTAAAACAACCTTCTGTTGGTGTTACTTTACAAAAACTAACACCTGAATTAGATGGAGGCCTTGTCATAGATAAAGCATTTTTTAATCGCAACTGGTCTTTTGTAAGAACAAACAGACTTATTTTAGAAGGCTCGGTTTCAATTCTATTTAAAAATATTAAAAAATTACAAAATGGCGAGTTCAAACCAATAAAATCGCTTGTGTATTTCAACCCTCTTTATAGAGCCCCAGGCTTAAAAATGGTCTTAAAATATATGTTTCTTTTTTATTCTAAAATATTAGGAAGAGCAATGGAAGAAACTAACTATAAGATTTTCGGTCGTCGATTTGATTGTTGGACACTTTTTATAGGAAAAGGTGATTTTCTCAATTCGACATTATTTAGATTAAAACCTATAAAACTTCCTAAGAAAGAATTCTGGGCTGATCCGTTCATTTTCAACCACAAAAATGATAATTATATATTTTTTGAAAACTATAATTACACAACAAAGAAAGGTAAGATATCCTGTGGGAAAATCACTGATAATGAATTAACTGATATCGCTGATGTGATAGAAACAGACTATCACTTATCATATCCATTCATTTTTAAAGATAATGATGATATTTTTCTCATGCCTGAGACAAGTGCTAACAATCGATTAGAAATATATAAATGTATTAAATTCCCCACAGAATGGGAACTTCACACAACAGCATTTGAAAATGAAAAGGTAGCAGATGCCTTTTTCTATACTGATAAAGACAAAACCAAGTGGCTATTCATAAACAAACAAATGGATATTAACGCTCCATTTGAAAGTGAATTATACATTTACAAAGTAAACTCATTTGATTTAAAAGACTTAGAACCCCATAAAAATAATCCGGTTATGATCAACTCCGAAATAG
Source organism: Algoriphagus sp. (assembly GCF_029254265.1). Taxonomy (GTDB): domain Bacteria; phylum Bacteroidota; class Bacteroidia; order Cytophagales; family Cyclobacteriaceae; genus Algoriphagus. The sequence goes on along the minus strand of NZ_JAQWXX010000084.1, from coordinate 7,067 downwards.
CAAGGAATGGGGGACCTATTTTTGAGTATGAAAATGAAATTTATAGACCCTCTCAAGCAAATATTGACGGGATTTATGGGAGGGCTTTAAATATTAATAAAATAGAAAAATTAACAATTGACGAGTATATAGAAAAAACTATTGTAACTACTTATCCCAATTTTCACAAAGGCTTAATATCTATGCATCATCTACATCAATCAAATGGGTTATTTGTTATTGATGCTGCATATGGTAAAATATAAAATCTTGATATTTTTTAGCAAAAAACCAAACAATAAGGACACCCACTTTAAACTCAAAAATCTCACAGCCCTTTTGAAAGTTTGAGAAGGATAAGTCTTATCGAATCAAACTTTGGGAACAGCAATTATAAATTTTAAATCCAAATCAGGATTGGAAAAGTCTATAAAACAAAAACGGGAAACAATTCTTGCGAATGCTTCCCGTTCTACAGCTTGAAAACCATAGTCCTCAAACCGCATCAAGCTACAGTTATTAGCTTTTCCCAGTTACCCAGGTCAAAATTCAATGTTCTAAGTCGCTCCGAAGAGCATGTCCCAATAGAGAATTACTGTAGCGCACTTCTGCAGTCATCTGTCTCAATCTATCCCGATGGGATAAATCCTTCATGCCAGTGATCACAAACTCTCAGAAGAGAGCTTTTCTTGGGCCGATCTGTTTTTGCACTTCTGCGGTGTTCCGTTGCAAACAACTGGGATTAACCAGCCATTCCTTTGTGCCCGATTGCTTTCCTCCCGAGGGATTTTTGCCGGTTGATTAATTCGCTTAATACACTTCTGGGGGTTTCCCCTCTCAAATAAATGAATGCTCATCTAGTCCTTCATGTGCGAAAATCTGAATCTTTCCGAAGAGTTCATCAAATTCAACCAAATCGTTTGTTGGCACTTCTGCGGTGACCCGTCTCAGAAATCTACCCGAAAGTAAATCCCCCTTTGCGCCCGATCTCAAACTTTCAAACTTAAATCCGGGGTCGTATCCCCGACTTTTTATCTCTTACTTGATGTATTAAAGTTGCGTTATATTTTTGCTAAAGACAATTTTTTACCGCTGTTTTTACCCCCAATTTTTCCACCAAATATTATTCTAAATTAACAGGCTTATGCACTGATTTTCAGCACTTATCCACTTTTTTATCCACAATACACTGAAGTCCTGAGATTCTGATTCCTACTCATTCTATAATCGATCTTTTACTTAATCGCTATCCTCATCAAATGCATATCTGCAGTCATATACAGATACTTTTCTTCAGTATCAAAACCACAATTAGCAGTAGCCTGACCGGTTTGGATTGCTCCCAAAATCTTCCCTTCCGGTGAAATCACCAACACTCCCCCTGGACCTGTGGCGAAAATAGTCCCTGAAGAATGGACTTTCAATCCATCTGGCAACCCCTTTTTTTCCTCTGAAACCATCCCACTTATATCCAAAAGAATCCTTCCGCTAATCACTTGCCCATTTTGATCCAAATCATAGGCATAATAGCGAGCCCTCTCCGCGTCTGACTGAGCGATATAAAGAATCTTTTCATCCGGACTTAGGGCTATGCCATTGGGGCGATTAAGACTATCAATCTGCAGAGTCAATTCTCCATCTTGTAAGCGATAAATACCCTGAAAATCCAACTCCTTTTTATCCCATTCATCCAATCCATATGGCGGATCTGTGAAATAGACCCCACCTTTAGAATGTAGTGCCAAATCATTGGGACTATTGAACTGCTTTCCTTCCCAGCCTGAGGCGAGAATTTCGAATTCAGGTTTTGGGTCTTTCAGGGAACCTTTTAGTCTTCCTATTTGCCGAGCGCCATGCTGGCATAATAGCAAGTTGCCATCATGATCCAGAGTCAGCCCATTTGAACCGGGCTCATGCTTATCCATCCTTTCCCCAAAATAGCCTGAGGGTTCCAAAAAGACCGAAATACTATCCTTTTCCGACCAGCGATAGATTTTATTTTCCGGAACGTCAGAAAAAATCAAAGCTTGTTGATCTTCGATCCAAACTGGACCCTCCGACCAATCAAATCCGGAAGCAAGGATTTCTATTTCTGCATCTTCCGAGATAAGGGAATTTATCGCAGGATCAATCCGCTCAATGGAACCAGTGGTTTGATACTGCCTTTCAGGAATAATTATTTCGGTTTTTTTGGAAGAAAATGTACATGCATTTGCGAAAAGCAAAACAAAAACAACTGGATAGTTTTTCATGGCTTTTAAATTTGAATGGAATTTACACAAAAAGGAAAAGAGGCTCAATTGACCCTTCTCTCTTTTCAAAACTAAGATTCAATAAAAGTGAAGTTATTTTAGGCTTTCACGTTCCGTGGGATAAAGAGGGAATTTAGAATTCTGGCTATGCGCTTGATCCATGAGTTGAACCAATTCAGCTAATTTTTCCGGATTCGCAGAAGCAAGGTTTTGAGTTTCCCCAGGATCTTTGGATAAATCGTAAAGCTCTACGATTGGGCCATCCTTCCCGAAAACCTGCAACTTTATAGCCTTCCAGTTCCCTTGACGAATAGCTTGTTTCCCTCCTTGCTCGTGAAACTCCCAATAAAAAAAATCATGGGTCTTCTGCTCTCCTTGGCTGAGTAGCGTTGGTACGAATGAAATTCCGTCTGTTTTCAAATTAGGTTTCACTTCCGCCAATTCTGAAAAAGTAGGCAGCAAATCCCAAAAGGCTAACGGAGTATCGCTCTTAGTGCCGGCTTTGATTTTCCCCGGCCAGTAAGCAATCATCGGCGTTCGAATACCTCCCTCATACAGGTCTCGTTTGTAACCTCGGAAAGGCCCATTGCTATCAAAAAAATCCGGATCCGCTCCACCTTCCTGATGCGCGCCATTATCGGAGGCAAAGATGATGATGGTATTTTCTGCTAAGCCCAACTCTTCCAATTTACTGACCACTTCAGCCACGTATTTATCGAACCGCTCCACCATTGCAGCAAAAGTAGCGTGGGGATAAGGCTGGGATTGATAGCCAGGAATCGCCATATCAGGTCCATAATCTGCTCCTTTTGATTTAGCTACATAAGGGGTTTCGTTCGGGAATTTAGCCTTGTACTTGGCCAAAATTTCATCTTCAGGCGCCGCCAATTCCGCATGAGGCATCACAATGGGCATGAAAAGGAAAAAAGATTCATCCTGATTCTGGGCAATAAACTCCAAGGTTTTCTCCTGAATTAGATCAGGGGCAAAATCTCCTTTGGTAGTCCAATCATTTCCCGGTAAATCCACTTTTGAAAAGTTATCCCATAAATAATCCGGATAATAGCGATGGGCATAGCGCTGGCAGTTGTAGCCAAAAAACTGATCAAATCCCTGATTGATGGGATCACCTTCCGAACCCGGAAATCCCAATCCCCATTTACCAAAGGCTCCTGTGACATATCCGGCTTGCTTTAAAACTTTAGCTACATTCATCACCGAGTCTGGCATTGGAGATTGACCCTCAGGCTGAACTTCAGTATTCCCTCTGATCGGGGTATGTCCAGTATGTAAGCCTGTCATAAAAGCTGACCGTGAAGGGGCACAGACCGTAGCTCCGGAATAGAAATTTGTGAAAAACATGCCTTGACTTGCCAATCTGTCTATGGCCGGAGTTTCAATATACTGCTGACCCAAAAAACTTAAATCACCCCAACCGAGATCGTCAGCAAGTATGAAAACGATATTGGGTTTGTCGTTTTTATAATTGTTTTCAAGTTTCTGATTGCATCCAACAATTAAAAAGCCAATCAATCCGAAAAAGATCAAAATAATGCTAGAAGGCCAATTAGTTTTCTCCATTCGATCAAGTTATAAAAAATTCTACAGCCCTGTGGCCTTTGACCCGGTTCCTCGTTCTTTAATCAAATTTTCCCGAACCTTTAAAGAGCGATAAACCTCCAAAGGGTCAGCAGCTCCTCCGCTCTGCATTCTAGCTTCGGCTACCAATGACCGCACATCCGTCTGAAAAGCTGCCTGTAAAATCTCCTGGGCTCCTGCTACATCCCCTGAATTTTGTGCTTCCTCCAATTTCGACCGATCAACCAACAATGCCTTTGCATACGCTATAGCAATCGCCTCCAAAGCCTGGATCAAATCTTCCAAGGGGTCTTTTACATTGTGACTCGCATCGATCATCCAAGAAATAGAATCCCAAGCCTGCGCTCCATCAGAAGCCCCTCCCACCAATTCGCAGAAAATCAAAAACAATTGATAAGGCTTTATACTCCCGGTAGTCAGATCATCGTCTCCATATTTGCTGTCATTGAAGTGGAAACCTGCTAACTGATTTTGATGCATCAGCGTGGCTACAATCTGCTCAATATTGGTATTGGGTAGATGATGTCCTAAATCTACTAGCACTTTTGCCCGATCTCCCAGCTGACTACAAATCAGGGAGGAAGTACCCCAATCGGGAATAATCGTATGGTAGAAATTGGGTTCGTAAGGCTTGTATTCCAAAAGCAGTTTCCAATCTGAGGGCATTTCGCGATAGATTCCTTTTAAAGAATCTATCGTCCATTGTAGGGAATTCCGGAAATGAGCCTGTCCGGGAAAATTACTTCCATCTGCCAGCCAGACGGTCAGGGCTTTACTTCCTATTTTTTCGCCTATCCGGATTACCTCCACATTATGAGCAATTGCTTGATCCCGAATGGATTTCGAAGCATTGCCAAGACTTCCCATTTTGTAAGATTCTTTTTGGCCATAGTCCTGAAAGGTATTGCTATTCATGGCATCAAACTTCAACCCCAATGATTCAGCTTTTGCTTTGATCTGCATGTAGTCTTCCGGTATATCCCAAGGAATATGAAGGGAAACAGCCTCTGTCTTCTTGGTCAGCTGCGCCAAAATACCAATGTCTTCTAATTTTTCTTCCAGATTCCGGGGTTCGCCACCTATTGAAAATCGACCAAAACGCGTTCCTCCTGCCCCCAAAGCCCAACTTGGAATAGCGATCTGAAATGCTGCGATTTTGGAAATCAGATCAGTTATGTCTAAACCTGATTTTTCCAGTTTTTCAGAAAGAATCGCTAAGGATCGCTCGTGAAACTCGTCAGGTTCGAAAGCTTGGATTTGAGATTTGGTGATATTCATGAGTTGTTGGTTTTCTGTTTTCGTCATTGCGAGGACTTTATTCAATTGTTCCTTATGCCTAATACCTCAAGTCCGAAGCAATCTGTTAATTATACTATTTGTTTATTATTAACCATCAGTTTAATTAGTTTTTAGTTTTCATCAATCTAAAGACTCCTCATTTAAGATTTCTGACTTATTTTCTTCCGTCTTCAATCTATTTCATTAAACACCCGACATCGGTCATCTGACACCCGTCTCCTCTCACCCGACATCTGTCTTCTTATTTATCCAAAAAGGCGCAGATACAAACCAAGCAACCATACCAAAAGCCATTAGCATTTTGGTGCTATCCAACTCAATTTTTCCCATAAAAATAAGTACAGGTGGAATCATAGTCAGCAGTAGTCCTATCAGCGACACTATTTTTAAGAAAACTTTCATACTAACTTCAATTTAGAGGATGAATAGTAAAATTTAGAAAGGCCAACAAAAATAAATACAGCGATAAACCAGCCGGGAAGTCCGAGGAAAAATACCTCAATACCATAAAATTGATTTAATCCCAGACAAATTACCAAAGTCAAGATCCATGCAAGGAAAGCAGGAATACTAAAATGCCTTTGATTAGCAAGAGCCTGTTCAGCTTGAAACCCGAAGCGTTTTGAAAAATAGAAGTCTGCAAAAATCACTGCGCCCATTGGCATCAGTAATAATCCATACAAGGCTACAAAATCAAGTAACTTCATCACCAAGGCCGGAAAGCATGCCGCCAAACTGGTAATTCCTCCCACAATAGCCGTAATTTTCCAAGTTGATGTTTTTGGAAAAATACCCTGCAATGCCAACCCAGCTCGATAGATTGTTGGATTTGCAGTTGTCCAGCCCGCCACGATCACGCAAACGGCTCCCGCTATTCCAGCGGTCTGAAAAGCTATTTCTCCCGGTGCAAAAGCACTTGAAGAAGAATTAGCTTGAAGGAAAACCGAATATAAAATCCCTGATGCGATCCATGCAAAGAAATGTCCGATGTACATTCCTGCAAAAGAAAGGAATCCGTATTTCCACGATCTTGCATAGCGAAGAATGGTCAGATCTGACATGCCGATATGCATAGCCATATTACAGAACCAAGCAAAAAAGATAATGTGCCAAATGGTAAATTTTGACATTCCCTCCAAAGGAATCCCAGTCCAAATCACTTCATTAGAAATCTTGAATAAACTGTCCCAGGAATTCACACCTAATTGAGACAAGCCGATTAGTCCTGCCCCTATGAAAATCAAAATCATCCAGGGTGCCATCAAATTTGCAAAGCGAGCCACATAGGAATAGCCTTGAATAGCTACCAGTGTAATCACCGAACCCATCAGAATCACGGTAATCACCCATCCTGAAGTTCTCGGCATCCAGTCAGTCAACGTGGGCATTTCCAGACCAAAAGGAATCCCAACTGCAGTAGCAGAAACAGCAATCATTGATCCAGCCAAAAAGCAAAACATCAGCGCATTCACCAAATTATAGCCTGCCACAAGTCGATTCCCTACAATTCGCTCCAATTGGTAATATAAAGTAAGCCTTTTCTTGGTCGCTATCGGTGCAGTGATTAAAGCCCAGCTAAACACCGCTAAGAGGTTACCTATAAGGAGTCCAAAAATCAAATCTCCCGCAGTCACTCCATGTGCGACGAAAAGCGGACCTATAACAAACTCTGTCCCTGCAGTATGCTCCCCGGCATACATCCCTAGAAAACTATTTCCGGATTTCAACTCTGAAGCAGGCACTGGAGTCCGCTCAAATTCGTTTGTCTCGCTTAGTACTTTCTTGAAAATTGATGAGGCCATAAGGGTTATTTATTAGCTTATATGTATATCCGCAAAGATGCCAGTAGCCAAATAAGTTAGAAGTGACAGCCAGTGACAATCGCTTTCTTGCGATCTTAACGGGTACTAAATTAGGTCAAAATAAACGGTTTTGACC
>NZ_JAQWXX010000083.1 GCF_029254265.1 Algoriphagus sp. | reverse complement strand
TTGCAGTCAAGTTCAGTTTGGAAGCTTTTACTGAACTCTATGACTCCTTGACCTTTAAATATATCCATTTTGAGCGTTTGAAAAGCTATAAATATATGCAATTAAAAGGACACCTCTACAAGTTTTTATAATTCGGTTGTATTTACTTTTTTAGTACAATCATGTCTATTCGTAAAATTCTCATTTTCTTAATTATCACTTTCCAGTGTTCTATCTCTTTCGGCCAAAGTTTAGAATATCTGAATCATCTTCATTATCCCGTATTTGATACGAGTAAATACGATTATGAGTATTTGCGAATTATCTCCGAAAAGAATGGAGTAATCCATACTCAGATTTTCAATTTGGATACCATAAAAGTTTATCATTCTACAGCTTTAATTGATACGAATCGTACCAAGGTTAGTGAAAGAATTTTAGGTTATTATTCCGATGGGGAAATGGAATTTAACAAACGATTTGACTATCAAAATGACGTTTTAGAAGAAAAATATTACTATCCAAGTGGTGAATTGAAAAGTGAAATATCCATTCATTCTGGCGAATTGTTGTCTGAAGTTTACTACGCTGAAAGTGGAGAGAAGATGCCCAAGCCAATAATAGAAGAAGCTTCTCCAAAAGGAGGGATAAATGGATGGAATCAATATTTGATGAAATCTCTTCGATATCCTCAAGAAGCAAGGAATGCAAAAGCTCAAGGAACGGTCATTCTTGCAATTGAAATAAATGAATTAGGCGAGATTCTAAATGTACATGTTGGAAATGCTGAACAAATCCAAAAAGCCCTTTGGCAAGAGGCGGTGAGAGTTATCAAGGATTATCCTTACAAATGGAATCCTCAAAAAGAAAATGGAATGCCTGTTCGAACAGAGATAAGACTTCCTTTACGCTTTAAATTGAGTTACGGAATAAAAGCTGAGCCATTTAGCTAATTCTAAGTTTTAGGTCTCAAAATCCACTGCTTATATAATTCTCGTTTTGAGCTTCATTTTTATAGCTAAATTCAGGCATGATTAAACTGATTGAATGTCCTCGTGATGCGATGCAGGGTCTTCCTGATTTTATTGATACAGCTATCAAGGCCGCATACATCAACCAATTATTGGAAGTAGGATTTGATACGATTGATTTTGGGAGCTTTGTGAGTCCGAAAGCTATTCCACAAATGCGGGATACAGCAGAGGTTTTAAGTCTTTTGGATTTACATAATTCGAAAAGCAAACTTCTCGCAATTATTGCAAATGTACGTGGAGCAGAGGATGCCCTTACTTTTTCGGAAATTGATTATTTGGGATTTCCACTTTCCGTATCAGAGACTTTTCAGCAGCGTAATACCAATGCATCCATTGCGCAAGCTCTGGAAACCGTAGAAGAGATTCAAAATCACTGTGAAATTAAGGGGAAGACTTTGGTGACTTACCTCAGTATGGGTTTCGGGAATCCTTACGGTGACCCATATTCTCCGGAATTGATTGCAGAATTTGTGAATCAATTGGATAAGATTGGGATCAAAATTATCTCGCTTTCTGATACCATTGGAATTGCCAATCCGGAATCCATTCGAAGTTTATTTGAAGTAAATGTTTCCTCGTTCCCTCATATTGAGTTTGGTGCGCATCTTCATTCGACTAGAGATACTATTCCGGAAAAAGTTCTTGCTGGTCTTGCAGGAGGATGTCTGCGATTTGATGGAGCTTTAAAAGGCTTCGGAGGTTGCCCAATGGCAAAAGATGAATTGGTAGGTAACATGGCGACTGAAGTGATGATTGATACTTTGGAGACAGTTGGTGAAAAGCTTGAGCTAAATAAAGCAGAACTGGCTGAAGCGATGAAACTGGCTAATTACGTCTTTAATCCAGTTATCTGATGGCAAATAAGGACGTTCAACAAAAAGTAAAATCACTTCGATTACTTCGGGTTTTACATCGCTGGTTAGGAATCCCATTAGTTCTTTTTTTCTTCGTTATCGGTATCACCTCTATTTTGTTAGCTTGGAAAAAGAAAGCAGAATTACTTCCGCCTACTTTGAAAACTAAGGTCGAGTCTTCAAAAGACTGGATTTCTCCAAGTCAAATGGTAGAAATTGCAATGAAAAAAATGGATTCCATGAATCAATCAAATTTGGTGGATCGAATTGATATCAGACCTGATAAAGGAATTGCTAAAGTGACTTTTCAGACGCATTTTACCGAAGTACAATTAGATGGTTTCTCAGGTGCAGTGCTTTCTATCGGAACTCGTCATTCGGATTGGATTGAGAAAGTCCATGATGGAAGTATTGTGGATTATTATTTTGGTGGGACGGAGACCTCTAAACTGATTTATTCAACCTTGACCTCGTTTGGATTGATTTTAATGAGTTTTAGTGGTTTTTATTTATGGTATTTCCCTAATGTTATTCGTAAGATGAAAGTTGGAAAGTGAGGTATGAAGGCTGCTAAAATGGTCGATTTTTAAATATCTATTTGATAAAAATTAGAGACATATTAGAGAGATTTTGGAATTAATAACCGTCTGAATAATTGAAATCCAATAAATCTTCAACTTTTTAATACTTCCAATACCCTTTCGGGGGTAAAAGGTAAATGCCTCAATCTCTTTCCAGTTAATGCCAAAAAAGCATTCGCAATAGCACAAGCGACCATCGGAGTGGCAGTTTCTCCGACACCCTCCGGATGCGTATCTGAAGCGATCAATTCTGTTTCAATTAGATCTGGAATATCTTCCATTCGCAACAATTGATAATCATGAAAATTAGATTGCTGCACTTTTCCATCAATAATTGTGATTTGTTCTTTCAGCGCACTGCTGATTCCCATCATAATACCTCCTTCCATTTGGGCTTTGACATTATCAGGATGAACGATTACTCCGGCATCCAAAGCAACCCAAAAATTATGTACGTTAATTTTTCCAGATTCCCGATCAACTGAAATCTCACATACTCCCGAACCTAATGAACCGTGCTCCACAAAGGCAACTCCTTTTGCTCTACCAGATTCTGTTGGTGTATTCCAATTTGAAATCTGCTCGACTTTTTCTATAGTTGCCAAAGCTCGGGGTGAATTTGATAAAAGCCCTTTTCTAAACTGAATCGGGTCTTTTCCCTGATCATGTGCGATCTCATCCAGCATACATTCAATCGCAAATTTGTTTGGACCATGGCCTACCGATCTCCAGTGTTTTAATCGAATTCCATTACTAGCCTCTCTCCATTCTACAAATTGATTAGGAATGTTATAATGTGAATTGTTTGTTCCACTTGCTACAAGATTTCCCCCATCACCCACAACCATGTGAGAAAATCCTGATAGATTTCCGTCTTGATCGGTATTTGCTTCTATTCTTTGTAAGGATAAAGGCCGGTAAGCTCCATAAGTAAGATCATCCTCTCGAGTCCAAATTAATTTCACTGGCAAGGGAGCCATTTCTTTGGCAAGTGTTGCACATTCTTCTACAAAGTCATTCATACTTCTTCTTCCAAATCCGCCGCCCAAATACTGCAAGTGTACTGTTACCTTTTCTGGATCAATACCTAGTATAGCTGGTACACCTAATTTGGTATCAAAACCCTGCTGACTTCCCACCCAAACTTCTGCTGCGGATAAGTCTTCAGAAACTTTCACCACTGCATTGAGAGGTTCCATTTGGGCATGGTAGATGTAGTCATTTTTGAAATCTGCCTGGTAAGTTTTACTTGCAATTTTCTTTGCCTGCTTTACATTTCCTTTTTCTTCCAAGATTTGACCTTGTGTGGTACGAGATGCAATTTTCTCATACTCAGAATATATTTCTTGAGAATTATGGCTTGAAGCCTTGGAATTGCTCCAATCAATGGAAAGGATTTTTTTTGTTGCTAAGGCATCTTCAAGCGTGCTTGCAATTATCCCAATTCCATATTCTAAACTGATTAGCTTCAAAACACCGCGAGAAGCCAAGACTTGAGTTTCATTCAGTAGGGTGGGTTTGGAACCATGAAGATTACCTCTTTCTATCACTCCATATACCATATCAGGTAATCTGATATCTATTGAAAATTTTGCTTTGCCGTTAACTTTTTCAGGAATATCAGTTCGGTTGATTTTTTTACCTACCCATTCAAAGTCTTTGGGATTTTTCAATTTATCCTCAGAAAAATCCGGTAGAGACCCAGGCATTTCCAAAAAAGAAACTATTTCACCATACTCGATTTGCCTATCACTTTTCTCATGGATTACATTGCTTTTTGAGGTAGAAAGTTCAGAAATTGGAACATTCCACTCTTTTGAAACACTGGCTAAAAGCACATACCTGGCTTGTGCTCCGGCTTGACGCATAGTCATGTAATAACTATTGGTTGTTCGGCTGCCCACGGTAAACATCAATTTACTTCCTGGTGACCAACCTGGTGATCCATAGATTTCTGATTCCTGTGGAGAAAATTCCACAGATACCTTTGACCAGTCGGCATCCATTTCTTCAGCAAATAGTAAGGGTAAAGAAGTCATCGAGCCTTGTCCCATTTCTGAAGCAGGATTAAAAATAGTGATATCACCATTTTCGGCAAGTTTTACCCAAGCTGTGATGGGATGCTTAGCAAGTACCTCTTTGATTTTTTCTGGACTGGAGCAAGAGACGAGTTGAGGTAAAATACCTGAAACCCCAACAAAGAGTGCTACTCCACCTGTTGACTTCAAAAAATCTCTACGACTATAGCTTGATTTTAATTTCCCCATGATATTAACCTTTTGACGTTATTTCGTTAGAAGCTGCAATTTCAATCGCTTTTATAATCCTGAGATAGGTCCCACATCGACATAGAATTCCATTCATTTTAGACTTTATCTCGGCTCGACTAGGATTGGGATTTTCGTTTAATAGAGCTGCAGCCTGCATAATTTGTCCGGATTGACAATAGCCGCATTGAGGGGCTTGGGCTTCAATCCAAGCCTTTTGTAGGGGATGGTCACTATTCTCAGCTAATCCCTCAATAGTTTTTATCTTTTGGCCATCAGAAAAATTTTCTACTTGTAAGACGCAAGCTCTCATCGGGACATTGTCTACGTGAATGGTGCAAGCACCACATTGGGCGATTCCGCATCCATACTTGGTACCCGTTAATCCTAAATGCTCACGAATCACCCAAAGTAAAGATGTGCCTTCTGCGACTGCTACCTTATAGGTCTTTTCGTTTATTTCAAGTTTGTAGTTTGGCATTACTTAAAATCGTTTAAAGTAAAATACTGGAATTACCGGAAGGAAACCTATCAAATGTGATGGAATAGAGTTTCCTCTATACTAGCGGATTAAATTCAAAAAGTAAAGAAACAAGCTCGATGTAGTTTAACCTGAGCTGGTAAAGTGACTTTTTAGTGCTCTAAATTTCCCGAAAGGGTGAATATAGTATCGAATTAATATCCCAATAATTTATATTTCTTACCGGGGAGTGATTTAATAAGACCTTCAAACTCCAGGCTCAAAAGTAATGATGCAAGAGGACCTAGAGGGATTTCTGTGCCATAGCAGATTTGATCTATTTCTGATTCATTTTTATCCATCAGGAATTCTATGACTATTTTTTCATCAGAATTTCTATTACTAAGATCTAAAGCAGGTTTTTTAACTTCTTTTTCTCCAGGTTTCACCCAAAAAAGTGCCTCAGCAATATCTCCAGGGCCGGTATAAATATTGGCCTTCATTTTCTTGATCAGTTGATTACAACCTTCGCTAAAAGGAGATTGCAAATTCCCCGGAACAGCAAAAACATCCTTATCATAACTGTAAGCGATTTCTGCGGTAATCAAAGCACCGCCTTTTTCTGCCGCTTCCACCACAATTAAAGTATCCGAAAGGCTGGCAATTATCCTGTTTCGAGCTGGGAAATTGCCTGGAGTCATTTTAGATCCTGGCGCATATTCACTCATTACCAGACCGGTTTCTAAAATGGATTCTGCTGTTTTTCGATGGACTGCAGGGTAAATTTGATTTATTGGAGAGCCCATTACCGCTACGGTGGGTAGTCCAACAGCTAAAGCTGCTCGATGAGCTTCGATATCTATTCCATACGCCAAGCCTGAAATGATTGCCGGTTGATAAATAGCTAAATCTTCGATGATTTTTCGAGTGGCACTTTTTCCATAAGTTGTTGCACTGCGAGTACCAACTATTCCGACAGATCTGTCAAAATTTAAACTTCCGGAGCCTTTGGCAAAAAATAAAACGGGACTATCCTCTTGGACCTTGAGTCGAGTGGGGAAATCCGAATCCAAAGATGTGAAAATCCGATAGCCTGACTTCTCACAGCTTGAAATCAGTTCATCTGCCTTTCTTAGTAATTCCTGTTCCTGATTTCTAAGCTCAAGTAATTTAGTCCCGACTTTAGGGGTTTTTAAAACTTTTCCCTTGGGCAGACTAAAGAAGTTCTGAGCTGATCCAGCATAAGCTATAATAGCTTTAAAGATGCCAGGCCCAATCTTAGGCGCAAGCGCAAGTGCAATAAAGTAGCGTAATTCCTCAGGATTGGGACTTGGCGTTGTATTGGTCACGGATAGAGATTAAAAAGTCTTTGATTTCTTGAAGTTTCTGAACAGCAACAACCTTGTCAAACCCCTGATCTGTGCCCGCTTTTATCACTTCCTGAGCTCCTTGAAGAGTATATCCTTTCTCCTTTACCAAATGGTAAATGTATTTTATTTTTTGAATATCGGGCTTAGTATATCTTCGATTTCCCTTTCGGTCTTTTTTTGGATTGATGATATCAAACTCACCTTCCCAATATCGAATTAATGAAGGAGCTACCTTGAACATGGTTGCTACCTCTCCGATAGAATAATACTTTTTCTCTATGTCTCGCTCTTTGTATGGCACGGTCAAAATTGGCTTAAACTCTAAATTAATGAAAATGCAATACTTTGCTAAGCTTCAGTAAACTATAAACAGAAAAAAATTATCGATTCAAAAGCTGAAGGATATCGACTGCTACTAAACCGGCTGTTTCTGTCCGAAGTCTGCTTCTTCCAAGTGATACAGGAAGGAAGTTTTCTTTGATTGCCATGTGTATCTCCTCTGTAGAAAAGTCACCTTCAGGTCCGATTAAAATCAAGTAATTTCCTTTCGCTTTAGCGACATCCATGAAGTGGTTCTGATGATTATCATCTACATAAGCGATAAATCGCTGATTTTCTATTTGTTTGTTAGATTCAATCAATTCCTTCAGCGAGCGAATAGAGTTTAGCTTTGGAATTCGATACTTCAAGCTTTGTTTGCAAGCAGAAATAATTTTCTTGTGAAGTCTGTCCGTTTTTAAAAAAGATCGCTCAGAATTCGAGGTTTGGATCAATGATAATTCATGAAAGCCGATTTCAGTAATTTTTTCGATCATCCACTCCATTCGATCGGGGCTTTTGGTTGGGGCTATTGCCAAATGAATGTGAAAATCGTCTTCTGGGATTTCAGTTGTTTTTAACACTGAAAGTATGGATCCCTTTGGGTCAGCTTTTGAAATGACACAATCAAATAATTCTCCCTTTCCATTGGTTACGGATACCTGGTCGCCAGCTTTTTTGCGAAGTACCTTGGTTAGGTGTTTTGATTCTTCTGTGTCAAATTTAATCTCAGGAGGTTGACAATTTTCTTGAAAAAATAGCTGCATGGGGTCTTTGATTGATTAAAAACAAAAAAAGCACATTTCTTAAAGAAATAAGAAATAGAGTAATTTAATTTTTTTAAGGCTTTTAAATCAAAATATTGATGCTTTTTTTCATAATTTGTTACACATCTTGTTACACCAAATAGGACTCAAATTAATTTCTAAAAATATTACTACTCATTATGAAGGATAAAAATAGGAAACTTTTTTTTCTAAGATCGCCAAATGCCGATTTAGATGATAGGAATACATTAAATCTTCGATTTCGTCTCAAGTCCGCAAATAAAATGAAAAATAAAGGACTTGGGATTTCCCTGCTGACAAAAGACTGGGATCAAGAGAATCAAAGAGTGACGAGAAAAGCAGTTGACTCGGATTCAATAAATACAAAATTAACAAAAATTGAAGCTAAGTTTAAAATTATGGAAGAAGATGATCTCACTGATCAAAACATTGATTTAATTGTGGAAAGTGTCATTCAAAACATTGATATTGATACGGTTAAAAACAACAAATTACTTTTTGTTTCTATTTTTGAAGAAAAAATAAGTGAATATTCTTCCAATTTAGCCACTTTACCTAATACCCTCCAAAATTATAACACTGCCTTGGCAAGGTATAAAGCGTTCGAAGTTCATATTAAAAGTCGATTAACAATTGCTGTATTTTGTAGAAATCCCCAAAAATTATTTAGGGAGTACATTTCTTTCGAAAGAGATCAGGGAAGGTTGGATTCGACAATAAAAAGTAAATTAAAATATTGGAATATTTGTATTAATGCTTACAATGAAAATAATAACATAAAAATACCTTCACTTAATTTAAAAAAATTTCAATGGATTAAACGAGAAGTTGAAAAAGTTTACCTTACAAAAGAAGAAGTTAGCATTTTATACGATTTTGCACTTGATACCGAAACAAATCCTGCACCTGAATATTACAGGGACGGAAAAAAAATCAAATTCCTTCTTTATTTTTTGTTTAGATGCTTTTCGGGAATGAGGATTTCTGATATGACTTCTGTAAAATGTCAAAAAGAAAAACTTGATCCATTAAAAAATTCTTCATTTAAATACTTTGCTCAAAAAACTAAAAAATATGTTGAAGTTCCTCAATTAGGCTATTCTTACCTTTACAATATTGCAGCCGAATTAAATTTTAAATTTCCAAAAAAGACTTATTCTCAAATTCAAAAATTAGAAAAAGAAAACGTCAATGAATTTTACACTGCAATCATTGGGGATAGAAGGAAATTTTCAATTTTAACTCAAAATCAAGAAGAGATTTTCCCAGTTGCAGGAAATATTAAAACGCACTCGGCAAGGAGGTCCTTTGCAAAAATGGTTTATGAGGAAAATAAGGATATTCATTTTACTAGTAAGTTATTAGGGCATTCCAGCATCACTCAAACTGAAAAGTATCTTGGTCTCAACCTAAATGAAAAGTTTCCAATCTATGAAGGTTTTAGACTTTAATTCAACAAACTACCCACTTCTAATTCAACAACATCAAAAAATCTTGATTGGAATTCGTCCAGTGTGATTTCTTTGTAGGTGAGTTTGGCTTCTGGATTAATTGAGTAATCTCGAATAAATTGGCGAGAAGTGTATGACCTGCTTTTCCATTCAATTAAGCCGTTGTAAAGCTCTAAAACTGTAGTATAATACTTATGTCGTCTTAGGAAATAATAACCTTCTGTAGAGTCCAGAAAATCGAATATGTGGATTATATATACCTTTTCTTCGACAATGTATTTTGGTTTTCTTGATTCCACAATATCCATGTAATCTGATCTTCCTACCAGCCAGCATTCTTGTACTTTGTGCCAACTGCCTCCACAAAATGCCTGATTTATCTCGTCAAGAAAAAATAAATCAGTAAAATTCACAATACATTTATTCCCAAAGTAACCTTCAATGAACTGGATTAAATCATCGTTCCCGTCATCGAAAGATTTCAATTTTTGCCCCTCCACATAAAGTTTGCCTTGAGAAATAAGGTAGCAAAAAAGGGTTACTCTAACAGGCTGAGAATGTTCATGAACCATCCAGCTTCTATCTGAATCCCAAATACCAGCATATCCATCCATCAATTTAATAAAGTGATTCAGTTCAATTTTAGGGAGATTCTGCAACGGAAAAGTCATCATTAAAATTACTGAAACTATCTCAAAATCAGATAATACAAACTGATGAAGATTTCGTCATTTTTTTAAGTGAAATCCCGTATCCCCTACGATTTCCTATAAATTCTCTTATCGTTGTGGTAGATACGATTTCAGTTACCATTATATTTCTATTTCGAGCAACTGATTCTTTGCCTTCATTTTCGAACCGATATATTGAATCATTTCTATCGGAATTTTTAACAATGTTCCGATTAACCATTTCTTCTAATCTTTCTTTTAATTCAGAAGTAGCACTTAAGGCGGATTGAATATTTTTCTCTTTTAATTGCTTTTGAATAAGATCGTTGACTACAGATAAGTTTTTCTGTTGATTAATTTGACTTTCAATAAAAAGTAATATGTATATCCGCAAAGATGCCAGTAGCCAAATAAGTTAGAAGTGACAGCCAGTGACAATCGCTTTCTTGCGATCTTAACGGGTACTAAATTAGGTCAAAATAAACGGTTTTGACC
>NZ_JAQWXX010000056.1 GCF_029254265.1 Algoriphagus sp. | reverse complement strand
GAATTACCTGGACGAGTTTTGTTACAAACTCAACAGAAGATATTTCGGTCAAAAACTCTTTGACAGACTCATTATTGCTTCGATTTAATCATACTGGCAAGATTGCGGATATACATATTGTACAATTAATGTTTTGGAGATATTAAGGGGGTAAATTCCAGAAATCCAGGAAAGATGAAATTTGGATTTTATTTTACAAATACTTTTTAAATGGCTAATTAAATTATATCCGGTGACTTTTTTTAAACAGTAAACTGTTTTGCCTGATGTTTATGAGGTTAGGTGAAGTATATTGGCTTTGTGAAACACAGTTTGTTTAGTTTCAAGCTTGAAGTTATTAAGATGATTTAGCATAAGTGTCCCCGATTTCTTTATCTGAAGGGAGATCACTTATGCTTTTTTAATTTGGAGAGATTCTTTTTTTCTTAGTAATTAACTGATTATCAAATCAATTTTAATTAGCCGATAATTGATGATGCTTTCTTTTTTTGATCGTGATATTTTATGGTTTCCACTGTGTTCTCGATATTCTGTTTGGAAGATGCTCCGAAAAGAATTGATTCAACATTAGGCAGATTACTCACATATTCTAAAGCCTCACCAGCTGGAATAGCTCCTCCACCAAGAACTTGCATCGCGATTATTCTACACCTTCCTTCGCTTAAAGTTTTCTCATACAAATCTTTACCACCTGACATCCTGAAATTCACTTTATTTATTGAAGCACAAATAATAGGGTTACTAATACCGTTCTTTTCCAATACCTCTAAAAGTTTTGGTAAGTTCATTGTTATAAAACCCGGCTCTGCATTGTATTTCTCCTTGATATATTTTGCAAAAGCAACCAGGAACTCATCCATCCCAAGTCCCAATAATAAATCAGTGATTACATTTTGGAGGAAAATTACGGGGGTATTAATTCCCTTGAACATTTTCATTTCTGCATCGACCAACAATTCCATAATTGAGATGTAATCTTTGGATAAATAGGCAACTCCACCTTTTAATAATGATCCCAGAAAATTACCTGGCACATATTGTTTCAATGTTCCTGCGATACCAAGGTCAGTTACAGCATTAGCGTATTTATGCGCATATGGCATACAAGGGTATATCTTAAAGTCTTTATATTTTTCAGGATCTTTTCTGATAATTTCACAAATATTGGCAATTCTATCATGGGTCGTACACATGAATGTATTTATGCCTGAGGCTATTGCAATATCCAATGTTTTGATGATTGCAGAATCATCTTTGAATTTAATTGACTGAGCACGAGATTTTTCGTCCGAAATATGATTCACTGCAAAAAACTGGTTGTCTCCAAAAATTATTCTTTCCATACTTTTATAGGCTTGATTAGTTTTTAATTAATGAAATTGATTTGTCTGTTTTCCATGCACTGTCAAAGGTGTTAATCGTTCTATCATTTTCTCCGATCACAGACTTTATGAAGTAATCTATCTGAGCCGAGTACTCTTCTCCTCTAAGGTAGAAGTTTACCTCCTCAGTAAGATCAGTCACATACTTAACATTCCATCCTTTTGAGTATCCTTTTGGAAATCCGTCTCCTTTAAAATACACTTTCAATTCATTTGCATCAGATATAATTTTCCCTTTAGTTCCTATAATTGTGATAGAAGTTGACATTTTCCTGTAAGTTTCGTCACTCCAATTTACAGAAATAACCCCGGAAGCTCCCGAATTAGTACCTACTAAGGCATAAACGGAATCATCCACATTTTTTGAATAAATTGATTTAAGGATTGAACCTTTGCAAGAATCAATAGGAGAGATGATATCATTGATCAGGTCGATTACATGAGAAGCATAGTCCATTAAGCATCCACCTCCTTCACTAGGATCGGATCTCCATGTTTCACTTTTTTTCTTTATAACCACGGGGCCATAAGCTTCACCTTGAAAATGTGTTATCTCACCAATAGCCCCGTTTTTTACAAGATTTTTGACCTCTTTAAAAGTCCCTACAAATTTATTGTGGTATCCTACCTGATTTACAACGCTAGCTTTCTTAGCCAGTTGTGTCAATTCATTACTTTCCTCAGGATTTAAGCAAAATGGTTTTTCAGTGAAAACATGTACTCCTTTATTCAAAAGCTCCTTGACCATTGGATAATGGTATTTAGTGGGCACTGAAACAAATACTGCATCAGGGCGGGACTCTTCTATCATTTTAAGATAATCAGAATAACATTTGTAACCACTATATCTTTCAAGAACTTCTACAACCATTTTTGAGGTGTCGCAAACTCCTACAATTTCTACTTTTGGATGTGCTCCTAAAATTGAAAGATGAGACAACCCCATCTTTCCTGCTCCGATTAAAGCAACTTTTACCATGTTGTCAAGTGTGTTTTATTGTTTTTGTTAAAATCTATTCTTTTGATACTAAGGTGATCGCACATTATTGCTGTAAAGTACTTTAATTAATATCTAAAAAGCAAATAAATGTATGTAAAATAAAATTGAGCTAAAATTTGGTGTTAAAGCCTCGGTCCGATAATCAGGATGGGTATTTGGTGAATTTGATAATTCTTCAAACTATGAAATCCTAAAATGTGAGAAGACATTCATATCCTTATTATTTGTTAGGAGAATTTGTCAATGATAGATTGAGCTCGGCGCAAATTTGAGCGGTAAACCTACTGTTTTAAACCTTTTGGTTAAATTCAAATGGCTTTTTTGAAAAATACTTATAAAAACCTAGTTGTTATTTTCTTCTAATCTTGACTATTCTCAGATATTTTTATTGTTTTTCAATAGAAAGTTTCCCCATTAATTAACTAATAAAGTTTAAAATTTTATCTAAAGTTAATGAAATTTTTTGGGTCAATGTCCCAATTTTTTCCTCAATTCGTAGTCTGATATTTAATAATGAAACGTATGACCAATTTTGCTTTTATTGATGGCCTTTTAAGACAAGGGTATAGGAAGGATTATTTTGGGGAGAACTAATTTTTGGTTTAAAGGAGCATTTGTTAGACTAACTCTCGTTAGATTTTCAGAAATCAGATTGTGCTATGATGCTTTGTGATGGGCTAGCAATATTTTAATCTTTCAAGTTTAACTTATTAGGTTTTGCGATTTCATGGTATTCAATGGCTTGATCGAGTATGTCAGGCCTGAACTTTTTCAGAAACCTCTAAATTAGGTGTCTAGTTTAGGTTGTCACCAAGAAAATATTTGAAGGAAATGATTTTTGGTATTTTAATATGGTCTATTACGGTGAATTCTAAAGTTTAAATCATGGATCTTTCCGCACTTTTTAATTGGGCATAAAACTGACAGCAGTTTTAAGGAATGAGATCTTAAAAAGTCTTTTGGGTTGTTCTTTTCTAGCCTGTTTGTCTAATAATCAGAGTTTTCTGCTAAAACACTATTAATAATAGGAGAATTACTTTTCTGGAAGTGAGTTTCATTTCATTCAGATTTATTTTTTTAAAGATTTTGACCGGCAAGAGTTGGCTCTTAGAAAAAAATGGCTCAAGGTCAATGGGGCTCAAAATTCAGGAATTCAGGGTTTTACGAGACAGTATTGAGATGATTTGGAAGCTTTTTTTAATCCAAGTCAGGATAAAACAAATCCCTTTTACTTATAAAAAATGTATTTCAAATAAAAAAAAATGTAATTCAATTGGAATTTCACTGATTTATTATCTAAATTTACATCAACAAAAAAAGGGGGATTTATTCTGACTTGGTTTGGGACGGTTTTTCAAAATTTAAAAAATAGTTATAATCATGGCTACTACAACATCAAATCTTAACAGCGTTGAAAACTTTTCGATTAGTGCCGATTTTATTCTTCATAGATATTCGGTAAATCTTCGAGATAACTCCCAAGTTATTGCTAAGAGAATCTTCGAAATTGTTTCCGTAAGTGTATTCCTTATCTTAATAGCAAGTTGGTTGTTTCCAATAATTGCGTTACTCATTAAAATGGAATCGAAAGGACCGGTTTTTTACAAGCAGCTTAGGCATGGTCAGAATAATGTTCCTTTTTATTGCCTCAAGTTTAGAAGCATGAAATTTGAACCAGAAACTAAATTCAAACAGGCTACTAAAAATGATGATAGGGTTACAAAAGTGGGTGCTTTCCTAAGAAAGAGTAGTATTGATGAGTTGCCTCAACTTATAAACGTATTAATAGGAGAAATGGCAATAGTAGGTCCAAGACCTCACGCTCTTCCTATGAACAGAGAATTTGCAGAGAAAATTGAGAATTTCATGTATCGACACATGGTTAAGCCAGGAATAACCGGTCTTGCTCAAGCAAAAGGTTTTCGAGGTGAGATTAATGATTCATTCGATATGAATGCTCGTTTAAGATATGATTTGTTTTATATTAAAAATTGGAGTTTCTTATTCGATATTAAAATAATCTTTTTGACATTCTATAGTTTGATTTTTAAGAGCGAAAACGCATATTAATTCAAAGGCAATAGAGTTTGAAGACCCTCTTTGGTATAAATCAAAGAGGGTTTTTTTTTAGGGATGTGTCCTACCCAGATTGGAAATTTCGTTTTGTTATTTCTATACTATTTTGTTTTTCATTCTGTAGATTAAGTAAGAGGATTTGAAGGTTTTTTGAATTAGTAAGCTTTGAATTCAGTGCGCATTAGAAGATATTTCCTCGCTGAATTTTACTATTTGATAAATTGAATACTTAGAATTTTGTAAAGAAAGTTACTGATAAAATTGGTGGTTATTATAGTTTAAAAAATGTAAATACCTAATTTACAGAGATTTAGAATTTATAGTGTCGGTAAGTATATAGATTTTTATTGAAAAAGATTTGTCCATATGTTTCTTAAAGGCTTATAGAGGTGTCCTTTTAATTGCATATATTTATAGCTTTTCAAACGCTCAAAATGGATATATTTAAAGGTCAAGGAGTCATAGAGTTCAGTAAAAGCTTCCAAACTGAACTTGACT
>NZ_JAQWXX010000054.1 GCF_029254265.1 Algoriphagus sp. | reverse complement strand
AGTCAAGTTCAGTTTGGAAGCTTTTACTGAACTCTATGACTCCTTGACCTTTAAATATATCCATTTTGAGCGTTTGAAAAGCTATAAATATATGCAATTAAAAGGACACCTCTATAAGCTTAAATATATTGAGTCTCTCTCTTTGATCAAAATATAATCCTTAGAATTACTTCGATTCCAACGTTTATTATCCCCCAATCCAATCCAAATAATTTCCCGAATGAATCACTTCATAGCTCGCATTTGGGTAGGCTTTTGCCCAGGCAGCCGGAGCCTTTGGAGGTTTGGATAGCTGGTATTTGAACTCAAATGCTCGAAGTTCGTCACCTTCTTCTTCCACCCAATCGATCTCTTGCTGATCGTAGGTTCTCCAGAAATAATTATTATACCGGATCTCGTTGTAGCTCTGATATTTTCTTCGTTCGATAGCAAGGTAATTTTCCCAGAGTTCGCCTACATCCGCACGCAAATCGAGCCGATTGAAGTTTTGAATGATAGCATTTCGCACGCCATTGTCATAGAAATACCAGCGGCTACTTTTGACTATTTCCTTCCGGAGATTTCGGCTAAATCCTCCAATGCGGAAAATCACAAATACTTTCGAAAGTAAATCCAAATAGCGCTCCACCGTATTTTTGGACATTCCCAACTGCTTTCCGAGTTCTTCCAATGACACTTCCTTTCCTACTTGGAAGGCAATCAATCGAAGTAGGGCGTAAAGTTTATCACTGTTTTTTATCCCATCGACCATCAGAATATCCTTGAGCAGGTAATCATTCATGATTTGGTAGAGGTAGTCTTCTTTGTCCTTCCAATCGGGATATTGGATCAATTCTGGGTAGCCACCAAAAATCAGTCTTTCTTCACGTTTTTCAAGGGTAGTTTTGAAATCTTCGATTTTTGAAAATTCCATTTGTGCTAAGGGATACATGAAAAGTGTGTTTTGTCGTCCTACCAAAGGTTCGCCAACTTGCTGATGGAGATCAAAGGCAGACGAACCTGTAGCTATCACCTGAATCCCTTCGATGCTATCCACAATAAGTTTCAGGATCAATCCCATTTCCGGAATATACTGCGCCTCATCAACGACTAGAAGATCTTTTCCTGCGAGCAATCGATTATAATTTGCAACCGAACGTTCTTGCAAAAGCGCTGCATCGACCAGATCTTCCCCATTTAGCATCAATGTTTTTGTAAGATCAACTGTTTTGAGGTAATCTTTAACAAAGGCAGTTTTACCAGATCTTCTCGGGCCGAGTAGCATCAATACTTTATTTGGTCGGAGTTTCCTCTGAAATTGAGTTAGTAAAGCTCGTGGAATTGCATTCATGTTGATTTCCTGTGATTTACAATACAAATGAAATTTGTTTTAGCTAAAAATCCTATGTAACTGACGGGATTAATGTAAATACCGTCAATTAACTGACTCAATTAACGTTAATACCGTCACCTATTTGACGAAATTCGTGTAAATTCCGTCAGTTGAGATTAATTGAACTCAAAGCCTTTTTCATAGTTTCTAAAAGAAAAACAGATATGCTCGAACACTTTTTCCAATGCCCCCATTGCTTTGAAGAAATTTCAATGTTAGTTGATCCTTCTGTCCGTAGACAAGAATATGTGGAGGATTGTGAAGTGTGCTGTAATCCTATTTTGATTCAAGTGGAAATCGAAGAAGGAGAGATCGTTATTTTTGAAGCTCAATCGTTAGAACAATAATGTTATTTACTTCACAAAACTCGCTTCCTGAAATCTGGGCTACACTTTCGCATGAGCTTCATCGGGGAGCTTTGGATGCCAAGCATCCCTTTCGCTATGTGACTTTGGCCACGAATGGAGAAGATGCCCCAGAACAACGAATGGTGGTGCTGCGCAAAATGGATGAGGAGTTGAATTTCTATTTTTTCACCGATTCCCGAACTGCCAAAGTCACCCAAATTCAGGAGAACTCGAATGCTGAATGTTTAGTCTATCATCCTGGGAAGCGAACTCAAATCCGGGTAAAAGGAAGGCTTCATATTCATCATCAAGATGAACTCAGTCAGGAAATGTGGAAACGGGTACAAGGAGATGCCCAAAAAGCTTACAATTCAACCCTCTCACCCGGAACAGAAATTGCAGATCCCGACCTCGCCTATGATTGGCCAGCAGAACTGGATGACCGCTTTTTTGCAGTCCTACAATTCATTCCTGAAACCGTCGAAGCCTTGCAATTGAATGGTCTGACTCATGTCCGAGTCAGTTTTTCAAAAAGTGGTGCTGATTGGAATGGGAAGTGGTTGGTACCTTGAAATTGGGGCTACTTTCGGAAGGAACTTGATTTTAGCTTTTTCAAATGGCTTTCCTTAAATTCCTGCACCAATCAACCTTTTATCCAGATGAAAATTTTACTTAAAGCCAGTTTGGCGATGCTGCTGGCTTTTGGCTTTTCAACTCTTTCTTTTTCTCAGAAAGCCAAAAAATCAAGCGCCCAAGAACTCAAATCAACCTTCGATACTGCGCTTTATAACGCAATGGAATTCCGACTAGTCGGACCTTTCCGTGGAGGCAGGGCTACTGCGATTGCCGGAGTAGTCCAAGAACCTTTAACCTATTACATGGGAGCTACGGGTGGAGTTTGGAAGACCACAGATGCAGGCGAAAGCTGGGCAAATATCTCTGATGGCTTCTTCAATACTGCTTCTGTTGGGGCAATCACCGTTTCTGAATCGGATCCCAATGTCATTTATGTAGGTATGGGCGAAGCTCCGGTCCGAGGGGTAATGACCTCCCACGGTGATGGCGTATATAAATCTACCGATGCCGGAAAAACCTGGTCAAATATCGGACTGGGAAAAATCAGACAAATCTCCAAAATCTTTGTCCATCCAACCAACCCGGATGTACTGCTAGTTGGCGGGCAAGGAAGTCCCTACGGTGCGACTGATGAACGAGGAATCTACCGATCAGAAGACGGCGGAGCAACTTGGGCGAAAGTTCATTATGTAGATGAAAATTCTGGAGTATCTGATCTCAGTATGGATATGTCCAATCCCCGGATCATCTATGCGGCGTATTGGGATCATCGACGCTATCCTTGGCAGGTGAAAAGTGGAGGCCCAGGTTCGGGAATCTACAAGTCTGTGGATACCGGCAAAACTTGGGAAAAGCTTTCCGAAGGCCTTCCTAAAGAGACGATGGGTAAAATTGGAATCTCTGTTTCACGAGCAAATGGGAACATCGTTTGGGCGATCATCGAAGCTGAGGATGGTGGATTGTATCGCTCCAACGATGCTGGTAAAAACTGGAAACTCGTCAATCCGGATCGCTTGCTTCGCGCTCGATCTTGGTATTACATGCATATTTTGGCTCACCCAACTGAGGCAGAGACGGTCTATATCATGAATGCTCCGCTGGTTGAATCCAAAGATGGCGGTAAGACTTTTACTAACATGCGTACGCGACATGGAGACAATCACCAACTTTGGATCAATCCGGAGCATCCACAATACATGGTTAATGCCAATGATGGCGGAGCAAATGTGACGATCAATGCGGGTAAAGATTGGTCCAGACAGGATAATCAGCCAACCTCGCAATTCTATCGGGTGAATGCTGATCGTCAGTTTCCTTACAGAATTTACGGTGGTCAGCAAGATAATTCTTCTGTTTCGATTGCTTCAAGAGCCAATGGGTCGGGTATCGGTCCAGAGGAATTTTATCCAGTTGGAGGTTGCGAGTCAGCATACTCTGCATTTGACCCTGAGAATCCAATTTATATCTATTCAGGTTGCTACCAAGGAATCATCACGGAGTGGAATGCGAAGACCAAACTGGAAAAGGACGTGATGGCTTATCCATATCAAGGACTGGCTTCCAATCCTCGGGATGTGAAATATCGATTCAATTGGAATGCACCGATCATCTCTTCCATCCATGATCGCAGCGTGATTTACCATGCTGGAAATGTGATTTTAAAAACGACAAATCGAGGCATTAGCTGGGAGGAGATTTCACCGGACCTGACGAAAAATGATACGTCTCATCTGATTTCGGGAGGCGGCCCGA
Source organism: Algoriphagus sp. (assembly GCF_029254265.1). GTDB lineage: Bacteria > Bacteroidota > Bacteroidia > Cytophagales > Cyclobacteriaceae > Algoriphagus. The sequence continues at coordinate 30,622 of NZ_JAQWXX010000054.1, read as the reverse complement.
TTACCAATGAAGGTGCCGGAGGAGAAGTTTTTCATACGATTTACTATTTGGCGGAATCGCCTTTCTCGCCTAATGTACTTTATGCAGGAGCAGACGATGGCTTACTCCATGTCACTCAGGATGGCGGGAAGAGTTGGTCAAATATCACGATTCCAAATACTCCGGAAGGAATGGTCAATCAGATTGAGGTTTCCCCACATGATCCTGCAACTGTCTATGTGGCTTTCAATAGCTACAAATACAATGACTTTACCCCACATATTTTCAAGTCTTCTGATTATGGAAAAAGCTGGACTCGATTGGCGAATGGCATTGCCGCTGAAGCTCATGTCCGGGTAGTTCGCGAAGATCCAAATCAAAAAGATCTACTTTATGCTGGTACAGAAACTGGCTTGTATGTTTCATTCAATGGCGGTCAGCTTTGGGAGAAATTCCAAAATAACCTGCCCATCGTTCCGATCACGGATTTGATGATTCAGGACAATGACATGATTGTCGCTACACAAGGCCGAGCGTTCTGGGTGATGGATGATTTGAATCCACTTTATGAATTGGCTGAGGCAAATAAGGCGGAATTCTATGTGTACGAGCCGGAGGATGCTATTCGAGATTTGGCGGTACGATCCGAAAGTATGGAGATGGGACAAAACCCTTACGAAGGATTTTCTTTGATGTACTATTTGAAAGAAGATTCAGATTCTACTGATTTGACCGTCGAGATTTTAGATGCTAGCGGAGCCGTGTTGCGCTCGTTTACCACCGATTCTGAAGCGAAAAAAGGCAAAATCAAGAAGGAAGCCGGAATGAATCGCCTGCATTGGGATTTGGCGATAGAGGAATTCGAACCCGTAGAAGGAGTTTTCTCGGGTATTGGGGTTGGACCAGCTAAGGTAGCTCCAGGGAAATACAAAGCAGTTTTCGCTTATGGAGATCAAAAGATTACCAAAGATCTAACCGTAAAACCTGATCCGAGATGGTCTGCAAGCCAAGCAGCATATGATGCGCAGCAGGCAGCAATCAAACCTATCGCAACGGCCTTGATCGCCACCCGAAAAACTGCTGATGACCTTCGCTCGCTTCGTACTCAAGTGAAAGATCTTCAATCTCGGGTTTCCAAAGAAGATTACCCAGACTGGAATACACAAGCAGAAGAATTGATCAAATCTATCGATGCCTTGGAAGAGAAATTGATTCAGCCTAAGCAGAAGACTTTCCAGGATGTGATCAACTTCCCGAATCAGCTGGATGCTGAGCTCGCTCATATTTATGGCACCATTGCCAATCAGGAACCTCCGGTCACTGATGGCCAAAAAGCCTATGCAGCGGATATGCTGAGGAAATATGAAACACTGATGAACGAAACTGAATCAGTAATGAAATCTGCCGAAGCCTTGCAGCAAGCAATGATTGATCAGAAGATTCCTTTCTTGGCACCGAAGAAGAAAGACTAACCTTTGAGGTGTTATCCTGACGACGAAGGAGGAAGGATCTCCTCGAAGGTTTTATGATGTAAAAGCCCTCAATTGAAACGATTGAGGGCTTTTCTTTTAATTGGGTTGTGAGAGGTTATTGCGCTTTTAGACTGATTTCAAGACAGCTAAAAATTCTCGAATGGAAACTGCTGGGATGGTCGAGGTCTTGAAATCTTTAAGATTTCGGGTAAGTCCGCTGTTCAGGATTTGCAATCCTGAACCTTGATTTTGGGATTTATAATCCCTGAAAACTGGATCTTATTTTTTGAACAAGAAGATTTCAAATCTTCGTATAGCCCTTTGAGATTAAGCCGATCACTATCAGTACTCGAAGAGCTTGTATCCTTATTAGTAAACGAATCTAATCCCCTTATCCCGATAGTTCGGGAGGGGTTAGGGTGTTTATTTTTAGTTTGACTTCAAGACAGCTAAAAATTCTCGAATGGATACTGCTGGGATTACTGAGGTCTTAAAATCTTTTAGATTTCTGGTAAGTATATAGTCAATTTCGCCAGCGGACTCCGCAGTTAGTATTTGAATCGCATCTTCAAAATCTTTATGTGCAGATTTCAACGAAGATTTTAAAATGGTATGGGTTATATCGAGGACGGTCATTCGGTCTGCAAGCTCAGAAAGTAAATATCTTAACTGTTTTCCATCAACATACTTCTTTAGAATATAATGAGTGGTGGCTATCGAATGTGTGGAAGTGTAAAGTATGACTTTGCCTTTCTCACCCAAAGAAAAGATTTCCAAAGCCTCCGACGTGAGTGGAGTGCGATCGGTCAATAAATCGACTAAAATACTTGTGTCAAGAAAAACCTTCATTTTAGATGCTTTACTTCAACTGCTTTTCTACGGGCTTGATCCGCATCAAAATCCTTGGGGAGTTTGATTTTTCCAGAAATGGCTAGAAGTCGATCTGAGGAATCAGGGATTGGAGCCGGACTGATTAGTTTCTCAAAATAGTCTTCTACCAATCCAGAAAGGCTATTTCCGGTGTTTTCAGCATAGATTTTAGCTTTTTCTATAACTTCTTCATTTAGCGATAGCGTGAGTTTTTTATTCATTGTACGTATAGTATATTTAAATATACGTATGATATTTATGAAGGTCAAATTTTAGCGCTGTAGCCTTCATTCAAGGCTGATAATTATTTTTTTACCCATCTTCAAAAAAATATTCTTAAAAATTTAAGTATTATTTCCGAAGATTATTTTGATTACTAACTAAAAAAGGGGGGGGCATTCAAAATAAACTACTGCCGAATTAGGTTTTACTTATTTTGATTAGTTTTCACGGCTTTTTGAAGATTTGGCTTTTTGAAGATTGAGTTAGTTATTCGCTCAGTCTTTTTTTTTGGAATTTTAATCAGTCCTGAATGAAATCTTTTTTACTCCTTGGCTTTTATTCGCTTGCCCTGTTTTTAGTCTCTTACTTTCTCCTCGATGTAGAGGGTATGTTTGTAAATGCGATAGCTAAGCAATCGCAACTTGAAATTCCCGAAAATGTCTTGTTGGATGCCCTGGAAGACATGCGCTACTGGAATAAGTTTAGTGTGCTCTTCACTTTTCTGATCCTTGTTATCAAATGTTGGATTATCGCTTTGGTGTTGTATGCAGGATTGTTTTTTGCAAACCTTCATCAGGGGATCAAATTGATCCGACTATTCAAAGTAGCGGTATTGGCTGAGAGTATTCTTGTCATTGCAGGCTTGGTAAAAGTGATTTTAGTATCAGCAGGAGACTTTTCCTATGAAGAGTTTTCTGTCTTTTATCCCTTGTCTGTTTTGAGTTTATTTCAGCTAAGCGACTTGAATCCACTCTTTATCTATCCGCTACAATTGGTCAATTTATTTGAACTCGGTTACTGTTTTCTTTTGGTGTTCTTTTTTCATCAGGAGGTTAAGTTCGATCTGGGAGAAAGTACCAAAGTGGCTCTCGGCTCTTATTCATTCGCCTTGGTGTTTTGGTTGGTTCTGATTCTTTTTCTCACCCTCAATTTCACCTAAAACTTTTTCAACCATGCGCAAACTACTTCTAATATTCCTATCCCTGGCACTACTTTCCGCCCTGATTTACCTGGGTTTTTCTTTCCAACAAAAAGAAGCCAATAAAGAACTTATCCAAGCTCAAATCATCCGATTGCCTGATTTGGACTTACTTGACTTAGACGGGCAATCGGTGAATTTGAAAGCACTCGTAGGAAATACCTCATCGCTTTTGGTGTATTTCAACTCAACCTGTGAAATATGCCAGATGGAGCTGAATTCAATTGCCAAAAGAATCGTCGAATTTGATTCCCATGCCTTGGTATTCGTGACCGTACAGCCGGTAGAGGAGGTTAAGGATTTCATCCAAGAACTTGGAATTTCCGATCGTGAATCAGTCCACTTTCTGATCGACTCGGAGATGGAAGTGGCGGCGTATTATGGGATAAAAGGCGTACCGGCTTTATTTATCTATGATGGTTTGGGAAGCCTAGTTGCAAATTTTACTGGTCCTGTGAAAGTAGATCTGCTACTTGAGCAGCTACAAAATCATAAGGAACCTGAGCTATGACCTATTCTCCAAAAAAGCTTAAAAAGTATCATGTAGCTCAACTGGGGGAGTATGCCTGTGGTTTAGCCTGTCTCTGTACGATTTCCAGATTTTACGGGGCAGAATTTTCGCAGGAAAAACTCCGGGATATCAGCGGCACCAGCCAAAGTGGCACCACGATGCTTGGCTTGATTCAGGCTGCGCAAAAGATCGGCTATGAGGCTAAAGGATTTGAAGCGGAGTTGATTCATTTGGCGGAACTAGCTGGCCCGGCGATTTTGCATGTGGTACAGGATCAAAATCGGGAGCATTACTTAGTGTATTTTGGATTTGCTGAGGGCAAACATTGGGTGAGCGATCCTGGCGTGGGGATTTTAGGTCTATCGGAATCAGAGCTGATGGTACAATGGAAATCAGGAATACTTCTTCGCCTTGAGCCCACGGAAGCCTTGCAACGAAAAGCGCTTGTTTCCCGATCCAAGCGAGCTTGGTTTGTGTCGCTGATCGCTGAGGATATTCCCATTCTGATTGTAGCCACAGTCATCGGTAGTCTTATGGCTGTCACCGGACTTTCCACTGCTATTTTTTCTCAGCGGCTGATCGATGATTTCCTTCCCAATCAAACCTATGATAAAGCAATTCTAGGCGTCGTGGCCTTGTGTTTTCTCCTTAGTTTTCGGGCAATATTAGGCTATATCCAAGGTGTTTTTATGGCCAGGCAGGGCAGAGATCTGAACGTTCGGATCGTCTCTTCCTTTATCGAGCGAATCCTGAAGCTGCCAATGAATTACTTCCGAGGCTATAGCACCGGTGATTTGATTGCCCGAATGAATGACTCCCTTCGAATCCGAAATACCGTTTCTTTGATTACGGGTACAGTCATTATCAATGTATTGGTCGTAATCGTGTCCTTGCTATTTGTCTTTTATCAATCCAGCCTTATCGGCTTGATTTGCTTGCTGGGCGTTTTCTTCTTTTTGATTGCCGGTTGGAAATATCATGCTCCGATCTTAGCAAAGCAAAAGGAAGTGATGGCGGCTCACTCCCTGAATGAAACCCAGTATGTGGATAGCCTCACGGGCATGCATGTGATTCGATCCTACTCGAAGGAAACAGAATACCAAAACCGAATCAAAAATGTCTATTCCATGTACCAATCCAAGGGCTACGAACTTGCTATTATCGGGAATAATTTTTCCTTTTGGACCCAACTGATTGTCGCCATTTTCATGAGTTTGCTTTTCGGGGCTGGAGTCTATCTGATTTTTCAGGGTGAGTTGCTTCTTGGAGAATTGATGGCATTGATCTCTGTGGGCAGTACCATCGTGCCGGCAGTGGCAGGACTAGTGGTCGCCAATATTCAGTTTCAGGAAGCCAAAGTCGCCTTTGATCGACTCTTTGAGATTGCTGGCTTGGATATGGAGTCGGATGAACCCACAGAAAAAGGTCAGCCTATCATAGGGGATTCTCCGCTGCTGACACTGGATCAGGTGACTTTTCGCTATCCTGGACGGACGCAGATTCTGAAAGGGGTGAGTTTTCAAGTAGAAGCCGGAGCGTTTGTGGCAGTCTTTGCTCCGGTGGGAACAGGTAAAAGTACACTGGTAGATCTCATTCAGCGTTTTTATTCGCCAGAGTCGGGAAGCATTCGCATCAAGGGGCAAGACTCCAAATCCATTCCGCTACCTGACTGGCGTGCCGCTTTGGGAGTGGTCAATCAAAAGGAGAAGATTTTCAATGCGACGGTATTTGATAATATTGCGCTGAGTACAGATCTCAAGGAGCTGGAGCGCCTTGCTAAAGTCGGGGAAGAGCTGGGGCTTTGGAATCTTTTCAAGGCATTGCCTCAAGGAGCTTTGACGCTTTGCGGGGAAGATGGTCGAAATCTTTCCGGTGGTCAGCGTCAGTTGGTCGGTATCGTCCGAGCCCTGGTTAGAGAGCCAAAGCTGCTGATATTGGATGAAGCGACCGCTGCGATGGATTGGGAGTTGGAAGATCAGCTGCTCCGACTGATCAGGCAGTATCTTAGGCAACGAAATGCCGGTCTCCTGATGATCACCCACCAGCCCAGTTTGGCAGCAAGAGCGGATCGAATACTACTCCTGCAAGAGGGGGAAATCGCTTTTTCAGGTTCCCATTCGGAACTCCTCAATCAAGAAAATGCCTATTCCAGAGCATTTAAACAAATTTTTCAACTAAGCAACTAACCCATGTCAGGACTAAAATACTACGAGCGTACCAAGCTTCTGATTGAGTTGATCGAAAAGGAGAAAACGGGGAGTCCAAAGGATTTGGCCAACAAGCTTGGTCTCAAAGAACGAATGATCTACAACCTTTTGGAGGAATTGAGTTTGACTATAGGAAAAGGGTTATACTACTGCAAAGAAAAAAGATCTTACATTTTTCAGAAAAAAGCTGATTGACTGCAAGGAAATTGCAGTGACCTATATTTAGCTTAGGGTATTCTTAATCAAATAACCAATTTAAACGACTGAATTATGAAGGAATTAACTATTGAAAGGTTGGAAGGAACCTCAGGAGGATGTAGCATGGAAGAAATGTTGTTTTATGCATTCCAGTCAAATTATTATGCAAGTATCGGTAATTATGACTTGTCAATTTTCTACGGTGCGCGTTTAATGGGTTGTATTTAATTTTATTGCAGCAATTGTATGATTTTCGATTGCTGCTATTTTTTTATTAATATGAAATATATTTTGAGTTTGCTTCTTTTTCTAATTTGTATAAACCTTTTTTCTCAAGAAATAGAGGGTAAATACTTCGGGACTTTCCTAGATCCAGATAATATTGTTTCTATTGAACTAATAAATGGTCGTTACACTGCAACGATTATTACTTCTTCAAATACAAGTTTTGTGTTGGATTGTGAACAGGTAGGAGAGGCACTTCTATTTAATATGGTGTTAAATGATGATTCGGAATTAGAGGTTAAAGCAATTCTGAAGAATAAGGATCTTGAATTAAGTTTCTTGCTCGAAGGAAGAAATTACACTACTTTATTAAATCGAATTGGTATTCAAACCATTCCGGAAATTAATAAGGACGAAAAAGAAAAACCTTTCTTAGATCCAAAAATTATCGGCAAGTGGATTATTCTGGGTTCCTATTTCCCCTCAGGAGAAATTGCGGATCCTACGTCTTTCAAAAAAAATTACTACAAGGTTTTTACCAAAGATGGAAGAGTTATAATTGACTCTAGGATGTTTAGAGATGCTTTAGCTAAGGATGGTTTGCCTTCTACATTTTCTTATTCTGATATTCCTGACTTCAATTGGCGTGTGATGGCTGATAACATCTTGGTCACTTCATCGCCTGGCTTAAGCTCATATGAGGAGCAATATTCCTTCCAGGGAGATTCCCTGATTTTGACCACTGATAGAGGGATTAAGAAATATTACATCAGGGATAAGAAAGACTAAAACAAATTTTGATTTACTATTACCATCAAACTCAGAGGTTATAAATCCTAAATCGAAGAGTCTATAGGTTTAACATCACTATACTATTCTAATTGTAAACTCTATGATTAAGTTTCAGTATTTCTGCCTATTACTTTCGATACTTGAACAGCGCAAACAGCTGATTTAAAACTAAATTACTACGAGCCCACCAAACTTCTGATCGGGCTTATCGAGAACGAAAAGACCGGAAGTCCAAAGGATTTGGCCAACAAGCTTGGTCTCAAAGAACGAATGATCTACAACCTTTTGGAGGAATTGAGTTTGACTATGGGAAAAGGCTTATACTACTGTAAAGAAAAAAGATCTTATATTTTTCAGAAAAAAGCTGATTGACTGCAAGGAAATTGCAGTGACCTGTATTTAGCTTAGGATATTCTTAAACAATTAGCCAATTTAAACAACTGAATTATGAGAGAATTATCGATTGAAAAAATGGAGATGGTGAGTGGGGGATGTTCCTTCACGGAGATGGCATTTTATGCTACTGCCCAATTGTATCATATAGGTCAATTGGACTCTTCTAGTGATTATTTTCCATATCACGTAGCTGGAGTAGGCTTCTATACTGCAAGACTCTTTGCATGTATGTGATTTTTGGCGGTCATATTATATTTGACCGCCTTTTGGTAAATAAAAAAGAAACTAAATGAAAGATAAAATTACTTTTCTCGTACTCATTTTATCAATTTTTCTTTCTTTAAATAATAATTGCTTTCCTCAGAAAAAAGAATTGGATTTAAGAATTGTTGGGAAATGGGAGCTACTCTTTTCTAAAGATCTAGAAGGAAAAGTGGTTAAAAATGAATTTTCAGGGAAAGGATATGTAGAGACCTTTACAAAAAGTGGGCAATTCATGATTGATCCCAATTATTTGAAGGATGATATGAAGCGCAATGGTATAAATGAACCCTTAGATTATGCATCAATACCCTCCTTTTTTTGGCAGACTATAGATGTTGGTATTATAGAAATTTCTTCTGGCCAGGGGAATCAACAAGTCCGATATGGTTTTTCTGGTGACACACTTGTACTTGGTTATCCGAATGGAAATACTAAGTATTTGCTAAAACGAAAATGAGGATAAGGTTTTAGGAAATCAATTTTACCTACTATGCCATTTACCAATGATTACAACCTATACAAAATTATTTTTACTTTTCTGTTTGTTATCTGCCAGTATCTCTCTTCAAGCGCAAACTAATCAAAATTCCCCTTCCTATTTCCCGGGAACATATTCGCAACAACCTATTATCACTTTTAAGGAAGGCTTTTTGAATCAAACAACCTATTACTTGGATGGAGAAAAATCGAGTGCGAAGGAAGTGGGGGATTTACTGAACTCGATCGAAAATGAGGATTTTGAATTTTTAGGCTATCAGCGGAAAAAAGGCTGGGGCACGGCAATCAATCTTACTGGATTGGCGGTAAACCTAGGCTCAATCGCCTATCTCATTACCAATGAAATCACACCAGCCACGATTCGTCCTTGGTTTTTAGTTACTTTAGGTGGCGGAGTTTTGCTGGTAACAGGCGACCAAATAGTTCAAAATGCCCAGAAGAAGATCCCTCGATCCTTTGATGACTTTAATGCCTATCACTATTCAGGCGGCATCAATTCCTATCTAAGGATGGATGTGAAAGATGGGTTTTTGGCTCCCAAAATCGACATCTATGAAGGTCCTATGCTGCTTCAAAAGGATCAAGTTTTATCGCGCTTGCAAGCAAATGAGCAAGCCTATCAATTATATGAGCAAGTCCTGAAAAGGCAAAAAGTAAGTACAGTGACCCATATCGCAAATGCTGCACTCGGAATCGGCGTGATCTTCGCTGCCATTGGTTATGAACAACAATCTTCCAGTCAGAATGACTTGCTGATCCCAATGAGTTTGACTGGTATTGGACTGGGTATTTTTTCAAAAAATTACGATAGAAAAACCAGAAACTTGACCAGAAAGGTATTGCAGGGATATAATTACCGATGATCTTTCTTCAAGGCACTAATTCCCACTAAGCGAAGATTGCATCTACGCTTTTTTATTTTAGGAACACTGGGTTGTAGAGTAAGGACTAAAATACTACGAGCGCACCAAACTTCTGATCGGGCTTATCGAGAACGAAAAGACAGGAAGTCCAAAGGATTTGGCCAAGAAGCTCGGTCTTAAAGACCGAATGGTTTATAATCTTTTAGATGACCTGAGATTGAGCGTGGAGAAAGGTATTTGCTACTGCAAAGAAAAAAGATCTTATATTTTTTCAGAAAAAACCGACTGACTGCAAGGAAATTGCAGTGACCTGTATTTAGCTTAGGTTATTCTTAAATAAATAACCACTTTAAACAACAAAATTATGAAAGAGTTAAGTATTGAAAAAATGGAAATGGTGAGTGGAGGTTGCGGTATTGACGATCTCCTCATACTAAGTACTGTGTTTTTTAGTGGACTAGGCATTTGGATGAGTGGTCGGGATGCTGCTGGATTGGTAGTATCTGGTGCAGCGACTTTAGCGATGTTTGCCTGTATGTAAATTTTACACTATGAAGATTCTGCTGATAATTTTCGGACTAGGGATATTATTTATCACCAATTCGTATTCTCAAAGTATATATGGGGTTTATCATGGGAGTTTAGTCACCGATAAAAACCTAATGTATATAGAGGAGAATGGTGGTAATACTTTTATAAAGATATTTTTTTCCGAAAAAGAATCTATTCAAGTTTCTGGGAAAGTTTCAAATGAAAAATTAACATTTCCTCTCCCTCTTTTTGAGGGAGAGGATCTTACTGTTTGTGCAGAATTAAGTGAAGATTCATCGCGCCTGAATATTGAGTTTGAAGTTGATGGAAAAAGTTACAGTACTACATTCGAAAGAATTGAGTCTCCCAAACGAAATTTAGTGATGACATGGTTTGATGATGATTCCAACAATCGTACTCTTGATCCAAGAGTTGTGGGCAAATGGGTTAATTACCTTACTACCGATAGTTTGGGCAATCCGATTGAAAGTGTGGCTGTGAAAAAACCTTATGTCACCTCATTTCTGGATAACGGGGTGTACTTGATTGATTTGCAATTGATCAGAGATGTATTTGAAGAAGCCGGGAATGCTGCTCTTTTTGACTATACAAAACTTCCAAAATCCAGTTGGTATACTTTGGAAAATAATAGGTTAGTTGTATCGGTGAACGGTACTGATGTTAAATATCAATATGAGGTTTCGGCTGATTCTCTGAAATTAGTTTCTACTGAAATCGGGTCTGTACTTTACCATGTAAGGAAATGATATGAGCCCGCTGTTCAGGCCCTCCCCCTACTAAGCGTAGATTGTATCTATGCTTTTTTATTTTTAGGAATTTTCGATTCCTAACTAGTCTTTCCCTCGAATGATTAGAAACTGTACGCTGGAATTAGCTTTCAAGATTATAAGTGATTGAATTAATGCTTATTGACGCTCATTCAACCTTTTTTTTGTAACAAAGTAAAGGCATTTATTCTATTTTTTTGTGACAAAGTAAGGGTAAATTATTAAAGAAATTGTAACAAAGTAAGGGCAATTTGGGATTAGCTTCTTTTTATCAGCCTTGCTTTGATGTTCAGGATTTGCAATCCTGAACCTTTATCGTGGGGTTTTTAATCCTATAGGATTCATTTTTAGCCTCCGTTTTTGAACAAAAAAATTTCAAATCTTAGGATAGCCTTTAGAGATTAATTCCGATTCATATCAATACTCGAAAAGCAGGGGCATTTGTATAATCTGAAGTTGTGATGGGAAATTGAGCCAATCCCCCTTGCCTCCTTTTCAAAAGGGGAATCTCACCAACTGATCTTCAAAAATCTTTTACTTCTTTAGGACTTTACTGATTACTAGATCGGTATTAGGTTGGTTAAACCTGATAGGTCTTCGCGACTTATCAGGTTTAACCAATATCTACTTTATCTAATAACTAGGTTTATGAATCCAGAACAGCCTTTCTACCTTATAAACCATCAATTCACCGGCGTATTCCGCATCAAATAATTCGTCATTAAAGTATACCAGCTGTTCAGGATTTACAATCCTGAACCTTTATCGTAGGATTTTTAATCCGATAAGATTAATCCTTAGCCTCCATTTTTGAACAGGAAGATTTCAATTTTTTGGCTCGAGTTTAGAAGAAATTAAATATATCGCAGAGATGTACAGTTGAAGGCCTTAACCTGACAAGTCTTCAGCCCCTGTCAGGTTTAGACAAAGATTATCAATTCACCGGCGTATTTCGCATCAAATAATTCGTCATCAGAGTATATAGGTGAAGACTTGTCCCTTCTCCTTCGTAAATGCCGTGGGATCGGTTGGGATAGGGCATCACCTGGAATTGCTTGTTGTGCTTGACCAGTTCATTGATCAGCAGCTCCGCACTTTGGTAGTGGACATTGTCATCCCCTGTGCCGTGGATTAATAATAGATTTCCTTCCAGGTTTTTAGCGTAAGTGATTGGGGAGCCATTCACAAAATCTTCCATATTCTCCTGTGGCAAGCCCATATATCGCTCCTGGTAGATGTTGTCATAGATGAGTTGGTTGGAAACGGAGGCTACGGAGATTCCCGTTTGATAGATTTCAGGGAATTTGAAAAGTAGATTTAAGGTCATGGAACCTCCGCCACTCCAGCCCCAGACTGCCACTCGCTTTTCGTCCAAGTAGGGAAGTTTCAGGATTTCTTTAGCCGCAAGTCCTTGATCTTGCGCATTGATCCCTCCAATATTTCGGTAGATACTTTTTCTCCAAGCACTTCCCTTCAAGGTTGGGGTTCCACGGTTATCCATGTCGATAATTACATAGCCTTTTTGCGCCAGCATCAGATTGAACAGGCCCACTTGTGTGTCGGTAGCCACTGTGCTCCAAGGCTCTCCATAGACGTGGAAAAGTACAGGATATTTTTTGCTTTCGTCGAATCCAACCGGGTAGATGATTCTAGCATCCAGCGTAACACCTTCAGGTGTAGTCACGGTGGTGAAATTGATTTCAGGTTGTGCCAAAGTGGCTAATTTGGTTTTATAGGCTGAGTTTTCAACCAAAGTTTTTAGGGTTTTATGATTAGCTACCTCTATCAGTCGCACGGTTAAGGGTTCATCGACCGACTGATGGGAATGAATGGCGAATCGGCCATTTGGAGAAACATCGTAGGTATTTACTCCCTCAAAATTGGTAGGCGTGAGTCGCTGCGTTTTGCCTTTTCCAGTGAGCGGGCTTTCGTACAGATAGCGTTGGGTGGGATTGGTAGGAGAGGCGATGTAGTAAACCTGATTAGCTGATAATCCTGCAAAAGAGGCTACATCATAGGTGTCTGAAGTGACGGGTTCAATTTTTCCAGATTCCAAATTCACCTTGATGATGTGTCGCCAGTCTCCATTTTCGGTCATTCGGAGAAAGGCTTTTCCACCGTCCACGATCTTCAAATCATTATTTCCCCAACCGTTGGCCGAGATATCCGGATAGCCCAGATCCACCCAGGTTTTTTCAGTTTCGGTATAGACTTTTTTCAAGTTTGCTGTGGACGGTTGATAAGTCCATACCACCAGTTGATTTTGCTTTCGATTCATCTGCTGGATCAGCAAGAGATCCGAATTGATCCACTGCATTCCAGGGAGGTAGTTCTCAGTTTCTGATCCGGGAATAGGAATCCAAAGTTGCTGCTGCGTTTCCGGATTGATCAGTCCGATTTTGGCTCCTGCTGGTGTCTGCCCAACTTTCGGATACTGAAGTGGGATAGGTTTGGAATACACCGAATCAGTGTTGTTGATCATGTAAAAAGTGCCAATCTCCGAAGCATCGATCTGCCAGTAGGAAATCCATTCGCCCGAAGGGCTCCAGGCAAATCCATCCCGCTTTCCAAATTCTTCTTCATAGGCCCAATCGAAGGTCCCATTGATGATTTTTCCGGTGCCATCTGAAGTGAGTTGATCAATTTTTCCGGTAGAAAAATTCTCCCGATACAAATTAAAATCCTGAACATAAGCCACGAATTGATTGTCCGGGTCAAACTTGGCGAAGAGTAGGGAGGAGGGTTCAAATTGCTTTCCAACTTGGCTTAGCTTTTTTGTGGTCAGGTCATACACCCAAAAATCACCTTTGGTATTCGATCGCCAAACTCGACTGGAATTGGTGAAAATTAGTACTTTGCTGCCATCCTCGCTCAGGGAGAAAGATTCGATTTCGATGATTTTTCCATTTGCCTGAAGCGCGGCTTTGGGCACAAAAACAGACTTAGCCTGTGTCGCACTTTCCCATCGGATCAGTTCATTTCCATCTGCCAAATAGTCGACGGTGACATAAGCATTGCCTTTTTCAATCCATTGGATCGGGTTGAGTCGCTCTTGTCGAAATTCATTGGAGGCATAAATGCGCTCTAAAGTCAGTAAGCTTTGATCATTGTTTTGCTGCGCAAAAGCGATAGGATTGAAAAAAAGACAGAGAATTAGGGCAGTAAAAAAGAGTTTTTTCAGGAACATGGATTGCAAGTTTTTTAACCATTCTCAAAATACAGCAATCCATCGAGCTTTCGAAATATTCTTGCTCAGCCATACAAATCTCCTAATCACTAATCTCCCAATCACTAATCTCTTAATCTCTAATCTCCTAATCCCTTTTAATCTTAGCATTAAACATTCCACCAATACGTAAATTTCAATACCAGCGAGCGGTTCTTTACATTAAATGGCTCAGGCAAATAGTTGTCCGTGTAGACTAAAAATAGATCTGATGCTGGAGCGAATCGCCACTGGAATCGGGTATTCAAGTTGATGTTTTTGATCTGCTCGTTGTACTGGATAAAAGTGGTCAGGAAGAGTGTATTCGTCATCGTTACATCGATTCTCGGTCCAACCAGCCAAAATCGTGTCGTTCCCCAAGGTTCTCGGAGCTCGATTTGGTTGTAGTTCGCCGCCATTGCAATGGCCACGTAAGGCTGAAAGCGATAGCCCAAATCTGCAGTGACATTATATCGCTTGCCATCTTCATAATAGCCACCCATCCGGGTGCTGAATGCGTAGGTTAATACACTTTGAGGTTTAGATGTGTACTCAGAGCCCCAAGCAAACCACTCATGCTCTGAACCTGTGGGAAGCTGTTCTCCGCCCAAATTGGTGGGGTCAAAGGGGCGCTGCAATTTCACAAAGTCATATGCTGTCCAAAGCATCAACTTGCTTTGACTTCTCCATCGGATATTGTAAGCTAAAAAAGTGGCATTATCGGTCTTCACGCCATCTTTGTTCCAAAAGAAAGTACTTCCAATTTCAGGGCCATGACTTAGGATTTTCTGACTTTTCGGGAAAAAGAGATAACCCCCGCTTGGGTTGATTTTGTAATAGCCCCTTCTAGGCACATAGCCGACTTCTGCTGTATAGCTCTCCGAGACATATTCATGCTGCCAGTTCCAAGTCAGATTGCCACTCGCATATTTCAGATTGGCTGCATGGACAAATCCATTGCCCGAATTATCTGGCGCAAAACTTTGAAGAACCATCGCCTTTCCTGTCCAGAGATTATTGCTGGAAGCAAGATTGTATTCCAATCCAGCATTCCGGTTGAATTCAGTATAAACAGGCTTGCCTTCTTCTGTTGCATCTGGATTATATCTGAGTGATTGCTTGTTGACAAAGATGGCCCCGATATTGGATCGTGCGCCCACCTGCCGCTGTAATGACATGACGGTAAAGTTTTGAGATGGCAAAGCATCTTTTTCTACTTCCGCAGTTTGCATGGTCATGGCCCCGACTCGCCAATCCTTATTGATTCTCCCACTCACTCGAGCGCCATATTGAATAGGGACGTTTAAGCCTATTCTTCTAGAGAAAAATGGTCTGATTGTGGAATAGCCGAAATTTGCAAATAGGTCTCCATTTTCAAGGAAAAACTGTCTTCGCTCCGGAAAGAACAATTCGAAGCGATCTAGGTTGGTGACCTGTCTGTCCACTTCAACTTGGGAAAAATCTGGATTTACAGTCAAATCTAAACTTAGAGAAGAAGTCAAGCCGATTTTTGCGTCCATTCCTATTTCTCGCCGATAGACATTTTCTCCATCATTTTCAAAATCTTTGGCGACACCTCCCAAAACGTAGGGAATGACTGAGACATTGGCGCCGGCAGGTGGAGGTGGATTATCCCAAGCTAGAATTCCTGTATAAGCCAAAGATGCAGAAGGGAATTGACGGGGAACCGGCGCCCAACCTGATTTTTCGGTTGTCTTTAGGTCGAGTCGGGAGAAGTTGATTCCCCATTCAGAAATCCCCTTTTTATAACGGATTGATTTGAAAGGAATCGAAGCTTCAAAGATCCATTTGTCATCGTAATTGGTGACTTTGGAAGTCCATTTATTGTCCCAACTCAAGTCTACACTTCCTCCATTTGACATGATGCCATCCCATTGGGCACCGGCTGCATTTGCTCCGAAAGAAAAACCATTCGTCTGATCATCGAATGGATCCATGAAGAGCAGGAAGTTGTCATTTTTCCCAAATGAAAAATCACGACGAAGTGATTCTACCATATATGGACCCGGCAAGGCATGGTAATTAACCACTATCAGATAGAGGTGCTCTTGATCGTAGCTCATTCGGACATCAGTTCTGACCTGAGCAAAACTGGTATCCATCGGGGTGATCATAAAAAAGTCCGTAGCTACATCGGCATCTTCCCAAGCTTTCTCATCCAAAACACCATCTATAATTATGGCTGAACTCGCTTTTTTAATATTCAGCCGATAGTCTGCGTTGATTTTTTGGGCAAAAGTCCCAGAAATTAGAAATAATAAAAGGAAGGTGGTAAGGGTAATTTTGGGCATTTGTTATTCGTTTTTTTTCACTGCCAAGGACACAGTAGATCTTCAGAGCTCCGCAAAGGAAATGTAATATTTATTTTTTTCGATCCTGTTTTTTCCGAATCAGCATTCAATTTTATTAAATCCCGCTAAACCCCTTGATAAGGGGGCGTTTGATTAGTTTTAAAACAGACTTCCAACTTCCATGCTTCCAACCTTTTTCCTATTGCCTTAATCGATAGCTCATTGTCAGATTAATCTGCCGGCGAATATATTGAGAGTCCCCTTCTGTAAAGAAGTTTTCACCTTCGATAATGTAGCGATTTCTACGGGAATTGAAGATGTCATTGGCGGTTAGAATCAGATTTCCACGTTCACTTAAGATTTGCTTGGAAGCGGAAAGGTCCATAAAGAAAATCCCTTTCCGTACGCCTTGTGCAGTTTTTTGACGCGCGTCATAATTTGCCCGGACTTGGATATCCATGCCATTCCCAAGGGTGAATCGGGATGTTTGTCTTAAAAGCCAACTGTAGGTTTTTGCTTGGAAATTCGATTCAATATTACTTCCGTCAATATTCGCATGAAAGAAATTCAAGTTCAAATCCAGCTTCCACCAGTCATTCACTTTGTAATCCGAGCTGAATTCTACTCCAAATGATTTTTCACCGGTCAAATTGTAAGGCGCAGTCACTGAGAATCCATCGTCATTGACAGTTCGGATTCGCTCGATTTTGTCGGTGGTATTTCTAAAGTAAACCGTGGAGAAGAGCGTCCCTTTTTCAAAGTACTTGATATGTCCCAGTTCGAAAGCATCTGTAAACTCAGGGTTTAGGTCTGGGTTTCCGCTGAAGAAATTTCGCTGATCGGAGAAGGTTACATATGGACTTAAATCGTTGTACACCGGTCTCCTCACTCTTCGGCTATAGCTGAGTTGAAAGGCATTCTCCGTTGAAATATTGTAAGTCAAGTGCGCACTTGGGAAAAGGTTGGTATACTTCCGGGGATTACGTTCATTAGTCTCAACCAAGATCGTCTCCACATCGGTATGCTCGGCCCGTAATCCCGCCTGATAGCTCCAATTGCCAGTTTTGTTTCCCCAGATCCCGTAAGCGGCAAGGATATTTTCATTGTAGAGAAATATATTATCCAAGCCAGGTAACGGAATTAATTCTCCGGATTCATTTTCTTCGGAGACCAGAAAGTCATTTTCCATCTCCCGGAAACTGGTCCGTAGTCCTGTTTCAAATTTACCTTCCTTTGAAAAAGGCTTTACATAGTCTAACTGAAGCAAATATTGATTTTCGTACTCGTCGTTAAGGGATGTTTGAAGTAAATCTGAATTCGGGATCAATTGGCCGGTTGGAGTGTAAGCTGATTCAGTAAATTTCTGATCCGATCGCTCCCAATAATTCAGATAGGTGAACGCGGTGGTGAGTTCATGACCTTTCTGCTCAAAGCTTTTTTTGTAACTCACAATTATCTCCGAATTGGGCTCTGCTTCAGTTTCGTCTTGCTGTCGTAGGGAATAGCCTAGGTAGTTATCGAAGTTGTTCAGGTAATCTTCATATCGGATATCCGTAATTCGTCTGGCATCACTTCTTCGCCAGAGGTAGGAGGCTGTGAGGATGCTTTTCTCATTGAAATAATAATCCAATCCACCACGGATATTATTGTTGAAGCTTTTGACCAGTCCGGAATTATTTTGACTTAAAATGGAAGTGCTGCCATCCTCATTGTACACCTCTTGATACAATTCACCGACGTTAGGTTGATGTCTCCGAGCCAGGCTGTAGTTGATGAACCAGTTGATGCGATTCTTGCGATAATTGAGGTTAGTAGAGAAACCCAGATTGAGTGGAGTCCCGGCAATTACTTCGAATGAACCGTTGAATCCTTGATTATTGTCTTTTTTCAGAATAATGTTGATCACACCAGCCATGCCTTCAGCTTCGTAGCGCGCGGAGGGATTAGTGATGACTTCTACCCGCTCGACCATATTGGCTTGTAGCTGTCGAAGGCCTGCTCCCCCTTTAAAGCTCACCAATCCAGATGGCTTGCCATCGATCAGAATTCGTACATTGGAAGAGCCCCGAAGTCTTACATTTCCTTCCGGATCCACTGATACCGAGGGCAAGTTCATCAAGATGTCGGAAGCGGTTCCCCCCGCATTCGCCAGATCTTTTCCGACATTGAAAATCCGCTTGTCCAGCGAAAGCTCCATGAGCGTTTTTTCGCCTTGAACCACTACTTCATCCAAATCTGAGGCACTGGCTTCGATTAAAATCTCTCCTAGATTTTGTGTTGGTTGCTGTGAGGAAAGCGTAAACTGATTCGTTTTCAAAGACTCAAATCCCATAAACTCGATCAGTCCATAATAGGTGCCAAAAGGAAGTCTGAGGTCAAATTCTCCTTTTTCTCCGGATATGGCTCCGCCAATCAATGAATCCTGCAAGTTGAATATGGCAATACTTCCAAAGGAAATAGGTTCTTTGCTGATCTTATCCAGCAGTTTCCCATTAACTTTCCCGGGGGCTTGATTTTGTTGGGAAAAGCCCAAAATACAGAAGCTTAGGAAGAATCCTGAGAAGAGCAGAATTCTCAGAAATGCTGATTTGGCAAATTTTTTCATGCCTTAGGAAATAGGTTTAATTAGGCCAATTAAGCTGAATTACAATCAGATAATTTGTTTAAAGCTAATAGAAGCAAAATAATTAACTGTCCTGAAAGTGATTAGCGGTGAAGGAAGAGGATGGCTTTTTTTAAAAGCATTATAAAGGATAAAAAAGATGCTCATGAGAACAGATCAAAATTATCTTTTTCCGGTCAAGATTCCGATTTTAAATCCGATAGTCAAATTAGGACTAAAACTCCATCCCTCATATCGATACTGATCTGTCAATATGGGAGATGGCCCATCGGCTCCGGTAGTGATTCCTTCTAAAGGAGTGACTTGGTTGTGGTTGACACGGAATCCTAATCCAATGTATTTGTCGAATAAAGTTCGCTTACTGATGAATCTTTGAGTTCCAATTTTGGCCATCGCGCCTGTTGAAAAAAAGTTAATATTCCCGAGTGTGTAGCCGATACTTTCTTCGCCATTAAAGAAAAAATCATTTTGGCGATCAAAATCTTTGGTTAAAAAGAAAGCCTCTGCGGCTACATAGCTTTTGGGTAAATACCATTTCACCTCTGTTCGGAACCGGATAAATGAAAAATCCTGATTTTGATCCCTTCCTGCATCTGCTCCGAAAACCCCTGAATTAAGTCCGATTTCACCTTGCCAACTCAAACTGTCATTGAAGAAATATTCTGCACCAGCTTGGAAAACTACCGTTTCCAATTCTACCAAAGCTAATGGACTGACCTTGATTAGAACATGCTTGGCAAGATCCTGATTCTTTTGGCCAAATGCCGAGCCCATAATAAGCGATAAAAGGAAAAGGAGTACGAGCTGTTTTTTTATTTTCATATCCCAGTTTTTACCTAGTTTCTATTACCTGTCAAAATCCCGACCTTGATCCCCAAAGAGAACTGCGGTACCGAATCCCAGCCCTCAAACCGGTATCGATCACCTGTAAATCTGATTTCTCCAAAATCCGAACCTTGATTTTCGGCAAGCTCAGCTACCTCGATTTCGCGATAACGTGAACGGATTCCAATACCTACAAAGGAGTCTACAAGTATATTGTCTGATACCCAATCCTGCCGACCAAACTTCAAGCCTGTTCCAAATACCTGAAAATTAATCCGGGCTTTATCAAACCATATTTCTTGCTTGAAAGGGGTGTAGGAGTCATCTGTCCGGACAAAATCTTTGTCCACATAAAAAAATTCGAATCCCCAATAAAATCTTTTCTGGTGAAATTTGATTTCGCTCTTGCTCCGCCAAAGTGAAAAATCCTCATTTTTCCCTCTTCCTGCGGGGATTCCAATTATCCCTCCATTGATTCCAAGTTCGGTTTGAATGCTGATTTTTGGATTGAAAAAGTATTCCAAACCTCCTTGGATGACGATGGTCTCAGGCTCCATAAATGATAAAGGGGAAATCTTGACAAGCAGCGTTTTGTCCAAATCGAGCACTTGCTGGCCAAAGGTTTTGCTTTGCCATGTGGCAACCAAAAATATAACCAGCAAGAGTTGAGGCTTCAATTTCATATGATTATAATTTCTTCTTAATGGCCATCCCGATAGCCATCGGGAGGAATCGCGCATCTTTATAGCCATGCGAATGGGTGACTCTTTAGTCATGCTCGATTTCAGAGTTCAAGATAACTATAAAGATCTTTGGTTTCCCATCCTGATGTTAATTTGCGGTTATTTTTTCTTGAAAAGACTGCTGATCATTCTTCCGATAAAATCCAGTCTTTCAATTGGGCCAATCAGGGAACCATGAATCATCTCTAGTCCGTTCATGCCACCTGCCTTTGGTTGGTTGGGATAGACTAAAATAAAGCTATGGTTCTTCAAAAATGTATTGATCAAATCCGGCACCCGCTCCATGTTTGGATGATAAGATTCCTCGCCTTTGCGGCTGAGGACCATGATCAAATTGTCGTCTGGCTTTAAGATGATATTCAGATTCCCGAGTTTCCCCCAATCCGGAAATTCCCTAAATTCAAGCCTGATCGGATGATTTTTATGAATTTCTTGGATATATATCCTTGTACTTTCTGAAAGGTAAAAGATCATTCTAGCGCCGGTATTTCGGGCGATGTTCCAGATTTTTACCAACCAAAATGGGAATCCCAATTCATGCTCTGCTCCAGGAGGAATAAAAACTAAATGACGTCGATGCGTCTCAAATGGCTGGTTTGGTTTGTAGATATAAGTAGTGGTATTACTTCTACTAAGGAGATTTTCAGTTAAGTTGCCCAAAAACGTATCGCTCATCCCTTGCTTTTCGTGTAGTCCTAGAACCAAATCTGTGATCTTATTTTCGCGGATCACACTCGAAATCCCTTTTTCGATGCTAGTATCATAGCGAAGTAATTCGTAAAGAAAATGATCAGTCGCGGCAGCAGTTTCGGATGCCTTATTCAGAGTTTTTTGAGCTTTCATCTCAGCCCCCGAATCTTGAAGCTCTGGATTGATGATGCTCAGTGCATACATGCTTGCTTTCTTTTTTGGGGATTGGAGCAGAATGCTGAGATTGATCAATTCGTCTGATGTTTCTTGATTCCGAACTGGGATAAGGATTCGCTCGGGGATTTCAGAGTCGTTGCTTTGGTCAAGAGAAGACTCAGCTAAGACGATATTTTTCGCACCTCTCTGAGCCTCCAAAGATGCAATGGTACAAGTCACCAAAATCATAACGATTGTTCCATTTAGGATGGTTTCTGAAAGTAGGCGAATTGGCTCGCCAAATTCATCCGTTCCTATAATGGTATTGTAGCCAATCAATACCGCTGCAAGAGTGGCAGCAGCTTGGGCATTACTCAATCCAAAAATAATTCGCCGCTCATCAATCGAGAATTTGAAAGTTTGTTGGGTGAAATAGGCAGCGAGCCACTTTGCAGAAATGGCTATGGTAGTCATCACAAATGCCACCCAGATTGTCTCCCAGCTTTCAAAGAAAACCCTAAAATCCACCAGCATACCTACGCCGATTAGAAAGAAAGGGATAAAGATCGTATTGCCAACAAACTCCACTCGATTCATCAATGGAGAGGTGTGCGGGATCAAGGAATTGATAGCCAAGCCTACCAAGAATGCACCAATTATAGCTTCCACTCCTGCAAGCTCCGCCATAGCGGCTCCCGAAAAAACTAAGACTAGGACGAAAATGAATTGGGAGGAATTGTCGGTGTATTTCTTGAAAAACCAACGGCCAATTCTGGGGAAAATAAATACAATCACCGTGGTAAATACTACCAGAGATAAGATCAACTTGAGCCAAAAAACCGAGTTTACTTCACCTTTGGTAGATCCAATTATGATGGCCAATACTAACAGCGCAAGCGTGTCGGTGATCAAAGTTCCTCCAACCGTGATGTTTACTGCTCGATTTTTAGCGATACCCAATTTAGAAATCAACGGATAGGCAATCAATGTATGAGATGCAAACATACTCGCTAGCAGAATGGAAGAGAGCAATGTCATTTCTAACAAATACAAACCAGCTAGAATTCCCAGAAACATCGGGATCAAAAAAGTAAACATTCCAAAAACCAGACTCTTTTTGCTGTTCTTTTTAAAGTCTTGCAAATCGATTTCCAGTCCGGCCAAAAACATGATATAGAGTAATCCGGCTGTTCCGGAAAGGATGATTCCACTATCTCGCTCGATGAGGCCTAGGCCTTTTGGGCCAACGATCGTTCCAGCGATAATCAAGCCCAGAAGCGGAGGGATTTTTAACCGATTAAGAAGTATGGGGGCGAGGAGGATGATTACTAGAATCAACAAGAATTTGATTACCGGATTAGAAATTGGTAATTCAAAACTTGCCAATTCTAAAAGTAGGTTCATCAGCGTTTCAGATTAAGAAATTTCCACACTTACTAGATAGCCGGTATAAGCTAAATAAACACATAAGAGAAGCAGCGACTGCCATCGATCAAGACGATGTTTTTTCCCGATAAACATGGCAAGGAAAAGAAAAATCGTACCACCCAGTAGCATGTAAATATCAGTATTAAATGCTGGGTTGTAGTTTAGTGGGCGAATCAAGCCACTGATTCCAATGATCAAAAGGATATTGAAAAGATTGGAGCCTACAATATTCCCTATGGCTATATCTGCATTTTTTCGCATTGCGGCGACTACTGAGGTAGCCAATTCTGGTAAGGAAGTTCCGGCTGCCACGATCGTGAGACCGATAATTTTTTCACTAACACCTAATGACTGAGCCATAGCGACCGCATTATCGACTACTAATTTGCCGCCACCGACTAAACCTGCTAAACCAAGAATGATAAGAACCCAGATCTTCAAGTTTGAGTAATCCTTATTTTCTACGATTTCTACAGTTGGATCTGCTTTTAACTGAGTGGCTACATAGTAGAGAAATCCACCAAAAAAGGCGAGAAGAATCACAGCATCTATGCGAGAGATTTCACTGGTTTCAGAAGTGAAATAATTATTGGCTAGGAAAAATAACCCAACTGCTGCTAAAAGTGAAAAAGGGATTTCTTTCCAAACTGTGCTGGATTGAACTGCCAATGGGGTGATAATTCCTGCTATCCCCAAGATGATGAAGAGGTTGAAATTGTTTGAGCCAATAATATTTCCATAGACGATATCCGGGAAATCACCTTGGGCTGCGACAGCATTTACAACTAACTCCGGAGCAGAGGTGCCAAATGCAACAATGGTCAACCCAATCGCTAAATCAGAAACATTATATTTCTTGGCAAGAACAGAAGCGCCATCTACCAGCCAGTCGGCACCTTTAACTAACAAAACCAAACCAATTAGTAATAAGATGATTTGAAGAGCCATAGCCAGTTGAATTATAGGTCAAAAGTAGATTGAAAAAAACGTTGATTTTTTAGTGCCTGAATAATTATTTTACAGAAAAAGATTTGCTTCTGAAAAAAAAGGAAAAGCCAATAAGTTTTTGAAAACTGCTATCTTTCCGATCCAACACTTACATGGTTTTTATGAAAAAGCACTTAACTCTAATTCTTTTGCTAGTCCTTGCATTTCAGGTTAATTCATTTGCACAAATGACTATGCCTGACCATATCAAAGATAAAATGACTTACCCAGTTCTTGACTTTGCACCATGGGTAGGAGTGATACCGATAGAGAATCCAGCCATGCCTTATGACCCGGCGATTACTTATAAAATCGCTATTGATATCTACGGTACTTTCAAGGACTCTACAAAGATTTATGAGCCATTTACGGAAATCGCTCGAACTTATAATCTCCACATTGCCAATGGAGTTCCTGCTGAAAAGATCAAAATTGCGGCAATAATTCATGGGGGATTATCAAGAGCTGTACTCAGCAATGAAGCCTACAAAGAAAAGTACGGAATAGATAATCCGAATATTCTTGCACTTCAGGAATTGAAAAAAGTGGGAGTGGAATTTTACCTCTGTGGGCAAAGTATGTCCTTCCTTAAAATCCCTCAAGAAGATATCACTCCGGAAGTGAAGGTTGCAATCTCTGCCAAAACCACTTTTGCAGCACTGGATCAAATGGGCTATACCTATATGGATGTCAGTGGGAATTAAAAAACATTACAGTTTTATGATAGCTGATTAAGGTTGTTTTTAGGTTTTAAGACTAACCCAACTTTGATCAGCTATTCTTTTTTAAACCCTGCTGCTTTTTAGTCGAATACGAATCAAATTACCTCCCAAGGCCAGTAAAATCAGAGCTGCTGCAATTAGTGCGGCTCCTTGGAGTAAATTCACTGTGCCTGCATGGCGAACCGAAATGGCAACTAAGGCCCAAACTCCGACTAAGGGAAAGACAATTAGGTTTCTCGAAAAGACGATGAATATGTTTACCAAAGCTGCAATCGCAATCATCACAATGGTCCAGGTGATTTCGGAAATCCCCCAGCCAGACCATCCGATTTTCGCCAGATAGGCCGAAATATTAGCTACCGTAGCCACTGTAATCCAACCTGCATAAATGCTAATCGGAACTCGTACGAGCCAATTTCCTGACTTGTGTTGGGAAGGGAGATTCATTCGGAGATTTAGGATCAAAATCACCAAAGCGAAAAGCATGGCAAGCATGACCACGACACTGAGTCCTGTGTTTTCGGTCAGCCAAAACCAGAGCCAAGCAGCATTCAGGCAGTTGGTCATAATCAAATAGGGTCCCATCTGCGAGATGAAATCGCTATCCTTTTCCTTGCTGAAGGCTGCCCAGACCAGGTAAATAGCCTGCGCTACCAGCGCCAAATAGATGATTCCCCAAATGGCAAAAGCATATCCCGCAGGAGTGAAATAATTATCCAACACCGCACTCAGCTCACCTACGGTTTTTCCACCGATATTTCCGGTGTTGGTGTAGTAGTTCCACCAGATTACAACCATCAGGACTAGGAGGTTGAGAAGGGCGTAGATTTTATGGGAGACTTTCATGTGTTTATAATTTTTCTATTTGGCCACATGGAATCTCGCATAGGTTACAATCATCCCAGTGTGTGTCGATTCCGACATGCTCGATTTCATATTTCTAAAGCTAAAAAAACTTGAGGAAGCAGGTCTCATCTCAACCAAAAAAAATCCCGCGATTTCACTGCGGGATTTTCCATTTTTAGCTTTCTGATTTCAGCTTTCTGATTTTTTAAAAAGCCGTTTTCTCCAAATGTTCTTCCAAGTCCAGCTTGTTGACTCCTTTGCTTAGCCAGTCAGGGGCAGCTTCGCCTTTGAGGTGATGGTTGAAAAATTCCATCATTCGAACGCTGTAGTCCTTTCGGTTTTCAAGTTTGCTGAGGCCGTGATTCTCGCCTTTGTACTGCATGAGTACTACTGGCTTTTTCAATCTCCGTAAAGCTGAATAGTACTCTATTCCTTGGGTAAAGTCCACTGCGCCGTCCTTATCATTATGCAGCATAAGAAGTGGAGTGGTTACATTTTTCACATGGTAAACTGGGCTATTTCGCTCGTAAGCATCCCAGTTTTCCCATGGTGCACCACGGAATCTGCCTTGTGAAGCTTCGAAAATCGCCATATTTCCTCCTCCGGAATTCCAGTAGATCAAATCATACATGGAGATCATATTGGTCAAAGGAGCGCCAGCAGCAGCTGCTTTGAACATGTCCGTCTGCGTGATCAAGAAGGAAGTCTGGTAGCCGCCCCAAGAGTGACCATGGATTCCGATATTATTTTCATCAATGACACCAGTTGCAATGGCAGCTTTTACCGCAGGAAGAACTGCCCAAACAGCTGACATTCCCGGATCATCTAACTTGTACACGATATCCGGAATAAAGACTGCAAATCCATTTGAGGTGTAGACATTTGGATTCCAACCTGTGCCGCTATAGCCCGGATTAGTCCAGTTGTGGCGCGTTTGCGAAAGCTTCTCGTAGTAATAAACTACGGTTGGGTATTTTTTACCTTCTAAATAACCTGCAGGAAGGAATAATGCACCTTGCAATGAATCGCCTTTATCGGTTATATAATTCACCAATCTTGTTCCTGCCGACCAAAGGTATTTATCTGCATCAGGAGCATTGGCTGTGATTTGTTTTGGTGCTGTGAGGCTAGCATCGGTCAGGTGCATTTGTGGAGGCGTATTGAAGGTCTCACTGCTGAAGAAATATATCGGAGCTTTTTCAGCCTTTTGCAATCCGCCGATATTTGCATCTTCCCAGACCAGTGATTTGACACCAGGTGCTAAACCGCCCTTTTTCGCAGGAGATAACAACGCTATTCCACTTTTCTTATCCCACTCGCCGTAGGTTCGGATATAAACTGGCTTGGTTAGATCGATTCCCTTTTCCTCAGGATCCAGATTGAATCGATACTGATAACGGATTTTGTCTGCTCTACCATTTTGAGTCAAGTTGATCGCTGCTGATTTGCCATCAACAGGCACTTGCCAGATATCCCAATCGTCTCGAAGCAAGACGTATTTGCTATCCGAGCTCCAGCCAAGCGCACCAACCATTGGTTTTTCAACGTTGTGATCATCTTCCACATCGACAAAAGTTACGGGGATTTTTTCCGTGATATTCATGGAGGATCCAGCGGCAATATCATATACATAAAAGTGTCCATCTTCTCCGTAGATCAATTTGGTCCCATCTGTGGATGGTCTTGGAATAGATGAATAATTTGGCAGGTAAAATTTGGTGAAAAGCGTCTTTCGATCCCCTGTTTTCAGGTCTACAATGTAGTAATCACTATAATCCTGACCGTCCAAGTTGATGTCCAGTTCATAGGCTTGATCATCCATTCCCATCGCAAAGCGCTGTTTTGGAAGAATACTCAATTCCTTCATCGTGCTGTCTTGCAGGGCGATATGTTTGCCAGCTGCTACATCATACATCGCCCAGAAGCTGTAGTTTTTATCCTGATTCTCCATCACTTGCTGACGTGACTGAAGTCGGCTGTCATTCCAGTGCCAGATGGTCATGTCGGGTTTGTCTGCCTCATTGTCTTTTTTGCCTTTTACTTTTCCGGAGTCCAATTTGCTGATTGCCTTTTGAAGATCTGCGATAGATTTTAAGGTGGTGTCGGCCATGATTTTTTTCATCGCATCAGCTTCTGCCATCTTCACCGAGTCCTTATCTACTTCTTTTTTGGCATCCTCTTTTTTAGCTAAAACCAAGGGATGAATCCCGTAGAAAAGCCGCGTCAAATCATCCGACCACATCGGGCGACGGTTGCCACTGATCGTGTAGGACTGATCAAATCCGGTGCTGTCTTTCAACGCATCATAGATCGTTACTTGAGGGTTGTTTAGGTTTTTTACTCCGATCACTTTTCCATGATCTTGCTTGTATTTTTTGTCTTCAACTAGTTTCAAAGCTGCAAAAGCATCGCCTTTTTCCGTCCAATTCAATGACTTGTATGCAGCTTTGTCTGTATCCAAGACTGAAGTACTGTTGTTACCTAAGCTCAATAAGTAAACTCCATTTCCTGATTTATTGGCAGCATCTACCGTGTAGGCGAGGTGAGAACCAGACTTGTTGAAGCTGAACTCAGCCACATTTCCCAGATTCTGGGTTTTCTTAGAGTTTAGATGATAGATTAAAAGATCAGATCCTTTCGCATCTCCATTTCCTTCTTTTGGAAGGTTGATGGCTAGATGGCTGGCGGCATCACCATTGAATGAAAAGCTACTGACATTTTCGAAGGTGACTTTGTCATCCTTGCCCAGTTCCATCAAAATTAGCTTGTCTCGAAGCGGCTTGCCTTTCGATTTTTCATTAGCTTTCTTCTCGCTGAATTTTGGATATTCTTTGAAAGCAATCCATTTGCTGTCATCACTGAATTCAATCGAAGGGAAATTCGTTGATCCAATAGGGAATGATTTTTTAGAATCAGGATCATTTACTTTTTGCAAAATGACTTCTCCGTCTGCCTCCAATGCTACAATTCCATAGGCTATCCACTGCCCATCAGGAGAGATTTCAAAACTGGATGATTGCATGTATTTCCATGTTGGAATATCCTTCCATGTGATCGGCTTTTTCTCTTGGGCTATCGCAAAGCTTGTGACAAGGCAAAGCATCCAAAGAGCTAATAAATGTTTACGCATAGTTTGGTCGTTTTTTAGAACGGGAAAATAGGGAAAAATCTCCATTTTGGAATAATGTCCAAGAAGTGTGTAGAGTGAAGTAGCAACTAGACTAGATAAATCAGAAGGGTCCAATTGCCCTACGCCATTGGTAAACAATCGTTCATGGAGGATGCACTGCTCAAAAAATTAGGAATGAACACCTTACCAGATTCCTTTGTGTTTTTTTAATCTTAAATTTTTTGTTAATAGCTGTCAGGCTTGATCAAAAGTAGATTTTCATGGTACTGGATTAATGTTGATTCAACCAATTTCAAGACTTCAGTATAACTGGATGTATTGAGGTCTAATGCTTTGATTCTTGGGTCTCGCTGCATTTTTAAATATCTCAACCCATTTGTCTCCAATTCTTTAATGGTTCTTTTAATTTGTTCACTTACTGTTTCTTCTACGAAATAGATCCTGAACTCATAATTTGGAGCAATATGATAGTGACCTTTTTCTTTTCCAAAACAATCAAACTTTAGAATTTCCTGCCCAAAGGCTTTTAGAATTACAGCTGGTCCAGTACCGACATGAAGAGACTTCCAATACACCTGAAAAATTAAGTTTTCTTGAATTTTAAAAATCACTTCATCCTCATGCGTTACTTGAGGTTGGGGTTTAGGTTTAATCCACCCGAGTTTACGCAAAATTTTATCAAGGGTCTTTTTCATTTCCGAATTAATTGGTCATTAGAAAGATATAAAAGTATTTTTGATCCTAAGGTAAGCTTTGTAATTTGGAGTCATGAGAAAGCTTCTTCTGATTTGTTTTTTTTCAGTTCAGTTAGCAGCCATCTTTTATGCACTAAGGAAGGATGAAAAATATTTTGCATGGGTGCCATTTGATCAGATCTCAACTTACCAAATCAATGTTAAGTTGGGGCTAAGACAACTTACTGAATCGGAAGTTTCCAGCCGTTATAAACTACCCAATCCAGGAAGAGAGAATAGGTCAATTTCTCATATTTTTTTTAGGATAACGAATTACGAACAAACCTATGGCAAGGAAGATTCTGCGAGTGTGGTAGTGACTTACCAAGTTAATGGCAAGGAAGAAGAAACATGGATTTTCAAAGACTAGGTTCTTTGCGGTTTGGCCAGCTTGAAAGAAATCTGCCCTTATTATTTGTAGCAAGAATGCTTGTCCTTTATTGGATTTGGCTATCGGGGCAAAAATACATTTTAGTGCCTTTTCTACCTTTTTGGCCCCCTTTAGATCATCTGAAAAGTATTTCAGAGTACTATATTATTTTTAATGCAGTTTATTGGATTGCGCTATTTTTCATCCTGATTGACTTTCATTATAAGAAATTCTCTATCGTGGTGAGCTTGTTGATTTTTTTTCAAATTGCCTCATCTGTTTCAGCTTACTCTACTAGTTTCCTTTTTTTGGGATGCTTATTTTTTTTGATTGGGATTTATAAACCTGGCTTAGAGTGGATATTTCGTGCCCAGATTGGGCTGTTATATCTAGGAGCAGGGCTAAACAAGTTGTTTGATTCAGACTGGCAGTCCGGCCAGTATTTTATCAATTTTATAGATCAGGTATATTCCAATTCACTCAACAGCTGGTTGGTTGATTTGGTGGGCTTGAAATTATTGGCAAATTTTCTCTCATACTTCACAATTCTTGTCGAGTTGGGATTGGCGGTTTGGACATTTTCAGGGAAAAAACCACTACAATTAGTTATTTGCATCCTGATTTTTCATTTTTCCTTTTTGGTATTTACTTTCGGTGAATTGTCGTTTGTGTACTTTTTTTTGATGGCTTCTGGCAGTTATTTGCTTTTGCCTTGGTCTAAAAAGGAAGAGTTTTTCAACCCTGTTACCAGAAATAACATCTTTTGGAAATCCCAAGAAAATATTGGTTTTGACAATTCTAATATTAATTTAGCCAGCAAAAGAAGTCAGATTGAGAAAGACAGGAAAGGCCTTAGAGGGAATTTTGGCTCCATTAGGTACTTTATTTTTTATAAAGTATTCTATTTTATGTTCGTGTTCAGTATCGTTTTTATAAGTAATATGTATATCCGCAATCTTGCCAGTATGATTAAATCGAAGCAATGATGAGTCTGTCAAAGAGTTTTTGACCGAAGTATCTTCTGTTGAGCTTGTAACAAAACTCGTCCAGGTAATT
>NZ_JAQWXX010000052.1 GCF_029254265.1 Algoriphagus sp. | reverse complement strand
AGTCAAGTTCAGTTTGGAAGCTTTTACTGAACTCTATGACTCCTTGACCTTTAAATATATCCATTTTGAGCGTTTGAAAAGCTATAAATATATGCAATTAAAAGGACACCTCTATAATCGAAATTCATTTCTCAGGTAATCAATAACCCTTATTTAACCGATTTTTTTACCGAGTCTGTATTTTTATTTGCCATAGTGACGATTTAGGGATACTTTCCAATTCGATGAGTCGAAAAGACGATTTAGAATAATTAAACTCACTTTAATCCATAGATCAATTGAAAAGAAGAGATTTTATCCAACTCTCCGGAATGGGACTGGGCGCACTGGCGACTTCCGGTTTGGTCATGCTGGGCAATCCTGTCTCAGCGGAGGCTTTACTCGAGCCTGGGATCGATGTAGCAGCTAAGAAAATGCTTTCAAATGTAGCTTTGGACGCTGCTCGAGCAAAAGGCGCCACTTACACAGATGTTAGAATTGGACGCTATTTGCGTCAGTTCCTAACTACACGGGAAAAAAATGTGCAGAATATCACTAATGCTGAATCTTTTGGAGTCGGAATCCGAGTGATCGCCAATGGTACTTGGGGATTTTCTTCCACTTCAGACGTAACCCCTGAAGGGATCAAAGCCTGTGCAGAAACTGCGGTGGCGATTGCCAAAGCAAATTCTAAGCTGCAAAAGGAACCCGTAGAATTAGCTCCAGTTCCAGGATACGGAGATGTGACTTGGAAAACTCCAATCAAGAAAAATGCAATCGAGGTTCCTGTCAAAGACAAGATAGATTTATTATTGGGTGTCAATAATGCAGCTTTGGACAACGGTGCAGCCTTTGTGAACTCTGCACTATTTATGATAAATGAGCAGAAGTATTTTGCGTCTACTGATGGATCATACATTGATCAGGATATTCATAGAATCTGGCCAAACTTCACTGTTACCGCAGTAAACAAAACCTCTGGAGGTTTCCGAAGCAGACAAGCGCTAAGTGCTCCAATGGGGATGGGTTATGAATACCTTGACGGTCTGGCAAAAGATAAGTCTATGAATCCAGCTGGATTTAACAGCTACAGAAATTCCTATGATATGCTGGAAGATGCAGTAAATGCTGCTAAACATGCCCAGCAAAAATTAACTGCAAAATCTGTTGTGCCAGGCAAATATGATTTAGTCCTTGATCCGGATCACTTGGGATTGACGATCCACGAATCAGTAGGTCACCCGCTTGAATTGGATCGTGTATTAGGCTACGAGGCAAATTATGCAGGAACAAGTTTTGCCACTTTGGACAAATGGAAATCCGGTAATTTCAAATACGGTTCTGACAAAGTGAATATCGTTGCAGACAAAACTCAACCTTTCTCCCTAGGTAATACTGGCTACGATGACGAGGGAGTGAAATGCAAGGAGTGGGATCTGATCAAAAATGGAATTTTGGTCAATTATCAGGCAATCCGTGATCAAGTGAAAATTCTTGGCGAAAAAGAGTCAAATGGATGTTGCTTCGCCGATGATTGGAGTTCAGTACAATTCCAGCGAATGCCAAATGTGTCGCTGAAGCCGGGAACTGAAAAGCTCAGTGTAGCAGAAATGGTGAAAGATGTTGAAAAGGGGATTTATATTCTAGGAAGAGGTTCCTATTCAATTGATCAGCAGCGTTATAATTTCCAGTTTGGAGGTCAATTATTCTACGAAATCAAAAATGGTGAAATCGTAGGAATGCTAGAAGATGTGGCTTATCAGTCAAATACACAGGAGTTTTGGAACTCATGTTCCCAGATTTGTGACAAGGATGATTACAAATTCTTCGGTTCATTTTTCGATGGCAAAGGACAGCCTTCGCAAAGTTCTGCGGTATCTCACGGCAGTTCGACGACTCGATTTGATGCAGTCAATGTGATTAACACCGGAAGAAATATTTAACCCCCAACGCGAGAATTATGGCAATTTTAACACAAGAAGAAGCGAAGAAAATTATAGATAAAGTTCTTTCTTACGCCAAAGCTGACGAAACAGAAGTCACGCTGTCCGGGGGAAGAACAGGTAATATCCGCTATGCTCGAAATAATGTGAGTACCAGTGGTGAGACAAATGAAATCGGACTGAATATCACCTCAGTTTACGGTAAAAAGTCTGGATCCTCAAGTATCAATGAACTGGATGATGAATCACTCCGAAAGGCAGTAGCAAGAGCAGAGGAAATAGCGATGCTGGCTCCCGAAAATCCTGAATACATGCCTATGCTCGGTCCTCAGGATTATCCGGAATCCAAAACTTTTGTGCAAAGCACGGATGATATCAATCCAGATTATCGGGCACAGATTGGGGCGGATAGTATGGGGCCAAGTGGAGAGAAAAACCTTGTTGCTGCTGGATATTTGGAGGATTTCTCAGGTTTTACTGCCATGGGAAATAGCAAAGGTATGTTTGGTTACAACAAGCGTACTTCGGTGGATTTCTCTGTCACAGTTAGGACTGCTGATGGTACAGGGTCTGGCTATGCGGTTCGTGACTATAATGATGTTAGTTTATTGAACTCCAGAGAGGTTACCAATATTGCAATGCAAAAAGCACAGGCTTCTGTCAATGCACAAGCGATCGAACCTGGAAAATATACTGTCATCCTTGAGCCTAGAGCTGCAGGAGATTTGATGGGTTTATTGACCCGAAGCCTGGATGCCAGAAGTGCAGATGAGGGAAGAAGCTTTATGAGTAAAAAAGGAGGAGGAACAAGAATCGGGGAGAAGATCTTTGATGAGCGTGTGAATATTTATTCCGACCCTTCAAATTCAATTATTCCTGGAGCACCATGGGACAATGAGGGCTATCCTCAAAAGCCTGTTAAATGGGTTGAAAATGGAGTAGTTAAAAACCTGTTTTATTCCCGGTATTGGGCACAAAAACAAGGTGTCGCTCCAGTTGGAAGACCAAGTGGGGTGATCTTTGAAGGAGGCAATCAATCGCTAGCCGATATGATCAGCTCTACAGAAAGAGGAATTTTGGTAACTCGTTTTTGGTATATCCGAGGCGTAGATCCACAGACTCTTCTTTTCACGGGTTTGACCAGAGATGGTACCTTCTACATTGAAAATGGAAAGATTAAGTTCCCTGTTAAAAACTTCCGATTCAACGAAAGTCCAATCATAATGCTCAATAATATTGAGGCATTGGGCCAACAGCAACGGGTTGATGGTGACTTGATTCCGGCAATGAAGATCAGAGACTTTACGTTTACAAGTTTGTCAGACGCAGTATAATTACAGTAAGCAGTATCCAGTTTTCAGTGAGCAGATTCTTAACCTTTGAGGTCTTTTTCAGACCTCGAAGGTTTACTAGCAGTTAGCAGTATGCACAAAGCAGGACACAGGTTTAAAGGGGAATTGGTTTCCTGATAGTCGATGATTTGCAAGTGGCATAAAGAATCCGTTTTTGAAATATTCTTATTGTTTACTTAAGTATAGCCAAATGCTTAAGATTACTTCGGTTTTCAAAATGGTTACTGCCAACTGCTAACTGGATACTAAAAACTGCCGGCTGAAAGAGATATAATGAATTTAGATTCTATTAAAATCTTCGCTCCCGGCAGCTGTACGGGAGACGACTGCGTACTGCTCACTGCCAACTGTTCACTGAAAACTGCCAACTGAATGAGTGACTTCTTCTTCACTAGATTAAAATACAACTCGGGAAACTGGGATACGGATCAGCGAATGCCTTCAAATTTGTTGAATTCTCTGATTGAGTACACTACCATTCCCGTGGATCAGCAGGAGAAAATCGTGGAGTTGAGTAGTACGGAGATTTTCAAAAGTCCATTTTGCTACCTCAGCG
Source organism: Algoriphagus sp. (assembly GCF_029254265.1). GTDB lineage: Bacteria > Bacteroidota > Bacteroidia > Cytophagales > Cyclobacteriaceae > Algoriphagus. The sequence continues at coordinate 32,389 of NZ_JAQWXX010000052.1, read as the reverse complement.
GGCATAAGCTCGTCGAGTTTTCTGCTGAGGAGCGAAAGAACTTCAAAACTTATGTCGAAAATGGTGGCTTTGTCTTTGCGGACGATTGCAACCACGATATAGATGGGCTTTTCGCTAAATCATTTGAAGCAGAAATGGCCAAAACATTCGGCGCAAATGCGCTCCGAAAAATCCCAAATAACCATCCCATTTATTCCTCTTTCTTCAAATTTGAAGATGGACCACCTGCCACTTCCTTTGAACTCAACGGTTGGGGCGATGATCTGATCCACGATTACCTCAAAGCAGTGGTGATCAACGGTCGGATTGGCGTCTTATATAGCAATAAAGATTATGGTTGTGAATGGGATTATGACTTTAGAAACAAACGATTTCTGAAGGAAGACAACACCAAATTTGGCGTGAACATCGTGGTTTACGCTTTAACTTATTGATTTTGGAACAACAAGAATTAGCCAATTATAAAGCACTCGTCGACAAAATCCCTTTGTTGAAAAAGGAGATTGCCAAAACGATCGTCGGTCAAGAGGAAGTAATAGAAGAGATCATCATTACGCTTTTCGCAGGAGGGCATTGCCTTTTGGAAGGTGTTCCGGGCTTGGCAAAAACACTGATGGTCAAGTCACTTTCTGAAGTGATGGAAATGAATTTCAAGCGAATTCAGTTTACTCCGGATTTGATGCCAGGGGATATTTTGGGGACGGAGATTCTGGAGGAGGACCATGAGACTGGAAAAAAATTCTTTCAATTCAACCGTGGGCCAATCTTTGCCAATATGGTTTTGGCTGATGAAATCAACCGAACACCTCCAAAAACGCAAGCTGCTTTGCTGGAAGCCATGCAAGAAAAAATGGTTACTTACGGTGGGCAACATCATGCTTTACCAGACCCATTTTTGATTATTGCGACGCAAAATCCCATCGAGCAAGCTGGAACCTATCCTCTTCCTGAGGCTCAATTGGATCGTTTTCTTCTGTATATCAAATTAGGCTATCCTTCGGAAAGGGAGGAATTGGAAGTTTTGGAAAAAACAACCGGAACATACCGTGCTAAACCTGAGCTGGTTTTCACTGCTTTTGATATCAAAAAACTCCAGCAACTCACGAGAGAAGTACATATTGATTCAGAATTACTCTCTAAAATCAATCGACTCATTCGATCCACCCGCCCAACGGAATCCAGTGTGGATGCGGTAAAAAGCTATGTGGAATGGGGGGCAGGTACGCGTGCCGGTCAATCCCTTGTACTTTGCGCCAAAGCTCGAGCATTGGTGAAAGGTCGCTTTTCGGTGATTCCTGAGGATCTAGAGAAATTGGCATTTCCGGTTTTGAGACATCGACTTTCCCTGCATTTCCGTGCGGAAGCGGAAAACATTTCGCCGGATTTGATCATTCAGAAAATTTTGGAAGCCTCCTAAATCCATGCGCGCCAGTAACCTTGAAATTGTACGGCTAAATAATCTAAAACTTGCTGCAAAAATTATCAGCGAGCAACTCAAGCATGGGGTGCATTTTGGGAAGCGAGTAGGAGTGGGAAGTGAGTTTGAGCAATATCGCTACTATGAACCAGGGGATGATCCAAAGCGGATTGACTGGAAGTATTTTTCCCGATCGGGAAAGCACATGATCAAGGAGTCACAAACTGAAAGTCATCTGAATATTCGGATTTTATTGGACCTTTCCGGCTCAATGAATTATTCTGAAAATGGGATTAAACGACTGGATTATGCAAACAGTCTGATTGCATCTTTGGCTTATTTGGGAAACCAGCAGGGAGATTCGCTTTCGTTTTTCACTTTTCAGGAAGGGAAAATCATTCAAAAAGTTGCTCCGTCGCCAAAGGCTTTTCAACGCATTATCTATCATTTGGAGGAAGAAAAAGCTTCAGGCTCTTGGCCAGTGAGGAAGCAGGATTTTCCTGAATTGAAATCCAGACAAAAGGAACTCATTATTTTCGTCTCGGACTTTTTGCAAAAGGAATCTGAGTGGATTGATATCGTGGAGCAAATGCGACATCCCAAAAAAGAGATAGTGTTATTTCAGATTTTGGGAGAACAAGAACTTCATTTTAATCAAAAAGGGAATTTGAAATTTCAAGACTTGGAGAGCGATCGAATAGTTACTTTGGATGGTGAATCTGTACGGAGGAATTATCAGGTTGCTATTTCTACCTATTTGGAAAAGCTGGAAAAGTCATTTCAGCATCCGCAGGTACATTATTACCAAGTGAAATTGTCAGATTCAATTTCTGAAGTGATCAGCCGGTTTTTAGATGAGCGAAGTTTTTCATGAGCTTTCTGAATCCCATAGCGCTTTGGGGATTGCTGGCAATCAGCATTCCGATTTTGATTCACCTTTGGAATGGGAAGCAGGGGAAGACCATTGCTTGGGCTGCGATGGAATTTTTGAAAGTCGATGAAAATCAAGTTTCGAAAGGAATCAAACTTGAGAATTGGCTGCTATTGGCACTTCGGATTTTGTTGATTGTCTTGGTAGTTTTACTTTTAGCACAGCTTTTTTGGAAAGGAGATTCATCAACACAGGAAAAGAAAATCGCTCATGTCCTGACTGGAGAAAAAGCACTTTGGGAGGAGTTCCGATTTGAAATTCAACAGGCTGTTGAAAAGGGTGAATTAGTGCTGTTGGCTGATAATCCTATAAAAGAAATTTCCTCGGTAGAGGAGCTTTTTGACTTAGAAAATACTTCTAGCTCCAATTTGCAAAGTGCTTTGGATCAGCTTCCTGTGGATTTTGATTCCTTGATTTTATATTTGCCGAATTCAGATTTGGTACTAATGAATGATTTTTACAGCAGTCCTGTTTTGCCATCGTTTCAGATTGGAAAAGCTCTGGCTGAAAAATCCAAAATCCAAATGATCAAAACAAATGTGAATAGAGTCTTCGCATTAAATGAGGCAGGGATTTTGGATTCGGTTAACGTTGCAGAAGGAGAAAATCCAACCTTTGATTTTTCTAATAAGCCGATTTCTGTTTTGATTCAAAATTCAGAAAATGAGAGCCAGTTTATTGAAGCTGCTTTATCATCCATTACCCAAGTGTATGGATTTCAATTTTCGATTAAGGAAAATATGGATTCTGCTGATTTAGTCTTTTCAAGCACAGAATTGAAGAATTTAGATCCTAAAAAACTTTATTTTTTCTCGAATAGGATTGACTATCCAACATCAAAGAATCAGGTTCTTTTCGCTAGTTCTCTGAATTTTGATGAATCGGAATTGATCCGAAATGGGCAATTACCGGAATTGATTTTGGAGAGTTTTTTAAAGTACATCGGTGTGACACAAAAATCAACTTTACTTAATTCTAAGCAGATTGCTGATCGATTTTTGTTGAAACCCAAAAATTCCAATCCTCAAAAATCCAATCTCAACGAATGGCTGATGGCTTTGCTTTTGGGCACTTTGATGATCGAACGGTACTTAGCTTTCAAACAAGGAATTTGAAGTCGCTGCAATCCCATATCGCCCGGATTGAGAAGCAGCTCTTTGGTATGATCTTGCTTAAGGCAGGATTGATTGGCCTGAGTTTTTTTGGCTTGCTGATGGTTTTAGGCACTTCTGTGACTTGGGCCATTCTTCTTGGAAAACTTCTTGCAATCCTAGCTTTTTATCTATTGGGAGGTTTTGCCAATCATCGGAAAGCAGCTATTTCCCATTTGCATCAACATACCAAAGGTTTGGAATTCAGTCTTGAGTTGCTGGAAAAAAGCGAGCTGAATATTGCCGAGCAACTCCAGATGGAACGGGTCGAGGCTCAAATTTCTGCCGAACCCATTGGGATAGATTTTCGAAAAGTCATTCCTTTCTTTTTATTACTGTTGCTTCCCTTGCTTGTTTTTGGAGTCTCCAAAATCATTCCTGAAAAGCATTCCCCAAAATCAATTCTAGAACGGGAAAACCAGATTTCTCTTCCTGATTCCTTGGAGGAGCTAGCTGTTTCTTTGGAAGAAATCTCGATTCAAATTACCCCGCCTTCCTATTCCGGAATTCCGGAAAGCAGTCAAAATTCACTTCAGATTTCCGCCTTGAAAGGCTCCAAACTTTCCTGGTCACTTCGCTTTTCCAATCCGGATCTTCAGGTTTTTCTGATCAATTCCTCACGGGATTCTTTGACTTTTGAAAAAAGTGCAACTGATTACATGCTTTCGGATCAATTGAATGCTTCGGGGATTTATGCCATTCAGGCTTACAAGGATGATTTGTTGGTTTATGAATCTGCGTTTTTTCAAATTGAGGCGGTTGAAGATTTAGCTCCGATCATTATTCCATCAGAAAAGGAATTGTATGCCTACCATTTCCATAAGGATGGTTTGTCGAAAAAAGTACAAGCTCAGCTCAATGATGATTTTTTGGTCACAGAAGTCTTCCTAGTCGCTACCTTGGCTCGGGGTTCCGGCGAGAATGTTAAGTTTCGAGAGACGAGAATTCCGATTCAACAAAAGAATTTCAAATCATCGACGATAAACCTGAACTTGGATTTAGAAGCTTTGGATTTCAAGCCAGGTGATGAATTGTATTACTATTGGGCAGCGATTGACAATAAGCGACCCGAACCAAACTTTTCCAGATCGGATACCTATTTCCTGAACTTTGTGGATAGCACAGGAATGACAGAGGAGCAAGTGATGGGAATGGCAATCCATGTGATGCCAGATTATTTCCGAAGTCAGCGACAGATTATTATTGATACTGAGAAACTTATCGCCTCAAAAAAGTCCATTGCCGAACGAGCTTTCAATGTCACTTCCAATGAAATTGGCTACGATCAAAAGCTTCTCCGCTTGCGTTATGGTCAATATTTAGGTGAGGAATTTGAGAATTCAGCCGGTGGAGGAACGGTGGAATTAGGCGATTCAGAGGACATCTTGGCAGGATTTCGCCATGATCATGACCATGAAGATGAGGGGGCAGTTGGTCTACCCAATCCGGTCGCCGAACCTGAAAAAATAGAGGTTCATGAAGAACACTCAAACGCTGAAGACGGTGGACTTGGGGGGATTTTGGATTCCTACCTTCACAATCATGAGGATGAAGAAATGAACACATTCTATGAGGCTTCGACAAAAAATATGTTGAAGATGGCCTTGGAACAAATGTGGCAATCGGAGCTTTATTTGAGACTTTTCGAACCGGAGAAAGCTTTGCCTTATCAAGAAAAAGCCTTAGAATATTTGAAAACTGTCCAACAAAAGTCCCGTGTCTATGTGAAGCGAACGGGTTACGATCCACCTCCCATTAAGGAGGAAGAAAAGCGATTATCCGGAAAATTGGAAAAGCTTGATGCGGTTATTTTGAAAGAGCAGATTGCTAAAGAAAAACAATTGGCTCCCTTAGCTGCAGCAGTTTTGGGGATGCTTCCCAAAACGGAATTAAGCGCTGAAGATCAATTGAAAATCCAACGCTTAGGTCAGATTTGGACTGAGCGAATGCAGTATTCCGGACTGTCCGATTGGTCGGTTTTACTTCATTTGCAGGAATTGAGTACTGGGAAAATAGATGATAAGGGCAAGTCTGATTTACTTCAAAAACTCTATCCAATCGTGGCAAGTGATTCCGGTTTGGAGGCTTCCTTTCAGGCAGAAAAAGAATTGCAACAGGCATTTTGGGCAAAACTTAGATGATGGATTTTGAACCGATTGTTTCTCCGCTTTTTGCCTGGATTTTTGGAATAGGAATCGCTGCCTTGCTGATTTTTCAAGCCATTCAAATTCAGAAATCCGATTTTACCCCAAAAAGAAAAGGGGTTAAACAGCTATTGAATACTTTTTTATTCTCCGCTTTACTGGTTTTTATGCTGAATCCGCTTTGGAATTATGAGCAGATTTCAAAACCTATTTTACTGGTTTCTGAAGAGGTTGAAAAAAGTGAAATAGACTTCTGGAAAGATAGCTTAGGAGTAGAAAAAGTGCTTTCAGCAGAAGATTTTCAGTCCAATTCCGATTCGCTGATTCTATTGGGAAATGATTTTGCAAAGAACTTTCTCTATTCGATTCGGGCTAAATCAGTGGATTGGATTATCCCAAGTGAAGCAGATAATCCTGAATTTCTGGAATGGAAAGGGATTCTTTATCAAGGGGAGAATCAAAAAATTCGATTGAAGATGGACTTGATCTCAGGTTCTACAATTTCGATTTTCCAAGAAGGAAATGAATTGGAAAAGATTGAATTCGATTCTGATCGTAACAGTTTGGAGTTAGGGATTCCTGTTTCCATTTTGGGAAGAAATGAATGGGAAATAAAGGTTAATGATGAATCTATTGGTACAATTCGATTCTTTGTAATCCCATCGAAGCAATTGACTTTCCAAATCCAAGCTGGATTTCCGGGGCCTGAAATTCGAACTTTAAGTCGCTATTTGATTGGGAAAGGAGAACAGGTTCAGGAAGAAATTCGCCTTTCAAAAGATACCGAATTGTTGACAGGAAGAGTTCCGTTCGACTCCGTCGATGTATTTGTGATTGATCCTTCACAACTCTCGAATACCAAAATCCAAAATAAAATCCGACGTGGAGCTTCCTTAGTTTTAATCAATTTGAATAATCCTGAGAAAGAAATTGATGCGTTGAATAAAGTATTCAAAACCAATTTCGAAGTCCTTAAAACCGGTAGTGGCGATAATCGAGAAGTCACTGGAGGCTTGGCCGCTTTACCCTTTACTTTCAAGGAAAAGAATTTACAGGAAAGCCTTTTTGAAAATGCGCTAGCAGTCCAGCGATTTGGTGATTCCAAGATCGGCGTGAGCATGCTTGCTTCTACATTCTCGATTACCCAGTCTGGAGATTCTGTAGGGTATGACAAAATTTGGTGTAGGATTCTTGGAGAAATACGCCCTGAAAGTCAGTCCTATTGGGGAGTAAGTGCTCCTGTTTTTCAAGGAGAATATGAGGCCGTTTCTCTTAATTCAAATGAATCTTTAGACTATTTGGTTTTTGGAAATGATACCCTTTCACTGAGTCAGTCCTTGATCAATCCAAAAACCAAAACTTTGGATTTAATCCCTTTGGATTCCGGTTGGGTAAAATTTGGGGAGATAGGTGAGGTTTATGTTTCAGGCATGAATGATTGGCCTAGTATTATTGCTCAACAGCAAAGAGCAGCTTTTCTTCAATCTCAAGCTTGGAATATGCCCTCTTCAGATTCAATTTCCGACAAAGCTCCCATCCCGTTTTGGGCTTGGGGGCTGATTTTATTTTTACTGCTTACTTTGATTTGGTTGGAGCCAAAGCTTTGGGATTGATGAGTTTTTGAAAGGATTCAAATAGAAGTTACCTGAAATTCAAAGTAAAAACCGTCCGCTCATTTGGTCTTGAAACAACTTGAAGACTTCCTCTGTGTAGATTCATAATCTGTCTTGAAATGGCTAATCCAATGCCAGAACCAGTTTTCTTGGTAGTATAGAATGGTACAAATATCCGCTCTAGTGCTTCTGGTACAATCCCTGGACCATGATCTTCCACCTGAATAATCGAACCTAAATCACCCTGAGAAATTGCTCTCAAAAATATAATCCGGTTGGCCTGATTAGTTAGTGATTCTGATGCATTTTTAATCAAATTGATAAGGATCATCATGATCTGATCTGGATCGCAATGAATCTCCAAATTTTCTGGTTGGATCTCGGTTTGTACCTCGACCTCATTGGCTTTTAAGTCCTCCTTCATCAGATTGAGCACTTTTTCGAAGAGGCCTTGAATATTAACCAGTTCTTTTTCTGGCAATGGAATATTCGTGTAATCCCGGTAGGCATTTACGAAACTCACCAATCCTTTGCTTCGGTTGGCGATGGTATCCAAGCCTTCCTGAATATCCTGAAAACCGTCTTTTTTGATCAGAAATCCTTCTTGCTGCACGTAGCTATCTTCATCGAGAATAGTCCGAAGCGATTCCACCAGACTTGAGATTGGCGTGATCGAATTCATGATTTCATGGCGAAGGACTTTGGTGAGATTCTGCCAAGCTTCGAGTTCGTTCGATTGGAGTTCGGCGTTGATATTTTGTAATGAAAGCAAAGTCCAACTTTGACCACCCATCTTGAGAGAAGTGGATTGAATGATGAGATGTAAGTTAGAATTCACTTTTTGAGAGATTCGTTGTCCCGGTTTCATCTCCATCACCTCTTTGAGGAGTTCGGTTGAAAGCTTACCTAAATCTGAAATATCCCGGAATTGTGGAATCTGTAATAAATGTTTTGCGGCATTATTGATAACACCGATTTTTCCAGCTGAATTGAAGGATATAATTCCCGTATTGATGTGCTGAATAATGACTTGAAGGAAAAGCATCTGCTCTTCTTTTTCAGCTCGGGTCTTTTTGAAAACGTCCATCACCTCGTTGAAAGCGACGTTGACCTCACGAAAGGAACCTCCCATCTGTGAATCCGAAGTGAAGGAACTTGAGAAATCATTGTATCGGATAGAGTCTAGAAATCGGGCCAATTTATGATTGACAGAATTGACATAATAGATCAATTCTCCAATCTGTATCAATGCTATCAAACCCAAAATTCCGGGAGCCAACCAAAGCTCTTGCCGATAATAAAGCCATAGTCCTAGGTAAAGGCATAAAATAATGAGGATTAGGCGAATGGCTACGCCAATGGAAAACCGCCTATAAACCATATTTCTCTAGTCTTCGGTAAAGAGACGAGCGGGTCAACCCCAATTCTTCAGCGGCTCTAGTGATATGACCATTATGTTTTTGTAAGGCTTTTCTAATTAGAATTCGCTCCACATCTTCAATATTCAAATGCTCCAGATTAACAGATTCCTCGGACTTTTCTGGATTTTGAATTTTCTGTAAGAAAAGATCTTCAGGCTGCAATACACTGTGATTGCTCATGATCACAGCCCGCTCAATACTATGCTGAAGCTCGCGAATGTTGCCAGGCCAATGGTATTTCGACATCCGCTTAATCAGTGGTTCTGATGCCTTTCGAATATCTTTATTATACTTTTTAGAATAATAGGCGATAAAATGATCTGCTAAAAGCGGAATGTCCTCGATCCGTTCTCTAAGGGGAGGCAGTTGGATTTCGATGGTATTAATTCGATATAATAAATCCTGACGAAAAGTATTGTCATAGACCATGTTATGAATCGGCATATTCGTAGCCGAGATCAATCGAATATTTACTTCAACTGGCCGATTTGCACCCACTCTCGTGACTTCTCTATTTTGTAAAGCTGCCAATAATTTGGCCTGAAGTGATAAAGGGAGATTTCCGATTTCATCCAGGAAAAGTGTGCCTTTATGAGCTTGCTCAAATCGTCCTGCCCGATCTTCTTTGGCATCTGTGAAAGCACCTTTTTTATGTCCGAAAAGCTCGGATTCAAATAGCGTCTGTGTAATTGAACCTAAATCCACACCTACAAAAGCTTCCCGGCTACGCTTTGAATGTCTGTGAATTGCTCGTGCGATCAATTCTTTACCGGTTCCGTTTTCTCCTAAAATCAGAATATTGGCATCTGTCACCGCTACCCGCTCAATGGTCTCAAAAACCTTCTGCATGGAAGGACTTTGTCCGATAATATCCTTGAATTTATTGTCGATATCCTGCTGCATGGTTGCTTTTTGATCTTTTAGCAGATCCACCTCCAGCTTTTTTCTACGGAGTTGAAGTGCGGAATTCAAAGTTGCAAGTAACCGCTCATTTTCCCATGGCTTCAACACAAAGTCTGTAGCACCCTCTTTGATTGCTTTTACCGCAAGATTCACATCTCCATAGGCGGTAATCAATACCACCACCGCAGAGGGGTCCAGTTCCAAAATCCGGTCTAACCAATAAAAACCTTCCTGACCCGAACTCACATCTTTGGTGAAGTTCATATCCAGCAAAATCACATCATAATTTTCATTGTGGGTAAGAATGGGTAATAGATCAGGGTTAGTCTCCGTGTCTACCTGTGCGAAGTGCCGCTTCAGAAAAATTTTTGCTGCCTTCAGCAAATCTTCATTGTCGTCAATAATTAAGATTTTCCCGATTCGTTGCTCGTTCATGATAAAAGATTTTTCGCTTTTGGGAAATATATCCCGGATTTGAATACCAGTTGTTCCAAAAGCATACCGAAAAACAATACAACTTTAAAATTGATTAAATATGTCATTTACGGACGATTTGAGCAGGTTTTGAAGCAAGTGATTCTTTTTTTAAGGTAAGGGAAAAATATCCGACTTTGATATGTTTTGTTCGCTTGCGGACGAAAATGTTCGCGAGAAGGAATATTGTTTTTAGGGAAATCACCCAAACAAGCATCTAACGGCTATTTTTTGCATGGCATGCCATTTGGCATAAAGGGGATAGCCCTGAAAAGGAAAACACACACAATGGATCGAAAAATAGAAAAGAAGACATGGACTCCGAAAAAGATCGCAATGATCGCAGGTGGAGTGCTAGTAGTAGCGGCAATTATATATCAAATCGGCTTTGCGGATCATCGTTCGACGATGAATGTGGAGAAGGATCGTTTGAGTATTGCCACAGTGACTACTGGTGAGTTTACAGACTACATCTTAGTATCAGGTCAGATCGAACCTGCTCAGACTTTCTTCCTTGACGCTGTCGAAGGTGGAATGGTAGCAGCTTTGGTTAGGGAGTCTGGTGCGCTGGTGGATGTAGGAGATACGATTTTGATTATGGCTAATTCCAATCTTCAATTAGATGTGATGCAGCGTGAGACTATGTTATATGAGCAAATCAATAACCTTCGACAAACCCGTCTTTTCTTAGATCAAAATGATTTAAGCCAACAAGGGCAGTTGGCAGAAATTGATTATCAAATCAGTTTGCTAGAGCCACAGTATAAAAGATTTAAAGAGCTTCACGAAAAGAAATTAGTTTCTGACAGAGAGTTTGAGGAAGTAGCGGAGCAATATGAGTACAACTTGAAAAGAAAGGAATTGACCTACAAATCATATAAAAGTGATTCGATTGCAAGGTCATATCAGTTAGCCCAGCTTAGACAGTCTGAAAGTCGGATGAATGCTTCCTTGAATGGAGTTGGTCAGATTCTCAATAATCTGGTAATCAAAGCACCCATCTCAGGTCAATTGGCTATGGAGCAAATAGAAATTGGTCAAGCGATTAATTCAGGAGAGCGTTATGGACAGATCGATGTTTTAGATGAATTCAAAGTAAGAGTACCTATAGATGAATTATACCTTCCAAGAATCGGTCAAGGTCTCCGTGGAAAATTCACCTTGAGCGGAGTAGATCATGAATTGGAAATCATGAAGATCTACCCGACGATTACCAATGGTCGATTTGAGGTAGATATGAAGTTTACAGGAGAAAGCCCCCAAGGAATCCGAAGAGGTCAAAGTGTTCGAATTCGTTTGGAGTTGGGAGATAGTGAGCAAAGCTTGCTCTTACCAACTGGAGGATTCTTTAAAGACACGGGAGGAAACTGGGTCTTTGTGCTGAATGCATCCGGAAATGCTGAAAAGAGAAATATCCGATTGGGTAGAAAAAATCCTGAATTCTACGAGGTTCTTGAAGGCTTAACTGAAGGTGAAAAAGTGATCGTCAGCGGCTATGAGAACTTTGGGAAGAATGAGGTGCTGGAGTTGAAGTAGGGGAGATGGAAGATGGAAGATGGAAGACGGGAGACGGGAGACGGGAGACGGAAGGATGAAGATCAAGAGATCGAAGCTAGCTATATAAAGACTAGGCATAAATGAAATTTCAGCTGTATAAAACAGATAATAGTATGAGTTTTAAGTTTGAAAAATTAATAATCTGGCAAAAAGCAATGGACCTTGCCGAAAAGGTTCATGCAGCCACAAAGGCATTTCCAAAAGAGGAACTGTATAATTTAACAAGCCAAAGTCGCCGAGCAGCAGATTCAATTGCTTTAAATATTTCCGAAGGCTCCATTTCCCAATCTAATCCAGAGCAAAATAAGTTTATTGGTTACGCTTTACGGTCTCTTGCAGAAGTGGTCACTTGTATCCATAAGGCCAAAAGAAGAAATTATATTGATGAATCCACTTTTACAGAATTATATCAAGACTCTTTCAACTTAATGAACATGATTGTAGCATTTAAAAATAATTTAAAATAACAAAATGAAGACAGGATTGGGACCTCTTCGGTCTTTTAATCCAAAAACAAGTACAATACTATAAACAATATAAAAGAAGGTAAGAGGTCGAATTCTTCGGTCTTCGGTCTCCCGTCTTCGGTCCTTTAATCCAAAAACCATGAACGTAATCAAAACAGTAAATCTCAGAAAAATGTACGCCACCGAGGAGGTAGAAACCACGGCGCTGGACGGAATTCAAATTGAAATAAAGAAAGGTGAATTCGTAGCCATAATGGGCCCTTCAGGTTGTGGTAAGTCTACACTTCTTAATATTATCGGTCTTCTGGATAATCCGGATGGAGGAGAATATTATTTCCTAGATCAAGAAGTTGCTAAGTTTTCGGAACGTCAACGATCTTCATTGAGAAAGGGTAACATCGGATTCGTATTCCAGTCTTTTAATCTGATCGATGAATTGACGGTATTTGAAAATGTGGAGCTCCCGTTGCTTTATCTGAAAATCCCTTCAGATGAGCGAAAGCAGAAAGTGGAAGAGGTTTTGGGTCGAATGAATATTATGCACCGACGAAATCACTTTCCCCAGCAACTTTCCGGTGGTCAGCAACAACGTGTCGCGATTGCAAGGGCGATTGTAGCAAAGCCTTCTGTAATTCTTGCCGATGAGCCTACAGGTAACTTGGATTCTACCAACGGCGAAGAAGTAATGCGTCTTTTGGAAGAGTTGAATAATGAAGGGACGACTATCGTAATGGTAACGCACTCTCCACATGATGCTAACTACGCACACAGAATCATCAATCTATTTGATGGCAAAGTGGTGACAGAGAATATCAGAGAGCAGTTTCATGTTTGATATTGACCGGTGTCGGATGCTCGATGTAGGATGAATTCACCGGTCATCGGACATCGGACACCGATCATTTTTCACTGTTCTTAATTTAAAAAAACAAACCAACTTTCCCATGCTCCGCCACCAAATCCTATTAGCCTTCCGCAGTTTCATAAAGTCCAAGCATATTTTTGCTATTAATCTCTTTGGATTGACGATTGGTCTTACGACGGTCATCCTGATTTTGCTATGGGTAAAGGATGAAATGAGTGTCAATCGCTACCATACTCAGGTAGATCAGATTTACCAGGTGATGACGAATCATGATATTTCCACCGGAATTGTGACGGTGCCATATACTCCTGCAGACATGGCTGAAGCCATGGAAGCGGAATTGCCTCAGGTGGATAAGGCAACAGCTTTATCTCCTTTTATTGATGGCGTTACTTTCGAGCAGGGAAATACAAAAATGAATGGAGATGGGTTTTTTGTAGATCAGGAGTATTTCCAGATTTTCGATGTGAATTTTATAGTTGGAAACCCAGAGAAAGCATTAACGGATATCAATGCCATCACGCTCTCTGAAACTTTGGCCACCAAACTTTTTGGAAGCCCGCAATTAGCTTTAGGCAAGTCTTTGAAATGGCAGGCTTTTGAATTTTCCAATGAAGTAGAAGTTACTGGGGTCTATGAGGACTTTGGAAAACTAGACCTCGACAAGCCTGACTTTCTGCTCGCATTTCCCTATTTCAAGCAAATGCTTGGAGAGGGTGCCCACTGGGATAATTTCAATGCTACAGCAACTGTCTTATTGAAAGAAGGAAGCGATATAAATGCCTTTAATGAGCAGATCTCTGATTTCATTAAAAATAAAGAAGCAAAATCCAATACTTCGGTCTTCGTACAGCCATTTGGAGATACCTATTTGTATGGCTCATTTGAGGATGGGAAAGTAGCAGGAGGAAGAATCAGCTATGTAAAAATCTTTTCAGTGATCGCCATTTTTATCCTGATTATCGCATGTATCAATTTCATGAATTTAACCACTGCCAGATCCATGAGTAGGTTAAAGGAAATTGGTGTGAAGAAATCCATGGGAGCGAGTAGAGCCGGTCTTTTCGGTCAATTCATTACAGAATCACTGGTTCTGACCTTGTTTGCCGTGGTGTTGGCAGTGTTGGTGTCTTTTGTTCTTCAGCCCTTTTTCAATCAGGTGACATCCAAATCCCTGGCACTTTCATTTCAGCCAGATGTGCTGATCATCTTATTCAGTGTTTGGTTGATTACCGGATTACTGGCGGGGGTCTATCCAGCTATTTACCTCTCCAAGTTTAAGCCGTTGGAAGTGATGAAATCTAATATCAAGGGAAGTTTTGGAGAGCTTTTAGCTAGAAAAGGTTTGGTGGTATTTCAATTTTCAATTTCACTTCTTCTGATAATCGGGATCACGGTTTTGAGCAAGCAGATGAGTTACATCCAAAATCAAAATTTGGGTTATAATCAAGCTCATTTATTAGAATTGAATGCTTCTGGAATCAATCCAAGTCAATTGGAATCTTACCTTGAAGAACTTAAAAAGGTACCTGGGGTAAGTAATGCGTCCAGCGTATCACATCCTTTGGTAGGACTTGAAAGTGCGACTATCGGACTGACTTGGGAAGGAAAAGATGAGGAAGAGCAAGTCAAATTTGAAAATATCAGTATCAACATGGGGTTGATAGAAACCATGGGTTTTGAAATGGCGGCAGGACGCTCTTTTTCGCCTGATTATAATAGTGAAGAAAGTAAGATTATTTTAAATCAGGCAGCAGTTCAAACCATCGGCTTCCAAGATCCAGTAGGTCAAATCGTGAATCTTTGGGGGGATGATATGGAGGTTATCGGAGTAGTGAAAGACTTCCATTTTGAATCTTTAAAGGAAAAAGTAAAGCCTGCTTTTCTCAAGTATGATCCAAGTTTTGCCCAAAAGGTCATGGTGAGAATTGAGTCAAATGATCAGCAAGCGAGTATCGCAGGGATTTCCGACGTCTATGAAAAGTTCACCGCACAGCCTCTGAGCTATTCATTTATGGATGAGGATTATCAAACGCTCTATGCATCTGAGGAGCGAGTTTCTACGCTGGCAAAGTACTTCGGAGTAATGGCGATTTTCCTAAGTTGTCTAGGGCTTTTTGGCCTTGCGGCTTTCACTGCGGAGAAACGAAAAAAGGACATAGGAGTACGAAAAGTAATGGGGGCTTCTACTGTTGGGATTCTGACTTTGGTGTCCAAAGATTTTGTGAAGCTTATTCTGGTATCAATCATTATTGCAGTGCCCGTTGCTTGGTACTTCGCAGATAACTGGTTGAAAACCTATGCTTATCAGACCAATCTTAGCTGGTGGATTTTTGCCGCATCAGGTATGGTTTTGATTTTTATTGCAATCGTCACGGTTGGTTTCCAGGCTTTCAAAGCTGCGAATGCTAATCCGGTGGAAAGTCTGAAGAGCGAATAGTTTTGCTCGAATGCGAACAATACTGTTCGAACTTGTGGGGATCAAAAATTTAAAAATGAGCTTTCTGGCATCCAGAAGGCTTTTTTTTACTGGCATCAATCCTGAATATGTTTTGATATAACCTTCAACCTTCGGGAAGCATCTTATTGATTTAGGACTAATTCCTTTTTTTCTGATTAAACCAACTTATAACGATTTGCCATGCTTGAGAATTATATCAAAATCGCCATCAGGAACCTTAAAAAGCATAAGTTCTACACATTCATCAATATTCTAGGCTTATCAGTCGGTGTGGCAGTCTGTATGATTATCACACTGTTTGTGATTAATGAACTTTCCTACGATAAGCATTTCAAAAATGCTGACCAGATTTATAGAATTCATGCCGATATCATTTTTGGTGGGAATCATTGGGATATGCCCAACGCTCCTGCACCGATGGCCGAAGCACTTCCTGAGGAATTTCCAGAGGTAGAATATGCCGTTAATTTTAGACAACGAGGCTCCTATTTGGTTAAAAAGACCGATCAGAATACCAAGGAAAATAGAGTCATATGGACAAGCAAGGACTTTTTCAATGTATTCGGAACTCCACTTTTGGAAGGAAATAAAGATGGGGTTTTAGCGGAACCCAATACCATGGCGATCAGTAAAAGCATTGCTGAGAAGTATTTCCCCGGAGAAAGTGCTTTAGGGAAATCCCTGACTCTTGATAATGATGAGGATTTCAGGATCACAGGAGTGTATGAAGATATTCCTCAAAACAGCCATTTTCATTTCGATTTCCTGCTAGCTATGGAAGGATTGGAAGAAGCAAAAACCACTTCCTGGATGGGTAATAATTTCCAGACCTATTTAAAAATCAGGGAAGATGCAGATCCTGAGGCATTAAATCTGAAGTTGATGTCTCTTATCAAAAAGAATATAGAGCCAGAATTAAGTAAGGTTTTCGGGGAAGGGGCCACATTAGATGCCATGCTTGCAGATGGTGGGAAAATAGAATATGATCTTCAGCCGCTGTTAGATATTCACTTGAAAAGTAACCTAATGGGTGAGTTTGAGCCCAATTTCAATATCACCTACATCTATCTATTTATAGCAGTTGCACTCTTTATTCTGATCATTGCCTGTATCAATTTTATGAATTTGTCCACGGCTAGATCTGCAAACCGTGCCAAGGAAGTGGGCATCAGAAAAGTGATGGGTTCATTCCGTACGCATTTGATTCGTCAGTTTTTGATGGAGTCTATTTTGTTGAGCTCTATTTCATTTCTAATTGCTGTGCCATTAGTTTCCTTGCTATTACCATTTTTCAATGACTTGGCAGGAAGAGAACTTACTGTTCCATTTTCTCAATTCACGTTTTATGGAATTCTGATTATTGGAGCTATAGGTACCGGTTTATTGGCTGGTATTTATCCTGCATTTTTCCTTTCAGGCTTCAAGCCAATTAGTATTCTAAAAGGGAAAGTTTCTATGGGGATGAGAAGTGGAATGGTCCGAAGCTCCCTAGTAGTCTTCCAGTTTGCGATTTCTATCATTTTGATCATAGCCACGATAGTGGTGTTTAATCAGCTGGATTACATACAGAATAAAAAGATTGGCTTCAATAAGGATCAGATCATTACGGTAGACGATGTCTATGCATTGGGAGATCAGGCCGAATCTTTCAAGCGGGAGATTCTGTCAAATTCTATGATGGAGTCAGGAACTATTACAGGGTTTTTGCCGGTGTCGGGTACCTGGAGATCGGACACGCCTTGGTGGGCTGAAGGGAAAGATCCTAAGCAGACGGAGAATCTCGTAAGTTTACAAAACTGGGAAGTTGACTATGATTATGTGAAGACAATGGGGATGGAAATAGCGGAAGGAAGAGATTTTTCTATGGAATTCCCCTCAGATTCCTCTGCTGTCATACTAAACGAAACTGCCGCAAAGCAATTCAACTTTGTAGGAGATCCTATCGGTCAAAAAATCTACAGTTTGGCTGGTGATAACGAGACGATGAACTTGGATGAGTTAAAAGGCCGGACTGTGGTAGGAATTGTGAAAAATTTCAATTTCGAATCCCTCAAAGAAAATATCGGTTCCGTGATGATTTTCCTTAGCGACAAACCAAGAGGAATCGCATCTTTTAGATTCAACGCTACCAATACAGATCAGGTGATCGAATATGTAGAAGCTACTTGGAATCAATTTGCACCCGGCCAACCTTTCACCTATTCCTTCTTGGATGATCGATTCGGAAATATGTATGCTTCAGAAACCCGCTTAGGAAAGGTCTTTGGGATATTTGCTGGATTTGCAATCGTCATTGCCTGTCTGGGTTTGTTTGCCTTGACGGCCTTTACAGCTGAGCAAAGAACCAAAGAAATAGGCATCCGGAAAGTGCTGGGTTCAAGTATCGGGAGCATCGTGGTATTACTCTCTAAGGAGTTCGCAAAGCTTGTCATAATCGCCTTCCTGATTGCAGCACCTATTGCTTGGTGGGCAATGAGAAAATGGCTGGAAGATTATCAGTTTAAGCAGGACTTAGGCTGGCAGGTATTCTTGGGAGCAGGTCTCTTTGCGATTGTGATTGCCTTGCTGACAACCAGTTATCAGTCCATTAAAGCTGCAATAGCTAACCCGGTTAATTCTCTAAAAAGCGAGTAAGCCGGGATTTAAAAAAAATGATTGGAAATGAATGTTAGCAGAAAAGTTAAACGCTTTGTAAGGAAAAAATTATTTTAAACTTGTAATCAATAACCCCATGTTTCTCAACTACCTCAAAATCGCATTTAGAAGCCTGATCAAAAGACGACTTTTTACATTCGTCAATTTTCTAGGTTTGGTTTTAGGTATGGTTACCTTCTTGGGGCTTTTTGCTTATGTGGTCACGGAGTGGAGCTACAATGATTTTCATATTAATAAAGATCGGATCTTCAGAGTTGTGGTCACTGAGGGGAAAGGTGAGTTTGAAACTTACCTTCCACCTGGCTATGCAGGGGTTTTGGAAGCTAATTTTCCTGAAATTGAATCAGCTGGCAGGATTGCGGAATATATCGGAGGAGGTTTAGTCGCGATCCCTGAAACTGATCTGTTTTTTAAAGAGGATGCAGTAAGTTTTGTGGAGGGAGATTTCTTTCAGACTTTTTCATTTCCAATCCTCAGAGGAACTGCCGACCTGACTGCAACTAATACTGCTGTGATTACTCAGACTATAGCGGATAAGTTTTTTGGAAAAGCGGATCCACTGGGAAAAACATTCCTGCTGAGCAACCAATTTGGGAAACAAGAATTTTCCGTTTCCGGAGTTTTAAAATCAATTCCTTCCACATCAGATATTACAGGGGATATGTTTTTATCCATTCACACCTTAGAGAATCCAGCAAACCGCTCAGGAAATGATTGGGCTGATCCAAATGGTTTTGATTCCGGATTTGTCAACTTATTTGTCATGACAAAAGAGGGGGCTGATCCCAATTCGCTTTCGGATCAATTGACGGAGTTTATTCGAAAAACGCCAAATGGGGAGGCGAATTCAATAATTCTTCAGGATCTTCCAAGTATCCATTTGGGCTCTTCTATTTCAGATCCGCTACCCACTTCTTCTAAAATGGGATCAGTTTTGGTGTTTTTAGCCATTGCGATTTTGATTCTTGGGATTGCCTATGTGAATTACCTTAATCTTTCATCAGCCAATATTTTGACTAGAATAAAAGAGATCAAAATGAGGAAAGTTTTAGGAGCACAATCTTGGCAATTAGCTCAACAGTTTATGATCGAGACTTTGCTTTTATTAGTGATTTCATTAGTGATTTCAGTTGTTTTATTATATCTGCTAGCACCTTTTGCTCTTAGTATTTTTGGGAAAGCTATTTGGTTTGGAATTTTACAAACACCTCAAGTAGTTTTAATTATCTCTACGATCATCGGTTCCTGTGCATTGATTTCAGGTTTCTATGTGGTGATTCTTTCTGGAAAATTTGAAAAGCGATCCCAAGTAAAATTCAAACCTGAAACTCAATGGATTCGCAAGTCTTTGGTAGTTTTTCAGTTTGTAATTTCGATTGGCATCATAGTTTGTACGCTTGCAATTCGAGACCAATTGTCCTTTATGCAGACGCAAAGTCTGGGGATGAATGTGGATCAGAAGCTGATTGTAGCGGGGCCAAATGATGTAGGTGAAAATCGGTCTTCGAAAATGAATGCCTTCAAGCAAAGTTTAAAAGCCCAAACTTTTGTGAAAGCAATAGCAGGATCAAATAACCTTCCGGGTCAAGGTTATAATTTTTCTGCAGGAGGGATTACGCCTTTAGTAGCAAGACCTGAGGATAAGGATTACAATTACAGCATGTTTATCATCGATGAGCAATTTATTCCCACGTATGAAATCGAGGTGTTGGCAGGAAGAAATTTTACCACAGATGAGGCGACTCAAAATTGGAACAACCTGAATAAAGTCATGCTCAACGAATCTTCTGCGGCGCAATTGGGATTTGAAAGCCCAGATGCTGCGGTGGGACAAAATATCCTGTGGGGTAAGCCTTTTGAGGTAATCGGAGTGACTAAAGATTACCATCACATGTCTCTCCGAGAGCCAATCAAACCTATGATTTTCTTGGCTTCGGAAGCGGATGGTTATTTTACCTTAGTGGTAGATCCGGCTCAAATGTCCGAAGCGATTGCTTCTACTCAAAATATATATGAATCGGTGTTCCCTGGAAATCCCTTTAGCTATTCCTTTATGGACGAGACTTTTGCAGAGCAATACCGCCAAGAATCTCAATTGAGTTTGGCATTTACAATTGCAGGAATTTTAGCGATTTTAATTTCTTGCCTCGGATTATTCGGCTTGGCAGCTTATGCTGTACAGCAGCGAACCAAAGAGATTGGGATTCGAAAAGTGATGGGAGCAAGTACTCAAAGCTTATTGAATTTGATTTCTAAAGACTTTGTGATTTTGGTAGCAGTGGCGATGATTTTTGCATTTCCGCTAGCTTGGTATGCCATGGATTCTTGGCAGGCTGATTTTCCCTATAAAGCTGGGCTTTCGCTTTGGACTTTTGGGTTTGCAGGAATTGTAACACTTTTTATTGCTTTGATTACTGTTGGCTCACAAGCTATCAAAGCAGCTTGGGCAAATCCCGTGGAAAGCATTAAGGATGAGTAAGAGGATTTCTGATTTTGAAGTAAAGTTTCAAACATATGACTTTCTCTTCGACTCAATCCCTGCCTTCACAGACTGAATTATAATTGATCCATGGGGAAATGGGCTAGGGAGAAGTAAAGATTTTTTTGTTTCGGTGCAACCAATTTGACTTTAAGTACATCTATGTAGTGGGTTTCAATTTAAAAATTGAAAGTTAACCTGCTTGTGATAGTTGAATGCACACACCAGCAGCTTCAACTTTCTTTATGAATCAAAAGATCTATTTCTAACAAAAAAAACAATTAATTTTTGTCCGCTCACGGGCAAAACTCGAAACGATCGGACAGGGTTTGTTTTCGAAAAGGGGAAATCAGATCAATCAAGGGTGATTTTCCCTTGGCACAATCTCTGAAATTGTATTCAACATAAATAAAACAACCAACAACATGAAAACCACAAAAATCACTTCACTCATTATCCTACTTTTTTTGGTAGGCTTCACTGCTCAAGCACAGACTGAAACTCGGACTCCAGGCTCTTTCAAAGGAATTAAATCGGGAGGTAGCTGGGATGTTTTTATCACTATCGGAAACAAAGATGAAGTTCGACTTGAATCCAAAGGTTTTGACCTCGATAAAGTAATCACAGAAGTAGATGGGAATACCCTTGAAATAAAATTGGAAAAGGGAAGTTGGAAGAATGTGAATTTTACAGCTTATGTAACCGTAAGAGAGCTGGAAAGCATAGGCGTGAGCGGTTCAGGAAAAATGATTTTGGAATCAAATATTACTTCTAAAAAATTCAGTATTGGGCAATCAGGTTCTGGTAATATTCAAATGAAGATGCTTCAAACCGGAGCGCTAAATGTTGGAATGAGTGGATCTGGTAAGGTGACCATCCAAGGCGGAAGCGCAGATTCTGCAGCCATTGGCCAATCTGGTTCTGGTGAATTTGAAGCGCTAGAATTGATGGCTGGAGATGTGAAAATTGGAAAATCAGGCTCTGGATCAACTGCTATTGGAGTAAACGGAAATCTGACAGTAGGATCTTCCGGATCCGGAAATGTGTATTATAAAGGGAATCCTACTAGCCAGAAAATCTCAAGCTCAGGATCGAGCAAGGTGATTAAAAGGTAGGAAGTTGGAAGTTAGGAGGTAGGAAGGTGTTTGTCAAAAAATCGCCTTCGTGCTTACTGATTTTAGAATTTTTCAATCTGCCAATTTTATATTCCAGAGAAAATATGCTTAAGAATTACTTCAAAATCCTGCTACGGAATACTCGAAAAAATCCTTTATACATGTTTATCAACGTGTTTGGATTAGCGGTCGGGATGGCTGTAAGTATTTTGATTTTCTTGTTTGTTCAGCATGAGTTGAGTTATGATCGATGGAATACCAAAGCAGATCGAATCGTTCGGGTTTCCCGGGCTTGGTTTAATCCGGACGGTGAGGTTAGCCTGCATCTTGGGCATACCGCACCACCTTTTGCACCGCTGATTCAGTCGGATTTTCCGGATGAAGTGGAGGCAGTGACTCGGATGCTGGAATCTGATCCGCTCGTGATGCATGATGATAAGAAATTTATTGAGGATCACTTCACATTTGCCGACCCTGAGATTTTTGATATTTTCTCGATCAATGTATTAGAAGGGGATGCTAAAAAAGCATTACAGCAAGGTAATGGAGTACTAGTTTCCCAAAGTATGGCCAAGAAGTATTTTGGAGATGAGCCTGCCATGGGGCAGGAGTTGAGACTTGGATTGGGAGGCTCTGAATTCACAGCCTTGGTAAGTGGGGTCTTTGAGGACTTTCCTGATAATTCTCATTTCCACCCTACGTTTTTGGCTTCCATGCAACCTGTGATCATGTTTTTTGGAGGACAGGAAGCTTTCATGAGCAATTTTGGGGGGAATAGTTTTTCTACCTATTTGCTGCTCAATGAAGGCGTAGACCGTCAGACTTTCGAAGATAAATTGCCTACGCTGATCGATCGGCATATGGGGGAGACCAAATCAGGAACTCCCATGTCAGAAGGAACTAAGCTATTTCTTTGGCCTTTAGAAGATATTCACTTGTATTCTAACCTAGATACTGAGATCGAAGCTAACGGTGATATTGCTTATGTGTATATCTATTTGGCCGTAGCGTTATTTATTCTATTGATCGCCTGTATCAATTTTATGAATCTATCCACTGCCCGATCCTCTCTGAGGTCGATGGAAGTGGGACTTCGAAAAGTGATGGGTGCCGATAAAAGTAATCTGATCAGACAGTTTATGGGTGAATCCTTTATGCTGACCACGATTTCGATGATTCTTGCCTTGATTCTGGTTTTCTTCTTCCTTCCTATATTTTCAGATTTTACAGATAAGCAACTTAGCCTCAACTTTTTCCAAAATCCTGAATTCCTGCTGGGAATCGTAGGATTGATCGTTCTCGTTGGCTTGATTTCAGGAAGTTACCCAGCGCTTTTTCTTTCAGGTTTTCAGCCGGGGAAAGTGCTGAAAGGAGCTTTTAAAGTAGGGAAAGGTCATGAGCGATTCCGTTCGGTTTTGGTGGTAGGGCAGTTTGCAGTTTCTGTGGTACTGATCGTGGCAGTCTTGGTGGTTGTAAATCAATTGGATTTCATGCAAAGTAAAGATCTTGGCTTTGAGAAAGAGGATATCGTACTACTTCCAGCAAGTCCTCAGATAGAGCAAAACTTACTGCTTGTGCAAGATCGCTTGGAAAATCATTCAGGAATAAAATCAGTCACAATTTCCAGCCGAGCTCCATCAGGAAGATTATTGGATAATCAAGGAGCTTCAGCAGAGATAGATGGGGAAATCACCCAATTGGAAATCCGAATTGCGGATATTGATGTAGGGCATAATTTCCTCAAAACCTATGGGATTCCATTAGTTGCTGGAAGAGACTTCGATGTCTTGCGAGCCAGCGATTCTACAGAGGCATTTATCCTTAATGAAACAGCAGTTCGAGAGATTGGCTGGGAAAGTCCAGATGCGGCAATTGGAAAGCAGTTTTACTATGGGAGCAAAAGAGGTTTTATTACTGGGGTTATGAAAGATTTTCATTTTGAAAGTCTTCATCAGCCTATTGTTCCTATTGTTTTTGAAATAGGACAAAATGGAAACAACTTAATGAGCATCAAGATCGATGCCTCCCAACGAGAAGAGACCTTAGCTTATTTGAAAGAGGAATGGGCTACACTTCGTCCTAACTTTCCTTTTGAGCCGAGATTTGTTGATCAAGGATTTAACGAACAGTATGCTGCCGAACAGCGAGTAAAAACCATTTTCACTTTCTTTTCCGGGCTTGCCGTCTTGATTTCGATTCTTGGCCTACTTGGTTTAGTGACTTTTGCAACTGCCCAACGAACACGAGAGATTGGAATTCGAAAAGTAATGGGAGCAGAGACCGGAAACATTTTGCTTTTACTTGGGAAGGATTTTTTGAAACTGGTAGGGATTGGATTTTTGATAGCCATCCCGATTTCCTGGTTTGGTATGAATTCCTGGTTGGAAGATTTTGCCTTCCATATAGGGATCAGTTGGACTGTATTTCTATTTGCAGGATTGATCGCAGGGTTGATTGCCGGAATCACGGTCATGTCACAATCTCTTAAAGCTGCTTGGGCTGATCCGGTAAAGAGTATCAAGAGTGAGTGATGTGTTTTTTAATTTATGATTTTGTATGATCGCAAATAAACCAATAGTGAAACTTCATTTACTTTTTTGGCTGGAAGACGGGTGACAGAAGACCGATGTTTGACAAAACTGAATCTCAATTGGATTTTTAAGCCGTTTAATCAAGGGATTGTTAAGAAAGCGGATAATCATATTTATGATATTGGACTTGAGGTATTCGAGAAATTTTTTATGTGTTTTTTTCGAAGTAATCCTTTCGGATTGATTTGATTACAAACCCTTTAAGCTGACTTTGAGATTTCAAATCACAAACAGCCCGAGGTCTAAAAGTCTTTTTTTTTAGTTAGCTTATCCTAATTAAGACTAGAAAGGCGATTCCGGGAAAAATCTGACATATATCAGTAATTTAGGTGATTTTGCTCTCAGGATTTGATAGATGCAATTCTCAACTTATAGTTCATAATTAACGACTCGAATCTTGAAAGCGATAGACAAACCATTTTTCACAGAAGTTGGAGAAATAGCCAGGTTTACGGGAAGGTTCTTCAAGGAAATCACAAAGCCTCGTCAGGAGTACGAAGAATTTATCAATCAATGTTTTTGGATTGGATATAAGAGTTTTACCCTAGTCAGCATCACAGCATTTATCATGGGACTGGTATTGACAATCCAATCTCGCCCAACTCTTCTAGAATTTGGAGCCGAGTCGCTTTTGCCATCCATGGTTTCCGTCTCCCTAGTCAGGGAAATTTCCCCAGTTATTACTGCCTTGATTTGTGCAGGTAAAATTGGTTCTGGAATCGGAGCGGAATTGGGGTCGATGCGAGTGACGGAGCAGATTGATGCGATGGAAGTTTCGGGGACCAATCCTTTCAAATATCTGGTAGTCACACGGGTGATGGCATCTACCTTGATGGTGCCGGTACTTTCAAGCTTGGCGATAGCAATTTCACTTTATGGGGGATTTCTGGGAGTGAATCTGAAAGGTTCAGTAAGCTGGTCGCTTTATTGGTTCCAGGCTTTTGATGCCCTGAGTTTTGGAGATTTTATACCCTCATTGACTAAGACGTTTTTCTTTGGTTTTGGAATTGGAATAGTTGGGTGCTATAAAGGTTATAATTCTAAGAAAGGAACAGAAGGAGTAGGGAGATCAGCTACTACTGCTGTAATTGTAGCCTCTTTATTGGTTTTTATACTGGATTTGATTGCGGTTCAGGTCACAGATTTATTAGGATTGACTTAATATATGGAGCCTACTAAAAGCATTATAGAGGTATCTAAACTAAACAAGTCCTTCGGTGAAAATCATGTGCTGAGGGACTTTGATATGAGTTTGGCAGCTGGCGAAAATCTTGTGATTCTGGGAAAGTCAGGTTCGGGAAAGTCTGTTTTGATCAAATGTATTATTAAATTGATAGAGGCAGACTCAGGTGAAATTATGGTGTTAGACCATGATATCAGTGCGCTAGATCAGGATGAAATGGACTTACTTAGAAAAGACATAGGGTTTCTTTTTCAAAGTAATGCACTTTACGATTCGATGACTATCAGAGAGAATCTGGAGTTTCCGCTAAGAAGACACTGGACCGTAGAGCAGCGTGAAAGCCAGGCTGAAGATGCTGTAATGGAAGCTTTGGAAGATGTTGGACTTTCGCATACCGTCAATATGATGCCATCGGAATTGTCTGGAGGAATGAGAAAACGTATTGCATTAGCTCGGACCCTGATTTTAAAGCCCAAGGTGATTTTGTATGATGAACCGACAACTGGTCTTGATCCGATCACAGCGCGGGAAATCAGTGAACTTATGATTTCTATCCAAGAAAAATACAAGGCCTCTTCGGTGATTATTTCTCATGATATGAATTGTATTCGGATAACATCCAACCGGGTAATTACACTGATTGAAGGAAGGAATTATATGGCGGATACTTATGAAAACTTAATGAAAAACACTGATCCAAAAGTCAGTGAATTCTTTAGATAACATGAAATCGAGCATGACCCAAAGCGTTACTCAGAGGTTTGATTAAAATTCATGCGAAGATTCCATGTGACCTTAAAGAAAAATTATAACACATGAAAAAGGAAAAAAAAATAGCGAATGCCAAACTTGGAGCTTTAGTATTAGCCAGTATGATTTTTCTGGTTTTTTCGCTCTATCTCATTGGTAAAAATCAGAATATTTTCGGGTCCTCCATTCGGGTAATTGCAGAAATGCGGAATGTGAATGGACTATTGCCGGGTAATAATATCCGCTTCAAAGGAATGGATGTAGGGACAGTTAGCGCTATCGAAATGCTGAATGACACAACCATACAAGTCGAGCTTTTGATCCATAAGTCCATGCAACCCTTTATCAAAAATAATTCGAAGACAACTATCAATACGGATGGAATAATGGGTAATAAAATTCTTCATATCAATCCTATGGATGGAGATGCATCTCCTCTTGCCTCTGGGGATATATTGTATGCTTTGCCCCAGATTGATACCGACGAAATGCTGGAAACGCTCAATTCAACAGGGAATTATTTGGAAAAAACCCTGATAAATCTTACTCAGATAACCGAGAAATTGAATGAAAGTGAAGCACTTTGGAGCTTGTTGAGCGAGCCTAAACTAGTGGATGATTTAAATGTTGCAGTGCAGAAGTTTAAAGTGGCTGGTGCAAATGCAGCAGAAATCACGAAGTCGGGAAAAAACATAATTTCTTCTTTTGAAAAGGGGGATGGAATTGTGAATAGTTTGTTCACCGATAGTATTATGAATTCAAATTTTGAAGAAACACTGATTCAGTTGCAAAAAACAAGTGCCGAGGCATCGGAAATGATGGAAACGGTGAATGTATTACTGAACGACATCCAAAATGGGCAGGGAACTGCTGGCTTGGTTTTGCAAGATTCTGTTTTCCGTCAGCAAGTCGATCAGACTCTTCAAAACCTTGAATCCAGCACGTATAAGCTTAATGAAAATATGGAGGCCATGAAGTCAAATTTTCTATTTAGAGGATATTTCAGGAAGCAGGAAAAAGCCAAAAAGAAAGCAGAGCAAAGCAATAATTAGAATGTTGATTGAGTCGCCTTTTTCTATATAAGATTTTTATCGGCTTTTCTCCCAAACAATAGAAAACCATATTTTGCCTTAAAGCATTGCTTTAATGTTTGCCCGCCAGCGAACAAAAGTGTACGTATAGAAATGCCTTGATTTCTAAAATGATGGATTAGAAAGCTCTGGAAGTCATTTAGGATGGCATAAAAGTGGGATTAAATAAATCGAAAGACTAAAAAAACCAACCTATGAAAAATCTACAATCTTTACTTGTTTTAATTTTTTTTCTAGTCACAGCTAGTTGTACAAATGCTACTTCTTTTCAGTTTGATGGAGAGCCTTATTTAAGTCAAAGTTTCACGATCAATGGTCCTGGTGATCTAATGGTAGAAACTTCCGGCTCCTCAGTTTCCGTCACCGGGACATCGGGAAATACAGTCACTATTGATATGTATGTCAAATTCAAGGGTAAAGAAATAGATCGTGAAGATGCCGAAGTAGAGGAACTATTGGAAGAATATGACCTGGATTTTTCTCAAAATGGAAATACCATTTCGCTCAAAGCCAAGAAAAGTGGAAGCTGGGGATGGAATTCGGATAACAGATTAAATCTCTCCTTTAAAATCTCAGTTCCTCATACTATGTCCACAAACATTAATTCAAGTGGAGGCTCTATTTCTTTGGCTGAACTTACCGGAGAGCATGAAATAAACACAAGCGGCGGAAGTATCAAAGTTACCAAAAGTGAAGGAGAGCTAGTTACAAGAAGTTCTGGTGGGTCTTTTCGATTAGAAGAATTTAGAGGAAATGTTTCTGTGGCAACGAGTGGCGGTTCAGTCAAAATCAGTCAAGTCGAGGGGGACATATCCGTAGGTTCTTCCGGCGGCTCTGTTTCATTAGAGGAAATTGATGGAAGTATTAATGCCAGTACAAGTGGTGGTTCGATCAAGGCACAGCTGTCCAATCTGGAAAAAGGGCTTACGATGAAAAGCAGCGGAGGAAGTATCACGGCAGTAGTTCCAGAAGGGTTGGGATTAGACCTAGACCTCAGAGGCGGTCGAGTGAATACTTCGCTTAGTAATTTCAGTGGAGAGCAAAAAAAGGATAGAGTGACTGGTAAAATCAACGGTGGCGGAATCCCTGTGACTTTGCAAAGCTCTGGCGGTAGTATAAATCTGGAGTTTGGGGGGAAGTAGGAGGTGAGAAGTTGGAAGTCAAGAGGTAGGAAGTTGGAAGTCAGGAGGTAGGAGACAAGAGATTGGAGATTAGAGACTAGAGATTAAACTTCAGCCGTTATTTGACATCCCTGCCTGCCGTTGGTAGGAAACAACCGACACTGAATTACTACGGAAGTCCGGGCAAATCAATTTTGAGTGGGTCTGAGAACCGTATAACGCCGCTGTATGAATCGTGGCTGATTAAAAGTGTAAAAATTTCAGTTAACTACCGAGTCAATCCATAGGATTGGCTTATTGATTTAGTTTCACCAATAAGTCAAGCCTTCCGATTGACGGACTTTCCGCGAAGAGCCAAAAGGAACTATAACCTACGAAATAGCCATGATTTTTACAGAAGGTTAGGAATATTCTTTACTTCATTAATGATTTTTGCATTATTATCTGATTCCTAAAAAGTATCGTCTGTTGGAATAATAATGGGCTTTTAATTTCCACTTCTTTCCAAATGCCAAAGTGAAGCCCTTATTGCTTGTATTTAGTGTTGGCGAAGGACCGAGAATCATTTTCAGTGCTGTTTCGTGTAAAATGTCCGATTGTTTTCAACAGATAATGGTATTATAGCATGATAACTTGTATTCAACCTCGATCTTAAGGATACAACCAACGTGAATTACCCCTAATCAAATGAGAAAAATACCAATTTTATTAATTCTGATATTCTTTTCTTTTGATCCTCCTGCATTTAGTCAAACATTAATTGATAATTCCAGCCCTCCCAATAAACTCCGGGTGTTTATCGATGGCTGTGATCGGAGAGATGGAGGTTGTGATATGGATTTTATCAGAACGGAAATTACAGCAGTTGACTTCTACAGGGATAATCAATTGGCTGATGTCTTTCTGCTGATTAACGATAACAGATCTGGTGGCGGTGGACGACAATATCAACTGATTTTTATAGGTCAACAAAACATTCATGCGGGAAGAACAGACACTCTCTATGTAAATAACAAACAGACGGATACCGACTTTGAAGTGCGAGAAAAGCTTACACGGTTTATCAAATTAGGTTTGGCTCCGTTTGTGGCAAAGACCAAAGCAGGAGAGGGGATTGAAATCAATATGAAGACTGACGCTGGTGTTCTGGAAAATGAAGTGCAGGAAACTGTTGATCCCTAAAATTATTGGGTTTTTAATGTGGGTAGTGATGCGAACATTGAAGTAGAGGAATTGAGCAAGGAAATTAATTATGGTGGAGAGGTCAATGTTAATCGTATCACGGATAAATGGAAGATTTCCCTAACAGGGAGAATAGATGAGAGGCTGAGAAGAACGATTCAAAAAGTACCGAGAGTTGATGAGAATGGAGCGCCGGTTCTTGATGAAAACGGCAACCAGTTCATCGATGAAATTGAGAACAGTTTTGATGTTTCAGAATTTGGATTTAGTCACCAACTGGTGAAGTCAATTTCACCTCAATGGTCTTATGGATATGATATTGCAGGACGTCAGAACACCCGATTTAATTATCAGTTTCAGACCAGCTTCAGACCAGCTGTAGAGTACAATTTTTTTCCGGAATCAGTGCAGAATTCCAGATTTCTAAGAGTGAACTATGGGGTTGAAGTCAGGAATAATAGATATGTCGAAGAAACGATTAGCGGTGTGATTGAAGAAACCAGATTCCTCCATAGTTTGAGAGTCAGTCTGGGACTAAATCAAAGATGGGGTAACCTAGAAGTGGGTTATCGTCTGAGAAATTATCTAGATGATTTTAGCTCTTGGTCCACAGGCTTGAATATTAGCGCAGAAGTCCGGGTTACTGGGAATTTTTCTTTCTTTATGAGGGTAGAAGGCAACTACGTACAGGATCAGATTTACCTGGCATCAGGAGATTTCACAGAACAGGATATCTTGAGCGGGAGAGTAACCCTGCCCTCAGCTTATACCATCGATTCCAGATTTGGGTTTAATTACCGCTTTGGTTCCAACCTTAATAACTTCGTGAATCGACGATTTTTTGGACGGGCCAATTTTGTTGGGAATGATTAAGTTATCCTTCCAGGAGAATTGATCTGCGAAAGTACGGCACCGAATTACTACGGAAGTCCGGGCAAATCAATTTTGAGTGGATCAGAGAACTATATAAAGCCCATCCCGAAAAGGAAAAGTTCTTTGATTCCAAGCTGAGCAACCAAATGAATACTATCGAAATCCAAATCGGTAGGGAAGACTTCAGGCAGCAACTTATAACCGATGTTCCCATAGAAACCATCCGAGCAGGCTGGGAGCGGATTTACTTCAACTTAGGTGGATTTTCTATTGCCTTTTTTACAACAGTGGCAATTGAATCAACTGTTATTCCCTTCCTTCTACAATAATCAGTTTCTAACCACATTTCTAAAATTTTTGCTCCTTTACTTGCATTGCAGGATATGCAACATAGTGAGATATTATCTATTCCGTTAATTCTGATATCATTGACAATATGTTCCCAAGATGGTTTTGATTTTCGATCATTCTTGTCTGAATGAAACTCTACCCGACAATAGACACAGGCTAAATCTCTTTGTCTTACAAAAGCCTCAACCTCTTTAGGAATGCCCCATCGGTTTGACATCAGCTTGGTTGTTTTTCATTGGTCTCAAACTCTTTTAGGGTCTTACCATTTTTTAGCTTCCATTCTGTTAGCCCATTGGCATTACGTCCCAACACAATTGAGGCAGCTGTTGAAGGACTACTGAAAATATAGTCTTCTGGAAATTCAAGATAATCTACCTTGTCTAAAAGCACTCCTTCATCAATAAGTTTCTGCCTAAATACCACAAAATTTGAAGTCATTGAGGTAACAGTCGAACCCGCCGCTTTTGAACCTCTGAAAACAACAAATCCATCTGAGGTAGGTTCACCTTGTCCCTCTGCTCCCCTTGCTGCTTTAATAAAAAATGTTTCTTGTTTTTGCTTTGGTTTGAATTCTCTTTTTTCATCAAATACTTTGTGACCTAGCGTATTGACCAACATTTTGATGTACTCTATAAACTCTTCCATTTCCGCCCGATCAGATTCGGAAATAGAGGATTGAGTGGGAATAATAAAATTATCTATTCGATACCGGTTGGCTGATTTGGCAATATCATGAAGCCTATTTTCCAAATACTTGATATGAGCCTTATTCAGGTTTTCATCTTTGCTGATGAATATGATCGCCTCATTCCAAAAATCCTTGGCATTCAATTGTTGATTCAAGCGCTTTAAGATGGATTCCGCTTCTCCGATGTAGACCTGATCTTTTCCCTCATCATCCTTTCCAAAAAGTAGATAAACTCCGGTACTGCTAAGATCATTTCGATCTGTACAATCTTTGATTTTAATTCTTGGGATTTTATAAGCCTTTCCGGACCAATTGGATAGTTCACAACTCATCCTCCCATTGGGATCTCCATCAATCAAAAATATTTTTATGGTCTTTCCGAATTTCATTCTTTTACGTTTGTTGTATGATTAGTTGCGTGGCTAACAACTAATTTAGTAAACAAACACGAACCCGAAAAATTCCGTAGGAATTTTCCAGATGAGCGTCAGCCAAAGCAATTAATTATATTCGCTGTTGCACACCGTTTTTTTATTCATAGAGTGTTATTCTAAAGTCTTTAATAAGTTCAGCTAGCTCTTCAAGCTCTTTTTGTCTAGGATAATGTTTGTTTATTATATCAAGTGGTACATAGTTTAATAAAATAGAACATATCAAAACGAAGCAAATTCTGGTTCTATGAAATACTTCTAGTTCTTTTTCATTATTTGGTTGTTCACTTTCAGGTTTAGTCATTCCTCTTGCGAAAAGACTTCCGAATAAAGTTCCATGAATAATTTCAGATGAATGTATCCATCCGATCAACCCCATATTGCTAAAGGCCTCCTGACTGTATAATGTTGCAGGATGAAAAACGTAAGCAACGAAGAATACTATTCCCTTTTCTGTAAATGGAGGGAATCCGGT
>NZ_JAQWXX010000049.1 GCF_029254265.1 Algoriphagus sp. | reverse complement strand
CGAATTAATCGCTCCCAGAACAAAGACACCATCTTCAATAATCTAATCATCAGAATGGTAAAAGCAGATAAAATGTATATCTCAAATATGATATGATGTTAAGCGGACACCTCTATTATTTTTAATAACTGATTCGATTTCTAATTTTCTCTCAAGTATAACGTTTGATATCGCAGAGAAATACCTGTTTATTTTATTTAACAACTCTTTGATTAATTCCCCTGTTTTATTGTCATTTGTGCAAAACAAGTCAATTGACATATTGATACTTTCTGTGCTATTTTTACCATAAAAACATAAAATGTTTTCATTCGTCAGTTCTACGTGATCTATCCAACTCCATTCAATAGCAAATTTGATGTCAGGAGATTTCATGAAACCTGAAGTTTCTTCAGAATAAACAGCGATAATACCCACTTCAGAAATTATTACTGATCTATAGTGGTTTCTATCTTCTACAAAGAAACTCTCTGATTTAACGAAATTTTCGTTATAAAATATTAGAAAAAACTTACTTTCAAGAGATAAGATTTCCGGATCATCTTCCTTAAAAACAGAATTAACTTTATTAATAATCCGATTTAATTCCTTTTTTCCAATTTTTGATGTCCCATGTTCGTCAGAGTCATATACCTTTCCGAAGAATTTAGGTTTAGAAAAAAAATTAGAGAATTTACTAATTAGATCTTCATTAATAAAAATTATCAGTTCGTTCATGCTTTTATATTCCAGATTGTCAAAAAACTCTTTGTACGGTGAGTAGTCTGTTTTTATTATTTTTTTAATCAAAATATCACTTATTAATTCAAGGCGCTATATCAATTCACAACCGTCCCAATTCCCTACATAACTGTAGCTTCTTAACCACAAAAAATCTTTACCCTTACTTCATATCCTTGATTGCTGGTATTTACTATAATGCTTTCTGAAGTATAGCTTGGAAATAAACTTAGTTTTTCCCGGATCATTTTGATTCCTTTGGATTCATGAGTTTTATTTGATTGCTGTATTCCGGTACCGTTGTCCTTGACGATACATAGCAATTGGTTTCTAGTTAGGAGTTCATAACTGATCGTGAGCTCTGGGTTTGGGTGATCTACAGCAAAGGCATGATTGAATACATTCTCAACCAGGGGTTGAATGATCATGGGCGGAATAAGCAAGTCCTGTTTTTGATCCAAAGCATTGCCTTTGATTTCCCACTTCACTCGATTATCCATTCGGATATTTTCTACCTCAATGTAGCTTTTCAGGTAAGCGGTCTCCTCCTCCAGGCTGACTTGGCTTTTACTACTTTGGTCTAAGGTGCTTCGAATAAGCTTACTGAATTTGCCCAAGTATTCCAGTGCCTGTGGGGTGTCTTTTTTCAGGATATAATATTGAATGCTATTGATCGCATTGAAGATGAAATGAGGGTTCATCTGGGATTGCAAGGCTTCCAGCTTAATTTCTGCAAGCCGTTGATTCAGCATGGATTTACTTTTTACCTGACTCATTCTGACTTTGTAGATCAGTAAAATGAAAACTACCAGAAGAATCCCAGTCAAAAATATAAACCATCCTTGCAAGTAGTAGGGTTTGGAAATAGAAAATAGCAGTAAGGTAGATTTGGACATCTTCCCGGAAAAAAGATCTTGAGCCTCCACCTCCAAAGTATAATTCCCTGGAGGTAAATAAGGGAGTTCTAGCAAAGTTTCCTCACTAAACTCAGTCCATTCTGCCTCTGGTTTAAGCCGGTAGCGGTAACGGAATTTTCCTTCGCTGAAATTATTTTTTGGCTGAAACCGAATGGATAAAGAGTTTTCATGTGAATTTAAATCCAAGCCTTCACCTTGATAGACAAACCATCGAAAGTCCGCAGTATTTGTTTTCTTTCCATTCACCTTGAGTTCAGTGATGGAGAGTTGGACAGGTGGATATTCTCTAGCAATCAAATCAGGAAGGTCTAGGATGTAAATCCCCTGGTCCAATCCGACATATAACTTTTCTCCAATCCGCTTGGCTGTTCTATAGATCCTATTAAACCCTACTCCTCTTTCAGGCCAAAACCGAATCTCGTCCCCTTGTAAAATATGTAATCCTAATTCGGTACCGACAAAAATCACATCCCGATAAGATTCAATAAAAAGAATAGAAGTGCCTTGAAGCTCTTCCTTGGGCCATTTTCTTAAGATTTCAAAGTTGGGCTCTACTCGAATCTTGAATAAATCTCCAAATTCCGTTCCTGCTACTAATTGCCCGTTCCCCAAGTCATGGAGGGTTTTAAACTTTGGTTCTTCCCAAATCCCTTCTTTTTTGTAGGAAAAGAACGCGTCTTCTTCAAAATGATAAAGCCCATGAAATACCGATGCCAGATATGTTCGATTTTCTGTCTTTATGACTTTTGCAATCTGCAAAGGCGTGTTTGGAAGCTCTGGCTCATAATAGGTGTATTCAAAATTTGAAGGATCAGAATAAACCCTGACACCTGCATAAGGATTGGTCTCCAAAAGTTTTCCCTCAGGAGTAAAACCAATACTAAAGGCGTGGACGGGATGGTAGGTTAAGATTTTTCCTTGAAGGTTTAATTCAAATATTCCAATATTAGAATTAGTCCACCATGAATTCCCTTTTTGGTGCAATTCATAAAATTCAATTTCCTCAGCAGGAATTGAAGGGTCCAATTCAAAAAAACCATCTAGGTGTTTAGGGATTTCTTTAGGGAAAATGCTGTAAAATTCTTTTTGCCTTTGTTTAAAGCTAGCAGCAGGAACGATAATCTTTTTCCCGAATGAATCTCGAACTTCAAGCCCCTTACTACTTATAAAAGCTACATGCTGCTGATTACCGGCAATGCCTTTTACTTCGGTCTCCTCAAATGCTTCATAGACGATTGTATTATCCAACCGAATCTGATACAGCCCCTTGTCTTGAGATCCCAAGAAGAGTAATTTTCGTTTTTTATCGACTGCTCCTGACAAAATGAATTTTGAATCAACTCCAAACCATTGATTTAGATTTTTCAGATATCCATCCTGAAGTAAAAACACTCCGCCGTCTTTTGAAAATGTACTTGCGGCAAGCAAATAGTCTTCGTTTTTTAACCCTGCCAGCTTTTGCCAAACAATGGACTGACCCAGGCTGTCTTTAGGAGATTTTCCTAAAAGGAAATCGGAAAGATCAACCTTCTTAACAGATCCTTTATCCGCTAAAAAAAGATCTTTTTCTTTTTGAAAAACTGAATAAACGGGAAGCCAATCATTGATTTTGGAAATCATTGGTGTGCTTCCCTTCAAGTCTAATTCATAGGTTCCGCTTCTGTAGGTTGTAAAAAATAGCCGATTTTCACTTTCAAAAAATCCTGTTGTATAATTCAGGTCATTCTCTCTCCTACTGGTGGGAATAGGCGTGATTTTCAATGTGGCTACATCGGCAATGCTCACCCCATCTTCTGTACCGATAAGCATTTTATCCCCATACGGATAAAATCGCCTGATTCTGTTATCGGTAAGACCATCTTCTTGGGTGAAGACATGAAAGCTTTTTCCGTCAAAAACAGAAACACCACCACCATAGCTCCCAAACCAAAGATTGCCTTCCTGATCTTCTTCTATGGCCCAACAACTATTAAATCCAAGTCCGTCTTCTTCGTAAAAGTTTTGAAAATTCCCATTTTCAAATTTAGAGACCCCATTTTCTGTCCCAATCCATAAAATCCCCCTAGAGTCTACCAATAGCCCTCTGATCGCATTATTTGGTAATCCGTCAGCAGTGGTGAAGTTATAAGAAGGTACTTGCTGAGGAAAAGCTTCGATGCACAGGCATTTAAGCAGAAAAAAACAAAGGGTAAGTCTTTTAATAAAACCCATCTTTCAGATTTGCACTCTTTCTAACTGAAACAGAGATTTTGTCTCCATTTTTGAGAAACATATATCCTTCTTTTTTATCATAGTGATCAAACTTGGTACAATTAGCCAAAATCGAATCATGGATTCTTACGAAAAGATTGCTGGATTCTAATCTATGCTCATAAGTTCCCAAAGATTTGGAAACCATCTTTTTTACTCCTCCTTCTAGATGAAAATTAGTGTAGTTTCCATTTGCTTCGAGATATAGGATATCATTCAAATCAATATATTCATCGATTTCTTGAGATTTAAGCACGATCACTTGATTTTTTTTGAGT
Source organism: Algoriphagus sp. (assembly GCF_029254265.1). Classification (GTDB taxonomy): domain Bacteria; phylum Bacteroidota; class Bacteroidia; order Cytophagales; family Cyclobacteriaceae; genus Algoriphagus. The sequence goes on along the minus strand of NZ_JAQWXX010000049.1, from coordinate 12,224 downwards.
TGCTTTTCTAATAACCCTAAAGGGTCTTTCTGGCTTTTTATTTTATTGATGTATCGGGAAATAGATTTATTCAATTCGACGACATCAATGGGTTTAAGTAAGTAGTCAAAAGCCTCACTTTTGATGGCTTCTATGCCATGCTCTTTATGAGCAGTAGTGAAAATCACTTCAAAATCCCGAAATGGGAAGCTTTCAAGAAGAGAAAAACCGTTCTTTTGTGGCATCTGAATATCCAGAAACACCAACTCTGGCTCATGTTTTTGAATGGCTGACAAGGCTTGGTCCACCGAACTGCACTTAGCAAGGATTTCAAATTTGCCAGGAAAATTCATCTCCAAAAGCATTTCCAAAGATTCCAATGCGTGTTTTTCATCATCAACAAGTATCGCCTTTATCATGGTTGTAGACATTGTCCCAAAAAGTTAAATTGAAAAATATCACTTAAAACATTCTTATCAATGTATTAGTGTCGAGAATTTGAGTTTAAGTGAAAAAGTATTTTTCAATCGAGCACATCCAAACTCTGCAAATAATTGATTGGATTTAAATTTTTAGAATCGTTTTCAAACAATCTAATGCAAAAAAAAGCCCTGAATTTCTTCAGGGCTTTGACTATTATAGACTCGCTAGCGTTTCATTTATTGTTTTACTTGGCCTCATCGCTACTGAGGTTAAAGTAACATCAGGCTTATAATATCCTCCGATATCGACAGGTGATCCTTGTGATCCATTTAACTCATTCACAATTTGATCCTCATTATCCTTAAGCATTTTTGCCAATGGTGCGAATCGGGATTTCAACTCCATGTCTTTAGATTGAGCCGCAAGTGCCTCTGCCCAGTATAAAGCTAAGTAGAAATGACTTCCTCTATTGTCTAACTTGCCCACTACCCGAGCTGGAGATTTATCATTTTCCAACCACTTCCCAGTAGCAGCGTCCAAAGTCTCAGAAAGAAGGAGCGCCTTATCATTATGGAATGTTTGTCCCAAATGCTCCAAAGAAACTGCCAATGCCAAAAACTCACCAAGTGAATCCCATCTCAAATGTCCTTCTTCTACAAATTGCTCCACATGCTTAGGTGCAGATCCACCTGCTCCGGTTTCAAACAATCCTCCACCATTCATTAGCGGTACGATTGAGAGCATTTTTGCAGAGGTCCCCAATTCCAAAATCGGAAATAAATCAGTCAAATAATCTCTCAAAACATTACCAGTCACAGAGATTGTATCCATTCCTTCTTTGATCCGGGCTAGGGAGAAGTTAGTCGCTTCCAATGGAGACATGATGTGAATATCCAATCCTTTCGTGTCGTGATCTAGTAAGTAAGTATTGACTTTTTTGATCAACGCGACATCGTGTGCTCGCTCTGGATCCAACCAGAAAACTGCCGGTGTTTGAGATAGTCTCGCCCTAGTGACTGCAAGTTTTACCCAATCCTGAATCGGAGCATCTTTGGTCTGACACATTCTCCAAATATCTCCCGCTTCCACTTCATGAGAAATAACTACTTGCCCCTCTGCATCAATCACATCTACTCTTCCTGCAAAAGGGATTTCAAAGGTCTTGTCATGAGATCCGTACTCCTCAGCTTTTTGAGCCATAAGACCCACATTAGGCACAGTACCCATAGTCGTAGGGTCAAAAGCTCCGTGAGCTTTACAAAAATCAATCGTCGCACTATAAATCCCGGCATAAGATCTGTCCGGAATAACAGCCATTGTATCCTGAGCTTTGCCTTCCTTATTCCACATCTTGCCAGAAGTACGGATCATTGCCGGCATGGATGCATCAATAATCACATCACTTGGCACATGAAGATTAGTAATTCCACGATCAGAATTCACCATTGCCAAATCCGGGCTATCTGCATAGCAGGCATCAATATCAGCTAGTATTTCAGCTTTCTTTTCAGCTGGTAATTTTTCGATACTGGAAAGCAAGTCCCCAAAACCATTATTCACATCAACTCCTACTGACTCTAGAGCTTCAGCATGCTTTTCAAAGACTGGTTCGAAAAATACTTTTACAGCATGTCCAAAAATAATCGGGTCGGACACTTTCATCATGGTGGCTTTCAAGTGAATCGAAAAGAGGACGCCTTCCGCTTTGGCCTCTGCTTTCGCTTTTTTCAAAAAGCTTTTCAAAGCCGAGACACTCAAGGTGGATGCATCGATAATCTCGCTTTCGAGAAGTTTCAGTCCTGTTTTCAAAACTTCTCTTCTACCATCTTCAGCAATCAATTCGATGGAAACAGAAGTTCCTTTTGGTACTAAATAGGATTTTTCACTTCCGTAAAAATCACCTTCTGTCATACTTGACACATGAGATTTGGAATCTGAGCTCCACTTACCCATAGAATGCGGATGCTTTCTCGCATAGGCTTTAACCGCCAAAGGCGCTCTTCTATCCGAGTTTCCTTCTCGTAATACGGGATTCACCGCTGAGCCTTTGATTTTATCATATTTAGCCTTTGCAGTTTTTTCAGCATCAGTTTTTGGTTCTTCTGGATAGTCTGGAAGAGCAAAGCCTTGAGATTGAAGTTCTTTAATTGCTGCTTTCAACTGTGGAACCGAGGCCGAAATATTAGGAAGCTTTACAATATTAGCCTCAGGAGTCTTTGCTATTTCGCCTAATTCGGAAAGGGAATCTGCAACCTGCTGCTCTGGCTTTAAGTATTCAGGAAAGTTTGCCAAAATTCTTCCTGAGAGTGAAATGTCTCTTGTCTCTACTTGCACTCCTGCAGAGCTAGTGAATGCCTGAACAATTGGCAATAAGGAATAAGTAGCAAGTGCTGGCGCTTCATCGGTCAGCGTGTAAAGGATTTTTGGAGTTTGATTACTCATGGTTTTATTCTAATCTAAAAAGAGTTAAAAGCTCGATTTGAGCACTTTTGGGAGATTTAGGAATTCGTTATTCCAGATAACTCACAGCAAAGCGCATTCTTTTCGAGAAAATTCGTGGCTAAAATAAGGAATTTAAATCGGAGACAAATCCCGCTTAAAACAAAGAGTTGGATAAATGATAAAAGTCAGACTTGAATCCTGAATTCATCCGAGTCCATCCAAGCGGGAAATTTTGATCGATACGTATCTAAACCTTCGGCATCCAATTTCACAAATTCGATACAATCATTTTCGCCTAAAAAAAGTAGCTGTTCCCCCTTAAAGTCATAAGCTGCAGAATGTCCGCAATACGAGATGCCATTTCCATCTTCTTCAATACGATTGACTCCGATTGAATAGGATAGATTTTCAATAGCTCTTGCTGGCAGAAGAGCATCCCATGCTCCAACTCTGGCTGCTGGCCAAGAAGCAACATAAAAAACCAAATCATACGCTAGCCCATCAGGACTGTTTGTGTTTCTTGACCAAACTGGAAAGCGAAGATCATAACAAATCTGAGGACAGATTTTCCAACCCTTGAGTTGAAAAATGGGTAATGATGATCCCATTGAAAAAACATCATCCTCTCCAGCCATCCTGAATAAATGTCGCTTGTCGTAATGCGACACTTTCCCTTCCGGACTGACCCATAAAAGTCTGTTGTAAAATTTACCCTGATCCTGAATGATCACACTACCTGTAAGTGTTGCTCCTGTTTGAGCGGCCATTTGTTTCATCCATTTGCTCACTCCAAGATTCATAGGCTCAGCCAATTCCTTGGCATCCATACTAAATCCGGTAGGAAACATTTCAGGTAAAATAATCAGGTCCGGAGAGCTTTTCATCCCCCAGATTTTCTCCTCCAGCATCGCAAGGTTTGCTACTTTATCTTTCCAATAAAGAGGTGTCTGAACCAGCGCAATGTTTAAGAAGGGGGATTTACTCATTTAACGGGGTAGATCATTCGGTAATCAGTGGAAACTTTACCTTTACTTACGTCTATCAACTTGGACTGGACCAGGCGCTTTTTTAATCCTTTCAGGTAATCCACAAAAAGAATCCCTTCCAAATGATCGTATTCGTGCTGAATAACTCTTGCAGTCATTCCTGAGAACTCCTCCTCTTTCAGATTCCAATTTTCATCGTAATATTCAATGGTGAGTTTTTCAGGGCGAATAATTTCAGCACGTACCTCGGGAATACTCAAGCAACCCTCTTCAAAACTATAGGCATCACCGTATTCATCCAAGATAATCGGATTAATAAAGGCTCTTCGGATTCCTTTTTCAGTATCCTCCTCGTCAAGCATCAGACTGCTGTCGATGACAAAAAGTCGAATTCCTTGATTGATTTGGGGAGCGGCCAAGCCCACTCCACTTGCATGGTCCATGGTGGCATACATGTCTTTGATCAGGGAGTCTATATTTGTTCCTTCTCCAATTTCTTCGGCTTCCTTTTTCAAAATCGGATTACCAAAAGCCACTATAGGATAAATCATTGTCTTTCTAAATAGGATTGTAGGATGATCGCAGCGCTAACTTTATCAAGGTTTCCTGCTTTTTCTTTTCTGTCTTTCTTTTTACTTCCCATCGCTATCATGCTTTGCATGGCCATTTTGGAAGTGAACCGCTCATCGATTAGTTCAATTTTTTTGTCAGGGAAGAGCTTCTCTAATTGACCTTTCATAGCCATGACTTTTGGGGTCATTTCATTATCAGCCCCATTTAGACGAGTAGGATATCCCAATACCAACGTATCAACATCTTCTTTGATACAATAGCTTTTGAGATAAGAAATCAAAGTTGTGGTAGGAATTGTTTCCAGTGGATTCGCCAGTATTTTCAACGAATCGGTAACAGCTAGCCCCGTTCTTTTGGTTCCCAGATCTATAGCAAGTATTCTGGGCATTAGTTGGTTTTGATTTTTTTACGGATTTGCCGAAGAACTTCCCGCTCCAGTTCTACTGCTTTGGGAAAAAGTAATTCGTCTTCAATTTTAGCATGGATATGAAGCTCTCGCTCGAAATTTTGAAGTTCGTGATAGAGAACCTTCATTGGAAGTGGCGCATCTTCTTTTAGAAAATAATCAGAAGTAAGCTTTCGGATTCCTTCCATTTCATCGTCATGGACTTCATGTTGATCAGCCAAATTGCTGATCGGCTCCTGCTCTAAAATAATCAGGGCATCATGGATGGAAAAAAGATCCAACTCAATATCCTGGAGCAATTCGATTCGCTTAAACAGCCTACTTTCTTCCTCATGGATATGGTGTATAAAATCCTCCACAAAAAGAGGAAACATAATTCTCAAATCTGCGATTAACGGACCAAAATCAGGTTCTCCGCTAATTCCTGAAATCAAATTTGAAAGAAAAGGCAACTCTTGGCGAACAAAGTAATAATGCTTCTTCTTTAAATAGGCGACTAAAACTTCAATCGGGTTTAAGAATAATTCTTCGCTGGAAGGTTCCTGCTGCAAGGCCCATGCCTCCAACTCTGCTATCAGTTGGCTTGCATGAACACGGTGTTTTTTACAGACTTCCTCCAGCGACTGAGTAGGATATTGATAAAAACTAATCCCGAAATAATGGAGCACAGCAGCAAAGACATAGTTTTCAGAAACTAAATCTCCCACAAGGGCTTTTTCGAAATCATTTGGAGAACGCATGTACAAAAATAATTTTTTTTAACATAAAAAAGGGGATTAATTTGGTCCAATATCTGTTCCCCCCGTACAAAGATTTGCTAGCTTTATCAAAAGACTTTTTTAACAGAAACTCTTTTAGTCTAGTTTAGTATCTATTATAAGTTGAATTTCAACAGAAAAAGAAAAACCGTGAGCGAGAAGAAAAACACTAAATCACAGATCCGACTTCCAATAATCTTAGCTTTAGCCATATCAGCAGGCATCTGGATCGGGGCGACATTTGCTGAGCCAAAAGGAAACCAAAATGATCTTAGAGCTGCCATGTACAAGCTTCAGGAGATCATGACCTACATCAATCGAGATTATGTTGATAGCGTGGACACCAATGAACTCGTTGAATACGGCATCACCAAAATGCTCGAAAATCTGGATCCACACTCCAGCTATATTCCTGCCCGAGATGCTTCCCTGGCTCAGTCACAGCTCGATGGTGAGTTTGATGGAATTGGAGTAGAATTCGGGATTATTCGAGACACTATCTATGTAGTGGCTCCTTTGACAGGAGGTCCTTCAGAGGCTTTGGGAATTCAGTCAGGCGATCAGATCATCGCTGTAGATGATAAGACTGTAGCAGGAATTGGAATCACCAACCGTGATGTGTTTGAATACCTTCGAGGCCCTAAGGGGTCAAAAGTAAATGTAGATATCAAGCGAAAAAATCAGAAAGATTTGATCCGCTATGAAATCACCCGAGACAAAATACCTCAATACAGTATCAATGCTTCATACATGGTCAATGATGAAGTGGGGTACATCAAAGTCACTCGATTTGCAGCGACTACTTATGAAGAATTTCAGCAATCCTTGAACCAGCTAAAAGCGCTTGGGATGAAGAAATTGATCATTGATTTGCAGTCAAACCCAGGAGGATACATGGGAGCAGCTATCAACATGGCTGATGAATTATTGTCTGACCGCTCAGTCATCGTGTCTCAAGAAGGTAAAGTGAAAGAGTTTAATCAAAAAGCTGTCGCTTTCAAACCAGGAATGTTTGAAAGTGGTCCAGTAATCGTATTGATGAATGAAGGATCGGCTTCGGCCTCCGAGATTTTGGCAGGTGCTATTCAGGACAATGATCGAGGCCTAATTGTAGGAAGAAGATCATTTGGAAAAGGTCTAGTTCAAATGCCAATTGACTTGTCAGACGGTGCCGAATTAAGATTGACTATTGCTAGATATTATACACCTTCAGGAAGATCCATCCAGAAACCTTACGGCGAAAATTATGAGGCATATGAAAGAGACTGGATTGAAAGATATGAGCATGGTGAATTCTTTTCTGCAGATAGTATCAAATTCAATGACAGCTTAAAGTATGAAACTAAAAAAGGCCGTACAGTCTATGGAGGAGGTGGTATCATGCCAGATTACTTTGTGGGATTGGACACAACCATGAACAGTGCTTACGTTAGTAGACTCTTTAACTCTGACGCCACTCGGGAATTCATCTTGGACTATGTAAATGAGAATAAATCCAAGTTTGCAAACATGGATTTGGAAGAATATTACACGTCTTATACTGTGACAGATCAGATGTTAAAAAAGGTCACCGAATATGGCACAAAAAATAAGGTCGAGTTTGACGCAAAGGATTTTGGTAAGTCGAAAGAATATCTAAGAATTCTAATGAAAGCACATCTTGGCAGACAGCTTTATGACGATAATGCTTTCTACAAAGTAGTCAACGACATCAATGAAGTTTATATACAAGCTTTAAAGTTATTTGGGGAGGCCGAGCGAATTGCATTGGCAACTGACTTGACCCCATCGAATGAGGAATAAAGAAATCTAAATCCCTAGATTTAAAGAGCAGCACGAAAGTCCTGCTCTTTTTTTATAAAAATGTTTCAAACCTGATCAAAAATCCTAACCTTAGAAATCATTTAAACCCAAAGGAAATCTATGAAAGCGCTATTCACTCTTCTTTTTATTGGAATAACTATGACAACTTTTGCTCAAATAAAAGTCAACCACATCGCAGTACATGTAAGTAAGCTAAAACCCAGTATGGAATTTTATGAAAACATTGTGGGTCTAAAAGCCATTGAAGAACCATTTAAAGATGGGCTTCATGCCTGGTATGATATCGGAGGTGGAGCTGCACTACATCTGATCGAGGCGCCAAATGTACCTACTGAAATATCCAAGGTGAATCACCTTTGCTTTAGCATGAAAGACATGGATGCCTTTATTCAAACCTTAAAGGATACCAATTATCCTTTTGAAAGCTGGCAAGGTGAAAAAAGTAAAGTCACCATTCGAGTAGATGGTATTCGTCAGATTTACATTCAAGATCCTGATGGCATGTGGCTGGAGATTAACGATGATTTTTGAAATTGAGCTATCAGAATAAAATTTTAGAAAAGTAAAAAACCCGAAGTTTGACTTCGGGTTTTTTACTTTTGATTAGTTTTGATATAAAGCCTGAGGCCAATGATCGTTTCCAAGATTAATGTCCGGAAGAATTTTATCAGGATCAATGGTGACTCCTTTTATCACTTTAGTCGTTTTGATGAGGTGATTCCATGTGTCTCCTCGTTGCCAGATTTCTACTGGGAGCATTTGTCGCTCCGTGGTACCATTTTCAAAGGTAATTTCGATCAATACAGGCATTGGGATTTCTCCTTTATTTGAAAGAACTGCCACATAGTTTCCAGCATAAGGAATTACCCCATTGATTCCCAAATCAATATTCCCGGTACCATAAAACCATCCCTGCCAAAACCAGCTTAAATTTTCTCCAGCAACATTTTCGATGTGATTGAAGAAGTCTTGAGGGAGTGGATGCTTATAGGCCCAAGTGTTAATGTAGGATTTGAATGCGTTGTCAAATCGCTCCGGACCTAGAATGTATTCGCGCAGCATCAACAATCCCATTCCCGGTTTATTGTATGCGATCATCCCCAAATTACCAACATTTGAGACATCTGGATAGGTATCGATTCCTTCCCGGGCTTCATTAGTGAAATAATTCAAATAGCGACGGGTCTCATTCAAGTTGGAAGGAAACTCCCCATTATTGAAAGCATTGGAGCTGTAATGGTTAATAAAAGTGTTAAAACCTTCATCCATCCAGGCGTATCTTCTTTCATTGGAACCAACGATCATCGGAAACCAATTGTGGCCAAACTCATGATCGGTCACTCCCCATAGTCCAGCTCCTTTAGAGTTGTAAGAGCAGAAATTCAAGCCTGGATATTCCATACCCCCGATATCTGCCTCAACATTCGTAGCTGAAGCATAAGGGAATTCATACCACATTTCGGAATAATGCTCAATCGAAGCTTTACTGTATTCTGTAGATCTAGTCCATGCTCCTACGCCATCAGACTCTTTTGGATAGACCGATTGTGCTAAGGCAGTTTTCCCGCTAGGAAGGTTAATTTTAGCAGCATCCCAGATAAAGGCTCTCGAAGTAGCAAATGCCACATCTCTGGAGTTTTCAATTTGAAAGTGCCAGGTAACCGTTCCATCCTGTTTTGGTCTTGTCAGTTCAGTATTTTTGATTTCCTCTGGACTGATCAAATACACTGTCTCATCACTCGCCTGAGCTTTTTCGTATCGATTTTGAAGTTCCTTGGAAAGAACTTCTTTTGGATTCATTAGTTTTCCGGAGCCAACTACAATATGATCATAGGGTACAGTTACCTTGTAATCGAAGTTACCATACTCCAAGTAAAACTCACCTGCTCCCAAATAAGGCTACACATTCCATCCTTCAACATCATCAAAAACGGCCACTTTTGGATACCACTGAGCAAAAGCATAAATCCAGCCGTCTTCCACCTGCAATCGGCCCATGCGGTCCATTCCTTCTTGAGGAACTTTGAAAGAGAAATTCATCGAAATGGTTGCCTTTCCGCCCTTTGCAGGAATCGGCTCAGCAAACCAAACCTGCATCCGAGTATCATTGACCAAATACTTAGATGAGTTTGCACCCTTGGAGCCAACCTTGGCTGTAAGGTTAGTCACTTCATAACCCCCATCAGTGTCGCCATTGTAGCGATTACCTTGAATCGGAGTGGTCAGTGTACCTCTGGAATCTGCTGTAAATCGGTTTTGCTCCATTTGCAACCAAACAAAGTCCAAGGCCTCAGGGCTATTGTTCGTGTAAGAGATGGTGACTTTTCCGCTTAAGACATGATTCTCATCATTTAAGCTCACTTCAATCTGATAGTCTGCAGCATTTTGCCAATAGCCTACTCCGGGCTTACCAGATGCAGCTCTAAAATAGGACCCTTTACGATCCATGAATTCGCCAAAGTCCTTTTGATTGTTTTCTCTAGCCTCTTGGGCTACGACTTTGTTGATCCCTGTAAAACTTAATCCGCCTAGGATTAAGAACATCATTATATTTTTTCTCATATCAATTTTTTTCAACCCTTAAAAATACGTAATCGTGAGGTACAAGCACTGTTTTTTTCTATCAATGGAAGGCCCTTTAACCAATTTTTAGAAAAAAGACAATCTTGGATTACGGGATATTTCCTACCACTTTTGAGCCTTGAAACAATGAATGGAAATGAAAACCATCACCGGATTTGCTTTTGGGTTATTCTTCTCCCAAGCCGTTATCGCTCAAAATGACACCACCTCCACCAAGCTAGATGAAATAATAATTCAAGAAAATCGGATTCAAATCCCTTTTTCCAAGCAAAGTAGAAATATTACCATCGTAGATAAATTCCAGTTGGAAACTACTCCAGCGAGGAGCCTTCAAGAAGTATTAGTCTTTGTACCTGGAGTGGACGTTAGACAACGAGGGGTCACCGGAGTACAGGCTGATATTGGGATTCGTGGGGGATCTTTTGAGCAGACTTTAATGCTACTTAATGGAATCAAACTCTCTGACCCACAGACAGGGCACCACATGATGAATATTCCGGTACCCATGGTGAATATCGATAGGGTGGAAGTTTTGAAAGGGCCAGCTTCCCGAATCTTTGGCCAGAATGCCTATGCGGGAGCAATCAATGTAATTACTCAACTTTCGGATGAGCGATTTGCCCGAATCCAAGGCTATTCAGGTGATTTTGGAATGAAAGGAATCAATTTCGCTGGTTCGCTTCCAACGGGGAATTACAAGCAAAATCTGGCTATATCCTATGATAATTCCAATGGACATCAGTATAATTCCGATTACAAGGTCAGCAACTATTTCTATGAAGGAGGACTAGATCTAAATGAAAAAAATTCCCTTCGAGGTATGATCGCATACGCCGACCGGACTTTTGGAGCAAATGGATTTTACACAAGCGCTTTTCCCGACCAGTGGGAAAGCATTCAGACAACTTTAGCTTCCCTGAGTCATACCATTTCATTGGAAAAGTTTAGACTTAATACCCGAGGCTATTGGAGAAAGAATATCGATGAATTCAGACTTCGACGAAACGAACCTGAGTTTTTCCAGAATAATCACACTACAGATGTATTTGCACTAGAAGCTAACGGGAGCTTTGAAAGCAATCTAGGAACTACAGGTCTTGGATTGGAGACTAGAAAAGAATCCATTGAAAGCAACAATCTTGGAAACAGGGAGCGAAATCTAACGGGAATTTTCTTGGAACAACTAGTCAATCTAGGATCAAAAGTAGATCTCCGAGGCGGAATCTATTCCAACTACTATTCAGAATATGGCTGGAAGCATTTCCCTGGGGCTGAAGTAGGCTTTCAAGCAAATCAAAACCTTCGATTCTATTCAGGCTACGGAGTGAGTTATCGAATCCCCACTTACACGGACCTTTATTACATCGGCCCTACGAATATTGGAAATGATCAATTGGTGCCGGAAGAGGCTCAGAATGTAGAATTCGGAGCGAAATATTCCCAAGGAAACCTTAGTGCTGAGGCTGCTTATTTCATCCGCTCTACAGACAATCTGATCGAATGGACTAGACCTAATGAGGCTACGCCTTGGCAGCCACAAAATTTCAATAAAGTAGATTTTAAAGGATTGGAAATCTCCATGAACTATCGCGTAAACCCAAGCGGGAAAATCCTACAAATCAAAGAGCTAAATCTTTCCTACAACTATATCGATGCATCGCTGGCTACCCAGCCGGGCATAGAAACTCGCTATGCTTTGACTGCTTTGAAGAATCAGACAATTGGAGGTGTTCTGCTAGGTGTTGGATCAAAGACAGAATGGAATACGAAAGTCAGAAATGTGGAGCGAATGGGACAGGACCCATATTTCCTTTTAGATATGCGAGTGGATTACAATCGTACTGGCAAAATTGGATTCTTTGCAGAAGCTTCGAATATCACCAACACAGATTATATCGAAGCTGGGACTGTCCAAATGCCGGGAAGGTGGTTTAGGGCGGGATTTATGTTGAATTTGGAGTAGGTAGTCGAAAGCTTTTTTCCACCATATAAAATTAAGTCCTCATGCTCAAGGGATTGCTTAATAAGGCTAAAAAAAAGAAGGGCAAAATTTGTCTTATTTGAATTTCAAATTACCTTTGCATTCCCTTTAGCAAGGAAGGGAATAATAGATGGGAGTTTAGCTCAGCTGGTTCAGAGCATCTGCCTTACAAGCAGAGGGTCGGGGGTTCGAATCCCTCAACTCCCACATCTTACTCGTTAAATTAAGTTTTAACTACCAATTTTCTTGGGAGTTTAGCTCAGCTGGTT
>NZ_JAQWXX010000047.1 GCF_029254265.1 Algoriphagus sp. | reverse complement strand
TTTAAATAAACATAGAAAAAGCTCAACCGTGAAGTTGAGCTTTGTGACCTCGTCAAGATTCAAACTTGAAACCTCCTGAGCCGTAATCAGGTGCTCTATTCAGTTGAGCTACGAAGCCATATTGGAATGCAAATCTGACTATCAATGATTTACGTTATACTCAGATGAGTTACCGCACATTTAAAAAATGTGTGGGTGACACGAAAAGGTGACAAAACAACGCTTTTTCGTCGCTTCTAATGGGAGTCGGTTAGGGATACGGATTCATGTTTGAGTCGGTAAACCCACAAAAAGATGAGTGTCACACAAACAAACCTAATCCTCCAGAGATGGAAGCCGACCAAAGATGGAAAATTGCCCGTGGTCATCCGAATTTATTCAGACAAAAAACGTCGCTACTTCCGGACAGGGGTAGCTATCAGTGAAAAAGACTGGGATGAAGATTCTTCGTCAATCCTCGGAAGAGCAAGAGACAACAAGAAAGTTCAAGGTCTACTGGAAAAAGCAAAAGAGATCGTCAAGAAAATCCTAGTCCTTCATGATGAGTTCGACTTTGATTTGTTCTCTCTGGAATTCTCAGAATCATCACCAACTCAAAGTGGTGAGAATTTTCTCAGCTTTTGGGAATCAGTGATCAAAGACCTTCGGGCAGAGAACCGTAATGGAACGGCAGACTCTTATGAGAACGCACTGAACAAATTCCGAAAGTTCATGAAGGATCGTCCGATTCCCATTCGTCAGATCAGCCAACACACCTTTGAGAAATTCCGCATCTTCATGGTACAGTCAGGACAGACTACAAACGGAATCGGAATTTACCTCCGCTCTATGTCGGCAGTGTACGGCAGAGCGATAAGTAGAAAACTGGTCAAACCTGAAGAAGATCCCAGAGTGGGTTTTAAAGTCAAGTCCGCTCGAACACCCAAAAAAGCCATCAAGCAGGAGGAAATGAGGGTTTTGGCAAATCTGGATCTCAGCAAAAATCCTTTTGTAGAGGAGTCCAGAGATATGTTCCTGTTTTCCTATTTCTGTCAGGGGATGAATCTAAAAGACATGTGTTTGCTCCGCTGGGACAAAAACATCGTGGAGGGAAGAATCTACTACTCAAGAGGAAAGACGATGGATCTTTTCAACATCAGAATCAAACCTGAGACTATCGGCAGACTTCTCGAGAAACAACAGGAAATCCTTTCTAAAAAACTCGAATCTGGTCAGATCAGGAACTCTGCCGCAAAATCACTGGTGTTCAGAACTTACGATGATCTGACTGAAAGACAAATGAAGAATTTGACACAGCAATCTAAGGTGCGAAAACAACGAGGAAAGGTTATCAATGCCCATATACGAAAATTGGCGAAAGAACACCTCAACTATGACGCAGTGCAAGTGAAGCTTCTGACTTTTTATACAGCACGTCACACGTATGCAACAGTTTTGATGAATCACAACGCTCCGATTTCTCTGATCTCGGCAGCTCTAGGACATGCTGACACCAGAACAACTCAGGTATATCTGGACAGTTTTTCGAGTTCAGATATTGATCTAGCTAACGAGAACCTTTAATCTAGGTAAAGGAGTCCTCAATATAGGAAGTCATTTTACCCCGGGGAAAACTTCTCGGGGTTTCTTTTTCGCTAACGATCAATGTCGAAAGATCTTAATCGAGAACTATGAGCAGGATCAGTTAAATGTGTATTTGTAGGGAGGAATCAAAAAGCAAAGGAGATCTTCAGGTGCCAACTGTGTAATAAGCGCTGTTTAAAAAAAATATCTCGCTGATTTTGAAATTGTTAAACATGTCTTTAGAGACACGGAGCTTTTGCCTATTGCAAAATCAAAAATCTACTACTATCATCGTTTGATTTTTAACTATCCGCAATTTTCATGAAGAACGTCCTATTCCTATTCTGTCTCGCATTTTTTTACTCTTACTTCCTGTACAGAGGAGTCAACTCCTGTAGAATTAACGTACTTTTTCGAGGTTGAAGTAGAAGGAAAAGTCTTCAAACAAGAGTTCTCGCGGGATCTTCCAGATTCGGAGATGTTGTTGGTGTACCAAGGCGGATTCAACGCACAAATTCAAACCGATTGCATATCTCCACCTTGCATTACGCCTTTCTATGTGCACATGTCTTTCAAAGATGATTTAGGATCAAACCCCCTTGAGCAAATCGAATCCATCTCACTTCCTTCTGGTAGCTACACCTCCCATTATTGGTATGGAGGAAACAATAGTACCCCCACTCCAACTTCAGGCACTGTAGCAATCACAAAGAAAAGTATTCCAGAACAGCTTTTGGAGGGTAGTTTCGTAGGTGAGGTATACAAGAATGGAACTCCCGCTCCAGTCAAAATCCCAATCAAAGGAAGCTTTTCAGTAAAACAAAAACTCTAAAACAGCCGCTTATGCCATGTGATCACAGATTTATTAATGATCTCCAACTTCAATATGTGGACTGGGAAGTTCGAACACTTTTTATTGGCACTTTTAATCCAGCATGGATTTTTCCAAACAACAACGCGGAATGGTTTTATGGACGAACTGCCAGGAACGATTTCTGGGGAATTTTACCAACAATTCATACAGGCCATAGTCTAATTCCAGGAACTCCAGAGGATTGGAAAAACTTCTGCAGAGACAACCATATCGGTATTACAGACATTATTAACTCTCTAAATGATGCGGATGAGAATAATCCTCTTCATGTCGAAATGATACAAAACTTTGCGGATGACCAACTTACTGAATTTGGCATTGAACTTACTGACATTCCTGCCCTGTTAGAAGAGCATCAAAGTATCCAGCAGATCTGCCTTACTAGAAAAACCCTTCCTAATCCATGGAATATTTTATTCCAGCCAACATTCGAATGGGTTGCAAATCACCCGGAGCGAGACATCCAAATCAAAAAACTTAGATCACCTTCAAGAGGCGCAAGAAAAGGGGTAGTTGGAAACTTCACTGATTTCATCGTCAATCATTGGCAGGATGCCGGAGAATACCAAATACTTTGACCTTCATCAAAGTTACCAGCCCGCAAAAAAAGTGGGCTTTTTCTTTGGTCGGTGCTTTGCTTTTCAAACGAAAAACCTATTTTTAAACACCATTTTTCTACAACCTTCTACAATGAAAACTCCATCCCAACATTTTCTTCATGAATCTTGACACTATTTCCAAAACACTCTCCAAGTTCAGTAAGCGATTTGACAAAAAGAGCAACTACATTGGTAAATCTTGGGTCTTAGTTGATCAACACCGAAGACCACTTATGGAGTTGGAGTTTTTCAAAGATGATAGACTGCTTTCAATAATCAGTGGAAATGCTATGTGGGGAAAATGGGAAGTATCCCCAAACACAAATCGGCTCATCTTGGAATATGGGGACCACGTGGAAGTCTACGAAGTTGCGTTTTTGGACAGTGCTGTGATGCTAACTCAAAAATCTGATTTTAGACCGATTAACATTTTCATCAACAAGACTGAACTACCATCATTTCAATATGAGTACTACTTATCCCAGCTAGCCGACAAAAATAAAAAAGTTAGTGCTTCAACTTCAAGCCAGAGCTTTAACCAACCAAGATCTAATCCCGAGCAAAAACGGAAGCAAAACGTTACGCCAAAAGGTTCGAGCATGGATCGAGACACCAAAATCAGTCTTTACGTTATGGCGGGAGTATTTATAGTTGGCTATCTAATAGCGAATTTTGACAAAATCCTAAATTGGAGATTTTGATAATGAGCTTACTCCTAAAATTCTCTATACACTCACGTCAGATTAAAACCACTTATGTCTGAAGATCAAAAACGCCAACTGGAAACTCAACTCTGGGGAATCGCAAACTTACTGCGCGGCAAAATTTCCGCGGACGATTACCGTGACTACATCCTCGGATTTATTTTCTACAAATACCTCTCAGAAAAACAGTTGATCTACGCCAATACGCTCTTGGTAGGAGAAGCGGTGACTGACTTCACCAAACTGACAGATCCCGAACTCTTGGATGCCATCAAGGAGGAATCTCTGGAAACACTCGGTTACTTCCTGCTTCCAACGGAGCTCTTCTCTGCCCTAGCAGCCCGAGGGAATGCGAACACCGAATCCGAAAGCAACTACATTCTGGAAGATCTCAAAGCGGTTTTAAATCACATCGAGCAGAGCACCATGGGGACAGAATCTGAAGAGGATTTCAACGCGCTCTTCGAAGATCTGGATCTCAACTCTACCAAAATCGGTCGGACCGTCGCTGCCAGAAACACGGTGATCTCACAAATCCTCAGCTACCTCGACAAGATCGACTTCAAACTGGAAGACATCGAGTCTGATGTACTCGGGGATGCCTATGAATACCTGATCGGCAAGTTTGCTGCAGGAGCTGGCAAGTCAGCAGGGGAATTCTATACTCCGCAGCAAGTCTCAAAGATCTTGGCCAAGCTGGTCACCACAGACAAAAGCAAAATCAAATCCGTCTATGACCCGACCTGCGGATCCGGCTCCCTCCTACTTCGGGTAGCTAAGGAAGCGGATGTGGCAGAATTCTACGGACAGGAACTCAACCGAACCACCTACAACTTGGCGCGGATGAACATGATTCTCCATGACGTACACTATCGGGAATTCAACATCCGACAGGAGGACACGCTGGAGAATCCCATGCACTTGGATCGTAGATTCGAAGCCATCGTGGCCAACCCACCTTTCTCGGCACACTGGAAGGGAGATGACAATCCACTCTACAGCAATGACGAGCGATTCAGCCAATACGGAAGACTTGCCCCGAAGACCAAGGCAGACTTTGCTTTCATGCAACACATGCTCCACCAACTGGCGGACAATGGCATCATGGCCAGTGTATTTCCACACGGGGTACTTTTCCGTGGAGGAGCTGAAGGCACGATCAGAGAATATCTGATCAAGGAGATGAACGTGCTCGATGCCGTAATCGGTCTTCCGGCCAATATCTTCTACGGAACTTCCATCCCAACCTGCATCGTGGTACTGAAGAAATGCCGGGAGCAGGATGACAACATCGTCTTTATCGACGCCAGTGGAGCGGATCACTTTATCAAGGTGGGAAATCAGAATGAACTCCGCGAGGAAGATGTGGAGCTGATCGTGGAGACCTACCGCAAACGGGAAACGCTGGACAAATACAGCTACGTCGCCTCACTGGCCGAGATTGCCGAAAACGACTACAACCTGAATATCCCTCGCTATGTGGACACCTTCGAGGAAGAAGATGCCATCGATCTGGATGCAGTATCTGCCGAACTAGTAGAGCTGGACTCTGAACTGAAGTCCAACCAAGTTTCTCTGATCGGATTCTGTAAGGAACTCGGAATCCAAACACCTTTTTAATGATGGGCAAGAAAAGAAATGTACCGAAGTTGAGATTTCCTGGGTTTTCGGCGGCTTTTAATACGAAAAGGCTTGAGGAAATTTGTGACAAAATTGGTGATGGCCTTCATGGAACTCCCAAATATGATGAAAATGGCGATTACCCGTTCATTAACGGCAACAATCTTAGTCAGGGTATTCTGCAAATCACAGATACTACAAAAAGAGTTGGGGACAACGAATATAAAAAACACAAAAAACACTTAGGAGAGAGATCTCTTTTGCTTTCAATTAACGGTACAATTGGAAACCTAGCTTATTATCGTGGAGAGCAGATCCTTCTCGGAAAAAGTGCAGCCTACATTTCTTTTAGTGAAGACTTCAGCTTACCCTTTGGCTTCTATCTTCTTCAAACGAGTTCTATAAGAAACTTTTTTAGTTCAGAGTTGACAGGATCCACGATCAAGAACCTTTCACTAAAAACTATCAGAGAAACTAAAGCTGAAATCCCCTCCCTTCCCGAGCAGCAAAAGATCGCCACATTTCTGACAGCGGTGGACAGGAGAATTGAGTTGCTGGAGCAGAAAAAGGAGAAATTGGAGGCCTACAAAAAGGGCGTGATGCAGCAAATCTTCTCCCGCCAGATCCGCTTCAAACAAGACGATGGCTCGGAGTTCCCGGACTGGGAAGAGAAGAAGTTGGGGGAGGTGGGAGATATTGTGGTTGGTGGCACCCCTTCTACAACTCAAAAAGAATATTGGGGCGGTAACATTGGCTGGATTGGTTCAGGAGAACTAAAAGATGATTATGTTTCTTTTCCCACAAAGCACATAACCCACTCAGGCTTAAAAAACAGCTCAACTATCATGATGCCTAAAGGAACGGTCTTATTAGCCATGACCGGGGCAACTTTAGGAAAAACAGGGCTACTCACGTTTGAATGCTGCGGTAACCAATCAGTTGCCGGGATCTTACCGAGTAAACGGTTTGACTCTTACTTTATGTTCCAAGTACTTCAAAACGAAAAAAACCAAATTTTTTCGTTTGCTGGCGGTGCTGCTCAGATTGGTATCAATAAAAAAAATATTGAGGGACTGACAATAAACTTACCATCACCACAAGAACAGGAGAAAATAGCTGTTTTTTTGTCTAAGATCGACTTGGTTCAAAGGCAACTAACTATGAAAATCACCCAAACACAGATCTGGAAGAAGGGACTGCTACAACAGATGTTTGTGTGAAAAAACCTAAACGACAAAAAACTCCGTGCCTTGTATGATTCCTTTACACAAAATCAAGCTCCCAAAAAGCTCATAGTGAGACAACATTTCACAAAGCTTTAGAGAAGAGAACCAAACTGTTTACTCCAAAAAATTAATTATCCTAAATATTAAACGTTCAAAAAAACACCCACTAAACCCCAATCGCTATGTCTCTAAATGCCACAACTAAATTACCGTTCGGAAAATATAGAGGAATTGAACTCGGCATTATCTACCTATTCTCACCGAGCTATATAAACTGGATGCTTGAAAGCACTTCCTATGCGATCGAAGACATTGATTTCCTTTCTTCTTTAAAGGTAATCAACCGGTTCGGGAATCAAGGGTTTGTTGCACACTATGCGGATATCGATAGAGAAGAGCTGGAGAATTACTGGATCCCTGATGTCAACTTTGAGGATATAAAGTACTCTGGCTTTAGAGACTTTAGCTTTTCAAAGTATGCACTTGAGAAAAACGAAGACAGATTAGCCACAATCGGGATTGCTAGAACTAGAGCCGTGGTTCCTGAAGACCAAAGGGAAATCAACATTTTTTACCCGTCCACAGGGGTGGAGGCAAAGAAAGTTGAGTTAAAACCCCTAAAATACATCAAAAGCTCAAAAGGAAAGACGATGGTTTCCTTCGAATTAAACAACCTAAATAATCAAATTAACTTTCTGCCAAGCCGTTCAAAGCTCAAAGTCTCCAGTCTTTTTTGGGAAAATTGGAAGATTTCAGAGTCAGACTTAACCTCCCGAATGAAGCAAAAATCAACAGTTCAGGGAAAAATTTCCGATGGCATCTTAATCTTGGAAAAATAATCTCATGCAAAAATACTCCGTCAACCAACACCTGATCGAAACGATCATCTTTTTAGTCAAAAAGTCTGAACAAAAAATTACAGAAAAATGAATCTAAATGAGCTCAAAATCCCTGCACATGGAGAATCCTTAAATCTTCAGAACTTTTCGAAAAGGGTTAAGAAACCACAGTTTGATGAGGTAGAAGTTTTATTTAGGGGTCTTGAACCAAGGCTTATAGAGCTTATCAATGATTACAGAGGAGGAGTTGTATTCGGATGTGTCGCTTGGCTTACTTCTGAGCCTATTTTACTCGCCCTCGCTGAATGTCTAGCGGTACAAATCATAGTTCAAAAAGAAGACTTCTTAAGGCCTGATATGAATAAACTGCCTGGCAATTTCATAGATCGGTTACAGAAGCTCTACAGCAATCTAAAATTCATCCATGATAGATACCAATGTGCCTCAACAATCGGGCAATTGAGTATATGTGGCGACCCAACGGTAGACCCTATTCGTTGCTTGGGAAACCATAACTCAGCCAAGCAAGCTGCATTTCCAAGAGCTCACAATAAATTCCTTGTGTTCTGCAGAGCATCTTACGACGAAGAGGGTGTGATGATAAGGTATAAGCCAACAGCTGTTTGGACTGGTTCTTTCAACTTAACATACAATGCTACCAACTCATTCGAAAATGCTGTTGTGATGCATGATCAATCAGGAAAGAACGAAATTTTATGGAGCTTCCTTCAAGAGCATCACCAATTATTTGCGCTGTCGGAGAAGCTAAATTGGACTTTACCTTGGGTTGATCCCCAATATAAATTTGGAGAATAAGAGCCATGCAGAAATACCTAATCAATCAACCTCCATTTGAGGCAAATCCCACTTACTATATCAAACTAGGCCAGGGTGGTGAATTTGTGGATCGGTGTTTCCAATCGGATCCAAACCTGATAATTCTTGACTACCGTGAAGTTCCTCACGAATTATGCGTTTTGAATGATGAGTGGAAATCTGTTCAAAAATTCTTTGAGAAAAATCACAAACCAGGTTCGGCAAGCAACCATACCCGTCAGGTAAGAACTTTCTATGAGGCCGATGAAAACACCGTATGGATTACTTTTCATGATAACAAACTTTGGTGGTGTAGAACTGAAAAAGAAATTACGGTTGAAGATCAGAACCTGAAATCAAAACGAGTGATTGGAACATGGTCAGACAAGGATATTCTTGGAAATAAACTTCTTTTCGGAAACCTGTCTGGTGAGCTTTTGACTACAAAGGCATATCGCGGCACCATTTGTTCAGTCCCTAAGGAGTATGTTCTACGGAAAATTACCGGCCAGCTTTCAGAAGAAGCCGAAGAAATCAAGGCTTTAACATCAGAGCTTCAGAACAAAATTGGCGGACTTATTCAAAAGTTATATTGGAACGATTTGGAGCTTTTTGTTGATCTGGTATTTCGGCAATCTGGGTGGAGGAGAGTCAGCTACCTTGGCAAACAAGAAAAAACAATCGATCTAGACTTGGAATCCACTGTCACAGGGGAGCGAGGGGTGGTTCAAGTCAAAGCCAAGTCCAACCTCGATGAATTTTTGGATTACGAAAAGGAGCTGGAAGGTTTTCGGAAAGACTACCAAAAGGTTTTCTACGTATGCCCTCGCCCAGAAAAAGGACTAAAGGACTTGAAGCCTCAAACTGGTACGATTTTATACTTCAGCGACAAACTCGCTGAGCTTGCTATTTCTGCGGGACTAGTAGATTGGTTGATCAAGAAAACAGGGTAAAGCCAGCCAAAGGCATCCCGAGAACCGACCCTAAGGCCTCCAGTCAGCCAAAAGAAAGTTTGAAAATTTTGTCCCGGCTTTTGAAGTAAATCAAATGAATATAAACCAAAAAAGGTTTCTTGACCAGCAGCTTTGGAACTCAACCATGAGGGCGGCCCTAAGCAGGGGTACAGCTATTTATAAAAACGGCAAGACTGAGAAGGAGAAAGAGAGATTTAAACTTAATCTATTTAGGTTCACCTGCGATCTGATAGTCCGAGAGTACCAAAATGACACTCCAACTGAGAAAAGGCATCTCGAGAATATCCAACAACTCATTACTCACAGTGAAGGACATCGTGAAATTCTTGAAGATGATCACCTCAACTTTGGTCGTGCACAGAAGATACTCAACCTTTTTCTCAAATACAGATGGAGTCTTGGAACAGCCTCTACTCCGCCCCATTTTCCAGTTGACAGGTTGATTCAGCTAAAAATGGGAATCAAATCTCCGCTTCCATGGACTAGTTGGACGGACGAATCAGAATACCTGAAGGTAATTAGCCTAGCAAAAAGTAGGGCTTCAGAAGAGGGTTTTGACTCTATTGCAGCGTATGAGCTGTGGCTTTATAATAGGGACTAGGTGTTGACAAAATGTTGACAAGTTTTTCGCCAACTCAAATAATTACCTTATATTTGCATCAACAGTACACGCCACGCTACCCACTTGAACAGCGTCCCAGGGCGTGTCTTTTGCTTTTTTGGGCTTTTTGGTCGTATTTTTAGTTCAATGTTTGAAAAGAAGCCCACCACGATCGAACAGCAAATTGCGCTGTTGAAGCACCGAGGACTCAACATTGAGTCTGAAAAAGATGCTACACACTATCTATCGCATATTAGTTATTACCGACTGGGAGAATACTGGCATTGCATGCAATCGGAAAAGAAAAACCACACCTTCAAACCCGAAAGTAAATTTTCAGATGTGATAGCTCTGTATTGCTTCGATAGAGAATTGAGACTTTTAATCTTCGATACCATCGAAAAACTTGAAATAAGTCTTCGAACGAAGTTGATCTACCACCTTTCCCATGAGTTCGATCCTTGGTGGTTTCAAGACTTTACGCTCTTCACAGACAATCTAGCATTAGTAAAAACGCTCTCTAGCCTTGAAGAAGAAATTACAAGAACAAAAGACAGCCCAATTAAGGAACACTTCAGGAAACACAAAGATGATGGTCGATTCCCTCCAGCATGGAAAACCTTGGAGCATACTAGCTTTGGCACACTTTCCAAGTTGTACGGAAACCTTAGGAACACTATTGAGGCAAAGGACATTATTGCAAAAGAATATGGAGCAGTTAATCACACATATCTTCCAAGCTGGCTTCAATCAATTGCTCAAATTCGCAATTATTGTGCGCATCACGCTAGGCTATGGAACAGAAATCTTCCTGGAACAGTGAAGTTATTACCAAAACCCCCTTTTGCTTGGGTCAAAGAAGTTCCCAAACAACATGAGTTTCAAAAACTTTATGTGCATTTATGTCTTATGAAATACCTTTTGAATGTGGTTACACCTGGAAATCGTCTTACTGAAAAGCTCGAACATCTTTTTGAGAAATACCCAAATGTTGATCCCGATGCACTTGGGATGAAACCAAAATGGCAAAAAGAGGCTCTTTGGAAAAGCTAAAACACATAAACATAATGCGTTTACACCTACAGGGTTTAAACCCTATGTATTTTTGACCACTTCAAACCGAGTACTTGCTTCTAATCAACTAAATCCACATCTTAGTATCAACAGAACCTAAGTAGCATACTTTAAGATCTACTCTCGGGTGACTTTTTTACCAGTAGATGACCATACAACCAGAACAAGCTTTAGAAAACAACCTTTTGATTCAGCTGACTAAGCTCGGCTACAAACAAGTCATCATCAAAGGTGAAGTTGACCTGCTTCTGAACCTCAAATCCCAACTGGAGAAACAGAATAAAGTGAAACTCAGCGATGGAGATTTCAAGCAGATCCTGAATTTCATCAACAAGGGAAACATCTTCGAGCGCGCCAAGATTCTCAGAGATCGTGTCCCCTACTTAGATGATAATGGAGAACACCGCACCATCGAACTGATCAACCAAATCCACTGGTGTCAGAATCGCTTTCAGGTCACCCAACAGGTGAGCATGGAGGGGAAATACAAGAACCGATACGATGTAACGATCCTGATCAACGGTCTTCCTTTGGTTCAGATCGAACTGAAGCGAAGAGGACTAGAGTTGAAAGAGGCTTTCAGACAGACTGATCGATACAGCATACATTCCTACGGAGCAGGACAAGGTCTTTTCCAGTTCATCCAAGTCTTCGTCATCTCCAATGGGGTGAATACGAAGTACTATGCAAATGCACCGCTGAAGGACAGATCTTTCAAGCAGACATTTTACTGGTCTGACATCAAGAACAAGCTGATCACCCAGCTATCTGAGTTTGCTGATATTTTCCTAGAGCCGTGCCATATCTCGAAGATAATTACCAAATATGTGGTGCTGAATGAAACTCAGAAAACCTTGATGGTACTGAGACCTTACCAGTTTTATGCGGTGGAGGCAATCATCGATCGAGTGAAGACTACTCCGAAATTTGGCTACATCTGGCACACTACAGGTTCTGGCAAAACGCTCACCTCTTTCAAGGCTGCACAGATTCTCACAAATTTGCCACAGGTACACAAAGTCGTTTTTGTGGTAGATCGAAAAGATCTGGATTATCAAACGACCAAAGAGTTTAACGCTTTCGCAAAAGGAAGTATTGACGGCACCAATAACACCAACACCTTGGTAAAGCAGCTGGCAGGTGACAATAAGTTGATCGTCACTACCATCCAAAAGCTAAATACAGCCATCACCACGACGAGGCACTTGAACCAACTGGAAGATCTGAAAGACAAACGAATTGTCTTCATTTTTGACGAGTGTCACAGAAGTCAGTTTGGCAAGACTCACGAAGACATCAAAAAGTTTTTCGAAGGTTCTCAGATGTTTGGTTTTACCGGCACTCCGATCTTCGAGGAGAACGCTGGAAAGAATGCTTACGGCAAGCGGACCACCACCATGCTTTTTGGTGACTGCCTTCACAAGTATGTGATCACCGATGCCATCCGGGATGAAAATGTGCTCAAGTTCTCAGTGGAATACATCAGCACCTTCAAAAAGCGGGAGAACATTCTGGACATCAATGTGGAGGCAATAGACGAGGAAGAAGTCATGAATGCCCCACAGCGACTGAATAATGTGGCGGATTACATCATCACTAACCACGGTAGGAAAACACACAACAGATCTCTCACAGCTATTTTCTGTGTATCAAGCGTACCCACACTGATTGAATACTATCAACTTTTCCAACAGAAAAAGGAAGCTGGTGAGCATAACCTGAAGATTGCGACGATCTTCTCCTATGGTGCAAATGTGGACCTGATAGACAACGGAGAGGAATTTGAAGAAGACTGGGAAGAAGGTGAGTTTGGATTAGCTGCAGACCTGAAAAGAGACGACTACAGCAAGTTAGAGAAGAAGCATCCACGTGAATACCTAGATCAGTTCATGGCTGACTACAACACCACATTTGCCACAAACTACAACACCAAAGACAGTAAACTTTTTTACCAGTACTACAACGATCTCGCAGACCGAGTAAAGAAAAAGCAGATAGACATCCTGCTTGTGGTGAACATGTTTCTCACAGGCTTTGACAGCAAGTGGCTGAATACGCTTTATGTAGACAAGAACTTGAAGTATCACGGACTGATCCAGGCGTACTCCCGCACGAATCGAATCCTCAACGAACTGAAGTCGCAGGGAAATATCGTCAGCTTCAGAAATCTGAAATCTGCTACGGATGATGCAATCACACTTTTCTCTAATATCAACGCAAAGGATGAAATCATCATGCAGCCTTACGAGGACTATGTGGGTAAATTTCAAGAAGCGGTGGCAAAGTTGCTAGAAGTCGTGCCTACAGTGGACAGTGTAAATGACCTACCGAGCGAAGTAGAAAAACTCGAGTTCATAAAAGCTTTCCGAGAAATCATGCGTCTGAAGAATGTGCTCTCCACGTTCACGGAGTTTGAGTTCGATGATCTGGTGATGTCAGAGCAGGACTTCGAAGACTACAAGTCCAAGTACTTAGACATCTACGATAGCAACAAAGGGCCGGGTAAAGAGAAAGTTTCTATCCTGAATGATGTGGACTTTGAGCTCGAGTTGATCCACCGGGACGAGATCAATGTGAGTTACATCTTGAAATTACTAGCCAAGTTGAAAGACGCAGCTCCTGCAGAACAAGAAAAACAGAAGAAAGCGATCGTCGAATTAATCGTTGGGGAGTCCCAGCTTCGGAGTAAGCGAGAGCTGATCGAGAAGTTCATCAACCAGACGCTACCAGTGATCGAAGATTCAGAAGACATCCCGGAGGAGTTCCTAAACTTCTGGACAAGAGAGCGTGTGGAGGCAATCAAAAATCTGAGTGAAGAGGAATCTCTAGACGCTGAAAAGTTGGAGCAAGTGATCGGTGATTTCATTTACACAGAGAAGGAACCTCTTCGAGATGACATCATCGGAATGATGACCAAGCGACCATCACTTCGCGAACGAAAGACCATTGCCGAGCGTGTAAAAACCAAAATCATGGACTTCGTGGAGACTTTTATCAACGGGGTTTCAGCTGCGGCTTAAGAGACCAAATCACTTTTCTGGATCACCAAAATATTCCTCGATTGGCTTGTCCAGCAGAGGGGATGGTATGATTAGACCTTGCTCTGCAAGTCGAAACATTTTCTCGATCAATTCCATCCGCTTTGAGGGAGCAGTAACACACACATACTTCGGGTTGATGTAATATTCGGCCTTCTTGGTAGTTCTGATCAACAGACCAAGATCTACCAGCTTGACGGTAGTGTTGTGTAGCCCTTTTGGGGATGGAAGCTTTATCTTCCCCCCTCCAACTTTGACTAAGTGTTCCAGAAACTGATCTTTTAAAACCTTGTCGAGCAAAACGAATCCATCCTTCTGTGAGGATTCCACCAGGAAGTCAAAATAACATCTCTCCATAGGTTTCAGCTGCAAGAAAAGATGCTGCGCATTAAAATACACAGTGTGACAACTTGTGACGTATGGGATGGAAATCTCCTTTTTTCCACCGAATTTTACATCTGTGATGAATCGTTTGAGGTGCGAATACTGGCTCATTTTACACTAGTAAGGGTATCGTGATTATGGTTTCTCTTTTTAGCCGTTTGTCACAAAAAGCGAAAAACATCATTTAAACCACCGAAACAAGAATACGAAACGATGATTAAGCTGAAATCAGAGCAAAAAAAGGAAACTACCCAAGAGATTGTCTCGTTATTTCCTTCTTCCGCCAGTAACTTCAAGGGTTTTGAGACTTCTGAAAACAGATTGCGAATGTATCAAGAGTTCCTCAAAAACCACCGAAAGAGCCCAGAGAATATGACAGTCGTGGAACTACCGGATTCGGGGAGCGTCACCTTTCTGGGTAAGGGAACCGAAGGGGGTAAGAAGAAAAAAGAAAGGATATTTACGACCGGAGATGACTATCGGACGATCAAGATGACGAAAAGAGCGGTTCAACTGAAACCAGAATCTCTGCTTTTCCTTACCCAGACTGAGGGTGTCACCAAAAACCTGCTTTTATACCTCCTCGTGATGCAGGAGGAAGGTAGCCTTGACTTCATTTGGACTGAAAGAGAGATTACTCAATTTCAAGAATTTTCTCTCATAGTTAACGACAAGGTTCCGTCATTGGTCGCGATTGAAAAAGCGCTCAAAACCCTAAAAGAGATGAATGCAGTCAAATGCCTACACCGTGGCCATAACACGATCAACCCTTTTATCATGACCCAGAAGGGAACGGACCCTAAAGCTTACCTCATCAAATTTGTCACAAGAGTGATGGAGAGGATCAGCCGAAAATATACAGGCTCAAAAGGTTTCATCGAAAGACAACTTTTCCCCAAGACAAAAACTGTGAGAAAGCAAGCGAAAGTGGCCTCTCTCCTTCCCGATCAAAATCAAATTGCCTCCTGACTTATAACCTTTAAAGCCCCCTATAAGTAAATAGCAAAAACCGATCGTCGAAGTCCAGGGTAGAGGAATACCAGCAGGTCCTCCTTTCCCACATCAGGGTCTCTTACACCTCGGCTACTGGTACGGTTTGAGGAAAATAACCCCTCCCAAGATCCACGCCTGTATCTTTTTAGACGAACACAATCAGCCTTGGTTTGTCGCCAAGGATGTTGCTGAATTGTTGGGGTACAAAAGAGAAAGAGACGCTGTTAAACAGCATTGCAAGGGGGCTGTAAAACACCGCCTCCCTACTTCTAGTGGAATTCAGGAAATGAGTATAATCCCAGAACGTGATGTTTGGCGTCTGGTGATGAAGTCCAAACTGCCAGCTGCGGTGAAATTCGAATCGTGGGTATTCGACGAGGTGATCCCTTTTGAGAGGAATATTCAGATGGGAAAGATTATTCCCCACAAGACGTTCTTATTGGCGATGAGATCCATTGATCAGTACCACCTCAGAACTTGACCCTATCAATTCCGAGAATCTTTCCAATCAAAACCCCCAGGTCTCTTACCCAGAATTTTGACGTAAACAAAAGCGAGGAAGGTACCCCAGAAAACAGTCCCCGCCAATGAAAAGTCGGGGATCTACCCCCCGGGTCTCTCTTCCCGAGTTTCCATACCCAGTTTCCTACCCCCCGAAAAATCCAGTGTAAACTTAAACTATTAACACATGGATTTACGTCAATCAAAACGTTCCCAAGCACGCATCCGAATTGCGTTGCAGGGTCCAAGCGGATCAGGAAAAACTTACTCCTCCCTCTTGCTAGCTTTCGGTCTTACTGGCAACTGGTCAAAAATTGCTGTAATCGACACCGAAAACCAGAGTGCAGACTTGTACGCCAGCCTTGGTCAGTACAATGTGATTTCGGTTGGATCACCGCAGACTCCTGAGAAATACGTGGAGGCGATCCAAATTTGTGAGAAAGCTGGTATGGATGCAATAATCATCGACAGCATCTCACACGAGTGGGAAACGCTTCTCGATATTCACTCCAACTTGCCTGGAAACAGCTTCACCAACTGGGCCAAGATCACACCTCGGCATAACGCCCTGATCAATAAAATCCTGTCTTCTACCTCCCATGTCATCGCGACTGTGAGAAGCAAACAGGACTACGTTCTCACAGACAAAAACGGCAAAATGGTTCCTGAAAAGGTAGGTCTGAAGGGAGTACAGCGCGATGGTCTGGAATACGATTTCACTATTGTATTTGATGTGAATATCAAGCACCAAGCTACTTCATCGAAAGATCGGACGGGTATGTTTGTGGATCAGCCTGAATTCCTGATCAGCCAAGAAACTGGTCAGAAAATTCTAAAATGGTGCATGGAAGGAGAATCTGCCTCTCAGAACCGTGGTGCGTTCTCACTCATGGATGAGTTTGAAAGAGGCATCTCTTTCATCGATGCGATTCAGTCCTGTAAAAACATGGATGAACTGATTAAGCTTTTCAACGCGAATCCTGAATTGCAGGCGATGTACAAAGATGAATTCATTTCTCAGAAAAATGCTCTTCGAACACAATCAAACTTCAGACAAAATGGAACTACTGCGCATTGATCGACTGCCTGTCCGACCAAGACCAAATACTAGCTTGGAGGTTTCGGCTAAATCCAGTTTCCTTGAGGCTAACACTGAAGCTGTGGACTTTTGTGAAATGCGGGATACACATGTGATTCCCGTGTTCCTAAAGGATAATGAACCTGCGATTTCTCATTGTGAATTCGTGGAAACTGTATCTCAGGCAGCTCGGGATTGCTTTGGTCTTGGTCTGTTTCCGGATGCAAACATCAGGGTTTCCCACCCCGTAAAAGGTCGCGTTTATGAAGCACGTCACAAAAAAGCACAGGATCTTCTGCATCATGAAAAAACCATCTACTTCGAACGGATGGCGTTTATGATCACCATCCCTGAAATCCAAGATGAGATTTCTGGCAATCTCCTTGAGCTGACGGTGGGAGGTGTCAAAGCTTTTCATCTAGACAATTTGAACGCCTGCAAAGGTGGACTTGAGCACTTCAAGATCTTTATCGGGTTCAAGAATAGGGTCTGCACGAACCTGTGTGTTTCAACGGACGGTGTGAAACTCGATCTGAAGGTTAGGTCTGTGGAGGATCTTTACAAACAGACAATTGAGATGATCGCTGGTTTTAACCCAGTGGGATTTGTGAGAAACATGGCCTCACTTACAGCCTATGAACTAGAGGAGAAACAATTTGCTCAAATCATCGGACGCTGTAGGATGTACCAGTTTCTCCCCAAAAATCTGAGAAGCGAGATCCCGGAACTAATGATAAACGACACTCAGGTTTCTAGAATCGCGGAGTCCTTCTACCAAGACGCAAATTTCAGTAGGAGTTCAAATGGGTCTATCGATCTGTGGAGGTTCTTCAACCTGTTTACAGGGGCGAACAAGCAGTCCTACATTGACAAGTTTCTGGAACGTGGGGTGAATGGGTATGAGTTCACTGAACGGATCAGACATGCACTGGATTCTTCACACCCAGACTTCTGGTATTTGAGCTAAAACGAAAACCCCACTGATTTAAACCGGTGGGGTTTCTTTTTCGAGAAGCATGATGGAAAACTTTCTATATGAGCTTAAGCTCAGTTACCGAAGAACAGAAGAAAAAACAGCACACGGGTCAATCAGATCAAGTCAAGATGCCTTCAAAATCTTTGAAAAAGTATTTGACCAAGACCTGATTGAAGCGAGGGAGGAGTTTGTGATCCTTTACCTCAATAGAGCGAATACGGTAATCGGATACTACAAGGCCTTCCAAGGAGGTGTCTCCTCGGTGGTCGCAGACACAAAATTGATTCTCAGCATGGGTTTAAAAACACTTGCATCAGGAATCATTCTGGCACACAATCACCCCTCTGGAAGACTCACACCATCTGAACCAGACATCCGATTAACCAACCGCGTCAAGGAAGCCTGCAAACATGTTGACATGGAACTGTTGGATCATTTGATTCTCACAGCGGGTCAGGGTTACTACAGCTTTGCGGATGAGGGGAAGCTTTGAAGCAAAAACAAAAAAAGGGAGAAGCTTTTCGCTCCTCCCTTGTCTTTTTCGCGATCTGTGTCTCCCTCAGTTTTCGGAGGGTGACAAGAAATGGAGACAAAACGTTGTAAAATGTGCCTCTATTTCGCGTAACTTGTGACCTCGTCAAGATTCAAACTTGAAACCTCCTGAGCCGTAATCAGGTGCTCTATTCAGTTGAGCTACGAAGCCATATTGGAATGCAAAGGTACTTGGAAATCTTTTTTTTCCAAATATCATACTGCAATTAAAACCAGAAAAACTTAAAGATAATTCAGCTGCCTTTAGAATAATTAAGATCAAAAGAGGGGTAAATCATTAGGGATTTCCTATTTTTGCCCGCATCCAATGCCGAAAAAGTAACTATTTGATGAAAAAAATATTCTCCTTCTTACTTGCCTTAACCCTTTTTCAAGGAGCTTTTGCGCAAGAGACCGAAAAAAAACCAAAAAACCCGATTGGTGGTCGACCTAATATCCCAAGTGATTTGAAATTTGAATTTGGTTTTTCTCAGTTGAATAATCGACCAGCTGAAATGGGTGTGAATTTCTTTGCCTCACGTACTTTCAATGTCTATTACTCTTATCCTATTGAGATTTTAGGAAAAGGATCAGGAATGACTATGGACATAGGTGTTGGTGTTGGCACAGACAAATACGCATTCAATGATGACCAAAACTTATTTATGAATGAGGATTTAGGTCCAGAATCAAGCGAATTACTTCTAATAACTGATGTTTTTGGTGATAATATTCGGATCAACAAGAATGTGGTGGCCGCGAATTACTTTGATCTCCCAATTGATTTTACCTATCACTTGAACAAACCTAATTATTCACAGGGATTCAGATTCAGTGTAGGTGCTAAAATCGGATATTTATATAATTCACATACAAAAATTAGGTACGAAGATTCTACAGGACTCAAGCGACAAGTGAAAGATTCTCAAAATTATGGTTTTGAAAAATTCCGATACGGAATTAGTGTTAAAGCAGGGTCTCCTGGTTTTTATGCTTGGTCATATTTTGGATTAAATGATTTATTTCAAAGTGGCAAAGGTCCTTTTGCAAATCAAGCAAGTCAGATCAATTTTGGAATTGCAATAAATGTTTTCTAATTCGTAATGAATCAACTTTTAAACCGGATCTTAAGTCCGGTTTTTTTATGCCCACAAATACGAAAATCCTAAAAAGCAAACCAAAAATCCAAAGATTAACCCAACATAAACTTCTACCGGCCGATGCGCTGATAAATACATCCTCGAACTTCCAACTACACCAGTCAGCATAATTGTAAGCAATAATGGATAAAGGACTTCAAATGTTGGGAACTTGAATCCCAGTACCAAAACCACTGCTAAAAGCCCTCCCATCCCAGTCATATGGGCAGACATTTTCCAGAAAAACGTCACTAAAGTCAACACCAAGACTGTGGAAGTAATGATTCCGAGCACCTGCCAAAGAATAGGGTCAAGCTCAGACTTATCGTACAAAAAATAGAGAGTTAGCAAGTAATAAGCTGACGTGATGGAAAATGGAATGACTCGATCTTGAATAGTTTCCATATGAAGACTTTTCAATGTCCCGCTTAGCCTTAAGCCGAAAATAGTAATCATCGGTATTGCAAAAGTAGAAAGTACAATCAGGTAAAAGATTCTAGTCTTAAACTCCAAAGGCAAACTGGTGGATTCAGGTACCACAAAAAAGATTAACCCAAATACCAAAGTTGGGATAATTAGAGGTTGAAAGACAACTGAGATAAATAAAGAAAGTATTCGCTGCACTACAGTTCTTTTCTTAGCCTTGCTACTGGGATCTGAAGTTGCTCTCGATATTTCGCCACAGTCCTCCTTGCAATATTATACCCTCTTTTATTTAACATTTTGACCAACTTATCGTCTGAAAGTGGCCGTTTCTTATCTTCCTCATTTACCATAGTTTGCAAGACGGATTTTACTTCTCTATTACTGACATCCTCTCCGCTATCTGTAGCAATCCCTTCAGAGAAAAAGTATTTCAAAGGATAAACTCCAAATTCTGTTTGAATTGATTTACTATTGGCCACTCTAGATACTGTAGAGATATCCATATCGATCCTTTCAGCAATATCCTTCAAGATCATAGGTCTAAGGTTTGTCTCATCACCATCGATAAAAAATTCTTTTTGATACTTCAGAATAGCCTCCATAGTTCGAAGGAGAGTGTTTTGACGCTGCTTAATCGCATCAATAAACCATTTAGCAGCGTCTAGTTTTTGCTTAACGAAAGTAACCGTTTCTTTAAGCTTTTTATCTTTTTTGTCACTCTTATCATACGCATCAAACATCTCTGAATATGAGCGGGAAATCCGAAGCTCTGGTGCATTTTTGGAGTTGAGACTTATCTCAAACTTTCCACCTACTTGATTCAATATGAAATCAGGAATTACGTATTGTGTTCTTACCAGCCCTTCTGCTACTCCTCCAGGTTTTGGATTTAATTTTGTAATTAAATTCACTGCCTCTTTAATTTCCTCTTCTGAGAGATCGCATTTCTTCTGAATCTTGGAATAGTGTTTTTTTGTAAACTCATCAAAGCAGTCTTGAATTATCATCAGCGCATGCTGCACAGTGGGATCATCAGGGTGCTCTTTTCGCTCCAATTGAATAATTAGACATTCTTGTAAATTCCGGGCGGCTATTCCAGCAGGATCAAAGTTTTGGACTTTCCTCAGGATCTCTTCTACTTCATCAAAATCCGTTTCAATATTTTGACTGAATGCTAAGTCATTAATAATGGCCTCCAAGTCTCTTCGGATATAGCCATCATTTTCGATACTGCCTATAAGTTGTCTTCCAATAATTCGCTGCCGCTCATCTAATCTTAAAAAACTGAGTTGTGACAATAGTTGCTCATGCAAAGATGACTGGCTAGAAATTGGGATTTCACGATCCTCATCATCAGGACTGTAATTCCCATCTCCTTGCATTTTGTACCCACCATATTCATCATCTAAGTAATCATCGATATTTACATCACGGTCATCTGAAGAAAAATCCTCTTCGGAATTATCATCAAATTCATCCTCAGAATTATCAGAATCTTCGCTTTTGCCTTCTTCCAAAGCAGGATTAATCTCGAGTTCTTCTTCGATTCGAGTATCGAGCTCAGCCGTCGGCACCTGTAACAATTTGATAAATTGGATTTGCTGTGGGGAAAGCTTTTGAGAAAGTGATTGGCTAAGATTTAGCTTTTGCATTCAGAATTGGATTAAACCTGCTATTTGGGTTCAAAAAAGGCTTTTCCAAGTGAAAAAGCCAATAATTCAAAGTTAGGAAAAACGATCAATTTTTTGATAAAAAGCTGATTTAATCGTTTTTTTGCAATCCACAAAAAAACATCGGAGATTCCACTTCCGCAAAAAAATCACCACATGGCATTCAACAAACGTATAAAAATCAAAAATATCCTCGAACAGGCCCCTATTGACTCAGAGGTCACTTTAATGGGTTGGGTAAGAACTAAGAGAGGGAATAAAAACGTTTCATTTATCGCACTTAATGATGGCTCGACGATCACCAACTACCAAATTGTCGCAGATCCAACTGTAATTTCAGAAGAAATATTAAAAAAATGTAGCACTGGTGCCTGCCTAAAAATAAAAGGAAAAGTGGTTGCTTCTCAAGGCTCAGGACAAAGTTCAGAGTTGAATGCAGCATCAATTGAGGTGCTTGGTGAAGCGGACCCAGAGAAATATCCCCTTCAACCAAAAAAGCATTCACTTGAATTTCTTCGGGAAATTGCTCACTTAAGGATGCGCACAAGTACCTTTAGTGCAGTTTTTAGGGTTAGGCATGCTTTGGCTTTTGCTGTCAACAAATATTTCAACGATAAAGGATTCTTCTACATTCACACGCCAATTATAACGGCTTCAGATGCTGAAGGTGCTGGGGAAACTTTCAAAGTGACAACACTTGATCTAATGAATCCCCCTAAAAACACAGAGGGCAAAATCGACTTTAAACAAGATTTCTTCGAAAGAGAGACTAAATTGACTGTATCAGGCCAGTTAGAAGGTGAACTTGCTGCTATGGCTCTTGCTGAGATTTATACTTTTGGCCCTACTTTCCGTGCAGAAAACTCCAATACCACAAGGCATCTTGCAGAATTTTGGATGATTGAACCAGAGATGGCTTTTTATGATGCGGAGGACAATGCGGATCTAGCTGAAGATTTCTTGAAATATGTCATTAATTACGCTTTAGAAAACTGTCAGGATGATCTACTATTCCTAGAAAATAGATTGGTGGAAGAGGAGAAAAATAAACCTGCAGATCAGCGCTCCGAATTGTCTTTGATAGAAAAATTGAAATTTGTTTCAGAAAATGATTTCGTGAGAATAACCTATACTGAAGCGATCGATATTTTGAGAAATTCAAATCCTAACAAGAAAAAGAAATTCCAGTACCTAATCGATTCTTGGGGGGCAGATTTACAATCTGAGCATGAGCGATTCTTGGTAGAGAAGCACTTCAAAAAACCAGTTATTCTTACTGACTATCCAAAAGAGATAAAATCCTTCTACATGCGCCAAAATGAAGATGGAAAAACCGTTGCAGCCATGGATATCCTTTTCCCTGGAATCGGTGAAATTGTCGGAGGATCTCAACGCGAGGAAAGACTCGATGTATTGACCAAGCGTATGGAGGAAATGAATATTCCACAAGAAGAAATGTGGTGGTATTTAGATACTAGGAGATTTGGAGCTACACCTCATGCAGGATTTGGGCTAGGCTTCGAGCGAATGGTCCAATTTGTTACTGGAATGGGGAATATCAGAGACGTCATCGCATTCCCAAGGACACCGGGCAACGCAGAGTTTTAAAGAAAGATCCCCAGCTGAAAAGTTGGGGATTTTTTTTCGCCTGAATTATGCAATAAGGTTCATAATGGAGAGTGAAACAGAATATCTATTGCATATTTTGGGTTTAGCTCACGATTTCTACTCTTCGCGCTATAGGAATACAAAGCAAGCTAAATCCAATAGCTATGTAACCAACAACGTTAAAATTAGTCAATTCCCCAGCCGCATTCTCTCCAATAATAATCCCAGCGATCAACGAAGCTACGCCAGTGGCCAACTGCTGAATAGCCGAATTGAAACTCAAGAAGCTACCTCTGTTTTCTGGCTTGGATGTACCAGTAATAATCGCAGCAGCAGGAACATATCTTCCATTTGAAGTCACAAAAAACATAGTGGAAACCATTAGAACAAACGGAATTGGAGTTACGCCCAGATTAGTAATAATAGCAATTGGGATCACATTCAAAATCATGAATATGGTGAAAATCCGAAGCTTACCATACTTGTCTGAAAGCTTACCCACCCAGGGGGAAGTAAAGATCGTAAAAGCCCCACCTGCCATATAAATGTAGGTAAGCTGCATTTCAGAGAACCCCACGTTTGCAACGGTATAGGGACTTAAAAAAGGGATGATCATAAATTGCCCAAACATCATCATTACCGAAAGAGTAATCGCACGCATTTGATTTTGATTCCCAGTTACTCGTCTGATTACGACCATCGGATTTGGTCTTACAATATCATTTTTTAGATGTTCAGTTATATTAGGAACGTATCGGATTATCATCCCAAGGCTTAAAATAGACAATCCTGTTAATATGTAGAAAGGCATATGCCAATCAGATAAACTTGCAAGGAACAATCCCATAGGAACTCCCAAAACTGAAGCTACCGAAAATGCCGCCATTACTAAACCCATTGCTCTACCCCTCCTTGTGTCTGGAATCACATCTCCAATAATAGCTAGGATAAGAGCTGAAGTAAGTCCTCCAAAAAGACCTGAAAGAACTCTTGCAGAAAGTAATATTGGATAGGTAGGTGAAAGTGCGCAGCCAAAAGTTGAAATTGCGAATCCTACATAAACCCAAAGCAAAATCTTTTTCCGATCAAATCGATCCAGAAAGAAGGCTCCAAAGAAACTTGAAATCCCAGCACTGAAGGTATAGGAAGAAACCAATAACCCAAATTCTCTGGGAGAAATATCAAAGATCCTCATGAGCTGAGGGCCTAATGGCATCAGAATCATAAAATCTACAATGTGGATAAAGTTGATGGCCGCAAGGGTCCAGAGTAAAAGCTTTTCTTCCTTCATATTGAAAAATAACTAGTCCAAAAACCCCACCGAATACAGATAGTTTGTATAGACATAAGAATTCAGGAAATATTTAAGCGCAAGTATGTTTCTGGGATCTTATCGATAATATCTGATGCGATCAATCCTCTTCGCTTGGTTTTGGAAGCAATTTCTCCAGCCAATCCATGATGATATACAGCACATAAGGCAGCATTCTCAGGAAGATATCCCATTCCAAGGAAAGCTACGATCATCCCAGTCAACACGTCTCCGGCCCCGGCTGTCGCCATGTAATGTGTTCCGGAGGAGTTAAATATTTGTCTTCCATCTGGTAGACTTATGACCGTGTTAGCACCCTTCAAAACTAAAATCAAAGCATTATTTATGGCGAAATCTCTAGCTAGTTTTATCCGCTCAAAGTAGTTGGTTGAATCACCTACTAATCTTTTAAACTCCCCTAAATGAGGGGTGAGAATTGAGTTTTTTGGCAAGAATTTAATTAAAGAGGGTTTTTGAGCCAATAAATTCAATGCATCCGCATCCAAAACAAGTGGATGTTTGCTTGATTTTAACACTCTCTCAAATACAGAAATTCTGTTATCTGTCCCCCAACCTGGACCAATAGCTAGAGCATGAAATTGATCAAATTCCGGAAGAGAACCCCAAGTACACATCGCCTCTGGAACACTTCCTTGGATTATAGTTCGCTCTAACTCATCTAAATAACAGGTTACAAGCCCCGCCCCAGTACGCAAAGCACTTTTGCATGCTAAGAATAAAGCTCCCATTTTCCCTGGACTTCCTCCAATAATTAAACATTTCCCAAAGTCACCTTTGTAACTGAACCGGTTAAACTTTTTATGAAGCCTCATCAAGTCTTTTTCTTGAAGAAAATATTTATTCGAAGTCAACTTAGAGTCAACATCTGTAGTAATTCCAATATCCAAAACGACTAATTCCCCACAAAACTCAGCATAGTCAGGTGCCAAAAGGGCTAGTTTAGGAAACTGAAAAGTAACCGTTTTTGAGGCCTTAACTGCCTCAGTAGACCGATATTCATCAGCGTATAAACCGGACGGCATATCTACACTTATTATTTCCCCTTCAAACCGGTTTAGAAATTCAATCCTTTCTTTTGCAGACTGCCTTAAATTACCTTTTAAACCAACACCAAGAAATGCATCAATTAGAATTCCTTGGGATTGAAATAAAAAATTCTTCCAATCATAAATATCTATTTCTTTCGAAATTAAATCAAAATTGATCTTGGTATCACTGCTCAAATCAGCAATCGAATCAAATAGTATGATTAATTTTAAATCATATCCATTCTCTTTTAAAAGTCGGGCTATAGCAAGTCCATCCCCTCCATTATTCCCACTTCCAATTGCTACATACAAGATAAAACTCTTCTCGTATTTTTGCTCTAGAAACCAATCTACAAACGATTGAGCAGCACGTTCCATTAAAAGATAACTACTCATACTTGTCCGTTGCAGATATTCTGCATCAAGAATTTTAACCTGATTTCCAGAAAAGATTTCTTGCATCACAATTCACTTTGAAATTCTAAACCTTTTTTAGGGATACTTACTAACAACAAAAAACCTAACCCTACCAAAAAGAAAATGCCAAGAGAAAGAGCACTATTTCTCATATTTCCTGTAAGCTGTTCGATAAAGCCATAAGAAAAAGTACCCAAAACTATAGCAATTTTTTCAGTGACATCATAAAAACTAAAATAAGAAGCATGATCTGTAGTTTGCTTTGGAATCAATTTAGTAAATGTAGATCTAGAAATGGATTGAATTCCTCCCATAACCAACCCTACCACGAAAGCTAAAGCAAAAAACTCATAAACGGTATAAACATAATAAGCGGCACCACAGATTCCAGTCCATATAAAAACCATAATTACTAAACTTATTTTATTACCTAGCCTCTCAGATATAAAAGCAAAAAGAAAACTTCCGAAAATAGCGACGATTTGAATAATAAGAATTGTTATGATTAATTGATCTCCAGGAAGTCCAAGCTCCTTGTCTCCAAAGGTAGCGGCAAGGTACATAACCGTTTGCACCCCCATCGAATAGAAGAAAAAAGACGCAAGAAAACGAGACATCACTTTTATCTGTCGTATTTCATTGAATACTTTCCTGATTTCCTGATACCCTTTTGCCAAGAACTCTTTTTTAATTTTTTTATTAAAAACATTTTTAGGCAAAATTCGAAAAGGAATCTGCGAAAATCCTGCCCACCAAATTCCTGTAATCAGGAATGAAAATCTAGGAGCAAAACTTTCATCTGAAAGTCCAAACCATTCTGGAAACGTAATCATTACCAAATTAAATATCAATAAAATTACACTCCCTATATAGCCTAAGGCAAATCCTTTTGCACTGAGATGATCATATTCACTTTGGATAGATATTTCTGGCAAATAGGCATTATAAAACACAATACTTCCAGCATAGCCAATACTAGCAAGGATGCTACAAATAATCCCAAATTCCAGATTACTCCCGTCAAAAAAGAATAATGCAATACATGCTAAAGAACCTAAATACGCGAAAAACTTCATAAACTGAAGTTTTTTACCACTAGCATCGGCGATTCCGGACAGTAAAGGTGAAATCAAAGCTATAATGAGAAAAGAAAAAGAAATTGAATAAGAATATAAAACAGTATTAATCATCTTAAACCCAAAAAAATCAACAATCCCAGAACCATCAATACCTTTGGTGACACTGTTATAATAGACAGGGAAAATGGTAGAAGTTATCACTAAACTATATACCGAGTTTGCCCAATCATACATCGCCCAAGCATTTTGGACCTTTTTAGTTCTAACGGAAGCTATTTGCATTTGCTTTAAATAAAAAAAGCTATCCCTTTAACTGGGATAGCTTTGAATATAAATAATATTTCTTATTAGTCCTTTACTACTTTTCCAATCGCGGCATAGAGCACTCTACGAGCATCTGCTTCTCTAAGCTCATACTGAACATCAGAGATAGGGCCCATTTTCACATCTCTATCAGCTTTTATTGAGATAGTAATCAAACCTCGATCTGCTTCTGGTAGCATATCCCTTTCCTGATTAACCCATTGTCTAATTCCTGAAGGATCAAGTAATGCATCATTAGCTTGCACTCGCGGTTCAACTCCAAAAAGAGCAGTATTCTTAGGCTTTCCAACGAAAATATAAGATATCAACGTCTTCTTTTGAAGTTTCTGAAGTTGTGTTGCTGATGGAATTTTTTGCTCTACTAATATTTCTTGCTCCCTCAACACAGTTGTTACCATGAAGAAAAACAAAAGCATGAAAACAATATCAGGTAGGGACGCAGTAGATATACCTGGTTCGGACTTGGGCTTTTTCTTAAACTTTGACATATTAGTTACCTCCTAGTTTATCT
Organism: Algoriphagus sp.; assembly: GCF_029254265.1. Lineage (GTDB taxonomy): Bacteria > Bacteroidota > Bacteroidia > Cytophagales > Cyclobacteriaceae > Algoriphagus. Next base: position 150,744 of record NZ_JAQWXX010000047.1, on the reverse strand, counting down.
GGTTCTGCAATTGAAATCGCCATAGGGATTCCTTCTTTTCCTCGGTCTTGAAGACTTACCTCAGCATCATCCTTTCCAGTCAGAGCCCTGTATTCATCTGTGTCTAGATTAACTCTAGCAGCATAAATGTCGAAATAGGCTTTTTTCACCAAATCAAACACTTCAAGGTAAGTTTCATAGGATGTACCTCTGTTCGTCTTGATCGAAACAACAGCTTCTCCCGGGTCGTCAGATGATTCAGGCAATCTTTTGGACAATGCCTTCAATGAAGGAGGCAAACCATTAAACAACTGAACCGCCTCTTCATCTGTAGGACTTCCAAAATTCAAGATAAACTCTTTTACCTGCAAATCTAATCCTTCGGTATCTGAATATTCACCTTCCACTAGAAGTTGATCATTAGCATTGATCAGAATGGTAAATATATTCCGCTCATTCACCTGAATATCAGGAGGTGGGACCTTGGGATCAAGTTTCGGTGGTAAGATATTCAAGATACCCTTATCCGAAGCGATTGTTGTAGTGACAAGAAAGAAGATCAGGAGCAAGAAGGCGATATCTGCCATTGAACCTGCATTGACCTCTTGACTTGGTCTATTTTTCTTTCTAGCTCCCATATTATTTTATTGCTTTTGTTACCTCAGTCACTAAAATGCTGCCTATAGCAACAAGTGAAAGAACATAAGTAGTGATTAGCATTCCCCCTACTACTTGAGATCCTTGCGGGGTCAAATTGAAAGGATCAGCTTCGAATTTTGGAAGTACTTCATTGCTTGAAATTGAATAAGCGATGAAGAACAACACTACGATCCCTACAATACCAACAATCGTTTTGAGCAAACTCTTTGGATCATCCAAAGAATTAATTAGAGGCATAACAACTGCCACAATTGCACCGATTAGAATTAGTAAGTAGCTTCCGTATAATAAGATGTCATAAGTATCCATAATGTAGCTCTTAGATGTTAATTGAATAATTTGAAAATTTACAAGTTTGTTGGGCTTATTTGCCAGTCAACTTGTGCTTTACCAAAACGTCAACCAAAGAGATGGAAGCATCTTCCATATCATTCACCAAAGAATCGATTTTAGATACAAGATAGTTGTAGAACAACTGAAGAATGATTGCAACGATCAAACCTGCAACAGTAGTCAAAAGGGCGATTTTAATACCACCAGCTACCAATGAAGGAGAGATATCACCTGCTGCTTCGATGGAGTCGAAAGCACCAATCATACCAATTACAGTACCCATGAAACCCAACATTGGGGCAAGTGAGATGAAAAGAGAGATCCAAACTAGACCCTTTTCCAATCTACCCATTTCTACAGAACCGTAAGCAATAATAGATTTCTCTACCATTTCGATTCCTTCTGAGTATCTCATCAATCCTTGAGTAAAGATGGAGGCAACTGGACCTTTAGTGTTCTTGGTCACATCTTTTGCAGCTTCAACACCGCCGGAAGTAAGTGCATCCTCAACTTTAGCCAACAATTTCTTGGTGTTGGTTGTAGAAAGGTTTAAAGTGATAATTCTTTCCAAGGCAACTGCAAGACCTAAAATCAAACAGATAAGTACCGGAGTCATATAAAGAGGATCTCCCTCAATAAATTTCTCTTTAACTACTTGGTGGAAGCTTTGCTCCTCTGCAACGATTTCATCGTCTACAATGGCGGGAGATGCAGCAGGTTCCTCTACTACAGGGGTGGTTTCTTCTTGAGCTGCTGAATCAGCTGCTGCTTCTTGTGCGTTAGCGAAAGCAGGTACAAATAGGATTCCTGCAAGCATGAACAAAGCGATTAACTTTCTCATAATTTGAATTTTAAATAGACTTTTAGATAAAGGTTAAATGGTTTCTACACTAAAATCGAGTCTTAAAGTTATCATTTTTTAATTTCAAAAAACAATCTCCTTCAACAGATTTTTTTTAAAAATGATCCATTTAAATCGTGATGAAGCGAGTTTTTACACGAACGGACTAAATTTAAATTAAATCTGAAATAGGCTAAGAGCTCCAAATTCGACGGTAAGGTTCTTATTTTTTCGCAGAAACAAAAATAATTACCTCACTGAATCTGAACCTTTTTTTAAATGGCAAAAAATCGAGTTCCAAAAGCCCTATCAATCATGGGTTTTAGCTGTATTTGGGACAAAAAAAATTATTCTTAACCTTTGATAAAATCAAATTAAATACTACGTTCAATAGATTTTTTTACAGTTATTAAGTTTATTCAATGATTTTATCTTTAGATCGCTGGCATTTATTAGCTCTATTATTTCTGAGTATTCCTATTTTGTTCTCCTGTAATGAAGCTCCTGAATCTTTAAATAACACTACTGTTGAAATAGACCTTTCGAAGAGTAGTTCCGCTAAACTTTCAGACTTTTTTGAACGCCTAGATTATGTTTTATTGGATTATTCTGATGAAAAGCCTATTGTTTCCCCATATAAGATGGCCTTTTCACAAGACCGCTTTTTTGTGGAAAGCAGAGAAAATGCAAGTATTTTTATTTTTGATTGGGAAGGAAAGGTTAAGAAAATCATTCAAAATTACGGTGATGGCCCAGGTGAGTTTAGATTTATAGATGGACTTTTTCTACAGGACTCCATTTTAAATGTATATGTGAGACACAAGTTGGCAATACTCAAGTTCACAATGGATGGTGAGTCTATTTCAGAAGAAAAAGTGTCGATTGCTGATGATTTTCACTTTGGTAAAGAATTTAGAATTAGCCATATCCAAGATGGTGATGGAAAAGATCAGAAAACATTTTTCAGAATTTCTAAAAATGACACGATAGGATATGTCTCTATTCTTCCAGGACATGAAGGATTCTACTCCTTTGCCTCTCCAGTTGGTTTTATTAAGGATGCTTCAACAGGAAAAATTTATTTTAAGGAATGGTACTCGTATGCTGTTCAAGAATTTGATAGCTCTGGATTCTATTTGAACACGATCAATTTTGATTTTGGGCGCCACAATTATCCTGAAGAATTACGATTAAACTTTATAGAAAAACCTAGAGAGGCGCAAGAATACCTGAAAAATAACCCAATCATTCGTTCCATTAATAGTTTCTTTGCCTTTGATAAGAAGTTTTTCTTAACAGTCAGTCATTCACCCAAAAAGAGTTATTGGATTTTTTTAGACAAAGAGTTTATTCCCAATGCTATCATAGACGAATTAGAGAATGATATTGATGGAAGTCCAATAAAAATGAGAACCTGGACCCAAACCAAGACTCAAATCGTTTATCAAATCGACTCCAGACAATTCTTCAATGATTATGTGGAGACTTTTAATGATCAGCAGGTAGAGATTTCGGAGGGGAATATTCATGACTTCTTTGCAAAAAACAGAGAAAAGCTTAAACAAGAAAAGTATGTATTGGTGCTCTTAAAAGTGAAATAAAAAAGCCAATCTCATTTCTGAAATTGGCTTCTGCAGAGAGGAAGGGATTCGAACCCTCGATACCCTCACGGGTATACACACTTTCCAGGCGTGCTCCTTCAACCACTCGGACACCTCTCTGTATAAATAATTAGATGAAGTCGCTGAATTGGAGTGCAAAGAAAAATATTATTACCCCCCTTTCCAAACTTTCCCCGAAAATAGCCGGAAAACCTTAAGCAGTAATCTCTCCAGCTAATGGAATCATCAGTTTAGACTTTACATCCTCTAAAGTTTTTTCTTGCCCAAACAAGAACATCAGTTTTGTGATCGCAGCCTCAGTAGTCATATCTGCACCGCTAATTACCCCTACATTCAATAGTTCTTTACTGGTTTCGTATCGACCTTGAATCACACGACCACCATTACATTGAGATACATTCAGGATAATTATTCCTTTTTTGATTGCTCTTTCCAGCGATTGCATAAACCACTTTTCGCTTGGACTATTTCCAGAGCCATAGGTCTCTAAAACCACTCCTTTCAACCCTTCGATGGCGAAGCAGGCATCCATAATCTTATCCGTGATTCCTGGGAAAAGCTTTAGAACCATCACATTATTGTCCAATTTACTTCGGTTGACAAGTTTCTTGTTTGATTCCAAAGGGCGAATCGCTGCCGTATGGTAATCAATTACGATTCCAGATTCGGCTAATGGCGGATAATTTTCAGATTCAAAAGCATCAAAGTGAACACTTTGAACTTTTTTAGCTCGATTGCCACGCAAAAGCATATGATTGAAGAAAATACATACTTCTGGGACGATCGGCTCATCATTAATCTTAGCCGTGGCAATTTCCAAAGAAGTCATCAGATTCTCCCTAGCATCAGACCGCATAGCTGAAATCGGAAGTTGCGCTCCGGTAAAGATCACAGGTTTATTGAGCCCCTGTAGCATATAACTGAGCATCGACGCAGAATATGCCATCGTATCGGTACCATGTAAAACTACAAACCCGTCGTAACTGTCGTAATTTTCATAAATAATATATGCCATGTCACTCCAATGCTTCATAGAAACATTGGAAGAATCAATGGGTTCGGGAAATGAAATCACCGTAATGGCAATATTCATATTGGAAAGAATCGGAATCTTCTCCAGAATCTGTCCAAAGTTGAAAGGGACCAAAGCTCCTGAATCATCGTAGGCCATTCCCAAGGTACCGCCGGTATAGATAATAAGGACGGAAGATGTTTTACTCGTCCTGAGGGAAGTGTTTAATCTTACTATTTTATAATTCATAAGCTGAACTCTTTAAATAGATTCAATGCATTCTCTTTGGTTTTCAATGCTACAATTTCTTTAGAAACTTGTAAATAGTCACCAATTTTCTCTGCGATATAAGGCAAATAGGCAGGAGAATTCCTTTTCCCTCTAAAGGGAACTGGCGCCAAATATGGAGCATCTGTCTCCAAAACCAAATGATCCAGTCCTATATCAGGAATAACCTGATCCAACCCGCCATTTTTATAGGTTGCCACTCCGCCAATCCCGAGAAGAAATCCCATCTCGATGATTTCCTTAGCTTGGGAAACATTCCCATTAAAACAATGGAAAATACCTCTCAAAGTCCCATCATGATTTTCCTTCACGATCTCAATCGTCTCATCCATGGATTCTCTACAATGCAAAACGATCGGGAGTTGTTTTTCCTTAGCCCATTCGATCTGAATCTTCAGGGCTTCTTTTTGCTGCTCAAAAAAAGTCTTATCCCAATACAAATCCAGTCCAATTTCTCCCACTGCTGCAAAAGGTCTTTTGTCCAACCAATCTTTCATGATTCTTAGTTGGGCTCCAAAATCTTCCTTTACATCACAAGGATGAAGCCCCATCATTGGAATACATAAGCCTGGATATTTAGCTTCACAAGCCAGCATTGCATCGATTGTTTCTACATCGACATTAGGCATGTAAATCCGCTCAATTCCTGAGTCTTGGATTTCCTGAATCACCTCGTCCCGATCAGAATCAAACTTAGAAGAGTAAATATGTGCGTGGGTATCAATTAAATTCATGAATAGTCTCTGGATTTCCAGCGGATTTTTGAAGGCCAAAAGTAATAAAGAATCGTTAGGGCATTTATTAAAAAGAAGTAAAAATCAAATCCAATCAAATAGTTCCACTTCAATTTCATTCCTGCTCTAGATGCAACCTCCCCTAGAAAAACTCCTTGAAGAAAGGTTTTAACCAGAAAAACTCCTACACCAAAAAGTATATTATGAACCACAAGAACTAATACCGCAGGTAAATAAAAAAATTGCAATGAAAGCAAAATCAACCAGAAAAACGGCAGGGTAATCACTCCGCTAAACCATCGTTTCCGCTGTTGAAGCAATGATTTGATGGAGTCTTCCTGCTTGGTCTTTGTTAACATCCCAGAACTGATTTGATGCGAAATTTTAAATCCCGAGTTTGCAATAGATTTGGAAATTTCTAAATCCTCTGTAAGTGTATCTGGCAAATTCTTGAATCCTCCAGATTTGATGTAAGCCGATTTCTCAATCACCATATTGTTTCCCAAACCAGTGGTCCGAAGGCCTAAGTCAGAAGCTACTTTAACCAGACCTAATGTATTCAACCAGTCCAATGTTTGAAATCTTCCAAAAAAATCTCTTCCTGAAACTTGAGTAATCCCGATAACCAAACCAATTTTTGGACCAAATGCAGCTACGCCCGCCTTAATCCAATTTGGGTTGACTTCGCAGTCTGCATCGGTGAAAAATAAAAAATCACCTTTGGCATAATCTCCTAGAATCGCCAAAGCATTTGCTTTCCCATTTGGATGATATTTCCTGATCTCAGAATCGGAAATTGTGATGAATTTCCGATTGCTTTTTTTCCCGCACCAATCTTCCAGAAGCTTTTCAGTCCTATCCGTGCTCTGGTCATTCGCAAACAAAAACATTATTTTTTCATCCGAATAGTCTAGTTTCTCAAGAGATTCAAAGAGCTGTGGCAGTTGGGTTTCCTCGTTTCGGGCAGCGATTAAAACGGAAACAAAAGGGAAATCTGATGGCAAATCAGATTGATTATTTTTCCAAAAATAAATTACCCGTGTAAGGATAAATACAAATTGGAAAATCAATAGAATTCCAACAGATACTGATAAAGCGATGATCATAGCTGTGCTGTTTCAAAGCCTTTTTGCTGGACAAAATCCAAATATTGAGGAAGCAATTTTGGTAAAACTTCAGCGGTTTTTTTCTGATCATGAAAAAGTATGATTGCCCCTGAATCAGTCAATTTCTTTATGTTTTCCAAGATTTTATCAGATTTGAGAGTTGGATCATAATCACCGGAAAGCACATTCCACATGATTATTTTATGACTTTGGGAAACTTTCCTCATTTGAGGGCCAGTCATCAATCCATATGGGGGACGAAACAAAGTTGATTTCTTACCCATTACTTGCTCGAAAATTGCCTCGCATTTTTGAACATCAGCAAAATAATGCTCCAAGTTAGTATCCCAACCCTTCAAGTGGTGATAAGTATGATTTCCAAATTGATGACCAGCTGAGATTACCTCTCTCGCCAATGCCGGATATTTTCGGACGTTATCGCCTACCATAAAAAAGGTCGCTTTCATTCCACGTTTAGCGAGTTGATCAAGAACAAATTCTGTCACGCCCGGAACCGGTCCATCATCAAAAGTCAGGTAGACTTTACCTTCCGCATCTTTATTATTCCAAGTTCGATTTGGATAAAGTCTTTGGACTATCGCTGGGATTCTATGGAAAAACATGTCAATTGAATCTCAAACTCAATAATGTCAAATCATCTTTGAGGGGAATTCCATCAGAAAACAATTTCATTTCTTTCATGAAATCACGGTGAAAATCAATCGGATCTACACAGATATGAGAATTTACAAAATCTTCAAATCGCTCCTCACCATACTCTTCTTCATCTTTATTCATGGCCTCAGTAAGCCCGTCAGTATAGAGATGAATGGTGAATTGCTCCAGATTTTCCCTTCTTCCAATTTCCATGAATGGAAGTGACTCAAAAGCACCCAATATGGTCGTCCCAGCATCAAGTGTCTCACTTCTTCGGTCATTCTCCCAACATAATAAAGGAGGATTATGGCCAGCATTGATGTATTCGAGTGTTTTAGTTCTTCGATTATAATAGCCCAAAAAGAAAGTTATAAAGCGCTCTCCTTTGGTATTTTCAAATAATGTAAAATTCAACTGATTAACTACTGTCTCCAAATCAGCATCACTTCTGAGAAGCGTACGGAGGGTAGCTTGAAAATTTGACATCAGTAAAGCCGCAGAAATCCCCTTTCCAGAAACATCCGCAATGCAGAAATAAACTTCATCTGAGTTTTTTTGAATCAAGTCATAATAATCTCCTCCTACTAAGCTATGTGGGATGTAAGTAACTTTTGCTTTTAGTGCTTTTGTTTTAGGAAGGTTGGAGGGAAAAAGCATTTGCTGCACCTGAGAAGCAATAGCCACTTCCCTATTCAACACTTCTTGCTCTAATTGCTTCCGCGCAAAACGCTTATTCTCGAGAGCTACGACCAAAATATTGGTGATCGCTTCGGTAAAATCCAAATCCAGATCAAAAGACGGATCCTTTCTCCGAAGAAATAAAATTGCCAACATCTGCTTTTTATGATAAACAGGCAGGTAAGTTTCCAGCTCACTAAAAGAGTATTCACTCCCCAATTTAAGCTTGAGCTCGCCTGTTGACTTTTCATCTAATACTTGTCCTTCGGGAATCAGACTGGGAATATTCCCCTTGACACCATGTGAAATTTTATTTTCAAATGCTCCGTCTTTAGACACATAAAGTATCATCGATTTGATATTCAGATGGACCAAACACGTGAATTTGAATATATTCAACAATACGCTCTCAGGCTGATTTTCATTAATCGCCTGAGTGATCTCGAGTAGGGCTTTTAACTCAAGTTCTTTGCGCAGATATTTGTTTTTTTCTGTTTGCACTTCTATAGAGTATTGTGAGCCATCAGCCCATTTTTGGTAGCCAGATAATAAAAGTTTCTTCCATCCAGAGCCAAATTCACACTTTCAAAAATTTCATCATCCGGAGATTTAAGGCATTTTATATAACCGCTTTTATGCAGTGACTGCAGTGTAGAAAGTATCAACTCATCTTCCCACCCTAAAGTCTCTTTCAAATATTGGAAAGGTTGGACGAAATAAAGTTCATCCATTAAATCAAATTCGTTTTCGCTCATTGCTCTATTTTATCAGCTAAAATAACACTTCTCACTTTGTCCCTTCCTTTCCAGGTGAATTTTCCTCGAATGACCCCAAATACTGTCCAAAGGACAAAGATTGGATGAATAATTCCTGTAAATAGAGCATCACTCCATTTTGAAGTAATCGAATAGGTATCAAGAACTTTTCCAAGGAACCACTTTTCTGCTAAAATTTTAACCGCCCAACAAATCAAGAGCACGACTGGACCATTTTGTATCGGAATCAAAATAAAAAAGGAAAGCAACCAGATGATTTGAATAAAAAAAGGAATGAGGGCGGCAAGACCATGAAATAAAGAGTTGTGTGCTTTCCATTTACCTGCCCATCTGATTCGTTGATTAATCAAGCTTGACCAGTCCTTTATAGCTTTTGTTTGGACTAAAACTTCAGGATTACTCAGGTAAACACAGCTTTCACTTGAAAAGCGATTTGTAATTTTCTTCAAAAGAAACTCATCATCGCCAGAAAGAAAGGATTTATTTCCTTCAAAACCATTCACTTCCTGAAATGCGGATTTCCGGTAGGCAAGATTTGCCGCGCTGCACATGATTGGTTTTCCAGAGTGGAAAAAATAATTACTCATTAATAAAATGCTCGACCACTCTATTTGTTGAAATCGCTGAAAAAACGTAATCCTTCCCATTGACATAACAGGACCTGCAACTAGCTGTATCTTTGGGTTCGAAAAAGGCCTCAACATATTCTCTACCCAATCGGATGAAAAGCTACAGTCCGCATCTGAACAGAGAATAATTTCTCCCACACAATTCTTGACTCCAAATTCTATAGCTGCTTTTTTTCCAATTCCTGGACTTTTTAAAATTTTGATATTGGGTTTCTCTGAAAGATTATGTTTTAAAAAATCCAAAGACAAATCCTCACTTTGGTCATCGATTAAGATAATCTCTATTTTAAGTTTAGAAAGACGATGAATTTCTTTGACCAAATCAGGAAGATTTTCAAGTTCATTTCGGATGGGAATGAGTAATGAAACAGCGATATCAATCTGGTTTCCGGAAAATTTGGGATGATCGGCTTTCCATGTTCGGCTGATCAGCCAAAGTAAAAGGGCATAACTGAAAGACCAGATCAGGTAAAAATTTAGCATCTTTTGGGCTAACTTGCGCGGGTGAGTAAAGAACCAAAAAAAGAAGCAAAGGAAAAAATCATATTGGGGATTGACCCCGGCACCACAGTCATGGGTTATGGCATAATTTTGACTGAGGGGAAAAAATACAAATTGCTCCAGTATGGGGTGATTCACCTCAAAAAATATGAAACTCATGAGCTCAAGCTGAAGAAAATCTTTGAGCGAATTACCGGGATTATTGATGAGTTTTTGCCAGACTCTGTTGCATTGGAAGCCCCTTTTTATGGAGTAAATATCCAATCAATGCTCAAGTTGGGTCGTGCTCAAGGTGTTGCAATGGCTGCTGCTCTTGCTCGAGATATCCCTATAACAGAATACTCTCCGAAAAAAGTGAAGCAATCTGTTACAGGAAATGGAAATGCATCAAAGGAGCAGGTAGCCGCTATGCTTCAGACACTTTTTAATCTTACCGAACTTCCCAAAATGCTTGATGCCACAGATGCATTAGCAGTTGCACTGTGCCATCACTTTCACGATGGAAGAGTGCAGAGTCGGGGAAGAAACGAAGGTTGGAAATCTTTTATTCAAGAGAATCCAGATCGCCTAAAAAAATAAAACCCGACCAAAAGATCGGGTTTTAAGGATTTAATATTGAAGATCAAAAATCATATCCAAGTGATATTTTAAGGACTCTGTTTTTGACATCAGTATCAAAGTAATTTAAACTAGTTAAACCTAAATCATAGCTCAATTGAGCATTGAGCCCAAGGGGAAATCCTACACCTATCCCTACTACCCCACCAAGATCATACCCACGAACTACATCTGTTGAACTACTGACATTTCCTGCCAGCTCGTAATTTCTGGAAAGTAAAACAGAAGCTTGGGGTCCTGCAAAAACATTTAAAAAGGGAAGGAAATTTAAGCGAAATAAAACTGGAACATCCAAATAGCTTAACTGCTCTGAAATAACGGCACCGGTTGCGGCTTCATTTCCCTCATAGCCTTTCTGGGCATATTGGAGCCCTGGCTCTATAGATAAAAAACCTGCATCAAAGTGATAATATCCTCCTGCATGAAACCCAAGTTTTGCATTAAAATTTGTGTCGGAGAAATTAGCTGAGCTAAGGCCTGCACGGATCCCAAATTGTGCTTGAGCCGTCCCAATTAAACAAATGTAGAGAAGTAGAATAAGTGTTTTTTTCATAAATAAGCAAATTTTGAAATTGCGGGATTTTAATGAAACAAGTTAATTAAGAAATATCTCGATCACTTTTTTTGAGGAAAAGAATAATCTTGAATGAGTTATTTTTAAATTAAGTGGTTAAAACTAACAGAAGCTTTTTGATAAAAGTATAAAAGGCTTGAATTTTTAAAACCGAAAAATGGAAAACCTGTTTGATGCTTTCGATAAGTACCAAGGAATCTCCGACCAGGCCAAACAGGCCTTTGCAAATAGAATGACACTAATGGAGGTCGAAAAGGGGCAATTGATCGTGACAGAAGGTCAACTGGCAGATCATCTTTACTACTTTTTGGAAGGATCTGCACGCAGTTATTACACCCGAGAAAACCGAGACATTACCGTTTCTTTTACCTTGGATGGAGAATTTGTCGCTGCTATGCATTCCTTCATTACAGGTAAGCCTTCTTATGAAAAAATAGAAACACTGGAAAAAAGCAAAATCCTAAAAATCTCCCATAATGCTCTCCAGGAATGTTTTGCTGATTTTCCGGAACTTGAGCGGGCATATCGGATGATTTTAGAGAAGTATTACATCGTATTAGAAGAGCATCAGATTTTTTCAAAGTTCAAAACAGCCAAAGAAAGGTATCTGGAATTAATGCAAAATCGACCAAAGGTAATTCAGAAAGCATCAGTAGGTCACATTGCCTCCTATTTGGATATGACGATCGAGACACTGAGCCGAACCAGAGCCAAAATCTAATTATTTGACTTTAGTCAAGGGCATTCACTGTGGGAAGCCTTAATTTTGAAACATTAAACATCTCAAGCCCACTTATGAGCAAATTTAATTTTCTTCCTTTCTTTATTCTTCTCCTATTTGGATCAGCTTGTAGTAGTAGCTCAAATGAACAAACTTTTGATTCCTCAAATATCACCAGAGTTTCAGCAGAAGAGGTAGAAAAAGTTGTAGAGGATTTTATTATGGTTGAAGATGGCGGGTTAATTGAAATTCCTGCCGGTTTCTACGAATTAAATACCCAGCTTATTCTTGATAATAAATCCAATGTCACAATCAAAGGAGCCGGAATGGATCAGACCTTTCTTTCCTTCAAAGGATTACAGACAGGTGGAGAAGGCGTGAAGATCGTGGGTAAAAATATTGTTATTCAAGATCTTACGATAGAAGATGCTCCCGGAGATGGAGTAAAAGCACAACATACAGACGGGATTACATTTCGAAGAATAAATGTAACCTGGACAAATGGAGACAAATCAAAAAACGGAACCTACGCAATCTATCCCGTACAGTGCAAAAACGTGATGATAGATGAAGTAATCGCCTCTCACTCGAGAGATGCCGGAATCTACGTGGGACAATCGGAAAATATTGTAGTAAAAAATTCTTTAGCCTTTGGCAATGTAGCTGGAATCGAAATTGAAAACTGTGACAACGCCGAAGTCTTCAAAAATATCGCCAGAGACAATGCAGGAGGTATCTTGGTTTTCAACCTTCCTGGCCTTCCAAAGTCGGATGGAAAACTTACCCGAATCTATGACAATGATGTGATAGAAAACAATCATGAAAATTTCGCTACAGCTATCGGCGAAGGTCCAAATGGAAATACGGTAACTATGATTCCTCCAGGATCGGGAATCGTTTTATTGGCAGCCAAAGAAGTTGAAATATTCAATAACCGAATCCTGAAGAACAAGACATTTGGAGTCGCAATTGCTTCCTATCAGATTACAGGTTTTCCAGACGAAGCTCCTAACTGGTCACCCTATACGACTGACATCTATCTCCATGACAACCAATATGATAGAAGTGAAGGATTTCCTGATTTGACAAGAGAACTTGGCCAATTAGTCAGTATTTACAATGCTCATGGAAAAGCTTCGACTCAAGACATTATATATGATGGAATTTGGGATACTTCGGTGAGCGAAACCATAGAAACTAATCCAATGCGGATTTGTATTTCGGAACCGACCATGAATGAATTATACTTCTCAAGATTCTTTTTAATGGACGGAGACGAAAATATCGAAGCATTTAAAGAATCTGAACCCTTCCAAAACTGTAAGGTAGAAGTGCTTACAGACATCAGTCAACTAGCCAAAATGTAATGCAGAAAACTAGTTTAGTTTGGGTGTTTAATTTGATTCTAGGTTTTTCTCTTGTTGTTTTTGCCTGCCAAAAACAAACCGAAGAACTGAACTCCTCTACAGAAAAATTAGCAGAAGAAGAGGCTGACGGGATGTATCCATACAAGCGGCTCTCCAGCTATGGCTTTTTCAAGGGGCAACTAAACCAACTTCAGCCTGCTCCAAATGTACTTTTGTACCAGCCTGCGTCCTCCCTCTTTACGGATTATGCTTTGAAAACCAGGTTTATCTTTTTCCCGGAAGGGGAAAAAGCACAACTAGTAGCAAATGAATTGGAGTTTCCTGAAGGAACGGTAATCATCAAAAACTTCTATTACCCTATCGATTTTAGAGACCCAGACGGTGATAGACGAATTATTGAAACAAGATTGATGGTAAACTCCTCAAAAGGATGGGAAGCTTTTCCTTATATCTGGAACGAAAGCCAAACAGACGCAGTACTGAAGGTGGTCGGTGGGCAGACCGAGGTGAGATTTGTAGATTATTCTGGAAAAGATCAAGTGATCAATTACCTCATTCCAAATAAAAATCAATGCAAAACCTGCCACAATAAGTCTGAGGAAATGGCTCCGATTGGGGTAAAAGTAAAACACCTGAACAATGATCTGGATTTTGGTTCAGGGAAAATAAATCAACTGACGCATTGGACTTCACTAGATAAACTGGAAGGATTTGAGGAAAAAAGTGATCATCCTGCCATGATCAATTACGAAGATTCTACTCTTCCGCTAAATGATCGGGCCATGGCATACTTAGACATTAATTGTGCTCACTGCCACAGCGCAGAAGGCCCAGCGAGTACTTCCGGTCTTTTCCTGACCTATGACCAGACAGATCCTATGAAGCTAGGTGTGAACAAAACGCCTGTTGCCGCAGGAATTGGTGCGGGAAAATTCAAATTTGATGTTGCGCCTGGAAATGCAGATGAATCAATCATGACCCATCGGATGAACTCTAATCAGGTGGGAGTTGCTATGCCGGAACTTGGAAGAACAACGATCCATAAAGAAGGAGTTGCTTTAATTCGCGATTGGATCAATTCGATGAAACCCTAAAAAAACAGCTTCCTGATTACAGGAAGCTGTTTTTATTTAATCGACTATTTTTTTGTCTACGTAATCTGAATTCAAGAGACTTAAGGCACCCATGTATTTCATATCAAAACTTAATACATCTCCAACTTTATAACCTTCAGGATTTTGTCCAAGATTAATGATAATCATATCCGAACTCGCTCCCAAAATCTCAATATTTTTATCCTTAGCGATTAAGTATTTAGGATCAACATCTAAAATGCCTACATCTACTATAGCTCTGAACGAACTTTTTCCCATTAATTTCTCATCAATTTCCTTTACTTCACCTTGAGGGGTCGATGCCAATACTCCTGTTGGAAGAAGTGGCTTTTCCTGCATTTCGACGATTTCCACGTTCAACTCAAATACGTCTCCATGCATTCCTTCTATGATGGACTCTTCAACTAAATTCACCCCAAAATATAGAGTCTCCCCTACTCTAAAGTGATTTACGCCGGCGGGTAACTGATGAGTTAGCATTAAAGGAATTGTCACCGAAGTTCCCGCAGATACCCAAGGAATAGATTTGTTAAACTTTAATTCGATAATTTGTTTGTAGAGGCTCAGCTGAATCAACTTGTCAGTTGAGGGCATTACACCATTCAAACAGTTGAGATTGGTACCAAGACCAATAATTTCAATATTTGGCAGCTCAAAAACCCGCGCATAAAAATCTAACAACTGATCCCCCATCACTCCTTCTCGAAGATCGCCGGTCTCAACCATAATGATGATTTTATGCTTTTTACCTTGAAGCACAGCCTCTTCACTAATCCATTCGATGGTTTTCAATTCGCTATTTAGACTCACATCTGCAAACTGAACCATTTTACCAACGTTTCTTCTGGAAACCGGCTTAATGTAGACCGTTTGGATTTCTGGCTTGATCATCTTGATCATAGCCAGATTACTGATCCGACTATCATGGATTTCTGTAACTCCAAGATTTATCAATTCAGTTAGAAATAATCGATTCCCACAAAAAATCTTGGAAACTACACCCCAAGAAATGTCTTTTTCCTCAAAGAGATTTTTGAGGAAAAGGAAATTCTGCCTGAGTTTGTGTTTACTTAAAGTCAGATATGCCATCTTATTTCGTCAATCTCATTTCAAGATATTTATTCGTAAACCCGAGTCTTTCATAAAGTTTTTTGGCAGGGTTGTCTGCCTCCACATGAAGTGCAATCGCGCCATTTGCCATTTTGATAGCCATATCCATTATTTTTCCACCAATTCCTTTTCCCCGATGACTTGCATCTACAGCAATGTAGACCAGAATATTTTCTGGGATATAACCGGACATTCCAGTTTTATTCATTACTAATGCTCCTACGATTTTCCCATTTTCCTTAGCCAGAACTACAAATCCACCGGCATGTAGATTTTGATCTAGGGCATAATCAAGACATTTCATAATATCCTCTTTGGGATCACCATATTTCCCGAGATGGTCAAAAAGAAAATCTGCTATTTCGTTTTTCTGAAGGAAAGTGGCGTTATCAATAGTGGTAATTGTTTCAATTTTAATCATGTCGCTTTAACGTAAATGTGTTTTTTCTTTTGAAGTCTAGTGATGAAACAAAATGTAATTAAAGAAAGTGTCAATCCAAAAAGATTAGCATCCAATCCAAAAGGAAGGGATATAGTAAAGAAACCCAATACAGCCGTTAATGTTCCTCCTGAAATCATCGCAGAAATCGCTGCAGTGGAATTTCGCTGGTTGAAAAATAATCCAGCTACAACAGGAACAAGTAATCCCGAAACCATAAAAGCATAGGAATACAACATCAGGCTAAGCACTTCAGTCATTTGCCATGCAATGAATATCGCCACTACACCAATCACAAACGTGAAGAATTGACTAAATCTGATTTGACTTTTTAGTGATCTTCCAGCAAAAAAACGATCAAGGAGATCCGTAGTCAAATTACCCGAAGCTGCCATAAGGCAGGAGTCTGCAGTAGATAAGATCGCCGAAAAATAAGCTGACATCATCAGACCCAAGATTCCTACCGGTAAAATATTTCTCAATAAAACAGGTAAACCCATTTCAGGATCCATGGCGGTGGTAAATCCCTCTAAGGCTCCTTGCTCGACTGCAACTCGAGAAAGCAAACCCAAAGTCACTCCGAGCATGGCCATAATTGGCCACTCAAAAAGACCTGCAATAAACCATGCCTTTTTTGCTGATTTCACATCTCGTGCCGCAAAAATCCGCTGATAAAGAGTCATTCCAACAAACCAAATTGGAATAATCGTAATCCCCCAATTTGCAAGATCTTGCCATGTTAAGTTAGAAAAGCTAAAAAACTCTCGCGGCAAAACGCTATGAATTGCTTCCCATCCCCCCACATAGGTGTAGGAAATTGGAATGCCTATGAACATCAAGCCTGCCATCAAAATAATCCACTGAACCGTATCGGTATAAATTACTGCTTTTAATCCACCCATCACCGTATAACCAACGGCTACTGCTCCCATCATTAAAAGTGCTGTATGCAAGTCAAATCCCTCGAATGTCCCGGAAGCCAATTTTGCCCCTGCCAATAGCTGAGAAGCTGTGAATCCCAGATATCCTAAAAAACAAATCACCGCAGCTACTTTGGCTGCAGTAGAATTATAAAGATGTCCAATAATCTGAGGAAATGTGAAAAATTTCGTGAAAGCCGGATCCGACTTTACTCTCGGAATCAAAATAACAGCTGCAAGCCAGGCACCGAGTAATCCTGTAAAAAGCATCCATGAACCAGAAATCCCCATAGCGAATCCAAGTCCGCCTAATCCTATAGAAAAACCACCACCAACATCAGTAGCAACAACTGACAAACCAATATGCCAGCTACCGATATTTCTACCACCAACGTAGTAGTCCTCTTGATCTGAATTTTTTTTCATGAAAAAATATCCAACTCCTAACATGGCTAGCATGTAAGCGAGGAAGATCCCCAGATCCACTAAATGCATTATTTACTTTGGTTTGTAACAAAATCTCTTTAAAATATGACTTTTTAAAGTTAGGCATATTGGCCCCCTTTAAAAAATTTATAAGATCAAAAAGCTAAAATTGGTCATTCAGTGCAATTTTAAATATAAATAATCTAAATAAAAGAAGCTAGGAAGAATCTTGTTAATGAAGAGTTGAAGTGTTTAAATTTGAAAAAAATAAACTCTACTTTTTTAAACTTTTGAGCATCTTTTTTAAAAGGGAGTCAATTCACAAATGATGAGAATTTTTCCCATTTTATTTTAGGCTATTTTATTATTCCAATATCTGTCCAAGCTGAATCAAATTCGTCTTAACCTTTGTGTATGCTAAATCTTGAACAGCCTTATTTTCATCTATTGCCATGCTCGCGATCACTGCAGAACTTTGACCTAGCACCATAAATACTGGTTCCATTCGGATCGAACCGAAAGCAATATGTGACGCACTCAAACAAACAGGAACAAGTAGGTTTACACACTCTTCCTTTTTAGGTACAATTGACCGAAAACTAATTGGAAAAGGAGCTTTGACATGAGCTTCTACATTTCCTTCGTTAGACACAAAGCCATCCGAATTCACATAGCGCTTCACTTGATGTGAGTCCATCCCATAGGCAGCCATTCCAACAGGATCAGTTACAACTTCAATTCCCTCACAGTTTTTTTGAGACATTACATAGTCGCTGATCATTCGCCTGGCTTCTCTTATATACAATTGTTGTTGCCAACCATCTTCTTGGTTGTATTCATCTTTACAGGTCCCCCACTGCGAGACCTTATCCCGAACTTTTTTCGGAATCCGAGGATGGTAAGCCAATGTCCACATTAGTCCTTGCTGATAATCTCGATGTCTAGCCACTATTTTTTCACGCTCCGCATAGGATGCTTCCGGATAGTCCCAGTTTTGTCCGATAAAGTCAGTTGAAAATCCTTTTTGATTGTTTGTGTCTGTTTTGCGATTGGGCATTGCGGAATTGATCCAAGGCACTAACGGATCACCATAGGAATACATCTTTTCAATCGGCCCTAGAGCAGCCTCATAATTCCGAAATAGCAACTCATAGTCTAGTTCCTTATAATTTTCGGGCTTCCTAAAAGGAATTCGATTGTCGGGATGGTCAGTCAAAGTCATTCGGAAACAATAAGCCTGAATTCTATTGTCACCCTGCCCATCTACACCTGAACCTCCTTCCGTAATGAAAGGTAAAAGCCCACTTGAAGAATCGCCCTTCCTAACATAAGGGTCTACCCCATCAATAAAATTATGGTAAACACTATTATTTGATACAGTTCCCAAAAGTGTTTGACTCCTTTCGTTGGCTTGAACCCCATTTAAGGTTTCTCCATATTGTGAATTGGACTCCCTTCCAACCGTATAAGACAATCCGGCACTCGCCATAAGGTCACCTTCGTAAGTAGCATCAATAAATACTTTACCGTAATATATTTCTCCCGATTCCATTTTAATGGAAGTAATAGCATTCTTAACTTTAGTCACGCCACTTGCTCTGTTCAATTGCTGGTTGTAGATAACCGTAATATCTAACTCATCCAACATCGCATGATATATTTTTAGTGCTGCGGAGGGCTCGAATGTCCACATCGCATCCTCGTCTTTCCCAGAGCGGGTTTGTCCTCCATCGATATAGTCAGATTTCTCTTCCCATACCCAACTTGCCGGATCTTCGTAATGGGATTTAATATTTCGGTAAAACTCACGCGCAATCCCTCCTACAACTTGCTTATTACCAATATCCGTCTGCCCAAGTCCTCCTGTAGTAAGTCCTCCAAGGCGGTTTGAAGGCTCTATAAGTAGTACAGATTTTCCGAATCTTGCAGTTTGAATTGCTGCGGTGATACCTGCGGAAGTTCCACCATAAATAACCACATCAGCAGAATTCTGATTTTCCTGACTGGGATCACTCGAATCAGTTAAAGTTTTAAAAGAAGTGAAAAACAAGAAAATAAATAGGGTGATACTAGTTAAAAACTTTGTGTCTTTCATTTTGGATAAAAACTTGTTGGTAAAAATAGAATTTAAAATTCTCCTTAATATAGGTCAAATCCGAGTCCGAAATCGAGAAACAGATTTAAACTAAAATACGCTAAAAAATTTAAATTATCTCAGTCTAATTAACAATTACGAACCTTTCTCTTTCCGCAAGACATCTACAATTAAAGCTCAATCAAATTTGAGTTTTCATAAAAAAAGCCGACTCTCGCCGGCTTTTACTTGAATTTTTATTTTTATTACATATTGTCGCTGCTAACAACCGCGGAGAAATATTCTCGATTCATTCTAGCAATATTAGTGAGGCTGATTCCCTTTGGACATTCTGCTGCACAGGCCCCTGTATTAGTACAAGCACCAAATCCCTCTGAATCCATCTGGGCAATCATTTTTTCTGCTCTGGTCTTTCGCTCCACTTTCCCTTGAGGAAGCAGTGCTAATTGAGAGATTTTTGCAGACGTAAAGAGCATAGCTGAAGCGTTTTTACAAGCAGCGACACAAGCTCCACAACCTATACAAGTCGCTGCATCAAATGCCTCATCCGCAATAGTTTTAGGAATTGGGATTTCATTTGCATCCGGGACACCGCCAGTGTTGACTGAAACATATCCACCTGCTTGGATAATCCGGTCAAAAGCAGAACGATTTACTACTAAGTCCTTTACAACTGGGAAAGCTTTAGCTCTCCATGGCTCGATTGTAATAGTTTCCCCATCAGAAAAAGACCGCATGTGGAGCTGACAGGTTGTAGTCTGAAGAGGTCCGTGAGGATTACCATTGATATAGAGCGAACACATCCCGCAGATACCTTCTCTACAATCATGGTCAAAATGAACCGGGTCTTCTCCTTTTTCTGTTAATTCTTCATTCAATACATCCAACATCTCAAGAAAAGACATGTCTGTAGAGATACCGTCCACTGGATAAGTCGCAAAACCGCCTTTATCTGAGGCGTTTTTTTGTCTCCATATTTTTAATGTTAATTTCATATAGCTATGAATTTTTGTCTTAAGGTTATTTATAGGAACGCTGTGTGAGCTTCACGTTCTCGAATTCCAAAGGCTCTTTCACTAATTCTTCTTCTTGATCCTCACCCATGAATTTCCAAGCTGCTACGTAAGCATAATTCTCATCGTCTCGAAGCGCCTCTCCTTCCGGAGTTTGATACTCTTCTCTGAAGTGTCCTCCACAAGATTCATTTCTATTTAAGGCATCATCAATCATTAGCTCGCCCAGTTCGATGAAATCTGCAACTCTATTCGCTTTTTCAAGCGATTGGTTAAGTTCTTCATTTTCTCCGAGTACTTTCACATCTGACCAGAATTCCTTTTTCAATGCTTTGATAGCTTTTTTGGCTTCTTTCAGTCCTTCTGCAGTTCGTGCCATTCCACACTCATTCCACATGATTTTTCCCAAACGCTTGTGGAAGTGATCTACCGTTTTAGAACCTTTAATATTTAAAAGCTGATTGATTCCGCCTTTTACTTTGTCAACTGCCTCTGCAAAAGCAGGATGTGACTCATCTACCTTCTTTGGGGGAGTTTGGGCCAAATAATCACCTATAGTGTAAGGGACTACGAAATATCCGTCAGCAAGTCCTTGCATCAATGCCGATGCTCCAAGTCTATTAGCGCCATGGTCAGAGAAATTAGCTTCTCCCAAAGCGTATAGGCCAGGAATATTGGTCATTAAATTATAATCAACCCATAGTCCACCCATTGTATAGTGAACTGCTGGATAGATCATCATCGGGGTTTTGTAAGGATTCTCACCTGTAATCTGCTGATACATATCAAATAAGTTACCGTACCTAGCCCTGATTGTATCCTCACTATCTCTTGCGATGGCATCCCTAAAATCAAGGAAAACAGCCTCACCAGTTTCGTTTACTCCACGACCCTCATCACAAACATATTTTGCATTTCTTGAGGCTACATCTCGAGGAACTAAGTTTCCAAAGCTTGGATATTTTCGCTCTAGGAAATAATCCCGATCATCCTCCTTAATATCTGCAGGCTTTATCTGCTTTTTACGAAGTTTTTCAGCAGTCTCCACAGTTTTCGGTACCCATACTCTACCATCGTTTCGAAGTGATTCTGACATCAATGTCAATTTCGATTGATGATCACCTGAAACTGGAATACAAGTTGGGTGAATCTGAGTAAAACAAGGATTGGCAAATAAAGCTCCTTTTTTGTGAGCTCTCCATGCTGCAGTCACATTGGATCCCATTGCATTGGTAGAAAGGAAAAATACATTTCCATATCCTCCAGTACATAATAGCACTGCGTGGGCTGCATGAGTCTCCACTGCACCAGTGATTAGATTTCTAGTCACAATACCACGGGCATGCCCATCCACCATCACTAGATCCATCATTTCTGTTCTTGGGAAAAGCTTTACTTTTCCATTAGCTACTTGTCGGCTAAGCGCAGAATAAGCCCCTAAAAGCAACTGCTGTCCCGTTTGACCCCTTGCATAGAAGGTTCTGGAAACCTGTGCTCCACCAAATGAACGGTTGGCAAGTAACCCGCCATATTCTCTGGCAAAAGGAACTCCTTGCGCAACACACTGGTCTATGATATTTACTGAAACTTGAGCTAAACGGTACACATTGGCTTCTCGTGATCTATAGTCACCGCCTTTGATAGTGTCATAGAAAAGTCTAAAGATTGAGTCACCGTCATTCTGATAATTTTTCGCAGCATTAATCCCACCTTGAGCAGCAATAGAGTGCGCCCTTCTTGGACTATCTTGGAAACAAAAGGCCTTTACATTGTACCCCAACTCCGCAAGGGAAGCGGCAGCAGATGCTCCAGCTAAACCTGTTCCTACTACGATGACATCGTACTTTCTTTTGTTGGCTGGGTTTACCAGCTTACTGTTAAACTTATGCTTGGTCCATTTTTCTTCCAATGGGCCAGCAGGTATTTTGGAATCTAGTATCATACGGGACTATTATTAGCTCTGTGATGTGAAATAGATGTAAATCGGCATACTAGCAAATAAAATCGGCACTAGAATGCTATATATTCTTCCCAAGACTTCAATAGCTGGGGTATATTTCTTATGATTCAATCCTAAGGTTTGAAATGCACTTGCAAATCCATGCGAAAGGTGGAAAGAAAGAAAAGCCATTGCGACGACATATCCTGCAACCATCAATTCATTTTGAAATGCGAAAGTCACTATAGAAAATAGGTCTTTGTATTGCTCTCCTTCATAAGTTACAAATGGAACTTCTCCCCAATGCATTTGGTACCAGAAGCTTTGCATGTGTATTACAAGAAAGATCAAAATGATCGTTCCCAATATCCCCATGTTTCTGGATGCCGCAGAACTGCTTTTAGAAGCATTTGACGTGGCATAACCTACAGGTCTTGAGGATTTGTTGACCTGCGTCAGGATGATTGAATAGATGACGTGGCCTATTACTGAAATATAAGTCACATACGAAAGTAATTTTACTGCGGGATTTGTGGTCATGAATTTGGCATAAATATTAAATGCCTCACCTCCATCACCTTTAAACAACAATAAATTACCTGAAACGTGACCTGTCAAAAACAGAATCAGGAAAAGTCCGGTCAATGCCATGATCAATTTCCTTCCTAGTGTGCTACTCAAGGTTTTTGTAACCCAGCTCATACAATTTTAACGATTAGATTAGAACGAATTCTTTGATTTATGTTGCCAAATTTACATTTGGAACTGCTAGCAAACAATTCGATCTTATTCTGATTACTTATTTCAAAAGGTTCTAAATAAAGAAATTCGAAGTGGGTAGATTTCTCAATTAACTTAGAATAAAACTTCCTGTTTATTTTTATTGTTTGATTTTGCGGAGATTTTCTACTTACTTCCATTTATTTCGTATAGGAAAAGAAAAAGAACCAAAGTAAATATTAATTCAACTTTTGTTCCGTTAAGTAGTTTCGAAATAGTAAAGAATTTAATCAACATGAAGCTTAAAGTCATACTAGGTATTTTTATTTTATTTTTCTTCGCAGGACTCACAAATGTCTGGGCCACCCACATTAGGGCAGGAGAAATAATTGCTGAGCGAATTTCAGTTCAAACTTTAACCTACCGCATAGTAGTTGTTGGTTACACTGATACCAGATCAAGCGTGGTTTTTGGTCCAGGTATTATCAATTTTGGAGATGGACGAGAAGAGCAATTAAATACCGAAAGTGATTTCTCTTTGGTAGAAAGCTTAGGTGATCAAATTGAGAAAAACACTTTTGTAATTACACATACCTTCCAAGGTCCAGGGCAATACACCATCCGTTTTCAGGAATTTAATCGAAATGACAAGACTTTGAATATGGATAATTCGGTGGATACTCCTTTTTATGTGGAAACCCAGATTACCATTGACCCATTTATAGGTGTCAACAATTCACCTGTTTTGACAATTCCACCGGTAGATAATGGTGCAGTGAATGTTCGGTTTATTCACAACCCAGGTGCTTATGATCCAGATGGAGATAGTTTAGCTTATGAGTTGGGTGTTCCAAATCAAGATTTCCAAAGAACAGTAAATAACTATAGAAGTCCTGCAACAAACGAATTCAGCTTTAGCCAGGAAGATGGTTCAGTCCCTCCTTTTTTGAGAGTTGATCCTATTTTTGGAGATTTAATTTGGGACGCTCCCGGGACTGCCGGCCAATTTAACGTCGCGTTTTTAATTAAAGAATATCGGAAATTAAACGGGAAATACGAGTTGATCGGCTATGTCGTAAGAGACATGCAGATCATTATCGAGAATTCAAATAACCGAAGACCGGAATTGATTCTACCTCCTGATCTTTGTGTAGAGGCGGGCACTTTAATTGAAGAGATTATCCAAGGTCAAGATCCAGATGGAGATCCTATTCGAATTGAAATTTTTGGCGAACCCATCGAAATCAATGCCTCTCCAGCTACCTATTCTCCTGAAAGTGTCTTTCAAGCTAGCCCTGGGATTGTGAATTTCAGTTGGCAGACAGTTTGCAACCACGTACGAGCTAGGGAATATGAAGTCCGTGTTCGAATCTCCGATGATCCAAGTTCCGGACCTTCCTTGGTTGATATTAAAACATGGCGAATCAAAGTCATTGGTCCACCTCCTGTCTTCAATGAAATCGAACAAGGAACTGGAAGATCTGTAGAATTGAACTGGGATCCTTATGTTTGCGCGAATTCGGCGCAGGAAATGCAAGTCTGGAGACGAATCAATTCGGACCCTTACATGCCGGATAGTTGTGAAACCGGAATCAGAGCTGGTTACGAACTGATAGGAACCACGAATATGGAAATCTTCAGTTTCTTAGATGAGAATGGCGGTGAGGGACTAGCTCCTGGAAATACTTATTGCTATCGATTAGTGGCAGATTATCCCCAGCCACGCGCTGGTGAGAGCATAGTTTCAGAGGAAATTTGCATCACTATCGACGTGGACGTACCTATCATTACGAATGTTAGTATTGAGGCTACAGACCCAGCAAATGGTGAGATTTTTGTAAAATGGACTCCTCCTTATGATATTGATCGAACTCAATATCCCGGTCCATTCACATATGAATTGTACAGAAGAACCGGCTTCACGGGCAACTCGGGTGCTGTTTCACTAGGAATCACGGCAGATACATTGTTTACAGATACCGGAATAAACACCGCGGATTTAGTTCACAATTACAAAGTAGTCCTTCTTGATCGGGGAACCAAAATAGACAGTTCTTCTTCCGCTTCATCAGTTCGATTAGAACCAACCATTATCAATCAAGCCATTGAGTTAAATTGGGAATTTACAGTACCTTGGAATAATTCTGTTCAGGAGTTTAAACATGATGTGTATCGAAACAGGACTGATGCAGAAGCCCAAGATGCAGACACTTTTGTCAAAATAGCTGAAGTGGATGTAACTCAGGATGGCTTTACCTACTTCGATGATGGTAGCTTCAATGGCGTGGCTTTAGAGAAAGATATAGAGTACTGCTATTATGTAATTACCAAAGGTTCTTACAATGTGGCGGGACTTATTTACCCACTCGAAAATAAATCTCAAATAGTTTGTGCCAAACCTGATGATAATCGATTGCCATGTCCTCCAGTATTAACTTTTGAAGGTCCTGTATGCGAGGAATACTTAGCTGAAGTTTCTTGCAACACGACAACTTATTACCATGATTTGAGTTGGACTCCCGATTTCAGTGGAGATTGTGATGACCAACTAAGTGGTTATAAACTGTATTTCACTGAAGACGGTGAAGACGGTCAGTTTGAATTAGTGGCTGAACTTTCCGCTTTGGAATTAGAAACCAGAATCAATAACCTATCGAATTTCAGAGGATGTTATTATATCACGGCTGTGGATAGATCTGGAAATGAAAGTGAACCAAGCAATATAGTATGTGTGAACAATTGCCCATACTATGAATTGCCTAATGCATTCACTCCAAATGGGGATGGAAATAATGACACCTTCATTGCCTTTGACAATCCATTCTCAAAATGTCCAAGATTTGTTATCGGAGTTGAGATTTTCATAGTCAATCGTTGGGGAGCCGAGGTATTTAGCTACAATAGCTTAGAGTCAAACGAAAACGACATCTTCATTCGCTGGGACGGAAAAGACAAGAATGGAAATGATCTTCCAGCAGGAACATATTTCTACTCCGGATCAGTCAAATTCGATGTGTTGGATCCTAGCAAGCAGGAACAAAATCTAAAAGGAACTATTCAAATCTTAAGATGACAAGTTCCAAATCCATCATTTTCTTTGATGGAGTCTGCAACCTTTGCAATGCTTCCATAGATTTTATCATCAAAAGAGATAAAAAGGGAAAGTTCCTAGTGGGAGCATTGCAAGATGCCATAAGCAAAAAGGTGCTTTCTGAATTTGAGGTTAAGAAAGATTATTTGGACTCGCTTGTACTTCTTGAGAACAAGGAGATTTTTTACAAAAGTACAGCCGCACTCAAGATAGCAAAGAACCTCTCTGGACTATGGCCAGGCTTATATCCATTGATTTATCTACCAAAGGGGCTTCGTGACCCTATTTACGATTGGATTGCTAAGAATCGATACAGTTGGTTCGGAAAAAAGAATACGTGCAGGCTTCCTAGTCCTGAAGAAAAGGCCAAATTTCTCACCAAAGAAAACATACCTGTTTAAAACCGAAATATTAATTAGAAACTCTATTGAATAATTTGGCTTTAAAACGCTTGAATGATCATCCAATAGATAGGCATTCCTAATGTGATATTGAAAGGAAATGTGATTGCCAATGCCATTGGGATATACAGACCTTCGTCTGCTTCTGGATTTGCAAGCTTCATTGCGGCAGGCACAGCGATATAAGATGCACTGGCTGCTAGAATGGCAAATATAAACCGGTCTCCATCTGCGTCTGCTACCCAGTAGCTCAGGAATGCTACCAAAACCCCATTAACAAGCGGAATCAGGATTGCAAAAACCGTAGAAAAATAACCGTATTTGAAAAAAGTCTTTAGCTTTTTACCGCTTCGAATTCCCATATCCAAAAGGAAAACAGCTAAAAATCCTTTGAAAATATCTGTTACGAAAGGCTTAATTCCTTCGGCTTGCTTCTCATCTGCAATCAATCCTATCACCAAACTCCCCAAGATTAAGAGCACACTTCCATTAGTAAATGCATGGATTACAATCTTTTTTAGGCCTCCTTCGGGTTTTTGATCTGAATATTTCTGAAGCAAGATCACACCGGAAATAATTGCCGGAGCCTCCATCAAAGCCATCACTGCCACCATATGACCTCCAAATGGAACACCCTGAAGATCCAAAAATGCAACTGCTGCCACAAAAGTAACCGCACTGATAGAACCATATGCTGCTGCAATAGCTGCAGAATTTGAAACATTCAGCTTTCTTTTAAGAATGAAAAACGTGTAAATAGGAACCAGAGCTGAAAGTGAAATTCCAAATACTAAAGCCCAAAAAATACTTAAATCAAAACTACTATGGGAAAGTTCTTGACCTCCTTTAAACCCAATCGAAAGCATCAAGTATAAGGCTATAAACTTGGAACTGCTGGGAGGTATCTCCAGATCACTTTTGAACCGAACTGCCAAGATCCCCAAAACGAAAAACAGTAAACTCGGATTCGTTATGTTGTTGATAAGTATCTGAAAATCCATGCAACAAATATTTAAAGGAAAAACAGGAAAAAAAAACTAAACCATAAAGTTTTTTTATTCGTACTGGTTTTTGTATATAATTTACTTATGAATATTTCACTAACTCAGCTCCGTGCACTTAAGGCTATTTCCACTCAAGAAAGCATTACCAGTGCTGCAAGGTCATTAAATATGACTCAGCCGGCAGTTTCCATTCAATTAAAAAATCTCCAAGAGCAATTCGAAGTACCGCTCACAGAGATTATTGGAAAGCAAATTTATCTCACTGAATTCGGCCAAGAGTTAGTAGATATGGCAGATCGGATCTTTGACGAAGTGGATCAAATCGAGCAAAAAATGCTAGAACTAAAAGGCCTTCTAGCAGGGAAAATACGGATATCCGCAGTTTCTACTGGTAAATATATTATCCCCTATTTGATGGCGGACTTTATGAAACTCCACCCACATGTAGAAATCAGTCTGGAAGTATCCAACCGACACAGTGTCCTTGCACACCTACAAGAAAACAATACGGATTTAGCCTTAATCTCTGTTTCTCCTCCCAATGATGTAGCATTTGACAGTATTACTTTGGAAGAAAACAAATGGTATTTGGCATGTGCACCAGAACATGCGACAAAGTTTCAAGCAGAAATAGATAATAACAAGTGGGGAAAAATTCCATTTATCCTTAGGGAAAAGGGCTCTGGAACTAGGGTCAAAATGGAAGAATTTTTTAACGAGCGAGATATCAAAGTTGATAGCAAACTTGAACTCGCCACCAACGAAGCTGTAAAGCAGGCAGTCATGGCTGGATTGGGAGCCTCAATCCTCTCTAATTTTTCAATGAGTCAGGAAATTGAAGACAATAGAATCACACTTTTGAAATATCCGGACTTGCCGATGAAAGCAATGTGGAAATTGATCTGGTTAAAGCAAAAAAAGCATTCTCCTGCTGTATTGGCCTTTATCAGATGGATTTCCGAAAATAAAAAATCTGTGTTTCAAGCTCACTTCAACACCTTTGACGAATAAGTCGAAATTAATCACTTGTTGAAAAGGTTTATATTTGCGCCTCAAACCAAAATTCAATTTGATGAAGGCATTTGTTTTCCCGGGCCAAGGTGCCCAGTTTCCCGGAATGGGAAAAGCTCTTTATGAGGAAAATCCACAGGCAAAAGCATTATTTGAACAAGCCAATGAAATCCTTGGATTCAGAATCACTGATATCATGTTTGAGGGTTCTGTTGAAGAGTTGAAACAGACTAAGGTGACTCAACCTGCAATTTTTCTACATTCTGTTATACTGGCCAAGACTACTCCAGATTTCGCTCCAGACATGGTTGCGGGTCATTCATTAGGAGAATTTTCAGCTTTAGTTGCCAACGGTACTTTGGCTTTTGAAGATGGATTAAAACTGGTTTACCAACGAGCATTAGCTATGCAGGAAGCATGCGAAATCAATCCATCCACGATGGCAGCGATTCTAGGGCTTGCGGATGAAAAGGTAGAAGAAATCTGCGCCTCAATTACAGATGAAATTGTAGTTCCTGCGAATTACAATTGCCCAGGCCAATTAGTCATCTCAGGGACGAATAAAGGAATAGAGATCGCTTGCCTTAAAATGAAAGAGGCTGGAGCAAAAAGAGCCCTTCCCCTTCCGGTTGGAGGAGCATTTCATTCACCTTTGATGCAGCCAGCTGCAGAAAAATTAAAGGCCGCAATCGAATCTACCACTTTCAATACCCCGATTTGTCCAGTTTATCAAAATGTAAGTACAACGGCTATCATTAATGTGGACGAAATAAAAGCTAACCTTATTGCCCAATTGACAGCTCCTGTAAAATGGACTCAGTCTGTGCAAAACATGGTAAAAGATGGGGCAACTCAGTTTGTTGAATGCGGACCTGGAAAAGTCCTTCAAGGCTTGGTTCAAAAAATCCACCCCGGGGCTGAAGTTTCCGGTCTCTAAATTTTTAAAAGCCCGCATCTAGTGGGCTTTTTTTTATGAAGGCTTGTAAATAAGTACCTTAGTCTCGTCTTTGCATTCTTCCAAAAGTTTCAAATGATTCTTTCCTAAAATAGGATGCATAAACTTAGGCAAGACCTCTACCAATGGCACTAGGACAAATCTTCGTTGAGCTATAAATGGATGTGGGATTTGAAGTAAAGAATTTGAAATCACCCTCTGATCAAAGTAGAGAATGTCTATATCCATCGTGCGATCTCCCCAGTGTTCGTCTCGCTTTCTTCCCAGATTGAACTCAATTTTTTGGATCAACTCTAAAAACTGCTCAGGATTTAGATTCGTTTCCAGTTGAACCACTTGATTGAGAAATGCCCCATTTGCGACGCCACCCCAGGCTTCCGTTTCATATATTGAAGATTTACCTATGAATTTTCCAGCCTTCGCAAGCTCAAGAATAGCTTTTTCGAGCAAATCTTCACGATCCCCTTTATTTCCCCCCAAAATAATAACAACCTTACTGAACATTTTCTCCGTAGAATTCCTTTTGTAATCTCGGGCTAAAATAGGTTATTTTAGCGCCTAAATAATTTAGCTTATGAAATTCTTAGGAAATGTACTTGCTGTCATAGTAGGTCTTTTTGTTTTCAGCATTCTCAGTATTCTTGTCATGTTTGGCTTTATTGGGATCATCGCTTCTTCTGCAGGTGATGCGGAGGTCAAAGTGAAAGAAAACACAGTTCTCCACTTGAATCTTAATGGAAGAACTCTTGTAGAGCGGACCACCGAGGATAATCTTGATCTTGGATTTTTAGGAAATCCTTTCGGAGGTGATGCAAATGCCGGTTTAGTTAACTTGAAAAAAGCAATCGATGAGGCAAAAACGAATGAAAACATTAAAGGTATTTACCTGAACACTGGTTTGATCATCGCAGGTCAAGCAAATTTACTAGAGCTTCGAGAGGTGTTGGAAGATTTCAAAAGCTCTGGGAAATTCATTATCGCTTATGATGAGGCCTTCTCTGAAGGTGGTTATTACCTAGCCTCAGTCGCTGATGAAGTTTATATGAACCCTATTGGAGGTGTTGATTTCAATGGTTTTGCCTCTGAAGGAATTTTCCTGAAAGGTTTCTTTGAAAAAGTAGGCATCAAGCCTGAAGTGTTTCGTGTAGGCGAATTTAAAAGTGCTGTTGAGCCCTACATCTTGGATAAAATGAGCCCTGAAAACAGACTTCAAACCCAGTTTTTCTTAGATGACATCAACACCAATGCGTTGATGGATATTGCAGAGTCGAGAGGAATTGCTTTCGACAGTTTGAAAAAAATCAATAATCTGATGTTGGTTAGAAAGCCAGCAGATGCTGTGACTTATGGTTTGATGACTGAGTTGCTTTATGAAGATCAGGTACATTCCAAATTGAAAGAAAAGCTTGGACTGGAAGATGACGATGATATCTCAAAAATCAATGCGACAGACCTAGCATCTTCTGCTAAATCGAAAAATATCACTTCTTCAAATAGAATCGCAGTAATCATCGCAGAAGGAGAAATTGTAAGTGGTAAAGCAGCTGGCGCAATTAGCTCTGAAAAATTTGCATCAGAAATCCGTAAAGCAAGAAAGAACGAGAGTATCAAAGCGATCGTGCTCCGAGTGAATTCTCCGGGAGGATCAGTTGTAGCCTCTGAGGTGATCTGGAGAGAAATGGCGGAAGCTAAAAAAGTGAAGCCTGTAATTGTATCTATGGGAGAAGTAGCAGCTTCTGGAGGATATTACATCGCTGCACCTGCGGATACAATCGTGGCACAGCCAAACACCATCACAGGTTCGATTGGGATTTTCGGGTTGATGTTCAACGTGCAGGAATTACTCAATAATAAACTCGGGATCACCACCGATGTAGTGACTACTGGTGAACTTTCTGACTTTATGAACGCAGGCAGATCAATGACTGATGTGGAGCGAATGATCATCCAAAGCTCTGTTGAAGATGGCTATGAGACTTTCATTTCGAGAGTGGCTGAAGGAAGAGGAATGAGTACTGAGGCAGTTAAAGAAGTTGCTTCCGGTAGAGTTTGGACAGGAAATCAAGCCAAAGAAAGAGGCCTAGTGGATGTTTTGGGAGGTTTGGATACTGCCATAGAAATTGCCGCTGGTAAGATTAAAGCTGGTGATGATTATCGAGTAGTTTACTATCCTGAAGTAAAGCCTTGGTTTCAAATGATTATGGAGGATTTGGGTGAAAATGTGAGGGTTGGGTTCTTAAAAAGAGAATTGAAAGAGAATTACCCTCTCTACCAACAAGTAGAAAAATTAAAAAACTATCAAGGAATCCAAGTAAGGATGTCACAGGATATTACCATAAAGTAAAAAAAAGCGGCTTAGGCCGCTTTTTTTATTGCTTTTGTAACAGGATTAACCAAGCTTTTTCTACATCACCTTCTTCCAATTCAGCTTTGGCTGCAAGGTGAAGATGATCAATCCATGAGTCTGGATCATTTTTAAAGCGAACTCGCATTTCTTGAATCATTTCAGACTTCCCAAATTCTTCTATTTGGGCAGAGTTAGGTAATTGCTCCACATTGCCCAATCGTCCTAAATTATTCCCGGTAAGAATTGTGCTATTCCGAATTTCCTCCGGAATCTGATCCACTCCAATCCCAAGAGTCCGGATTGGCTTTGGGATTTTAAACAGTGAGTCTCCACTGGCACGGCTATACCAATCTCCACCTAATCGTGCCACTGCGTCTAGTTTATAAGGATCGATAACCCCATGATCATCCATGACTTCCTCATTGACATGAGCTACAAGTACCTCACAGATTACTAGATTTCCTGCACCTCCCTGATCACCAAGCGACTTCACCTCATTTACTCTGCATTCAAATGCAATATGAGCTTCCTTCACACGGGGAGGTTTCACTTCAAGAGACGGAACTGGAGTCAAGCCTGCTTTGTCAAACTCACTGACACCTTTTCCATATTCTGTACTAGCTAGAGACATCTGCTCCACCAATCCAAAATGAACGACATGGATGACCACTTCTGGTACTTCGAGCACATTTTCCAAAGTATGCTTTGTAGTATTATCTCTCACTCTTCGCGAAGGAGAAAAGATTAGAATCGCAGGATTAGTGCTGAATAGATTGAAAAAGCTGAAAGGACTCAGGTTTACATTCCCTTCTTTATCGATGGTACTTGCAAAAGCAATGGGCCTCGGAGCTATACTTCCTTGTAGCAATCCATGGAATTCCTGAGTGGATAGGTCTTTGGGATAAAAGGTTTTCATGTATTTAGTATTGTTCTTTAATTGCAACATTACAGTCCAATTGGGACTTTTTAGTCATCCTTGATTTTATTTGATGAAATTAAAACTCAATTTTAATTACTTAAACCAATTTACAAGATTTAGTTTAACCGCTTCGCTTATGAAAACACCTAAATCGTTTTATTTCAGTATTTTAATTCTTATTATTTTTATTTCTTCCAGTCCACCTGTAATAGCGCAAAGCCATAACCTTGCGACATTTAACATTCGCTGGGACAATCCAAATGATACAGGAAATCTCTGGAAGGACAGACTTCCACATGTGATTGACTTGATTCAATTTCACCAAATAGACCTTTTGGGTGTGCAGGAAGCTCTTCAGCATCAACTTACACAAATGAGTGAAGGGCTAGACTACAAGTATATCGGTGTCGGTAGAGACGATGGGGAAAATAAAGGTGAGTTTTCAGCGATTCTCTACAATTCAAAAAAGTACCAATTACTGGATCAAGGTACTTTTTGGCTCTCTCCTACGCCTGAGAAGCCAAGTAAGGGATGGGATGCAGCATTAAACCGAGTCTCAACCTATGGAAAATTTGCTGATCAAAGCGGAACTGAATTCTATGTTTTCAACATCCACTACGATCATATAGGGCAAAAGGCACGTGAAGAAAGTAGCAAACTCGTACTCAAACAAATCGAAAAAATCAATAAAGAAAAACTCCCAGTGATATGGATGGGTGATTTCAATGTAACTCCGGAAAACCCCGCCTATACGGTGATCACCACCCAACCGCAATGGAAAGATGCACGATTGATTTCTGATCTATCCTATGGCCCGGCTGGCACCTTTACCGGATTCGACTGGGAGAAATTACCCGATGGCATCATTGATCATATTTTTGTCTCTGGCCAGATTCAAGTACTTCGCCATGGAATACTAACTGACAACTATGGTAAAAAATATCCCTCAGATCACTTTCCCGTAATGGTAGAAGTTGAGTTTTAAGGGAATATTTAAGAGGTTCACGTGGCATAAATCAAAAAGGGCTATTTCGATTTTTTCGAAATAGCCCTTTTCTATAATGTTTTTTTATTAAGGCTCAAGCGCTGCCACACCAGGAAGGATTTTCCCCTCCATATACTCTAGCAAAGCTCCACCACCCGTAGAGACAAATGAAACATCATCTCCATAACCGAACTTGTTTACCGCAGCTGCAGAATCTCCACCACCTATGAGTGAGTAAGCTCCTGCTTTGGTAGCAGCTACTACTGCCTCGGCTATGGCTTTGGTTCCTTTATCAAATGAATCCATTTCAAATACTCCCATTGGGCCATTCCAAAGAATCGTTTTGGATTTAAGAATGGTTGCAGCAAAGATTTCTCTGGTTTTTGGTCCGATATCCAATCCCATCCAACCTTCAGGAATCTCACCCTTATCCGCTAATCCCTGTTCGGCATCATTGGCAAAAGCATTAGAAATCACCGTATCCTCAGGAAGAATCAAATTAACTCCTTTTGCCTTAGCCTTTTCCATCAACTCAAGAACAAAATTCAACTTATCTTCTTCCAATAATGAGTTCCCTATAGTACCTCCTAGTGCTTTTGCAAAAGTATAAGACATTCCACCTCCGATGATCAGGTTATCTACCTTGTCCAACAAACGCTCGATGATCAAAATTTTGTCCGCAATCTTTGCTCCACCCATGATCGCAGTATAGGGTCTCTCAGGGTGTTCAAGCACTTTATCTGCATTTTTCAATTCAGAAGTCATCAAGTAGCCACAGACTTTATCGATAAAAAACTCAGCTATAACTGCTGTGGAAGCATGTGCACGGTGAGCTGTACCGAAGGCATCATTTACATAGATTTCGCCAAGTCTTGAAAGCTTTTTCGCAAATTCTTTATCTCCCTTTTCCTCTTCTTTGTGGAATCGAAGGTTTTCTAAAAGTAATACCTCGCCAGGTTTTAACTCCGCAGCAATAAGCTCAGCCTCTGTCCCAATGCAATCTTGAGCAAATTTCACAGGTTTACCCAATGCTTTTTCCAATGTCAAGACGATATGTCGAAGCGAGTACTTATCGTCATCAACACCCTTTGGTCTACCCAAGTGAGACATTAGAATAGCCGATCCGCCATCATTCAGAATCTTTTCAATTGTAGGAATTGCTGCTTGGATTCTCGTATCATCTGTGACATTAAAGTCCTTATCCAACGGAACATTGAAGTCCACTCTGACCAATGCTTTTTTTCCTTCAAAGCTCAGATTATCTACAGTTTTAATTCTAGGATTCATAAATAGGATTTATAAGTTTTTATAAAAATATCAATTTCAATTTATCAAAGATTGACGGAAAAATCGACTTTTGAGCTCGGTCAATTTCCAAACAGTCAGAAATTACCTTTTAGCAGAAGCTCTATTAAGTCGATCATTTATCGCTTTTCCCAAACCAATATTAGGCATTAATTCAGCCAAAATAACCTCAACTTTTAACTCATCCAACTTTCTCATATGGGAAAATAAATTTGCTGCAGCCCCCTTCAAATCTCCTTTTTCACTAAGTGCCAGCTGCTTGAAATTTGAAATAGATTGCCATTTTTTTGAGAAAGACAAAACTGCAAATGGAATTCCGCGCTGAATATATAGAGGAATCAACTCCTCTAGATTTCCCAAAACAAAAGATGTACTTGGCGCATAGTGACTTTCCAAAAGTCCCGGCGCCTGTGGATTAGATGAGCTATAATCTTTAATCGAAACTTTTCCAACTACCGCTTCGATCGCATCAATCTCCAGACCTCCCAATCGATAAACCGTAATTTCATCGCCTTCCAATCCAATAATCGTGCTTTCCAAACCTACTTCGCAAGGCCCACCATCCAAAATCAATGGGATTTTATCTCCCAATTGGGCATCAACATGAGCTGGAAGTGTAGGACTGATATAGCCAAAAGGATTTGCACTTGGAGCTGCCAAAGGGAAATCCAGCGAAGTCAGCAATTGTAAAGTTAGGGGATGATTAGGAACACGAATGGCAACTCGATCCAATCCTGAAGTTACCAAATCGGGGATTTTACTCGATTTTGGCAATAATAAAGTCAAAGGTCCTGGCCAAAATTCCTCTGCTAATTTTCGAAGAGGTGATGGAAAGTCAGTGACGTAAGTTGCTACTTTAGAAAGTTCCGAAACATGAATAATTAAAGGATCAAAACTCGGCCTCTTCTTAGTCTCAAAAATCGCTGCAACAGCCATTGGATTCAAGGCGTTCCCTGCAAGACCATAAACGGTCTCTGTCGGAATAGCTACTAATTTTGCTTCTTCCAAAAGCCTTTTGGCAAGCCGCAAATCTTTTGAAATTTCAGCCATTTATTAGTCGCAAAAATCTTCAATCCAAGTTTTCGCCTCTTCATAACCCAATGAATAGGCCATTTTTAAGTCAACACAACCTTCTTCTTTCTGACCCAATGCACTCATCCGGGTGACTCCCAGCAAGTAATAAGCGGCAGCATTTTTCCCATCAAGGTTCACCGCATTGGTAAGTGATTCCATGGCGCCTGCAGGATCGTTATTACCCAGCTGAGCTTTACCACGATTGAAAAAAACCAATGCCTGATTGGGATTTACTTGCAGTGCAGCATCAAAATCCAGCAGTGCATCTTCGTATTCCTCCAAGCCAAGCAACGCTAAGCCACGATTGTAATAAATATCAGTTTGGTTCGGATCAAGTCGATTGGCCATATTATAATCTGAAACCGACTCCTTGAAATTCTCTAATTCCAAATTCGAGTTACCACGGTTAAACCATGGTTTGTAGGATGAAGAATCTGATTTGATCGCCTCGGTGAAAACCGGAATCGCTTCTTTGAAATCCCCAAGTTGAAAAAGCGCAACTCCTTTTGCATTCAAGGCTTGACTGTTTGCAGGGTTTTGCTCTAATAATTGATCAAAATAGGCAATAGCCTCCTTCCAAGACTGAGTATCCATTTTCTCCATTCCAGCGATCATCAATTCTTCTTCACTAGGACTACAACTTACCAGCGCAATCAATGTCACGGCTATAAATAAAAGCTTTTTCACAGAATAAAATTTTGGGCAAAGATAGGGGTTAGACCTTTTAGATCAGTCTTTGAGAGAAAGTTTCTCACGGAACGCCACAGGAATGGATGTCGGCTTCATGGTCTTCATATCTACGGAGACCATCACACATTTGCAATGAGAGAACGTAACTGACTCTCCCTGCTTCGTAGTTCCGATCAAGTATTGTTCGATGTCAAAGGAGGAGTTTCCCAATCGGGTGCATTTGACCAATCCTTGAATTTGATCTTCTAGGTGGATTGGACGCAAATAATCGATCTCAACTCTACCAACTACGGTACCCACTTCCATGATATTCCAATCACAGAAATCATTGAGAAAAGCAGCTCGGGCATGCTCAAAATAGCTAAAATAAACCCCATTATTGACATGCATATAGCCGTCAATATCTGAGAAACGAATCTGAATAGGAATCGAAAAGTCAAACTCTTGAGCAAGAGTCGCAGGATCAGCTTTATGCATGAATTATAATAAAATTTCGGATTTACTGGTTTTTTCAAGCATTCGAATAATTGACGGATTGTATCCAATCACATCCTGAACAGAGTCAAAGGCAACCCATGCCAAGGAAATACTCTCGTCATTCTTCTGCAAAGGTTCAGCGATATCTGCTTCCAAAATGTATCGGACATCAAAGTGAAAGTGCTCCGGTACATGCGGTCGCTCCGGAATAATATGCTTATCCAAATCAAAAATGGTCTCGTCCACAAATCTCAAACTGTTTAGACCACTCTCCTCAGTAGCTTCTTTCATGGCCACTTCAAGTAAATCTTCATTCCCATCTGCATGTCCTCCAAGCTGAAGCCAGCGACCCAGCTTACGGTGAAGAGTCAATAGGGTATGCGTCCGCTTGCGATTTACTATCCAAGCTGAGGCAGTAAAATGACCCTCCAATCGTTCTCTTTTATAAGCGAGTGAATCTTCAGTCAATTTCAAAAAATCATTTATGAAACTTGATTCTTCCTCGTAGGGAGTCCGATACTTACTAAGTTGCTTACTAAATTCTATTCTATCCATTTATCTTTTTTCAAATAATCCATCCAAAAACTCATCAAAAGGCTTGGGATCCTCATACAAGCGATCTGAGTAAAAGGTCGCCAAAATTTTTAAGTAACTAGGTTGATTATTAAGGGTTATTTTTTCAATAGCCACATTCCCATAAAGCTGAGAAATTAGGGCATTTTCTTCGGGTATTTGCAAGGGAGGCTTGAAATAAAACTTCTCCGTAGATCTCACCTGCTCATTGATTTCCTCCAATTTGCGATCAAGACTTACTTGCTTATAACCCAAAGCTAAAACTCGCTGGGCGAAAGCCAAGAAAAGCATAGAAAATGTTTTAGGAGTCAACGGTTCTTCATAAGTCACCGCAAAGCCTTTTGCATATTTAGAATCCAAGATATGCACCTGAGGAGATTCATTGAGCTGAAGTTTTTTGAAAGCGTAGCTTTTGTATATTTTTTCCAAAACTTCAATCCCCTCTGTGCTTTTAGACCAAGTCACTGCTACTTCATTATCAAGCTCTTTCAACTCAAAGTTTTCCTTATGATTCAAAGGAATCTTTTCCGATGACTTAAAAACTTTTTGATACAAATCATCGAAGAAATTACCCATTTGTTACTAAAGTAAATTTGCCGGAAGCAAGTTGGTTGACAATCCCTTCATCCTCCATAAGTCGAAGAATTTTTAGGTTTTTTTCAGAGGCAGGCAGATTCAAAGTATCGAATACCTGACGTTCTGTTAACTCCCTGTGATTGGTTAAAGTTTCGACAATCTTGTTTTTAAGCTTGATTTCGACTGTTTCTGGGGACTTTGATTTCCTATCGGAAATGCACCAATCGCAGATACCACAACCCTTATCAGCACTTTCACCGAAATACTCTTGAATAAATTGCGTTCTGCAAATCTGATTTTGATGCCCATAGGCCACCATTTTTGTAGCTTTTTCTAAGGTCAGTTCCCTCCTTAGTTTGATTCGGTTAAAGTTCAACGGTAGCTTTCCCGCATCATATCTCGGAGTTAGAAAAGTGATTTGGGGTTTGTCTTTTCGCTGATCATAGACCATAACCTCTAGCTGCTCTAGCTGCTTGAGCGATTTGATCAGATCATGCTCCTTCATTTCTAAGCTTTTTGCAAGTTTAGATTCATTGATAGTGATGTATTCTGAGAATACATTTCCACCATAAGTTCGCATGATGATTTTTACCACCGGATCTAATTTTGCATAAGCAATCTGAACTTCATAGAGCCTTGAGGGATCTACCGAAAAATGGATTTTTGAAGGAGAATAATAACTTTCGCTCAAGCCTATAAAGCCCTCTTCCTCCAAAACTTTAAGCGCATAAAATGTCTCTAGAATTCCCAGGTTATAGGTCTGAGCAAATTCGTTCCATTCAAAATCAAAACTACTAAGCATATTACTTCCAACAGCGACCCTAAAGTAGTTCGCAAGGCATTGATACACCTTTCTTAGGAAATCAACAGGCGGATAAACGAGAGCCGCCCGCTCTAAGATCTGCTCAAAATCATTCTCATTTGCCAACAAAACAGCATAGGCTTTCTTTCCATCCCTTCCGGCACGGCCGGCTTCCTGATAGTAATTTTCAAGATTTTCAGGAATATCACTATGAATTACCACACGCACATCCGGCTTATCAATGCCCATTCCAAAGGCATTCGTACTGACGATAACCCGAACCTGATTGGTCTTCCATGCCTCCTGTTTTTGATTTCGATCTTCCATCGAAAGACCTGCATGATAGGCTGCAGCCGAAATCCCCATTTGATAAAGTGCTTTTGCAATCTGGTGAGTTGCCTGTCGATTTCGCACATACCAAATAGCCGAACCCGGGATTCTACTCAGAATCTCCAATCCTTTCTCAAGTTTGTTTTCTATCAACCGAACACTATAGCTCAAATTTTCCCGAGCGAAACTTTTCCTGAAAAAATTAGGCCTTTTCATCTCCAACTTTTCCTGAATATCTTCGCAGACTTGAGGCGTGGCCGAAGCAGTTAAGGCCAAGACGGAAACTTGAGGGTGGTATACTCTAATCGCGGCGATCTCCAGGTAAGATGGTCTAAAATCATATCCCCATTGGGAAATACAATGCGCTTCATCTACTGCGATAAGATTGATGTTCATCTGCTTAAAGCGCTCTAAGAATAAATCTGACTTCAATCGCTCTGGAGAAACATATAAGAATTTATAATCCCCATAGATACAATTGTCAAGTACCCGATCAATCTCTCTCAAACTCATCCCTGAATAAATGGCTGAAGCTTTTATTCCTTTTGCCTTAAGTCCATCTACCTGATCTTTCATTAAGGCAATCAGGGGACTTACCACTAGGCAAATCCCTGGAGCAACTAGGCCGGGAATTTGGAAGCAAAGGGATTTTCCTCCACCCGTTGGCAAAAGCGCAAGCGTATCCTTCCCCTCCAAGACTGATTTGATAATCTGGTCTTGAACAGGTCTAAAGTCAGCGTGACCAAAAACCTGCTGAAGGATTTCTTTAGCTTTTTGAAGCATTTACCATTCAGGTTTAGTTTTTTGAAGGAAAGCTGAGATTCCTTTTTTGCAATCCGGATGAGCCCTTGCTCTTGCATTCAATTCTGCAGCATAATCGAGGGATTTTTCCCGGGATTCTCGGTTCAATTCCCTCAAGAGAAGTTTCGTCTCACGCAAGGAAAAAGTTGAATTCTTAAGAATTAATTTATCCGCAAAATCACGGACAGACTTTTCCAAAAATTCTGAGGAGACAACTTCTGTAATCAGTCCCAATTCTGCAGCTTTTGAAGAGGAAATCAACTGACCTGAAAGTAACAACTCTTGGGTTTTGGCACCTCCGATTTGCTCCTGCAAAAATACAGAAACCAATGCCGGCACGAATCCTATCGCCACTTCTGTGTAGCCAAAAAGTGCATCTGGAACAGCGAATGCAAAATCACAGACCGTTGCCAACCCACAACCTCCTGCCAAAGCATGACCCTGAATCTCAGCAATGACAACTTTGGGAAAACTGTAAATCAGGTCAAATAACCCCCTTAATCTTTGGCTGTCTTCCAGATTCTCTTCGAAGGTAAAATCCTGCAATTGCTGTAAATAAGCCAAATCCGCTCCTGCACAGAATGCTTTCCCATTCGCCCTAAGGATGACCACCTTTACTTCATCATTGATTTTCATTGCTTCAAAAGCAGCAATCAAACCGGAAATCAGTTCAGGACTTAAAGCATTCCGCTTTTCTGGTCGATTAAGCGTGATAAAACCGATTCGATCGGCGACATGGGTGAGTACTGCTTCGTTCATTTGGGTTAATTCTTGTTTTGCATGAAGTTAGGTTCAGAAAAATCCAAAGCCAAAAAGGAAGCCTAAAAAACTATCCTAATAGCGGAATCTCCAATAGTAACCGAGTCTCTTAGATTCATTTTCTCCCAATTTCCATCCGTCCAAACTTGCATTGTTTTCGGTTTTTGAGAGACAAAGTAGATTATCTTCTTAGAATCATCAAGATAGATTTGGGAAGGAAAAATTGATTTTTTACCAATATCTGAAAACACTATAAACATTGGATTGGGGAATCTACTCCATTGATTTGCTATCCTATTTGGATCTACCAAATAGCTTAAGCTTTCGGCTTTTATTCCTTGATTCCAAGAATACAGCTTTCCCCCAAAATGATAATCTATGGCATACCCCTCTTTGCTTTGGTAGATTAAAAGCTCTTGAGACGGCTTGGAAACCTCTTTTTCCAACTGAATTCCAGACCAAATCAGGGTTAAAACAACCAAAAAATAGATCAAGTTTTTCCTTTTGGACATAGCCCAAGAAGCCCAGATTAATAAAAATATCCAGATCAAAATCATACTGGAGAAATCGATAGTAAGGCGATCCAATTTTCCGCCGGGGATCATTTGAATTAATTGTATGACAGAATTTTGTAGCCAAATCAGCCAGGATAAAATCCAACCTAGAATATCCCCAACTATAGGGATCCAACCAAGCAGCATTAGCGGAACACCCACTTGCATGATGATAAAGGCAAGTGGAATGATTAATAAATTACCAAGTAGGAAATAGGTGGGGAAAACATGAAAATAAAAAACGGATAGGGGAAATGTGGACAACTGAGCAGCCAGACTGACGCTTGTGAGCTGCCATAGGTACTCCAAAAAACGGTTGGATGGAAGCCACCAGTTCAAAATCAAAGGTTGGATCAAAACGATCCCTCCTACTGCAAGATAAGAGAGCTGAAATCCTACTTCGAAAATAACATCTGGATTTAGGGCAATCATGAGCATGGCAGAGAAGGCCAAAATATTGAAAATAGAAGGTTTTCGTTCGCGCATTTGACCCAATGACAGCAAACTAAACATAGTCGCTGCACGGACTACTGATGGGGATAATCCAGTTAAAAATGCATAAATCCAGATCAGAAGAACTACAAAAAGAAGGTAAATCTTCGCCCATTTTTTACTCAATTTCAGAGGCTTCAAAAGCATTAAAAAAAGCGCATAAATAATCCCAACATGCAATCCTGAAACAGCTAGAATATGCATCACCCCTGCTTGAACGTAACCAGCCCGGATGTCTGGATCCAAATACTGTTTTTGTCCAAGCAAAAGTGCCAGAGCTATTTGTTCTGAATCAGGATCGGGGATTTTATCCTGAAGAAGCGTCCCTATCTTTAACCTAAGGTGTGAAAGTACATGCTGAGGTTTTGTGGAAATGGAAGAATCTAAAAAGACAAAATTTTTAGATAAAAACTGCCGCGAATAGATTCCTTTTCTAGCTAGAAACCCCTTGTAATTGAATTCATTTGGATTTGAAGGTGCCGAAACAGGTTCTGGCTCTGACTTTACCCAAATGATCTGCCCTGGCAAAAACGGGCTTTCACTTTGATGATAGACCAGAACTTTCTCATCCGATTCAATCCAAACTCCATCTTTTAAAATCGCCTTTATTTGAAGCAAATTTTCAAAAGAATTGGGTTTCGCTACATCATATTGAGTCACTTCGGCTACATATTCTTCAACTGTTACAAAATTTTGAAAAGCAGCATTCGAAGCTTCATTTAACCTGACTAAAAAAATTCCAGTCAGAAAAAGTAACACATACCCAATCTCTCCTAATAAAAGCCCTTTTCTTGGAAATTTCGAATTATATAAAATGAGACCATATATCAATAAACCTGCACCCAAAAGAATGAGAACCAAACCAAAATCCGGAAATGAAATCCTCTTGGAAAGTAATATCCCACCAATCAAAATGGGGAGATATCTTAAAAATGGATAGTCAGCAAACCTCATTGTAAAAAATTAAAACCTTAATTTACAATTAAAGTCTCAAAAAAAAAGGCCCTTAACAGGGCCTCAAAATAATTTTATAGATAGATCAGAATCTATAACCTAAGCTAAACCCAGCATTTGCCTCTACCGCTGAAAACCGGTCAGAAACTTCGCTGCTAAATCCGCGTGCTACACTTGCATAAGGTCCAAAAGCAAAATTTGAAAACTCCCACTTATAACCTGCTCCTGCCCCAAGAATAAATGCGTTCATATTGGTAGTCACCAAATCCCCATCTAACACTTCCTCAAAATCTCCAAATCGAAGCTTCGCCATTGGGTAAATATAAAATCTCCCATTTTCATTATCTCCAAAATAAAAGTTCATGGAAGCTTGAACCGAGTTTGTCTTGTAGTTCTTATCTCCGCCTTGAGAATTGTAACCAAATCGATCGTTGATGTGAAGTTGTAAATCCAGTGAATGATCCTCTGATAAATATTTTTCATACCCAAATTCAATGGATGCTAATACGATCAGATTCAAAAAATTGACTTTTACTTCATTGGAGAAATCACCTGTATTTCTGCTGCTACTCGAAATAACATCCTGGCTGTATCCGCTGAAAGCGAAAGCCAAAATTAACGTAAAGGATAAAATTATTTTTTTCATGATTATTTCGTTTAGGTAAAGTTGAAAACCTAGCTCCGTTCCATTTTAAAATGCAAGATATTACATTCCTCAAAAATATCTCCTACTTTCTGAAAGCCGAATTTTTCATAGAGAGGAACTGCTATCAATTGGGAGTTTAAATATTTTGTTTTGGAATGTGTGTTCGGATGAGTAGAAATATCAGCCATTACCGATCTGACTAATGCTTGACCAATGCCCCTTCCTCTGAATTCCTTTAAAACGGCAAATCGCTCTAGTTTAACTCCGTTTTCAGTAAATCTCCATCTGGCCGTGCCAACCGGAGTTTCATCAAGCTTAGCTAAAAAGTGAAAAGCTGAATCTTCAAATTCATCATTTTCATCTACCTCGTTCACTTTCTGTTCTACTACAAAAACCTCTTTACGGATCTTAAAAGCAGAATTTAACTCATTCTGATCAGTTATTTTTTCTACTTGTAGACTCACTTTTCGCTATTTCTTTGACTGCTTCATCTTTTTCATAAGCCTCAATAATGGCTTTTACCAATTTATGTCGAATCACATCTTTGCCGCTAAGACTCACCACACCTATTCCCTTTACTCCGTTCAGAATCTTGAGCGCCTCTGATAAACCAGATTTCTGCCTTATTGGCAAATCCACTTGTGTTTGATCTCCGGTGATAATTACCTTGGAGTTTGGCCCCATTCGAGTCAAGAACATTTTAATCTGCTCGCTCGTGGTGTTTTGAGCCTCATCAAGCAAGACAAACGCATCGTGTAGCGTTCTACCACGCATGTAAGCCAGAGGAGCAATTTCAATCACCCTTGTCTCTTGGTAATATTTAAGCTTTTCCGGAGGAACCATATCTTGGAGTGCATCATAGATTGGTCTCAAGTATGGGTCTAACTTTTCTTGGAGATCCCCTGGGAGAAAACCTAGATTTTCTCCAGCCTCAACCGCAGGTCTAGTAATGATGATTCGCTTCACTTCGCGATTTTTCAAAGCCCTCACCGCCAATGCTACAGCGATATAGGTCTTTCCAGTACCTGCAGGTCCCAGCGCAAAGACCAGATCATTTTTCATGGCAGCTTCCACAAGCTTCCTTTGATTAGGGGACTTTGGTTTGATGACAAGGCCTTTGTTTCCGAAAACAATAACTTGATCCCGATTAGCCTCCTCAAAAGGAATTCCTTCCACATCGAGATAGTCTTTAACATTTTCAGGAGTAAGGTGACCAAATCGATCAAAATGGGATAGCAAAAGGTTGATAACATCGTTTATCCGAAGGATTTCAGGGGCTCCACCTTGAATTCG
The DNA here is from genome assembly GCF_029254265.1 of Algoriphagus sp. Taxonomy (GTDB): domain Bacteria; phylum Bacteroidota; class Bacteroidia; order Cytophagales; family Cyclobacteriaceae; genus Algoriphagus. The sequence goes on along the minus strand of NZ_JAQWXX010000047.1, from coordinate 105,832 downwards.
AATTTCATTACCTCTTGAAATTATTTTACTTTGGGGGAATGCTGCGGCAATTTGCCTAATGTTCTCATTTGCCTGACCTAAAAATTCTGCCAGGGGGACATTTTCTAAAGTGATTACTTTTTCGACCAAGCTGATATATTGATTAAATTTTCTTTAAGGGCTAAAGATTAAAATTTCTATTTTTGTTCGAATCCCTCCTTAACAAAAGTACAAAATTTTAATTTACTTGCTTCTATGGCATTAGTGACATTCCTCTCAGATTTTGGGGATCAAGATTATTACGTACCTGCGGTGAAAGCCAAACTATTGGCAATTAATCCGCAGCTAAACATTATTGATTTATCTCATAATATCGCGCCATTTGATATTGCTCATGCAGCATTTGTTCTCAGATCCTCTTTTCGGGATTTCCCGAAAGGCACGGTTCACCTCGTCGCAGTGAATACAACAGGGAGTATCACACATGGGTACATCGGGATAAAGCTGGAAGAGCATATTTTTATCGGGCCAAACAATGGGATCCTAAGCCTTTTAGCGGATCAAGATCCTGGTATCATGGTCCAATTTGCTGATATACATTTAAAAGATTCGACTTTTCCCGCCAAGGATATTCTAGCCCCAATCGCTGGTAAAGTAGCTAACGGAGCTTCAATTCATGATTTTGGCGGGCCATTGACCAATTTCAGAAAGTTGATGTCTCGGCAACCAAAGGCAACTCGCGAACAAATCATCGGTCATGTATTGAGAGTAGATCCATATGGTAATCTCATTACCAACATTCGCAAAGATATTTTCGACAAACTAAATCCCGGAAAATTCACGATTGATTTTGGAAGAGAAACACTGACAAAACTCAACAAGGGGTACGATCAGGTGGAGCCAGGAGATTGCTTTGCATTCTTTAATAGTTTGGATCTTTTGGAAATTGGAATCTATCATGGACAAGGAGGCAGTTTGCTTGGTTTAAAATACGACAGTGTAGTATATATAAATTTTGAAGCTTAATGTTAGTACGCATAGTCAGGATGACATTTCAGGAAGATCGGGTGGAAGATTTTCTTGAGAATTTCGAGAATAACAAGCAGTCGATCAGGAATTTCCCAGGATGTGATCATTTAGAGCTATGGCAGGATGAAAATGCAAAAAATATTTTCTTGACTTACAGCCACTGGGAAAGTGAAAAAGCACTAAACCAATACCGTGATTCTGAGCTTTTTAAAACAGTATGGGGTTTTACAAAGGCGCTTTTCGCAGCAAGACCAGTAGCTTTCAGCTCAAAAAAGTTGCAGGAAGTGAATCCTTGAGGTTGGAGGAAAAAGAAATTGTTTTCATATTTGCAGCCCGTTCGATAAGAAACGGGGCCGAGTCAAGCGAATAGCAAGACTTACCGAATGCCCAGATGGCGGAATCGGTAGACGCGTTGGTCTCAAACACCAATGCCGCAAGGCGTGCCGGTTCGACTCCGGCTCTGGGTACAGAAAACCCCTTTAAGAGCAATTTTGAAGGGGTTTTTGCATTTTTCGGCAAACTATTGGCAAACATTTCAGAAATTCCTCAAATCTGTCGTATGGCTTCCCGAATGGTAGTGGAGATTTTTCTTTCAAATAATACCCAGTTGATGTCCAGACTTAAACAGGAAGCAATTCTACTTAAACTAATCTCGGGCTTAAAAAAGCGAGGAAGAGTCCATATCTCTTCATTTAATTATATGTGAAAATGGTGAAAAAAGTGAACGTGATTAAAAAACTTTTTTTCGAATCAGATATTCATGGAATCTATCAATCTTTCTAAGTAAACCCTGTATGTTGGATTTCCATTATTTGATTTAACCATTGAAAGATGGCTTTCAAGAAATTGACTAAAATTGGTAATTGTACTCCAATCATTCAGCTTAACCGGAATTTTAGAACCCTCATTTCTAGAAAAGTAACCTTCTATTTCTGCAATTTCTTGATCCCAGTTTTTATATTTTTCTTTAACCTCATTTCTAATGGTAAGTTTTGTTAGGTTCTGGACGTTCGCTTTTGTTAAAATTTCATTAGCAGGCTGAGAAAAAAAAGTTTTTTCTAAGGCTTCACTTTTTTCACTTTTTTCACGGATTGAGGTCTCAATGGATACCAACTTCACTTTTGGCTCTTCTCTTTTGTAGTGCTTTCTGAAAAGTCGCCAATCCTGTTCTATGAGATAGTCAGCAATATCTTTTCCTTTCTCCTTGTCCTGTTCAGTTGCTAACTGTTCAAGTAATTCCGATACTTGAAAGTATGTGCCAGGTAAATTTTTCTGGATCTTGTTTAGTTTATCGCACCATGAGTTAAAGGCTCTACCTTCTTTTGATAAGTCAGGGAACAAAAAAACACTTCTACCTTTCAACTCCTTGCATTTGTTCAGATTTAAACTGCTCAAATTGTAAACAGCTAACCAGAGTAAGTTTGTAGGCTGCTCAGGGAAACCAAAATACAACGTACCGTAAATGGCTGTTTTAGGGGCTTCAACCAATGCTACAGGGTTGTCTGGATATCTACTTAACATGTGCTCGCCAAACAAACAGGAAACCTTTGTTTCATTTTTATTGTAAGCTTCCAGCCAATTCGGCAATGGCTCATTATTTCGGATGTAGTGTTTCTCTATTATTGAGTGTAAAAAATCCGTGCCAATGGTGTGGTTTGTTTCATCAAATTGCTTTACCTGAATGGCTCTTACATTGTTGTTTACATCAATAAAAGGAAAAGTATTTGCGCCCTTCCTGTAGCCGTTCTGAACCGTACCTAAATGATACAATGAAATAACCTTTTCAACATCCTGCACTTCAAAAGGAAAGGGAACCTGCGTTAGTAGGTTTTGAATAAATACGTTGTTTTCATATCCTGTACGGGTTTGGCTGAAAACTTCTAAGGGAATAAATACACTTTTTAGCTTATTTAAAGGCCTCTTTTTCTGTGTTGGAAATTGTCGCTTCCAGTTTGTTTTATTTCCTTGTTCCTGCTCCCAAATAGATTTTGCATAACCGTCTTGGTATGGGTTTAAGAAATAACAGCATTTGCTTTCACGGTCACAACGCCCGTACTGTTCGGGTAAGTATTTACCTGTTTTTGTATCAATGTACCTTACAAAACGCTTTTTAGTACATTCAGGGCAATGGCTCTTTTTACTGCCTTTTTCAAATATGTAACGGTGTTCAGTATTCATATTAAAAAGGTCTTTTACCGTTTGACAGATACGCTACATTGCCCACGTTAAGCCTATCAACTAACACCCCGAAACCTGAAAGACGTTTGATGAAATTAGATTTGTTCACGGGATGAAAACCGTCCTCAATGCAATAGCCCCTGTATTCTGTATAAAGTTCTTTTATAAGCCTGTAATCGGTTGGGCTGTTTTGGTATTCGTTTTCATCAATAAACATTTTTACACTATCTGACTGGCTTTTGTACTGCTCAACGGCTTGTTTAACTGCTTCACAATCTGTAAAACGCTTTTGCTTCAATAGTCTATTTAAGCCGTCTAATACCCAATTAAAAACGCCTGAAAGTTCCTTTTCAATTATTTTGGTGTGTAGTTGTTTATCTTGTTCCTGTGGAGGTATGGTTACATCAAAAGGAATAATTAAAAACCTTCTAAAATAGGCGTTAGTATGTTCAACATCTTTGGGCAACTCATTACAGTTAAATATTAGTTTGGCGTACTGTTTCAGCGTGAAAGGTTCGCCATAAGGTAAACGGGCTTCAACTGGTTCGCCTGAAACCAACTGTTTAAATATTGAACTTTCTAGTTTGCCGTTTATCTCACTTGCATAGTTTACTAACTTGTTGGCTAATTTCGCCCTGAAATAGCCGTTATCATTTGTAAGGCTTTGCAATGAATAATTACTTGTGTTTTCTGATCCTAGTAAAGCACTAACAATTTCAAAGAATACGGACTTACCATTTGCCCCAGTACCGTAAAGTACCAACGCCTTTTCCTCTTTCAGTCTATTACTCCCGTGTTTAATGAACACAAAACCCAAATATTCAGCTAAAACCTTTTGGCGTTCTCCGTCGGGCAAGACCTTATTTAAATAAGTTTCAAATAAAGGAGCTTTTGCTTGTGGGTTGTATTCAAATGGCAATTGATAAGTAAGAAAGTCTGAACGGTCAAACGGTCTTAACTGTGTACCGTTTGGGCTTACCTCAAACGTACCATTTTGTAGGTTGATTAATACTTTATCAGCCAACGTCGGTTTTGGTTCGAGATAGGCTGTTGCTAAAAACTGTTCGTAAAGCTCTTTTCTAAATCGGTGGTATTTAGCAGTAATTTCAGGGACGCTTATTTTTTCGGCTGCTATCCCCAAAAATTTTTGGAATGTTTCTTTGTCAAGCACATCCCAGAAAGTACCATTAAATAGATAAATGAAATCGTGGTTTTTACACAATCCCCAACGGTTTTTTTCAGCTATTTGTAATACATTTTCTATGGATAAAACGGTGTAATGTTTATTGTTTAGTTTAAAGTTTTCGGCATTATGAGGGTTTGCCATTGCCTCAAAGTCCAAAGGTTCAAACTGTTCAAGTAACTGCCCTAATATTTCAGCGTGTGGGGGAGCTGTTGTTTTGGTTAATTCCAGAACATGGTTTATAAACGTTTCAGGTTTCTGTAAGTCCTCAAACTGAGGATCAATCTTAATTACTTTATTTTCCCTGAAGGGATTAAGTTTTTTATCTGCGGATAAAAATGGTTGTTGCCCGTCTAAGTGTTTAGAAGCCTGCATCACTTTACCTGATTAAGTGGAACCAATGCTTTCTCAATGTCAGACCGAAGGAAGTAAACCCTATTCCCTATGCCATAAGGCTTGAGCTTTCCTTTCTTGCACCAATTGTGTAAAGTGCTTAATTCGATCTTTAAAAGCTCTGCTACCTCTTTTCTAGAGAGATACTCTTCTTTTGGCTTAACTGGATTGATTTCCTTTTTTAAGGAATCAATTTGGGATTTAACCGCATTCCGGATTGATTCTTCGAATTGTTCCGGTGATAGTTGAGTGATTTGGATGGTTTGCATACCCTATTATGTCTGATGAGGCAGCAAGAAATTAACCAGTTTGTACAGTTTGCTGTACAAAGAAAAAAATTATACTTCTTTAGATTTAATAATATTCAAAGCACTTGAATACCTTTCTTTTCTCTCAAAAGTACCCTTAATTCTATCTAATGAGTGAAATCGCTCAATCAATGGAAATTCAGGGTACATCCTTTCAAACCATGTCTTAAACACTTCGACTTTAGCATGGATAAGCCCGTCATTTTTCAATCTATGGTAGAAATAAACAATATCCGATTGAACACCTTTCCCGCTTTGCTTTTGATCACGAAAGATTAAATCAAAAGTCAGAAAACCATTAGGATTAAATATATTAGGATACAATATGGATTCTAGCTTTTTTATCTTTTCTCCAAATTCACCGTTCAGCCCCCAGCCATCAATTTTATCCAAAACGTAATCTTGTTTCAATTTATTAATACCTCCAATTTCAAAAACTATCGAATTCTCTCTCCTAAGAAAAAGAATTAATTCATTGACAGTTATAAAAATTTCTGGGATTTTAACGGGAACCCTCTCATCTCCGGAAATATGTTGACTTAAAACAAATTTTTGAAAAGATTCAGATGATAAGTAACCTATAACTTTATCCATCATAGGCTTCATTAAATCCTCACCTAATTGCATGCTACTAGGGATATTCCTGCTATACCCCTTACTAAATACCACCAAACCATCAATAAAAGATTCAGATTGATCTTCAAAAAACTTCATGCCAAACGGACATAATTTTACAAGGTTTACCAAATGGGAAACAAACTTCCTTTGATAAAAAAACTCCTTATAAAGAGAATTCTTTGACACCCAATACGCTATTGCTTGGTCAATCGGGTGAAGAATTCCTTCGCCTAGTTTAGCCAATTCACTTTCGGTCTTGTTCATCTTTCACCAACTCCCAAAGTTTCAATAAAGCACCGAGTCGATCATGCATATTCACCATCACCCCTGTTTGGGTTTTCTTTAGCGTTTTGATGCCTGCAGATTTTGACTTAGGTATATCTGTCAATTTCTTCAGAGCCCAATCGTCTTCAAAAAAATCGGTAACATTTGAAAAGGCAATGTTTGCTAATTCTTTTAATACTCGTTCTTGAGTAATTTCAAGCTTCTCAAGACTTGCTTGACTCTTATTCTTGATGTATGCTTGAATGTAAGGTTTTGTCAGGTTTTCACAACCAATCTGTCTTGCAGACCGCTCGCTGTATCCGGCTGCTTTTGCGGCTTCAGTTGCATTGAAGGTGCAAAGGTAGTTTTCTGCGAAGGAGATTTCTTTGGCTGTCATAAAGGGCTTAATTTGTTATAATTTACCAAAACTAAACTAGATTGTCAATAAAGGAAGATCAGCCCCTCACCATAAAATACGCATCCCGAATCACCTTTGAAATCAATTTCCTACACTCTTCTAAGAGTTCCATATACTCCATTTCTTCCCAATCCTGTGGAAGTCCATGCTAGTAATACAATTGTTACTTTTCTCCAGATTTCAGTCTCTTAATATACAAAAGGTAAATATTCGCTAGGGTATTTTGCCAATACCAAAAATAATCGTTTTGCATATGAATGATTTCCTAGCTTTTAGATCCATGTACAAAATTCATCCTATTAGTTGCAAAATTTCCTAATTTCATCATATGCTTGGGAAAGACCTAATTCACCCGCTTTAGAAAAATCCAAACAGCTAGCTTCCTTTTGTTGTAAGATATGTTTCGCCACACCTCTGTCATAGTACGCTTCAGCATAATTTGGATTCAACTCTATAGAAATAGTAAAATCCGCCACTGCTCCTACGTAATCATGAAGTTTACATTTAACAGTTGCTCTATAGTAATATGATTCAGCAAATTCTAAATCGATTTTTATAGCTTCAGTATGATCTAAAATTGCTCCTCGAAAATCAAAAAGGTAAGCTTTTGAAATCCCTCTATTATTAAAAGCACTTGTATAGGTTGGATCAATAACTATAGCTTTGTTAAAATCAGCAATTGACCCAATATAATCCAACAAGTAACCTTTAGAAATTCCTCTATTATTATAAGCCCTTGCATAGGTTGAGTCAAGCTCTAGAGCTTTATTAAAATCCTCAATTGCTCCATTGTGATCCAAGTGTTCATCTTTTAAAATACCTCTTTCAACATATTCTTCCGCAGTTTTTAAATCGATTTTATTTGACTCCGATTTAAGGGCACTATCAATTGAAGAATTATCAACAATCTGTTCATCATTTTGACTTAAAACATATTCTTGCGATGTTCTTCCACAGGAAATTAAACCAACACAAAATGAGATTAATACATAAATAGTCCACTTCATATTAAGATGTAATTTTTTAAAGACGCTTGTAGTACCTTTGAAATTGAATTCAAATTTATTCTTAAAGAGTAATTCACTTGTCACTTTCGGTTGAAATCAAGCAGTTTTGAGATTTATTGATAAAACAATTTCACTAGTTTTCATTTAACCGCAGTAAAATTCAAGAAAGGAAATATCCCTATAAATTTTCTTAAATTTCTGTTCACTTTGGCCGATCTTGCCCTCCAGAGCTCATTTTTTTTTAATAAGCATTTCTGTTTTTTTTATATTACCTTAAAACTAAAATTTATGTTAATCATAAAATGTATTCAGCAAAATTTGAAAACACAGTTCCAATAAGGATATAAAGTAAACCTGTCAACGCCCAGAGAAAATCCTCCGTATGAATGGATTCAAGTTTAGAGTTTACCTGGCTGATTTCTGAAGAAAGAGTACTTTCTAATTTTTCGATTCGTCCTGTAATTGCTAAGTTTTGTTTGGAAATAGTTTCTTCAGCTAAATCTAAGTTTATCCTTAAGTAATTATGATTTCTTATCATTCGGTTAATTCGCTCCTCAAGTGGCAAATTAGGATCATCGGAGCTCCAAACTAAAGCTTTTGCACTTCCAATGCTCATTGACCCAACAACATTTCCAGCCATTACTGTGATATCCTTTTTCAAAAATGGACATCTTTTAACCCATGATTTTAAAAGTTTCCAAAGTGTAGGTTTTGAAAAATATTGCCTTAAATCTGAGTAAATTAAGATTCCATATAATGCTCCTCCAACCTGCATAATTCCTCCGCAAAGTGCTATTCCTTCAGCACCTAATTCTGTACCGTATGAAATAATTAGGATGGTTGGTATTAATATAATTATGATCTCATATGTCTCAAACAACCATGTTCCAAATCTTAAAATAAAACTCAACAGTTTATCCATCTTTTTTCACTCTTCAAACTCCTCCTTCAGCACTGCCTGCATTAGCATCTGCGCATGTTACTTACTTTTACTGATTTCTTTTTCTAATTCTTGGCATTTTGCCATAAATAATTCTACTTTTTCTACAATGGCTTTTTGCTCCTCTGTAGGAGCTATCGGGATAATTGCCATCCTTCCATCTTCCGTTCCAAGCCTCATAACCTTCATCCCTTGGTCCAAAAATATCATTCCAAGGTATTTATTCTTATTCCAAAGTAATCCCTTGATCCTATTAAAACTTTTACACTCAAATCGTTTACTGTTATCCAATTGAAATCTGATTTCTCCTGTTCGTTTATATAATTGTCTAGTTCTTGATCGGAGCCAAAGTACCAAGTAAGCTGTCGCTCATATAAAGTATTTGTGTTTTTTATTTTCTTATCTCCAAATAATTTAAAAAATTTCCCATCTAGTGGCGTATACGGATTGGTTAATAAATTTTCCCATCCTGATCTAAAGGAATACTTATGGTTAAATCCAAAATCACTATCTTTTTGCAAATAATGGGAAAATGGTCGAATAACATCAAAACAGTCGGCAAACTCTTCTATAACTTCAATATCTAATCTCCAAAAAAGAGCAATTGACCAAAAGTCCAATTGTTGCTTAAATTTTTGTAAAAATTTTATGTCGCTAGATCCCGCAGAAATTTGTGAATTAAAAGATATGTTTGCATCCCTAAAAAAAAAATGTTTATTTGATTTCAATCGAGAAATAGAATAACTTTCCGAATTAATTCCAAATTCAAAGAATTGAGGATATTTATCTATTGTACATAGTTCTACTTTTTTAACAGAAAGCTCTTTTCTTATCCTTACCGGAACTTCAATTTTATCTTTAAAAAAATATAAATAATCACATAAAAATAAATTATTTGACCACTCAATACGGCCAAAAAGTTGATCCTTGAAAAGACTAATTTTATGAAGATCCCATTTAATAAATTTATTAGTAATCAAAATTTCTATATTCCAATAATCTAAATATCTATCAAAAATATAATCTATATGCTCATCTCTTGATATTTCATCCCAAGGCAATTCGCTAAAAAAATCCGGAAGTATTTCTTCAAATGTATACCATTCTAAAAGAATAAAATTATAATTTTTATTATATATATTCATATTTCAAACATTTAATTCACTAAAAAAATCATTCTCCCTAACCCACACCGGCGCTCCCATTAATCCTATCCAAGATGCTAATGATCTTCGTCACCTGGGCATCGTCAAACAGGCCAAATGGTCCGCTATCATTCAAGTCTTTGAATGGAGATTCAAACAGCGCTCGTTTATCGATCACTCCATTTTGAGTCAGATAACCTATGATCAGATCCATAAATTTGATTTGCGTTGCATTTAGGTTTTGAGCTTGTATAAAATCCGTAAAGGCTGATTGTACAGCTTCTTTATCCAATCCAATCAATTCCCGTATGAAAAGTCCCAAGGTTTTTCCTTTGCCTTCTTTTTCAAACTCCTCTTTCGATCCGACTTCTTCTGCATTAAAGAAAATCTCCTGAAGTTGGGCTAGCTCCGCTTCTGTGATGGGTATATTGGATTTGATTTTACTGATCACCAAATGATCTTTGTGCTCTTTTAAGTAGCGTTCCACCCGCCTTCTATACGGTTCCAGAGGAGCTTCTTTTACAAGGCTTTTTTCCTCCACTTTTGTAAGATCCAAATAGTCTTGAAAATGCGTCTCAACCATTGGCTGATCTATCGCATCCAAGAACTGCATCAGTTCTCGAAGCGTATCCCGAATCTTTTCCAGATTGATCACACTCGCCTGCTGTAGGAAGCCATTCAAGACACTCTTGATCATCGGCATTCTTGCGCCTACCAAAGGTATGTTACCTTTCCTTTCGAGTATCCTACAGGCTGTGGTTATTCTATTTTCATATCTGCTGGTTATTCTTCCTCCTATCAATGCCAATTGGTAGTTCAACATCAGGACATCAAACCTTCGGGCTGATACATCGTCATCTTCATCTGATAGGATAAGGGGGATGATATGTGTCCCTATTTCCTGAAGCTTCGAAGGCCCCAAGTCTGCCCACTGGTCTTTTGCTTTGTATTTCTCTACAAATTCTAAATGATGTCGGACCACAAATCGATCCTGATTCAAGGAGGCCACTTGAGCATGAAGCAAGTCAATCAACTCCTCTGCAAATTCATTCTCTTCTTTACTTGTCGATTTCCGGAGTGCTAGCGCTAAGTCTAGTCTCAATTGAAAGGCTTGCTGGGTCAAAGAAATACCAACGCTACCTTTGCTTTCTTCTGGATTGAGTTCAAAGAATTCGAAGTTTTCGCAGTAGTCAAATATCAAAAAACTATCCTTATGCTGATCCGGGCCAAATAAATTAGGCCTTAATCGAGTGCCTCGCCCGATCATTTGCCAAAACTTAACTACCGATCTTACCGGCTTAAAGAATACCAAATTCACCACTCGTGGAGCATCCACCCCAGTATCCATCATATCTACAGAAATAGCGATTTGCGGCTCTTTCTCCTCCTTGTCGAGTTTGAAGCGTTCGAGAATATCTTGTGCTTTCTCTGTCTGGTTATCAATCACCCTACAAAACTTCCCTGAATATTCCGGGTAATTCTTATTGAACCGCTCTTCTATGTAAACCGCATGTTTATGATTCTTTGCAAAGATGATGGTCTTTCCGATCTTATCTCCTCCATCCACTTTGATCCCTGAGGTCATCAGATGATTCAGGACTTGATCAACTGTATTGGAATTAAATAGCCATTTATACAATTGGCTCTTATCAATTCCTGCTTCTGCTTCCTCATTGGTCGGGTCGCCAAACTTCTCCTCGTATTCCAACTTCTCTTTTTCGGATAGCTCAGAATATTTGATACCCTCTCGCATAAATTTAAGTGGGACACTTATCGCTCTGGGTGGAACCAAAAACCCATCCTTAACTGCCTCTTCCAACTCATAGGCAAAAGTTGGATTATCATCTTCAATATCAAAAAGTTCATAGGTATTGTGATCCACATCCTTTTTGGGAGTGGCTGTCAAGCCTAAAAGAAAAGAATCAAAATATTGGAAAATGGCTCTGTACTTTTGATAAACGGATCGATGCGCTTCGTCAATAATAATCAGATCGAAATGCCCTACGCCATAAAAACGACCTTCTCCATTTCTAGCTCTATCGATCAGATTCATCATAGTCGGATAGGTAGAGAATACCAATCGAGTGGAATCATTCTCTTTTTCTTTGGTCAAATCGATGCTTGTGAGCTCTGGAAGATGCTCTGTAAACGCATTTTTTGCTTGGGTGACCAAGGCATTCCGATCAGCCAAAAAGAGTATTCGCTTTGCCCAATTACACTTCACCATCATGTCTACAATAGATGCCGCTGTCCGAGTCTTCCCGCTCCCGGTGGCCATGATCAGCAAACTCTTTCTATGCCTTTGCTTGAGCTTACCGTCTTTGATGACAGAGAGATTTTCCGCCACTCGCTGTATGGCTTCTGTCTGATAAGGTCTACCCGTAATAGCAAGGTCTACTTTGAAGTCTCTCAGGTCTTTTCGGTCCTTGCGTCTTCTGATAGCCAGCTCTAACTGATTCTGGGTCATAAACCCACTCACCTTTCTATCCGGTGCGAACAAATCATCCCATAGGTAAAAATCAAATCCATTGGTATAATAGATCAATGGGCGCTGGGTAAATTTCTTTTCCAGACAATCTGCATAAAGCGAGGCCTGATGTCGGCCTTTTTTAGCGTCATGCGTGGTCTTCTTTGCCTCAATTACTGCTAAAGGAAGACCATTGTCACTCCAAAGCACATAATCCACATAGCCCAGCCCTGTAGGGTTGGTGGAGAGCGGCATACCACTGACTTCAAACTCCAATTCATAGCCTGATCTAAGCTTGGTCCATCCTGCATCTTTTAAGGCTGCATCGATGTATAACTTTCGAGTGTAGGCTTCCGAAGGAGCTTTTGGCAAAGCATGAGGTATGGCCTCCACTTCTCGGGCCTTCCGTTGTTCCTTGAGCTGTTCTTGGTGCTTTAAATTGGAAATGCGAAGCAATTCATTTGCCTCTTCTTTTTCTTCTAGAACTAGTCGCTTCTTATCATTTTGTTCTTCAAGCTTCGCCAGCTTTTCACGAAGTAGCTCGATTTCTTTTTTGCTCTTCTTTAGTTCATCCCCTGTAGGAATTAACCCATCATTAAAATCAGGAATCCGTACTTCGGCCTCTCCATAGGCAGCCACCAAAAAAGCAGCAAATCGAAACAGACATTTCAGCAAATGAACAGAATCTTCAGGCTTTACTTTCTGATTGTGGACCGCATTGTTTCCTATTTTTCGGATCAGATGGAGTTCGTGAAACAGATTTCCATAGGGATCAAAGATCTCTTTGAAACCTGCCTCATGCATCAGGCTAGCCAGCTTTTTATCATAGGGCCATTCCAGGTCTGCATCATTTTCGTACATCCAGTTTACGCCCAATTCCAAGGCAGCTCTTGCATTGAAGCAAGATTCCACGGGACTGGTCAAAGCAAAAGCTTCAGCCTTTATAGCCCGGTCTGCTATTTCTGGAAATTCGGTCGATATAAACTGGAAATTGCTCATTTATCTTTGCATACTATTTTCCCCTGAATCTCTGCAAGACAAGAGCGTTCCTATTTGTGGTTGTTGAAGATTACATTTTTGCATTTTACTCGATTTCTTGATTATAAGATCTTTTCTGTTCTACCCAATCCATAATAAATTCAGCTATCTTATTCGAAATCTTCATCATGGTAATTGAAGCTGCTATTTTTTCTTCCATAGGAACCAAGTCATCATTCATTCTTATAATTCCATTCAATAAACTCTCCTTGGAATTAATTCCGAATGACTGCTGAGTAACCAAATTACTAAAATGCACATAACCGCTTCCCTGCTTGTATATGCCTTTAACCCAAGCCATGTCCGGTAATTTTGATAACTCATTGACCAAATGTCCATCAATCATCTTTTTTTGGTTTCTATCTTTTAGGTCCACAATGCGCATTCCGTTCAACACCTTATTAGCAAATTCATCAACATTGTAATCAATTATCCTTGAAGCGAATAATCTCAGAAGGGAATCCATATGTATTCGCACCAATGGCGCTGCTGCAATAAAATTATTATCCTTGAGGAGAGAAATATATGCTTTGTGAAAATTCACCGTTCGGTTCAAGATGGCGGTACAAAAAAGGTCATAAGAATACAAGTTTGGATTTGCTTCTAGCATCCATTTACCTAGCTTAAATATCTCTTTGATATAAGCGTTTATCGAATCTAGTATCTCCTCAAGTTCCTTTTCCGAATCCATGCTTTTAAAGTATAAATTAACTCACCAACTCCCCCTTAAAAGCTATTTGTAATAGGCTATTGAAGAGGTTTTCAGAACTTATAATCTCTTGGTTCAATATTTCTTTTTGAGCCTCTACAGAATTGACTATTTCTTCAAATTCCGATTGAAGATTTTCCGGTGGCATTAAAAATTTAATTTCCCTCATATCTCCAAGCTGCAAATCTTTAACAGCATTACCTTTTGCCAGTCTTTTAGATAAATTCTGGACATAATCTGACCTTAGGTAATAAATCGCATATTTCCTGTAAACAGATTTATTGAATACCAACCGAGCTGCATTTTGAGTTATAGCAAACAATTCTTGATTTTCAACCAGAGCACAATGTCCAATACTACCTGTTTTAGAAAATAAAATATCACCTTTATTTGGTCTACCTTTTTGAGATAAAGAATCAAAGTCTGTTTTGCTTATCCTAGCAGCATTTTCCATATCTAAATACCCCGATCTAATTTCCTTTGCAGAAATAAGTGGAACACCAGTCTTATGATATTTAGGTCTCACAGTAAGGCCATAAGTAATTAATTCAAGCACTTCTCCCATCTTCTTAACTTCCCACCCCTTCGGATTAGTGACCGGATCACCAAACATCTCTAAAAAGATGCTTTGGGCGAGTTCATCATATTTGGCGAGGAGCTGCTTAGTTTTTTGGCGGTGGGCATCCGCTGCATCTAAAATGGCCGCTATCTTCTTTTGCGTGGCTAAGGGAGGGATAGGGATTTCTGTCCTCTTAAGATATTTGAACTTTCTATCGTAACCAGTGTCAGGAATATGGACTTTATGAAGCAAATAATAGGCATACTTGGTATCGACCTCATCATAATTAGGTTGAATTACTTTAACCCCATCGGCACCTAATAAGAAATCAAAATCAACGAATTTTAAGCAACCGGTGTGATCGCCAAAAACAATAACCTCTCCTTTTCTATTAACTGTACGATTAAGGTCAGAATACCCTCCAATTAAGCCCTTACCCTGATCAATAACCGGATGATTGCCATAAGTCAAGTATTCAGATTTCTTAACCTTAACATTTCCTCCAGTTATATCCTTAAAAAGTGATGTGAATTTTCTTATAATCATAAAAGGCTTTTCAATTCAGTTAAAATTTGAATCCTCTCTTTATCCAGAGATTCAATTTGCTTTATAATAGCTTCAGGCTTATCATACTCCTCCTCTTCATAGACAATCTCCTTGTAGCGGTTAATGCTGAGGTCATAGTCGTTTTTAGCGATCTCTAACTTGAGCACCATGAAGCTTTGCTCTGTTCGAGCTCTGCTTGTTTCCTTTTCTCGGTTTTGCCAGCGGTTCTGGATATCGGGGATATTGTTCTTGGCATGGGCTTCTTCAGAAGATTTCTGACCGTAAGGCACTCTTTCTTCGGCGGCTATTCCCAAACCCAACGCAGCGGCTATTTCCTCTTCCACTGTTTCGTTTTTGATAAGGAGCGGCGTACGCTTATCATCCAGGCTAAAACCATCGGCTTGCATATCGTAAAACCATACGTTATCAGTACCTCCACTATTGGTTTTGGTAAATACCAATACCGCTGTACTTACTCCTGCATAGGGTCTAAAAACCCCTGAGGGCATGGAAATAATGGCATCGAGCTTTTGATCCTCCACTAGCGTTTTGCGTAGTTCTTTATGCGCATTGGAAGAACCGAAGAGTACGCCGTCTGGCACAATCACTGCTGCACGTCCACCGACTTTCAGCATCCGTAAGATCAGGGAGATAAACAGAAGCTCTGTCTTTTTGGTCTTGGTGACACTCAGCAAAGAGCTTTCTACTACATCATAATCCAAACTTCCTTTGAAAGGTGGATTAGCCAGTATCAAGGAATACAAGTTGGTTTGATCCTCATTGGCTTCGCTGAGTGCATCCTTCCCGATTAACTGCGGGTTTTCGATCCCATGCAATTGCAAGTTCATCGCCCCGATACGTAGCATGGTCGCATCAAACTCAACCCCAGTAAACATTTGGTTGTGGAAGTGCTTTCGGAAGTCGCTATACAAGAACCAATCTTCATGGTTTTCATACACATACTCCGCAGAAGAAACCAAGAAACCTGCTGTACCGGAAGAAGGATCGCAAATGGTATCTTCCCGTTGCGGTTGCATCATATCCACCATCATGCGGATGATATGTCTTGGGGTACGAAACTGTCCATTGGTCCCTGCGGTGGCAATCTTAGAAAGCAAATACTCATACAGATCTCCTTTGGTATCTCGATCCTGCATATCGATCTTATCGACCATTTGCACCACCTGATCCAGCAAGCGAGCAGTAGGAATCATAAAAGTGGCTCCCTTCATAAACTCGGCAAAAGCACCAGCCTTCTTGTCCATCTGCTTCATGTGCTCAAAGACAGTTAGCCCATTGGCATCAGGACGGGTAAAGAGCGCATACATAGTCTCGGGATCTTTGTCCTTGAAATGACTCCATCGGAAATTCTGTTGCTCGGCAGTGAAAAACTCCAGCTGCTTGTCAATGCCCATTTGATTGGCCTTCTTCTCTTCGAGGGTTTCCATCTCGTCTATCCTTCGGATAAAGATGAGGTAGGTGAGTTGCTCGATAACAGTGAGCGGGTTGGCCACTCCTCCCGTCCAGAAGGAATTCCAAATTTTATCTACTTGTGATTTTAATTCTCCGGTGATCATATAATGCAGGTCATTTTAGGTTGTTGAATTCCATCTATAGAATTGAAATATTTAAACTATTCAGTCAATCAACTAAGTTAAGAATGAGATATTTTTAAAAATATAAGGCTCCATTTTTGGAACTTGCTTAAACTTAACTAATCCTTTCAAGTAATCTTACTTCAATTTTACATTTACAATTCATCTAACTTACTGTCAAATAGATATAGGTAGGTTGAGATTGATAATTCTTTAAAGAGTCATTTTTAATTACACTTTTCAAGACATCCAATTGATCCTGGATATTGCCATAAAACGGAAATTGAAAATTACTTGACCATCCATCTAATTGCCAATAACCCAACCCTTGATCTAGCCTAATTGACAAATAGGCTCCATTCTCAAAATATAACTTCATTACTCTACTATGAGCTATATCTTTGTTGTTTTGTAATTGATGAATCTTAAAATTTTTAAATTTTGGTTCTAACAAATTTTCTATTAACAAAGACTTTGAATTTTCTTCTCCCTGCCTCCAATTGTGATTAAGGTTCACTCCGTAGCTCTGGGCATCGGGTGTTTTAGTATAAACCTCTAAGTTACAAGCAAGGTCAAGATTGAACGGAATAGCATTCAATACTTCATTAAGCAGAATAATTGTAAAAGGAGTTGCCAAATATCGATCGGTGTATGAAATCTTTGAAACTGCTAAATCCAGGTTGATTGGTAGGTTTTTATCAGCAATTTCATTTTTGATTCTTTCCCAAAAAGCTATACCAAACTGTTTAATCTTACCATTAAATTCATTGGAGATTAATATTTCTGCCAATTGGATTTGGCTCTTAGCCTTTAGCTGAAGTTCAAATAATTCTGTTTTTGGAATTTGTGAAAAACTATCTGAGTATAGCAAAAATGAATCAGCGCTTGACTTACCCCATTCATCATTAATCTCTCCTATTTTAACCATTGCACTTGCAAAAACTTTTTTATCATTATTTTCATTTGATAAGACTCCTAACAGCATGAAGTTATCATTTATAGAAAATCTACTTACAAATACATGATTATGAGCCTTTAAAAAAGCTCTCAAATCAAAAAATTGCTCTTCTGATAGCTTTTCTATAAACCCATAGGGAAAGGACAACTCAATAGAAGAGATTGAAATATTATTTATAAACTTATTAAAAGTAGGGTTTAAAGGTGAGAAATTGGATTCATCGCCGGCTACAAATAACTGAAGTTTAGAAGGATACTTTTTAGATGCCAGAACTAACTCCGTTGCAAAATCATTCAAGCATAGCTTGGTATTATCTCCAAGTATTTTCTGTTCGACTGGAAGCTTCAATTTTTTTGAGAAACTTTCCAAAAACGCAAATGCAATATTTCTATCAAGAAGAGTTTCAATTTGTCTTAAATCATAACTTATGAGACAACTCTCACAACTAGTATTGCAACTTGAAGGGCAATTTGTCAAGTTGATCGCTTCATCTATTACTTTATTTAATATTTGAGGAGCAATAGATGAAAACCCAGAACCACCAGTGGTATTGTCAAAAATGCAAATTGAGAGCACTGGAACGCTAGTTACCTCGATCCTTGATTGCTTAACAGTAAGATTTAACTCTTCAATGTTAATTCCAATTGCTCTTGCCAATCCAGTTTTTATAGATGCCCCTACCGACCATGCCAATACTCTGTTCTCTTCATTAACTTCAAGAAGCTTACCTGATTCTGTGTCTGTAAGGAATAACTGAAACGCATCAGTTGAATGATAAGCGCCTAGGTTAATCCCTTTTTGAACCTGCGAATCTTTAGGATTACATTCGGTACTTTCGGAATTTTTAAGTTTACCGTGAATTCTTTGATGGCTCATAAATCCAGACGGTATTTCTCCTTCCTGTGTCATACTTTCCGACTTACCACAAGAAAGACAAAGCGCATACCCTTTACCATGGTGGCCTTTATTTCTAAAATAAATTACAGCATTGTCGGACACTTTGTAGTAACCTAAAGTTGGATTTGGAAAAGGCTTTAGATCGGATGGTACATTTACCCAAGGTTCATTTACCGGTGCATAAGGAACCGAGGATAAATCGTTATTTGGTGAAACATTAAAATCAACCCTATATCCTTGAGGTACTAGAAATCTCTCTGTGTTATCTTGTGAGATTGCTTTGTTACAACTGATGCAATTGCCTTTAAAACTAATGCCTTCAACACCATTTTCCCCACAATTTGTACATCTCCAAGCAGTCTTGATCTCATCTTTAGCCTGATCATTCAAATTGAGGCTATTAAGAGTTATTCCTGCTGAGGTATAAACCTTACCATCTAATACCACTTTAGCACCAGGCGCATATTCCATTAAAGCCTGCTGCATATTTCTTGATGGCTTACCTTTAAAGCTCATTCTGTTGTCTTCTCTAATTGAACCTGAATCATCTTTCTTTGATTTCCATTCATCCAGACTCCAAGTATCGAAAGTTGCAATGTTAGTAGGGAAACCATAGCCAGGCAAAAAATTACCCTTCACCAATTCTGAAATTAAATATTCATTCAAATGTCTATTTACCTCCACATTAAGTTTTCGGTAAAAAGCATCTTTTTTATCTTCTTCGTCCTCAAATTGCCCAAGCTCATTTTGGAAATATTCAAATTCTGTATTCCAAGCGTTTTGAATCCCTAAAATAACAGAGTTTGCATAGTCAAAAATCTGTTCATACGACTTCATATTCAGGGAAGTTCCCACTCTAATGTTATCTAATCCTCTAAAGGTCTGAGAAGGTAAAGAAAGTAGCCATGCACTAAATAGATCAGCTACACTGGACTCTTGACCTTCCAAAGGCATAAAAAAGTCTTTATTCTTTGTTGTTAGAATATTTTTTCTTGAGAGAATTGCTGGTAGTTCATTCTTTAGGTAAAACCCAAATAAGTAAGAGTTAAGATGTCTCTGTATAATTTTATCACTGTCCAAAGTAATATTTGGATTCACGGGTTTTTTATCGAATGCCCACCGAGGATTGAAGAAAACATTCAACTCTATAGATGAATTCTTACAAATTGTATATGAAAGCGCACGTGTTTCATTCCTCCGCCCTGCTCTTCCCGCTCTCTGAAGGTAATTTGCTGGATGTGGTGGAACATTATTGTTTTGAACTATTGATAATCCACCTATATCCACGCCCATTTCCATGGTGGTTGAACAACTCAACACATTGACCTTACCCTTTTTAAACCAATCTTCATATTTGCTAAGCGTGTTGGATGATTGTTGTGCCGAATGTTCTGCTACTCTTACGAATCTATTACCTGTTACAATTTCATCCGTTTGATCAGTCCACAATCCTTCCTGTCTAAGATTTTCAACATGGACATCCAACTCTACCCATTCTTTCATTTCCTGATACCATTCAGAATCTAGTTGATGGCTTTTTATTGGGATAGTAGGAAAGACAATAGGTTTACATTGATATCTATCAAAACCATGTTCTGATTTACTAATGTAGGGAGTGTAATTTTTTAAAGTTGTATCTAGAACTCTATGTGTAACTGGACAAAACCACCTTTTTTTGGGGATAGCAAAAGACATCTTCTTGAGGCTCATTTGATACCCTTCTCCTGCAGGCGTTAAAATACCAGAATTCCTCACCAAGTCAACCCAAGCTGCCTCCAGGAAATGATTTATCAAATCTATTTCCTTAATAGTTGGATTTTCAATATCAATTTTCAAAACAGCTGAAAGAAGAATAACCAATCTATGCAGAGGTCTTCCTTTTCTGAATTGCGGCCAAGGCTTATGTACTGACCCAGATTTCTCGTGAGGATTCACCAAGTATTTAGGAGAAAATTTACCTCCTGACCACCTTAGCAGATAAGTGTCTAGATCTACAAATATTCCATTTCTTACATGATGATCAATACAGATTTTCAGAAAGTCTTTCCAATCAGATAATGTTAATTTATGATTCAGCCATTCAGCCTCAACTTGTTTAATTTTCTCTAGATCTGGGTAAACTATCTCAACTAGACCTAATGTTTCAAGAGAATTTAGCCTTTTAGGTCTTCTACTGAAATTTATTATCAGTTGTAGCTCAATATATTTATCCAAACCCTCTGATCCTCCAAAAATTAGTGGAGCTAAATCTCTATAATATGAAAAAATATGATCCTTGATCTCAGCATTCTCTCTTAAACTCCTTTTTAACTCTGAGTATGGTGTGGGCTCGGGTTTCAAAAATTCAAGATCATTTTGATAACCCTTTATAATATCAACTATTCCCGGATGATCTTCTAAGGGTTTTAATTTGAAAATCTTTTCATTCAAATCATCTAATCGATGAGAATCTATCTCTTTAGAAATTATGGATAAGATCAAACTTCTGATTTTCATCCTTTCAGAGTCTTGCTGAACCTTAATTGCCATCTTTGCTGTACCCTGTCTACTATCTGTAAACGTTATTAGCCTTCTACCATCAAAAGGTAGATTCTTTGGGTTTATGTGGGGATCAGTTTTTCTTAGTAAATGAGGTAAAACATTGCTAGAATAGAAAGCCATTCCTAAATATGAATGTCTGAAAGGATCTTTTTCACCTCTCCCCTGATTTCCACAACTAGAACACTTATATGAAGACCTATATACTTTGGTAGTATTAACATCGTGCAAAGCTTGCTTGCCAAAAGAATCTATCCTAATTGGAGTAGTGGTTTCACTTTCAGATGTTGCAAAAGTCACCCTTGATTCTGAAGCAATAACATCTGAATCAGAATTGTCTTCATCATCATATTCTGCATCTAATTGAAACTCATCGAAAATACTACTCAAAGTTTGAGTGAAAACAACCTCCCCATTGGTCGTTCCCTGTCTAGCTTCCAAATGTTCATGATTACATTCTGTACAAAATACCAGTTCGTAAATAGGCGAGCCACAACTACATTGCTGCTTTTGATAGGTATAAACCATGCCATAGCTCCAGTTTGTACCTTCTAAGGCCGACCCCATTTTTTCAGAACAGTTTTTATTAGAACAGGTCCAAAGACCAGACATTGTTCTTTGAAAGAAATGGCCCCGAAGAGGCAAGAAACTTATATCATCTATTAATAGATCTTTCCTCGATAATAGGTCCAACCACTCTAAAACTTCCAGCTCTGAAAGTTTAAATCCTTTTTTTTCAACTTCTAAAATTAATTCCGAGACTAATTTTGGAGTGGCTAGAGAATTTCTAATTGCCCTAGCAATTTCATGGAACTTTAATTTATTAATCAATTCTTTTGGTGGTAACTCAACTAGATTGCCTAAAGAATCTACTATCGTTTTCTCTACATTCGGAAGTTTAGGGATTTCTCTAAACCCTTCGATAACTTCAATTTGGGAGACATCAATACCTGCAATATCAGCTAGATACTTTTTCAAAGTCTCTTTTGAAGAATCATCTGAACCAATAGTGGCAGAAGTAGCTATAAATCTGATTTGCTTGGATGAAACTCCAAACCCCTCCATTACCCTCCTAATTAATAAAGACAATTCTGCCGCCGCTGAGCCTATGTAGGTATGAGCCTCATCAAGAACTATATACTTTAATTTACCTTTAGATTTATCAAGAATTGGGGAATCTTTTTGCCGAATGAGCATATACTCCAACATTGTAGGGTTAGTAATAAGAATAGGGGGCGGTGAGTCCCATAATGATTTCCTATCACGCACTTCATTCTTAGGATAGAATTCTAAGTCTTTCTTTTTTAAGGATTCCGGGGTATTTCCATTGTATAAACAAAACCTTATGTTGTCAGCAAAATTATAAGTCCATGCTAAAAGGCGCTCTCTCTGACTATTTATCAATGCATTTAAAGGATATACAAATAGTGCTTGAACACCTTCTAACTTTTGTTTTGAACTTTCATATTGTCCAACTAAATCATTTAAGATAGGTACCATAAAACACTCTGTTTTTCCAGAGCCTGTACCACTTGTCACCACTATTGACTTTGGTTCTTTTTCAGCCAATTTTTTCCAAGCATCAATTTGGTGACAATACGGATACCAGTCTGATTTTAATGCCTGGTTTGTAAGGTCAAGGTCTGAATCACCTATTTTTATTTTATGACTAGCATCAAGAGAGGTTACAAGAGAATCTATTAATAGATTACCACGAAGTTGATGGAAAGTTTTATCTCCTTTTTGCCAAGGGAAAGTTGCTTCAAACAAAGGATCCGAAATTAATCGGCCTGACCGATTATTTGCGGAAAATGTCTTTGATAAATGCCTTCTTAAAGCTTCTGATTTAGGAGACAAAATCCCAAGAGTACTTCTTGTTGCCTTTTCACTTACTTGTTCAAAAATCTCTTTATAGTATTTATTTTCCATTTTGCATTTTTTTTGTCAAGAGGTACCCTTGAGTAAAGTCAAAAATCTTTTCAAACCACTCTGAATCGAAATCCTTTATTTGCTCTATTAAAAATCTAACTTTTATATCTGCTAGTTCCTCAATCGTAAACTCATCGTTAACAGTTGAAGCTGCTAAAATAACAGGCAGAAACACTACAGCTTTTTGGTAAGAATTTACATTACTAAATATATCCTTGAATTCAAGGGGTATAAATTTAAGCCATAGTCTAATTTCAACATTTAAATGATCTGGCCACTCTTGGTCTATCTTCCTTGACCTAAGACCTCGTTTACCATGAGAACCATTTAATTCTTCATTTATTAAATAATCATAAAGTTGTAAAGGTATTGGCTGGGCCTCTTTCTCCAAATAAGATTTAACAGTCATTACCCCAATTATTGAATTGATAGATTCGAGTTTCTTGAAAATTATTTCATTAGAAATTTCATCAGGTAAGCCTAAATTTTCAATATAATTTCTGTAGTATTCGAAAGCTAAATCCCACTCGGATATTTTCACTGTCCTCCATAAAATGGAAAATTCATCCGTAAGTCTCAGGATAAATTTTTCAGACATAATAAAAAACATACTTGCAAGTATGGTATTGGATTTAGCAGAAGCTTTCCAAATATCAAGGGTTGCCAATGGTATGTGTTCCGTTTCTTCAAAGAGTTCCGCCAACTGTTTCCACTCCCTATTTCCAGGGTCCTTAACTAGCTCTAATAGTAATTTTATTAGTGCAGCTTGTCTGTCATTGAAATCACGAACAAGACTTGCCTCATGTAAATAAGAAAGCTGATCTGAAGACTTAGCATTAAAACTTTTTATCCAGACAACAGGACAAAAAAAGTTTCCAGAATCCTTTTTAGGATAGATAAACCATAAACCATCGTTTATTGAGTTATCAACCAATAATCCCTCAGATGACACTTGTAGTTCTCGAAAAGACCCCGAATTCTTATTAAAGGCTAAATCTAATCGAAATGCATTTACACTCTCTACTAGTTTTTTAAATGAAAAAGAATCTTCCAAAAAGTAAGGTTTTGAATCAAATTGCCTAATTATAAGATTTTGATTACCAAATCTTAAACTAACAAAAGAATCATTATTTGGTGAAATTGAAAAGAGCGTTTGAATACGTCTTTTTAGGTTCACTAATGGAATCTCATAAGTACCAAATGGTTCTAATTCAAAATAAAAATTTGATGTTATTTGTTTAAAAATGTTAGGGTCATTAAGAGCGATAACCAGACAACAAGTTTGCCTTGTGCTTTTGAGGTTGTTTGTAATAAATCGTTTCCCAAAAAGACCTCCAAGAAAAACATTATTTGCAGTAGGAATAGGTTTGCCTTCTTCATCCTTAAATGATGTAATGTCTTTTGGAATTGGAAATTGAATTTTTACAGGAGTTAATGAATAAGATGAATGAAGCTTCAAAACAAAAAAATCCTCTTGGTTTTGATATGAGGAATGAAATACGACAATATCATCTTCAATAGAAGAATTCGTAGCTGTTTCGATTGACTTCTTAAATTGGTTAGCGCCAAATAAGACTACTTGAGATTTTTCTTTTCCTGGGAGGAACTCAACTCGAAAATCTTTTGGAAGAACATTAATTGAAAGATTGAACATTGTTGTTCCTGTTGAATCTCTTTTTCTAATTTTCAGTTTTCCATAAATATTATCAATTAGAGGTTTCCATTCACCGCTAGAGTTTAAATACTCGATCCCATGACGTACCCTTTCAAGCAGTATTCCACTAGAATTTACTTGATAAATTCGGGGCATACCTAAAAAAATCTCCTTGTTCTTATTAGGGTAATATGGGATTGAATGGGAGTTTGATGGAAGAATATGGTACCTTATTTCCTCTTCCTTATTCGTAAAACTGATAGAGAATCGATTATACCCATCCGTTATTTTACAAGGTTCCTCTATTTGAAATAAATTAACCCCCTCTTCCCTATAATTTAATTCGCTTTCATAATTAGTTGGAGAATAGGTGTCTTTTAATAATACTCGATACGTACTAGCCTTTAATCTTGAGGAACCAACAGATTTAAGTTCCCAATCCTCATTTACTTTGCTGAAAAAAATAGGGTTTTCATTATCAGATAAATTAGGTGAATCTACTCTTAAATCGATACTTTTTGATGAGATCGGGTCCTCAAGTTTTAGTTTTTGGGTGTCGAATATTGATTCTGATAAAATCATATTATAAAAACCTCCAGAACTAAACTTTCCTTCTTTGGAGATTTTATAGAGACTGCCTAAGCACCGTTGATCTCCATTTCCGTTTTCAGAATAAATTTCCAGGACATCAGACAAATTCATCCATTCATCTTTGGTTATTCCCAGTACCGTATGATCTATGATTCCTTCTTCTAGATTAAAAATCTTTTGAACAGAATAAGAATCTTCTAATTTGATCAAGCGACACTTAATATGCAACCTATTTAGAGGCACAACATCCCGATTTCTGGATGTATCGGAGAGTAATTGATTTATGAATTTTATTGCTATTTCACTATCAGGGGCAATTGGAAATTCGTGTTTCCACTCGGGATAATTCTCATTTAAATACTCTACAGGGTTATTAAGTGATCTGAGGTCAAAACGATTATTCAAATTTATTAACTCATCTACAACCTTTTTTATCAGCTGATAGAAGTATCTATTTTTATAAGTAACTGGTATTCTTCTCCTTGAACAAATTTCTTCAACAATCTGTAATTCTGTCAAATCGAAACTTGATAACTCTAAAAATTCAAGATATCCATCTGCAATGACCTTTGAAAAATAATGATCTTCAATTAACAAGCTTCTAGGTATTCCACTTTCAAAAGCAATAGTGCCCAAGTACTCATTCTCTCCGCCTTGAGACTGAAGTATTGGTCTTTTAAGCCTTTTTAAACCTTTTTCGACAATTTTGTTTCGAAGTTGTGGGTTTGGAGTTTTTGCTCCTAAGCTTTCAAAAATCGGAGTCCATGACCAGTTACTCCCTTCATATTCCCTTCTCCACCATTCGCAGCAATACAGAACTATGCCTGTTGTAAAAGAATAAGACTCGATATCACAAAGCTCATCTAGGTCAAGTTCTAACGCAACCTTCAATTCCGAAAATTCTTCATCGGTTATTTTATATTGGTAGACTGGCTCACCAGTAAATTCAAACTCCCCTCTTTCATTCAAAAAATCGTTTATCCAATTTTTAATATGCATTTTCTTTTAGAATTGGTTGTAAATGAATTTAATCCTCTGGTGATCATTTATGCGTGTTCTATATCTTTAATATGGTCCTGATTATCTTCTTTGAGTGTTATTCTAACTATCTCCCCTTGTTGAAAGCCTTTCATCTTGTAAGGAGGAACTGACTTTCGAATGGTACCATCCTCGCTAATAAAGGATCCCCAAGCATCCTTGACGCTGTTTATTTCTCCATGAATCCATCCTAATTTTTCATTTACTTCAATGCTTATTTTACTCCATTTTTTCTTGCATTCTTCTGGAGAAGGTAAATCATCAACATATGATTTAAACCAGATGATCAAATCCAAAATGGTTAATGTGGTAGATTGATACAAATAAGAAGTTCTTGAACCTTTGATAAATTCATCCACTTTGAATCTAAGATCTTCCTTCAAGTGACAAGCATCTTGAATGACATCTATAACTGAATTAAAAAGGTGTGCTATGAGCGGCGGGAATATTTCACCCTGGAATTCATAATCCTTATGCTTTCCTTTAGAGAAGAATTTTAGATCATTCAAGCTTAGATCGTCGGCTATAACCCCAAATTCAACTAACCGATCTATCATTTTCTCTAAAATCTTTCGAAGCGGAGTAAAAAGATCTTCCGAATTCTTCTGGCCATTTAGCTCAAGATTTTTGATCATTTCAAAAAGTCTTTCTTTCTGATTGC
This sequence comes from Algoriphagus sp., assembly GCF_029254265.1. GTDB lineage: Bacteria > Bacteroidota > Bacteroidia > Cytophagales > Cyclobacteriaceae > Algoriphagus. The sequence continues at coordinate 79,190 of NZ_JAQWXX010000047.1, read as the reverse complement.
CCAAATACGATTCTTCACAAGCCTCAAAAACCAATCGATGTTTCATAACCGCTTTCAGCATTGGTGCAGCATCAATAGCCTGAACCAACAATTCAAACAACTCTTTGTCCTCATCTTTATTTTTATCAAAGACTTTACCGTTGCCATAAGAAGAAATACCCAAAAGCTTAACACTGGTATTTACTTCATGAACAAAAGTTGGCTGGCCAGATAAAATAAACCAAGGCAAAACTCCCCCTCGTGTATGAATATCATGAAGAAATCGAGCTACTTCCCCAAAAGCATCATCATTTATCTCATCCCCTGTTTTGGTAGAATCCATGTAGAATTTCCCATCCAAAATAACCCCCTGGTAATTCATAAGGTCGTTTTGAAGTATGCTCAATCCATCACTTGCATTTGAAACCCCAATTAATTCAATATCTAGATCAAGAGCATTTTCTGAAATCTCTTCAAGCTCTTCCCATTCATCATCAAACCAGAGCACTTTATATTTCGCCATAATTCTTTTTTAAATCTTTGATTGGGAAAATCAATTCGAAGGTTGTCACCATTGAATTTTCTATATCACTTTCCAGCCTTGATTCATCAGTAAACTTCAACTCGCCATTATGCTTCTTCATGATTTCTTTGACATACCAAAGTCCAAACCCATTTCCTTCACTATTCCCAGTCTTGGCTCCTTGCTTTGAAAACAATTCAATAGTAAACGATGATCCTACAGGATACCCACTATTGGAAACATTCAAATGAACCTTGAGTATGTTCTCTACCAATATAGGCAAGATGGTAAAGTGTATCTCTTTCTTACCTACAAAGCCTTTAAATCCATGCATCACTGCATTTCTGATTAGATTATCCAGCAGATCACTAAGTAGCTCCCCATTTGACAATATCACAATATCCACCGCATCAGCTTCACCAAGTACATCTCTATCAATAAACGTCTTGAAGCTTACTCCTTTTTCCGTCCCCTCTTTCTCTCCTACATAGTTCTCAATAAAAGAGATTAATTCTACCTCTTCTAATGTTTTATTTTCAATGGCATACTCATCACTAGATTGATTTATAAGTTTTGTGACTTTCTCTAAGTCTCTTTCAAAAATCTCCAGATAATCTTTAAAGGTTTTAGTCCTTTTATCATTGATCTTTTTATCTAAAAGTTCCGGAAATTGAGAAATCACATGTTCCTCCAGCATCAAATTAATATTACTAAAAGCTCCCCTTAGATTCTTTAGCGGACCAGCAATTTTATGCCTCAAAAAGCTATTTGCATCTGCTTTTTCTAGACCAATCTTTTCAGTTAAAGACTGTAATTCCTTCTCTGCAACTCGGACTAGCATTTGCTTTTCCTCATCAACAGCATTCTTTTGATCTTCCAGCGAAGGGAGATTAATCTTTAAGCTTTCTAGATCTTTTCTTCTCATGGAAGGTATAGTAGCTCCAGATTGAAACCGATCAATTTGAGAAAGCACATATGGCTTTTCTAGCTCAATAATTAAATATTCTATAATCGCCTTGGACGTATCAACCTCGTAGTAAAACACATTTACAAAATCAAAAACTAGAGCTTGATAATTTGAAAGAATTGTTGGTTTAAGTCTTTTACCAATTCTGGCAATTAAAAGGATTGGTTGATCAGAATTAATAAAAATCGGTCTTTTACCACCTCCAGTTAATTCTTCATAATTAATAAATGCCTTTGATAGTGATCCATTCAAATTTTGAACACTAATTTTTTTCACACCTACTTGAGGAACATCGGCTGGAATAAAAGATGGTCGAGATAGGACACTTCCTAATTCAACATATTGCATGAAACTAGGCCCATCTATTTCTTTCCAATCAAGAAATCTACTAGGTTGTAAAAAATATTCTTGGTTTTCAATTTCAATTTGGCTTGCAACTACAAAGTCAAAATCAGGAGATTTAGTCAAGACTTCACCTTGCCTAAATGATTCTACTAACATCCCAATATTTGAAATAACTGAAGTATCAATGGTAGTAAGATTCCTTGCTTGAGCACTCACTTGACTAGCGGCATCAATAAGTAGAACATCTCTATGAGTTGTGGATGAGACTTTTTTGACAACCCAAATACAAACAAGAACACTTGAATACAAGAGCATGTTGCCTGGAAGGCAAATTATAGCCTGAACTTGACCAGATTCTACAAGTCTTTTTCTAACATCATAATCAACAGAATTGCTTAATGAAGATACCGGTAACACAAAAATCCCTGTACCCTCTTCCTTTAAGTAATGTAACCCTAGCATTACCCAAGCAAGATTTATTGAACTTGACCTAATCAAACCCTCTCCGAAAGATTCATTGATCTGGTAAAGTTGCTCTCTATCAATTCTCAAGTTGTATGGAGGGTTGCACAATACAACATCTGACTTTTTGCCATTGAACAATTCAGAAGTCAAACTGTCGCCCAACGATAAATTGACGCTAGGATGGTCCAAAAACCTAAGTCTAGCAAAATTCAAAGGACCTGCATTTATATCCTGACCAAAAGCACGCTGGCCACCATTAGAAAGAAAATCCCCCAATAATGAGCCAGACCCACAAGCTGGATCCAAGGCAGAGTACAAATCCTTTGGAGTTAATTCTTGAATTAGCTTTCGCAAAGAGCCAGAAGTCGAAAATGCCCCAAATTTACCAGCAGTGGTATTAATCTTTTCAAAAATATAATCGAACGCTATATCATATTCCTTTTCTGATAATTCTAGAAATTCCCAGTCGATGATTATTTGTCGAAGTACAAAACCATGCTCTTGTACTAGATTTCCAATGTTCCTTTCCAGGCTTTCATCAATTTTGTCTTCACGACAGAATTGTGAAATCACATTCTTTAAAAAAGAATTCACATCTACCTCCCGTGCCAATGAATTTTTCATTTCACTGAAAACCACAGGATGCTTATAATTAAATGAAAGTAGAAAAACGACAAAGCTAGCTAAATCAGTATCAGTGATGTTACCTCTCAAACTCAGTACTCTCTTCCAGTTTCTCTCTAATCTCTCTTCCATAGTCATCTAAATTCCAAATTTCTATTGTCTGTAATTTCACTAGGTTCGCCTTCCTTAATCACCTTTTGAATTACTGAGCTTTCTCACATTCTCCTTTGATAGAACAGTACAAACTTATAGCTTACTTGTTCACTAGGCGTGAACACCTTTGGAAATGGCAGAAAATAAAAATGCATATACCCGCTTTTTGATTCTTGATGAATGTTTAAGAAATGGGTTCGCAAGGTTTACTCTTACTTCTCTCCTTGAAAAACTTAATGAAAAACTTGATGAAAAGAGTCTAAAACCCATAGGTAGAACACAATTTCACAAGGATTTGAACTATCTGGAATTTGACTTGGGAGCTCCCATTATCCGTGAACAAGAGGGACAATCAAAAAGAATTCGATACGATGATCCAAACTTTTCCATTAAAAACCAAGCTTTAGATATAAGTTTAGTCAAAGATATTAGGGATAGTCTTTCCACTCTACTCCAGTTTAAAGGACTTCATCAATTAGAAGAGTTGGAGGAATTATTACCAAAGCTGGATAAAGAGTTTGACCTGGACACTCAAACCAAACAAATCATAGCATTTGAAGACAATCCGTTCCTGAAAGGACTGGAATTCCTTAATCCATTAATCGCCTACATCAAAAACGACACACAATTAATCATAACCTATAAAAGCTTCCGATCATCGAAATCAATTGAATTTGACCTCTCTCCCTATTTCCTGAAGCGATACAACCAAAGGTGGTTTCTTTTTGGACAGGTTAATGGTTTTGAAACATTGACGAATCTTGCATTAGATAGGATCGATTCAATTGAATTTAGCAGCAATAAATTCACACCAAACATACTGTACAATTGGAATGAATATTTTGATGATATGATCGGTGTTTCAAGACCATCCAATGGAGTATTAACTGAAATACAATTAAAATTCACTCCCGAGCAGGCACCTTATATTAAAACTAAACCAATTCATGGAAGCCAAAAGGTAATTTCAGAAAATGAGGATGGTCTAGTTGTTCGAATTGAAGTGATTCCAAACAATGAATTAGAGGCCCTAATCTTCAGTTATGGAGAAAGCTGTGAAGTTCTCTTTCCATTGAGGTTAAGAAGGCAAATCATTGAAAGGCTATCCAAATTCAAATATTAAAAATACCCTGTGCAGGGTATTTTTTTTTATGCTTTTAATTTTATTCCTTTGAAATTAGTATTCAGGCACTAAGTTTTTATTTCTTTACGCTTGGGAAAAATTAGCCATTAAATTATTTATGACGTGATGAAATCAAAATTTACCTTTCTAAGTATCATGATTCTTTTTTTTGTTATGGGAAATACCTTCGCCCAAAAAGCAAAAATCAAAACTTCAAAAACTGAAATTGTAACAGTTATTTCTGCAATAGGAGCAAAAGAGATTTACACTGAATCTGGTGTAATACAACTTACAGAAATTGAAAAAATATTTTTTGAGATATTTGACCCTCAATTTGAGGCTCAGTATGCTAAACTTTCCAAATTCTTTCCTGTAGAATATGGGAATGGGGAAAGTTTGGGAGAAGTTGAAGGGGAAGTATTTTCTAATCCGCTTCAAACTGTTGCCCCTTCTTTAACGATTATTTACCCAGAAGACTATTTAATAAAGGCTTCAAATAGTGGTCTTTTAAGCTTAGGCATTGGAGCTGTTACAATAATTGCAACAGTAGCCACGGGAGGGGCATTCCCTGTAATTGCAATTGTAGGAGGAATAGGGAGTTTAAGTTTTTTGGTAGATGGTTGGTCTAAAATAGGAAAGGCTGGAAAAATGATGAAAAATGAAAGAAAGAAAACTAAGTCCCCTGAGTTATCAAATTAATAATTTGATTATGTGGAAATTACAACTTGGCGTAAAAAAACAATTTATTCATCTGGCATCGTCATGTTTTATTATTATGCTGGTCCTAGTCACTTTTATTTCTTGTGTGGATAGTGAGGAATGTACTCAGGATTATTTGAATGCTGATAAATGGTATGTTGAGCAAAGTAAACTTGCTGGAGACAATCAAGATGCTAAGGACAGGGTTTATGAAGAGTATTTAAAGCGGTACAAGGAAATCGATTCTAGATGCAAATGAAAAATTGGGTAATTCTACAAATAACTTAAAAACAACTTCGCATTCTCGTCCTTATCCTTTGGCTTATTAATGTATTGTAAGAAGGTACTCTCTTTAGTGTGACCAGTAATCCCCATAATTACTGTCGTTGGGATTCTTTTGTAATAATTAGTAGCGAAGGATCTCCGGCAGGCATGAGAGGTGATTAATTCATGCTTAGGATATTTACCGAAAACTTTTCGTTTGGTTTCAGGATCCATTTTTTTTCCGTCCGTGATTTCATCCAACCCTGCCTCCTTACATACATCTTTGATATAATCATTGAAGTTTGACAACGCTATTTTCTCAGGAAACCCCTGAGCTAAAATTCGCTGCGCTCTAGGGGTAATTGGAACTGAAACATGCTTTTTACCTTTCTGCTGATAGACATCGATAAGCTGACCATCAAGGGTTGTTCGGATATCTGACAGCCTGATTTTCATCAAATCTTCTCCCCGTTGACCAAGTTCACATCCAAGTAAAAGCCACATTCTAGCATTGATCAAAGCATCTCTAGTCAATTCTGCTTTTTCAATTCGATTAAGTTCATCAAAAGATAGGGTGACGATGTATCGATCCTCATTAGATTCTGTAAACGCTTCTATTTTCAAAGCATTAGGGTGAATGGCCACTCCAAGCTTTTCCGCATCTTTTGAAACACTCTTCAAGAATGCAAGAGACTTTCCTGCGTGGTTAACGGAATACCCCTTTTTCTTCAACAACCAATTCTTGAATTTCTCGACAAGTTCTGGAGATAGATCACGAAACCGAAGAGGTTTCTTTATTGACTTTTCAAATTCGAGGACAATATTTTTAAATGTTTGGTAATTCTTTACGGTATTAGGTGCAAGGCCAATCTTACTTTTCCCTTGGATTTTTCTTGTATCAGCATGATCAATGATGTATTGAACCTGATAGGAAACAAGAGATACATCGGTTTGTATTTCCCGATGGAAGCAGGCGTCCGTTTTTCTTTCAAGAAACTCTTTGTTGATTTCCTCACCTTTTGCCTGAGCTTCATTAATACATTCAAGAAGATGCTTCTCCAAGGATTTGAGATTTGACTCAGTGTTCTTATTGGCAGTATCATTTTGTTTTGGAAACCCCTTTGCTTTGCTCCAATTGGAAGGGAGGATTGAGAACCCTGTTCGTATTCTAAAAAATGAACCTCTCCCCATAGAAAGATAAAAGTAAATTGGAACAGCCTTATTTGCCTCACTTCTTAACTGAAATTTGATTGTCGCCATTTCATTGATGTTTGCCAAATTTATATTTTTGGCAAACCATTGGCAAACATTTTCTGGATTTCTTTAAATCACATGATACTACATGCTATTAGTTTGATTTTCAAAAAGTGGTCATAATAGTCTATTTGGGTATTTTTATAGCAATATTTGTGCAATAGGACAGGAATTCAAAAACAACAAAATCCAATAGGTTCGACTCCGGCTCTGGGTACATTGCTAAAGCTCCTTCTTTCTAGAAGGAGCTTTTTTTATGGATAAAATCCGGAGGAGAAGTTTATACCGATGTAGCGCAGCGGATATCGGGAAATCCGGCTCTAGGTATAAAAAACCCCTTCAGAAGCAATTTTGAAGGGGTTTTTGCATTTTTTGGCAAACTATTGGCAAATATTTTAAATTCCAATAAAATTCGGACCAATTAGTCTGAATATCGAATCAAATAATAAAACTCTCGACAGATTAATTTTATTTTAGTTTTCTCTTGAGCAGATACTTGGATAAAGCATCATCATTACTACCTGTTAACACCTTGTTATCCACATATTCCCATCCATTTTTATCCATAAAATTCAGTGCTTCCACCATTGACTCAAATTCCACAGGTTTCCCACTTGGTCCTTTGATGAGTTGAAGTTTTGAGAATTTGTATTCCTGTCCATAATCAATCGTAATATTAACTTTTCCAAGCAGGTACTTATTGAACCCTACCAATTCGCAATAGTTGATATCCAACTCGTTGATGTTAACCTCTTCAACGTAGACTTGGGAAAAAGAATAAGTTACACTTACCAGAAATAAACAGAGCGCTGATAGAAAAATTTTCATTTCGATTTTTTTTAATTAAAGATACTTTTTAATCGCAAATACCCGCTGCAGGGTTTTTATGAATTCCCAATCTCTCGACTTCCATTGAAATTCTGAACGCTGAATACCTCTAATCACAAAAAAAGACCCGCATCCCTGCGAGTCTTCCAATTATTTCAGACTTCTCATTTTAGCTTTCTGATTTTTTAGTTTCCCCTCAAAATCTCCATTGGTGGTTGATTGATGATTTTTCGGCCATTCAGCCAGCCAAGCACTATGGTAAGACCAGTAATTGCCAGATAAAGAATTAAAGCTGGCAACCAAGCTCCTCTAAACTGAATATTAAACACGAATTCACTCAGAAGCCAGGTCGCACCAAAGGAAAGAATGATCCCAGAAAGCGAAGCCAAGCTTCCTAAGAAGAAATATTCCAATGTATTGATCTTGCTTACAATCGCCGAACTCGCACCCAGCGTTCGCAATAATATACTTTCTCGCATCCGCTGATACTTGCTAATGATCAAAGAGCTAATGAGTACCAAAATCCCAGTTGCAATACTGAAGAAGGCCATAAACTGAATTACAAAACTAATCTTTCCCAAGATTTCCTCTAGGGTCTCCACGATCGCTCCAAGATTGATAATCGAGATATTTGGAAATCTCCGCACGATCTCAACCTGTACATCTGCAGCTTGGCGATCATTTTTGGTCTTCGTGATCAAGACATGAAATTTAGGCGCTTGCTCCAGAACTCCTTCCGGAAAAAGAACCAGAAAGTTGGTAGAAACTTGATTGAATTTCACATCTCGAAAACTTCCCACATATGTTTTAATAGGTCTGCCCTGAACATTAAAGACCACTTCATCTCCAATCTTTATTCCATTCCCCTCTCCAAAACCCTTTTCGAATGAGACAAAAATACTGTCTCCTCGAGCCCCAACTGGAATCAACTCTCCTTCAGTCAGTGTTTCCGAGTCGATTAAGGTGTCTCTGTAAGTGACCCTAAACTCCCGGTTATACAGCCACCTCGAATAATTTTCTTCATCCGAGAGTTCCTCATTCTCTTTTTTATCAATCCCATTGATCTCATCAAGTTGCATGGTTACAATGGCTACCTCCTGCATAATTGGAAGCCCCTTTGATTCGATCGCCTGTCGGACATCACCCAACTGTGCAGTCTGAATATCAAACATCAGCATGTTTGGCTGATCTTCTTTGTCTGCAAATTTTGCCTCCTCGAGTAATTGATTTTGGAGAAAAAAGAGCGTGGAAATCATCGCAGTTCCAAGTCCAATCGTCGCAATCAAGGAAACTGTCTGATTGTTTGGTCTGTAAAGATTTGCTAAAGATTGCCGAAGGGTATATTCAAATGAAATCGGCAAAAATCGCCGCACTGCCCAAATAATCAATTGAGCTACTCCCCAGAGAATCCCAAAAGCAAATACTACAAACCCTGTAAAGCCAAATGCCAAATTGACGTTTTGCAATAAATAGAAGCTAAAACCCCATATAAAGGCCAAAATCCCAAAAATCACCAACCATCTCAACGGATCCTTAAGTAGGGTCGAATCAGCAGTTTCGGGTCTAAGGGTCGCCATTGGAGAGACATTCCGAACCTTCAACAAAGGCAATAGGGCAAATAAAACAGAGACAAATAAGCCTGTGATTATGCCAAAACCAACCGAAAGCCAAGAAATACCAAAAGATACCTCCACAGGGAGAAAATCAGCAAATACCGCAGGTAACACAAATTGAAGAAGCGTTCCTAAAAATGCTCCAAGAATCGCTCCGATAAAGCCCATGATGATGATTTCGGTCAAATAAATCAACAAGACATCTCTAGAGGCAACTCCCAAACATCGAAGGACTGCTACAGATGCCAATTTTTCTTTGACAAAAACATTGACGGCACTGGCAACTCCAACGCAGCCCAAAAGCAATGCGATAAACGCAACCAAGCTCAAGAAATTGGAAAGATTCGCAAAGGAACGACCAGTAGAGCGCTTCCGATCTTCAACTGTATCAGCATCGATTCGATCGACCTCCCAAGCGTCTTCAAATGGCTTAATTAAAGCCTCAACATCCGTGTTTTCAGCAAAAAGGAAGTATCTGTTGTAATTTACTCGAGACCCGTATTGTACCAAGCCAGTTTCTTCCAAATAAGCTTGAGGGATATAAACTGCGGGCGCCACCGTAGCTGTGATCCCAGTCTGTCCGGGCACTTTTTGAAGCTCTCCCACAATTTCAAATTCCACTTCACCGACCTTGATTAAATCGCCTACCTGTGCATTAAATTGAGCTAGAAGTGTTTTTTCTACCAACGCTTTTTTTCCACCTGAGCGGAAATCTGCATCTCCAGAAGCAGGAATCGTCTCAAAGAATCCATAAAACGGAAAAGCTCCTTCCAATGCGCGCACTTGAGTCAAACGACTGGCGCCGGTTTTTGGAAAAGCGACCATCGAAGCAAAATTAACTTCAGAAGCCATTTCTAAAGCCAAGCTATCGAGCGGTTGATCTCCAACCGGCTTACTGTTTTCCAAGACTAGATCGGCCCCTAGAAGCTCCTTAGCTTGGTTATCAATATCAGCAGTAAGATTTTCCCCAAAAGAACTAATAGCTACCAAAGCAGCAATCCCAACTACGATAGAGGAAACAAATAGTAACAAGCGAGAGATGTTTTTCCGGAAATCCCGAAAAGCCATCTTAATAATCCATCCAAAATCAGGCATGAGCGTCCTCCTGTATTTTACCGCCTTTGATATGGATGATTCGCTGCGTTTTTGCTGCTAGCTCCAAATCATGGGTGACCAAAACAAGCGTAGTTCCTTCCTCTTTATTCAGGTCAAAAATTAATTTTTCGATCATTTCACCAGTCTCAGTATCCAGATTACCAGTGGGTTCATCCGCAAAAAGTATCTTTGGTTCATTGGCAAAAGCTCTTGCAATAGACACCCGCTGCTGTTCCCCGCCTGAAAGCTGCGTAGGATAATGAGAAGCTCGGTCTCCCAATCCTACTTTATTTAACAATTCCTGAGCTTTCTGACGCGCATCTTTTCGCGTTTTAAGTTCAAGTGGAACCATCACATTCTCCAACGCAGTGAGCGTGGGTAACAATTGGAAATTTTGAAAAATGAAACCCACATTCTGATTTCTAACGGATGCGCGTTGGTCCTCAGAGAGCTTTTCCAAGGCATTGCCATTGAGATTGACAGATCCCGTGGAACCTGAATCTAAACCCGCGCAAAGTCCGAGTAAGGTAGTTTTTCCAGAACCAGAGGGTCCTACAATTGCAAGAGTCTCTCCTGCTTCGATATCAAAATTCACCTCATCCAAAACAGTCAATTTTCGGCTACCGCTTTGATATGTTTTACTAAGGTTTTTTATAGAAAGTATAGTCATTGATTTTTTTATGTAAACACACCTCTTAAAAACGGGTATGAAGTCACTTTGTTAAATGATCGAAAATGAACAGTCAACCGCTAAATAACAGCAATTCAATGGAATATTGAGTAGAAAATGGGATTAGTGGTCTGATTTTTTATTTTTAACTGAGAAATAATTGAATCTACAATCTCCTAAAAAACAGGTACGGCTGAACTTTTTCCCAATATTTGCATTACATATTTCTAAAGTCCGACATTTTATGTATTCCAATAAAAATCTAATTCTTCTTCTATTCATCTGTTGTTTTGGGATTATCTCCTGCTCTTCTGAAAAGAAAGAAAACGCTTCTTCTGAAATCCAGGAAACTGAATCTCCGGCAATCAAATCTGACCGGAAAATCATTCTATTCTTCGGCAACAGTCTTACCGCAGGCTACGGAATCGACGAAGACGATGCTTTTGCAGGGTTGACTCAGCAGCGAGTAGATAGCCTCGGATTGGATTACAAAGTGATTAACGGAGGTCTTTCAGGAGAAACTACTGCTGGTGGATTGAGTCGATTGGATTGGTTTTTGGAAGATCAACCAGATATTTTTGTTTTGGAATTAGGAGGAAATGATGGGTTGAGAGGAATCGCATTGTCCGAGACAAAAAGCAATTTGCTTGCGATGATAGATAAGGTTCGCACAAAATTTCCGGAGACAAAGATTATTTTAGCCGGTATGCAGATCCCACCAAATATGGGTCAGGAATATTCGAATGAATTTAAAGAAATCTATCCGGCAGTGGCAAAAGAAAAAGATGTCACCTTAATTCCATTCCTTTTAGAAAATGTGGGAGGAATTCCTGAACTGAATCTTCCAGATGGAATCCATCCGACAGAAGAAGGTCATAAAATCGTTTTTAAGACAATCTGGCCTTATATCGAGCAAGAAATCAATCAGTAAATTTTCTCGCTTCGATCATTACAAATCCCTTCATTGATCTAGTACCAATTCTCGGAGTAAGGAATTCGACTGAGTCGAAACGCTCTTTCTTCAGCCATCGTACCAATACCTTTGGCAAATGGATTCCAGCTGCATGGGAAAAGGGATAGCCCCCGCTAAACCTAGGATTAAACTCTATGATATAAATCCCATTATCATTGACGATCACATCAATATCCATGACTAGGGGATGTCGAAAATATGCTGAAATCTTCTGCCCTAACAGCTCCACTGCCTCATGACGGATTGTCTCTACCGCTTCAGTTTCACCAGCTTTTCTCAATAACTTTTTGTTGACAATAGTAAGCTGATAATTCCCATCCAGATCATTGATTACATCCAGCATATACTCCTCTCCTTCTATTTTATTCATTATCAGGATTTCCTTATCGGGGTCTTGCTTGCTTTCAAATTTCAAAAATGAATTTAGTACTTCCTCTTTTGCTTTTTTGAAATAAAAATTTAATTCCTCCTTATTTTTAGCAAGATAGACCGAAAGAGAACCCATGCCCCATCTAGGCTTAATGATCACAGGGAAATCAATTTCTCCGCGTTCTTTTGCCTGAACGAATGAATCCAAATCACAATAGTTACCAACAGTATCAAACCCTTCCTGCTTGAGAAATAAACTAGTCTGAAATTTATCATTGGCTAACTTGGCCAAATTTAAATCGGCCACTAAAACGTAAACTCCAGCTTCGGAAAATTGTCTTTTAGCTTGAGCCAAAACAGGAAGATCATTATCCAGAAGTGGAACAATCAATTCAATCTTTTTCTCTATACAAAAGTGCAGCAGAAAAGGAATGTAGTCATCGGAATGAATCGGAGGTGCCAGTCTAAATTCGTCAGCAACATACAGCGCTGGGGCATTTTCATGACTGTTGACTGCGTATACCTTGCCTCCATAAGGAGCTACCGCCTCTTTAAAATAGTCGATGAGATAATTTCTCCGACCCACGCTAGTCAATAAAACGTTCATAAATTCGCTGGTTTCTTTAATAGGTGATTTTTGCCCACCGTTCATTTTCTCTAACCACCTTACAGGGATTTCCATAGGCAATGACACCATCTGGAATATCTCGTGTGACTACACTTCCCGCCCCTATCAGAGTCCTAGACCCTATATTCACATTATTAGAAATTACTGCTCCGGCACCTATTTCTGTACCCATTCCTATATTGACATAGCCAGAGAGAACTGCCCGTGGATTTATATTTACAAAGTCACCCAAATTAACATGATGTCCCACAGATGCAGATCGCTTGATACTCACTCCAAACCCAAGCTTAGAATAGGAAGAAATGACAGAAAGTGGTTCCAAAAATAATGCACCACCTAATTCTGCACTAGGAGCTATATAGGAGCTTGGATGTTTTATTGAAATATATCGCTCTTTTTCAATTCCGAATTTTTTCAAAAAATGGAAATAGAGAAGATACTTAACATTTGAATGATGAACTCCAAATTGAACACCCAGTTTTACATTCGATTCAAAGTCATATTCAAAGTCAAAAAAATGGCGAATAGAATATAATTCAGGGGAGAAGACACAGTCAGGCAAATCAATATTCTTTACAATATCAAATTGATTGACGCCGCTTAACTCACTAGCTAAATCCATTAATACTCCAATTCCCCCTTCACTATGCCCCAGAAGAATCAGTTTTTTAGTTTGTTCTATTTTATCCATTCCAGTTATTTCTCTCAATTAAAATTCACAAAAAATCGTCCCAAATTATAAATAATTGACCTCAAAAAAAGCATGGGGTCCTTATGGATAAATCTAAACAAATACCAATTATGTCGGAATAGAGCACGATGGTTTTTCTTTTTAGATTGGCTCAAATAGATTCCATTGGGGTTATACCTGTAAGTAGTAGTAATCTCTGGAAGATATACGATGTCTCCTTTTTTCTTATAAAATGAAAAAATCACCTTGTCTAAAGGAATTGGCTTTTTTACAATTTCGTTGGAAAGGAGTTCACTCATCTCATTCCTCAACATCCAACTTGAAATATGCCCCATGTAAAAGACTTTGTTTATAGACTTTCTATTGAAAACCTTAAACTGATCCGGTACCCCTGGAGGGTTTTGCCCAGGATTCATTTCCAAATAAGAATTTGTAATACACATAGATGCTGAGGTATATTTTTCCATAGCATCTACTTGTTTTTGAAGCTTTAATGGATCAGTCCACAAATCATCTCCATCACAAATACAAACGTACTTTCCTCTACTTGACCCATAGAGACCAAGATGATTTCCTCTTCCGGATTTACGACCAAATAAGAATATTTTATCTTCTTTCTTTCGAAGAAAAAGTCTGATTTTATCTTGGTGGTTTTGTGCAAGTTCCAAACAAATCTCTCGTGTACCATCTGTACTATCATCCTCCCCAATTAAAATCTCAAATGGGAAATCTGTTTCTTGGATAAGGATACTTTCTAAACAGGACCTAATAAACTTTGCATGATTAAACGTGGGTACACATACAGAAACCAAAGGGTTTACTTGGTTGATTGATTTACCTTGTCCAAGAAATTCCATCAATACAATTTATTGAGAAACAGGCACATTCTTAGATGCTCTTCTCTGAGTATACTTATTATAAAACCCCATATTACCCAACTCCAAAGGTTCAAATAACTCAACTTGATGAATTTCCATTAAATCATGAACACGCTTAACCAAATCTAAATTGGTAGCCTTAATGGTTTTTTTAGTATCCCACCAGATATTGTCTTCCAACCCTATTCTCACCCCATATCCCATTGCTATAGCCATAGCGTTCATTTTGAGTTGAAACTCCCCAAGACCGGCAAAACTGATGAAATGATTTTCTGGGATTTCCTGCACTGCTGTCCCTATTTGAGAGAAATTAGCCTGAAAACCTGCAATATTTCCAAAAAGCAAATTCCAATAAAATGGACCGGAAACAATCTCCTTTTTGATTAAGTATTTCCCAAAATTGATCATACCTAAATCGAAACATTCGAGCTCAGGAGTAATTCCCAGGTCATTCATTTTTTCTGCCAAGGCAATTATCATGTCTGGAGCGTTAATAGACGCCTGAGAAAGAAAATTCAAGGAAGATAAAGTCAGTGAGCACAAATCAGGTTTAAGCTCCAGCAGTTCAGATCTTTTTTCAAACTCAGGGAAATTCCTTCCCGAACTACTTCCGCAAATAATCAAATCGGGGCAGTGTTTTCGAACTCCTTCAAAAATTTTTCTATAGGTGGAGGACAAATAAGTTGGGGTACCATCCTCTTCTCTGGCATGAAGATGTGCAATAGTTATTCCCATCTCATAAGCTTGATGGGTTTGTTCCACAATCTCTTCAGGCGAAATAGGTACATGAGGAGTTGAAGCTTTTGTAGGGACCATGCCCGTTGGGCAAAAATTAACTATAATTTTATCTTTCAATTTCATTTCTATTTCTGACTGTGAACTCTTCAATTTTAACCTCTAACACCTGTTTCAAGTATTCAAAATCTACAAACTTAGTTTTAAATCTATTTTCATTTCATATCAATAGCACTTCTATTCAACCGCAGGGATTTTAAAAACTAATTTTCAACTATCGGAATTAGCGTATTCAAATAACAAAAAATGAGTTTGTTTTACAATTTACTGTCTATTTTTAAAGCAATTCTTAAAAAAAACTATACCACTTCTCGACTTAAACTATGAACTGGTCAAGAATTAAAAATGCATTAATAAGAGAAATAAGAAAGAGTTCAAAAAAGCGTAATTGGTTTCTAAAAGACATCAAGATTTCTATAGCGGAAGAAAGAAAAAAGATTTTAATTAAAAATGGTTTTTTTCCTAGTTCAGATTTGGTCTTAGATTTCCAGAAATTTGGATTTAACTCTTTTTTAAATGATCGCGATTATGCTAAGCTCTACCCAATAAATCACCCGTCAATTTCCACCTTAATAGACTACAAAAGTTATCTCCCAATTCTACTGGGAGATAAAAAAGAATGGCTCCCGGATTTTTTTGCTTTCTGTTCTCGAGGATCCATTATTTTCCAAAAAGGGATTCCCAATAAATTACTGGATTTAGAATTATTCCTAAAATCCGCCCTTGATGCATTCGGAAATCTGATAGTTAAGCCAATTTCTGATGGTGGAGGGAGAGGGATATTTTTGCTGACCAAGGAAAATTTTGATCAGATTATAAAAGACTTAATTAAAAAAGATTTTGTGATAAATAATGTATTGAAAAACAACCAATTTTTATCCGATGTTTTCCCGGGTTGCTTGAATACCACCCGAGTCACTTTTTATAAAAATGCGTCTGGTCAAAATGAAATCCTCATGATTGCCCAAAAATTTGGGACTTCATTATCTAGCTCAGTTGATAATATTTCTAAAGGCGGAATGGCATGTAGTATCGATCCACAATCTGGAGAAATGTCGAAGGCATACACCTACTCCGGTAAACCAGGCTGGTATGCTAAACATCTTGATTCAGGAAAGCAGATAGCTGGGGTTAAATTCCCTGACTGGGAAAATTGCTATAAGCAAATTCAAGAAATTGTTAACCATTTTGATTTTTTAGAATTTGCAGGAATTGACCTTGCCTTCACTGATAAGGGAATAAAAATCATTGAGATTAATTCTCAACCAGAAGCAAGGCTAACTCAGGTTGGAGGTCCCATCCTTTTGAATCCAGGCTTTAATGAATTCATTAAGAATAAAGGATATCAACCAAATAGATAAATAAATGATCGAAGCTACTCCTCTTCAATATTCACAATATTTATCCTCTTTGACTGAAACAAATTTTTATCTCAAAAGAGAAGATCTTTTCCCAGAAGGTGGAGGGGGAAACAAGGCCCGAATGATCGCTTTAATCTTGAAAAAGGCTAAAAATCAAAAGGCAAACTATATTGTAACTGCAGGTGGACCTCATTCTAATTTCAATAGAGCTTTAGCTTTAATGTCGAAAAAAATGGGATTCAAATTGAGAATCGTTCTCTATGATAACAATCCCCATATCCATCAAGAATCCCTAAACAAACGCATCTGTGATCAAGCTGGAGTTGAATATTCAATTTGTACTCCTGATGAGGTAGCGCAAAGGATCGAAGAGGAAATTACAAAACTCAAAAATGCCGGAGAGAACGCATTTTTTATCTATGGTGGGGGAAAATCTCATGAGGGAATAAAAGCATATGCTGAGGTAGTTCAGGAGTTAAACACGCAAATAAATCCAGACCTAATTGCAACAACTTTTGCCACTGGCACTACCTTTTCAGGTCTATTGGCAGGAGTTCAAATGTATTCGCCGACAACAGCTTTATTGGGGGTAAGTATTGCGCGTAAAAATGAAATCTCTGTACCAATAGTATCCAACAATCTTTTGGAATTTTTTGAGTTAAAAACTCCACCTATTTCAAGTTTTGAAATTGAAGATCAAATTTTGGATCAATACACATTTGGAGGATATGGGAAATCCAACAAAGAGTTACAAGATTTCATTAGGGAAACCATGCAGAATACAGGTCTGATTTTAGATGAAATCTATGTTGGAAAAGCACTTTTTGGTCTTACCGAACACTTAAAGAATAACACGAAATTCAATAATAAAAAGGTGGTTTTCTTACTCACTGGAGGAATATTCAATTTCTAGCTATTGTCAAGAAAGGAAGATCCACCTTTTCGATTTTAGAGGAAAATTATCAATTCTATAAATCAATTTCGATCCTCGAATTTTTTATCCTATCTTAATAACTTGTTAAAAAAATTTATCTAATGAGCTTTCAAATAAAAAATTCAGGAGAGGCTTATGACGTGATCATAGTAGGCTCCGGGGCAGGAGGAGGAATGGCCTCTAAAATATTATCCGAAGCAGGCCTATCTGTGGCAGTTGTAGAGGCTGGTGGGGACTTTGATCCTGCTAAAGAAGAGGATCGAACTCAGCTACGTCCACCATGGGAATCAATCCGAAGAGGAGCTGGTACTCGAATTCGTCCTTTTGGTGATTTTGATGCGGCAATCGGTGGTTGGGATATCGAAGGAGAACCCTACACCCGAAAAAATGGAACTCAGTTCGACTGGTTCAGATCTAGAATGGTCGGTGGTCGAACCAATCACTGGGGCAGAATCTCCCTTCGATTCGGGCCGAATGATTTTAAGCGAGGAGGTATGGATGGTTTAGGGGATGATTGGCCTATTGGCTATGAAGATGTTAAGCCATATTATGATAAAGTGGATAAACTTATTGGGGTTTTTGGAACAAAAGAGGGCATCTATAATGAACCGGATGGTTTTTTTCTTCCACCTCCAAAGCCTCGATTGCACGAACTTTTAATCAAAAAAGGAACGGATAAAGCTGCAATTCCGATGATCCCATCACGTTTATCGATGCTTACCCGACCGATAAATAACGAGCGGGGTGTTTGCTTTTTCTGTAATCAATGTAACAGAGCATGTCAGGCTTATGCAGATTTCTCTGCAGGAACTTGCCTAGTTCATCCTGCGATGAAGAAAGGTAAAGTGGATCTTTACACCCATAGTATGGTGCGAAAAGTAACTGCAGATGATACCGGAAAAGCCACGGGAGTTTCTTTTGTCAGCAAAGTAGATATGAAGGAATACAAGCTCAAGTCCAGAGTCGTGGTACTTGGAGCTTCTGCTTGTGAGTCTTCAAGAATTCTCATGAATTCCAAATCCAAAGCTTTCCCCGATGGAATCGGAGCTAGTTCCGGAACTCTTGGACGTTACTTACACGATTCAACTGGAGCTGACCGAATGGGAATCATGCCTGATTTAATTAATCGAGATCGATACAATGAAGACGGAGTTGGTGGCATGCACATGTACACTCCGTGGTGGCTCGATAACAAAAAATTAGATTTTGCACGTGGCTACCACATCGAATATTGGGGTGGAATGGGTCAACCTTCTTATGGCTCTGGAATGGGAATGAATACCATGCGAAAGTACGTGATAGACGAGTTTGGAAAGCCTAGTCCCAACGGTGGCTATGGAGAAGGGTTGAAAAAAGATATTCGTTCACTTTATGGCTCGACCTTGGGAATGTCAGGTAGAGGTGAAAGTATCCCTCGCTATGATAATTACTGCGAAATAGACCCAAATGTGGTTGATAAATATGGTATCCCTGTACTTCGATTCAACTATAACTGGACCGATCAAGAGATTCTTCAAGCCAAACACATGCAGGACACCTTCGAAGAAATTTTGACCAATGCTGGTGCAACTTTATTAGGAACTAAACCAGGTGCCGATACAAAATACGGACTTGCTGCTCCAGGGAGAATCATCCACGAAGTGGGCACTTCCAGAATGGGAAATGATCCAAAGACTTCTGTATGTAATTCTAATTCTCAAGTACATGATTGTAAAAATGTATTCGTAGTCGATGCGGGAACATTTGTTTCTCAGGCAGATAAGAACCCAACTTGGACCATCTTGGCTTTGAGCTGGAGAACATCAGATTTCATTATTGAGCAATTGAAACAAAAAAATATCTAAGCCATGAACAGAAGAGAAAATCTAAAACTGCTATTCACTGGTTCAATCGGAACGGGGCTACTATTGACCAATTGTACACCCGATGCACAAAAAATCCCCCCTCCTCCCCCAGTAAGTGGTACCATTGGAGGTCGAACTGACGAGGAAGTACTTCGCGATCAAAAACTGATGGCCGAGCACTTTTTCACGGAAGAAGAAAAGAAAAAGATGACTATCCTTGTAGATATCGTAATGCCAAAAGATGCTGAATCCCCAGCTGCCTCCGAAGTAGGAACAGTGGACTTCATCGACTTCATGATGATCGATCAGCCATCCAATCAGACTCCTATGCGAGGTGGTTTGATGTGGCTGGATTACGAAGCGGATGAGCGGTTTGGAAAGACATTTCTAGAACTCAACCAAGATCAGATCATGGAAATCATTGATGATGTCGCTTGGCCGGACACTGCAAAGCCTGAGTTTGAAGGCGGAGTAAAATGGTTTAACCTAGTTCGGAATTTTGCTGCAACGGGATTCTTCTCTACTGAAGCCGGATGGAAATACATGGACTATCTGGGAAATAAAGCTAATGTATGGGATGGTGTTCCAGCTGAAGTAATGCAAAAACACGGCGTTTCTCTCCCCGAGCAATACTTGTCCCTCTACCTGAAACCCGAGGATCGGGGAAGGGTAGCGGAATGGGATGCCGATGGCAACTTGATCTAATCACCAACCTTCGAGGGTTCAACCTCTCGAAGGTTTTTTTTTGACTTAAATTAATTCTTAGAATCAAAAAGAAGATTTTAGCAAAACAGATTTTTAAACTAGTTTTTACTTTTAGTTTGCGGTTTGGCTTTTTATATTTAGGCAAACCAACTATAGCATGAAAACTCGATTTTTTTTTATTTTGATTTTAGCAGTATGCCTGTTCTCTTCTTGTGGAAAATCCACAGAAAGCGATTTAGAGAGTGCTCCACCTTCTTATACATTGGAACTATTGGATTCCTTGGATTTGGAGATTTTGGGAGATCCATTGATCGCTGATGTAAGCCCTGATGCCAGCAAGTTTCTGTTTTATGATTTCGCCAGCAGCGATCTCATCACCACTGATGAAAAAGGTGAAATTATATCTAGATTTTCTAAAAAAGAAGATACTCCCGATGCTTACGGGTTTATGATGGAAGTTCCCGGCTTGTTTAAATCAGATCAAATCGTGGTGATGGGGATGAAGGGCATCTTTCTATATGATTTGGAAGGAAATATGATCCAAAAAATCGATCACCCTGAGTCCGTCGGAATGGCGGGTTTTATGACTTTTCCAGGTAAATCAACCGAATCCACAAAACTAGATGGGAAAGATTACCTGCTTTCCAAATCGGTTAGATCTCACGACAGCTTCCAAGGGGAAATGAAATTTTATACTTCTTTTAAGGCACTAGAGCTTATCGATCCGGAATCAAATACAGCCAAAGAAATCATTCCTTTTGAAGAAGGGAGTATGTTTTTAAATGGTACAGGTTACTATGAAAGTGACTATTCTCCTGCATTCGAGGCAAAAGATGGCAAACTTTACATTTGTCTGGGAGCGGAGCAAAAGCTATATGTGTATGACCTATCTCCTGAAGGAACTGTGCTTGATACCATGGTGAGTTTTTCAATTCCCGGTTATGAGCCATTGGAGTCAAAGGCTTTTTCCGAGTTTTCCGAAGGATCAGTTACCCTAAATGGGAGTACGCCAGCGATCCGAAATATTCATTTAGTAGATGGGAAAATCTTAGCGCAATATTATCCTGGCATGGATCCTGAAAAAATGAAAGAGGCGGATGCACTTTGGGAGCAAGGAAAAGCTGAAGAAGCGGGAGCACTTTATGAAAAACTGGAAGCAGAATTACCACAAGGGATCCTAATTTTTGACCAAAAAACTCTAAAACTGGAAGCTGAAATTCCATTTCCAAAAGGCGTAAACCGAGCAGGTTTTACTTCGGGAGGTGGTTATCTCTGGATGGAAAAAGCTCCAAATGAAGAAGAAGAGGAGGATTTTCTTCGGATTTATAAATTCAAACTGGTACAAAAATGAAAAACCAACTCTTACAAATAGCTGCACTTGCGCTTACACTATTTTCATGTGGAGAAGCAGATAAGAGTTCATTGGCAAAAGAAGATTCCAATGAGTGGGAACTGATGATTTTGGATTCTATTCAGGTGGATTATCTGGGGAGCGTTAGTGGTGGAGAATTCAGAAATGGAAAAGGTGTGATTTTTGATTTTAAACCAAATAGTCTAGTAGAATTTGACGAAACAGGTGAGATTCTAAATCAGCAATCTTATCCAAAAGAAGGTCCCGGAGCAGTAATTTATCCTACGACACTGCGCTATGATGAACGGGGAAAACTCTATGGAATGAGTTTCTTAAGCTGGCTTTATGAATTCAATCCTGACCTTACACTGAGTAAACAAGTTGATATGCCATTCCTGTCAATCTCAAATGAGGGGATGTCTTTTGGGAGAAATTTCGAACCATGGAATGGCCACCTAATCGCCTGGTATCCTGGAAGGGATGGAGCAGATCAATATGATCCATTTTTCTTCAGAGATCATTTCCTACTGGAGAAGCTAAATCTCACAAGTGGAGAAGCAGAACCAATTATAAAATTGCCTTCGACTTCTAGATATACAACTGACAAATATTATGAAAGAGCAAATTTACGCTTCGGAATAGTCAATAATAAATTATATCTGGTTTTGAATAATGAACCTCTAATCCATATCTATGATATGGCTAACGAATTCAAATACATTAGGACTTTTTCATTCTCTCCGTCGGTTTTCTTTGACAACGGAGAGCACTCCAAGCCTTATGAATACATCTCTAGGTATCGTATGCTAGATGGTCGGATCTCAGGTTTTTATCCTCGCCCCGATGGGATTTTCGTCACTTATACTGAAGGGATTAGCGAGGAAATTTTTACTCAAAATGAATTGAAAAACCCAAAAAATTTCCCAAAATATGGAGAGTTTCAACGGCATATTTTAAAATTCATAAATGCTGATTCTGTCTGGTCAAATGAAATAACCATTCCAAATTCCATTAAGCATATTCTTAACATCGAGTCTCTTGAAAAGCCTTTCTATGCCCTTCGAGATGACGAATACCTTGGCGAAGAGCAAGACTACCTCACTTTTTACAAACTCCAATTGGTAAAAAAATGAAAAACCAACTCCTAATTTTAGCTGCACTTACACTGGTGATGTTTTCTTGCCAAAGCAAGGAACCTGAAATTCCTACCACTCCCCTTTCAGAGCAAAACCTGGAATTTGAAATCTATGATTCCTTGGTGGTAGATTATTTGGGGAATGTGACGCTAATGGATATCAGTCCTGATGAATCTCATTTTCTACTTATCGATCAAAACACTGATAGTATTTTTGTCACTGATGCAAGCGGATCTATTCTACATCAATATAAACGAACTGGCGAGGGACCTGAAAATATCCTTGGCAATCGATCTGGGGTTGCAAAATTTATTGATAATAAGAATTATTTGATTCCTAGTAGTCAGGGAATTTATCAGTATTCTTTGCAAGGGGAGCTATTAAGGAAGTATAATCCTGACTTTACCGGAATGTCACAATTGCTAATTCCTTCTAATGAAACTCATTTTGTGAAGGGAAATAAAGTTTACATGAGTCTTTTAGGTCGCTATGGAGATCTTGGTCAGCAAGGCTTAGCGCTTCAGCAAAAATCAAAGCAAGTTGAAGTGCTAGACTTAGAATCTGGAAATTTCCAATCTTTCACTCCTTTTCCTCAAGCTTCCAAATTGAGTAGTGCAACGGAAGAATATGGCCAACTTGAGCTTTATTCTAATTTGGCACTGCTAGGAGATACACTTTTTATTAATTTCCGAACAGAGCCTAAACTATTTGGATACTCACTGACGAATTTGGACACCCCTGCTTCCGTGAAAACTATTCCATTCCCTACTTTTCTTGAAAAAAATCCCTCGGAAAAAACCATTAGTGGTCAATTCAACTTTAGAGATTTCTTCTTTGGAACTATAAATAAGGTAATCCCGATGCCTGACGGCTTGTTTCTGATAAATTACCTTAGCGGGCTTACTGATGATGATGCTAAGCAAGTAATCTCAGATGCAGGGACAGATTTTGATAAAATGTTCCAACTCGCAGGTGAAAAAAACGAAGGAGACTTGGTTCTTTTTGATGGAAAAGACATTAGTCCCATCATTGAGAAACCTGAACAACTGGGGTATATAAATAAATTTATATCTAGGGATGAAATCTGGTTTTCGCTCAATTTCTCTCAATCCGAAAAAGATTACTCCATTATCTACAAAACTCGGTTGGTACAAAAATGAAAAACCCATTTATCATATTCGTTTCGTTTATCGCTCTCTTTTCCTGCCAGAGCAAAGAGTCCAAAATCCTCATCACTCCTCTTTCGGAGCAAACTCTGGAATTTGAAATCTATGATTCCTTGGTGGTGGATTATCTTGGAAATTTGTATTTGGCTGATATCAGTGAAGATGGAAAGACTTTTTTATTGATTGGCCAACAGACGGATACCCTCTTTGTTACTAATTCACAAGGAGCAATCCTTCATAAATACACTAAAAAAGGAGATGGGCCAGGATTCTATCAACAAGGAAGATCAGGATTACCAAGGTTTTTGAATAGTGAAGAGATAGTAATTCCCGCTTTTCGAGGATTCTACCTTTACTCCCTCTCTGGGGAAGCGACGCGGACATTTCTTCCAGATTTTAACCCCAGCTCTTCTTTGATTATTCCGTATTCCAATAAGCTAATCAGCTATGGTGAAAAGATTTATTATCCATGGGAAGGAAGAATAGCAGATGAGTTCGGCGTAGAGGGGAGAGAATTTCAAACTCAAGTCAGGAAAGTGGAAGTTCTTGATCTAAAAAGTGGTCAGTTTTCTCCTGAAATGCCTTTCCCAAAAGCCTCAAAATTTAGTTCTGGTGAAAAAAGTTATCTAAACATCAGCTATTCTACCGCACTAGCACGGAAAGACGACTCGCTCTTTGTAGCTTTTCGAAATGAACCCGTGATTTACGGCTATCACTTTTCTAACTTAGATAGTCCTGCATCGATCCGAAAGATCCCCTTTCAGGAATTTATTGAAAAAGAACCTAAAGACTCGGATAAATTTGGAATATACGAGTCAAAGGATATTTATGGTGGAGCAATTAATTCCTTTCACCGAACAGAAAAAAACCGGTTTCTGGTCAACTACAGTCGAGGCTTAACCGAGGCGGAGTATCAGGACATATTTGATCTAATCAAAAAAGACCAAGATGCCGGGTATCAAAAAATGACAGATGTCAATACCAATGGCCTCGTTCTTTTTGACGGAAAGTCAGTCAGCCCAATCATTGAAAAACCTAAAGGATTGGGTTTCGTCTACGAGTTCGTTTCAGAAGAAGAAATTTGGTTTTCTCCAGATTATCAAGAAGTAGAAAAAGATTATGTCGTTTTCTACAAAACAAGATTGGTGCAGAAATAACCATTTATCTCCCTACTTATCCACTAGCGGGCAATCTCCTCCGAGTTTGCCCGCGATTGTTTATATTCGTTTTTATCAAAAGCATCCTATGAAAAAAACCACTACCCTTCGAATTCTGATCGCTTCAGGATTCCTGGCACTGACTACCGGAGCAAATCTTCAAGCTCAGGATATCAAGCCAACTACAGAAAAGGCATTAATCGAATCGATGGAGAAACATGCAGCCCTGCTTTCCTCCACTCCACTGAAAGACTTCAAAGCCAGAAACGTAGGTCCGACCAATATGTCCGGACGAATCGTGGATATCGAAGTCGCTCAAAATCAAAACACATTTTATGTAGCAGCAGCTTCTGGCGGAGTTTGGAAAACCGAGGACAATGGTCAATCCTTTGCTCCAATTTTTGATCATCAAGGAGCCTTGGGTATTGGCGATATGGCTCTTTCTCCATCTAATAATGATATTCTCTGGGTTGGAACCGGTGAGGACAATTCCAGCCGATCAACTTATGCAGGAGCTGGAATCTACAAATCCACAGACGCAGGCAAAACCTGGACGATGATGGGTTTGCCTCATTCGCAGCATATCGGTTCTATTCAAATTCACCCGACTAATCCGGATGTCGTATGGGTAGGCTCAATGGGTGGACTTTATTCGAAAAATAAAGAGCGTGGTCTGTACAAAACCACCGACGGTGGCAAGACTTGGAAAAAGACACTTTACATCGATGACAATACAGGAATCATTGATATCAAAATTCATCCTTCAAATCCTGATGTCCTTTTGGCTGCAAGCTGGGAGAGATTCCGTCAGGCTCATGATTTCATTGGCAATGGAAAAGGATCATCTATCTGGAGATCTGAGGATGGTGGAAATACCTGGAAAAAATCAGTGGATGGGTTCCCACAGGACGAATTTGTAGGAAGAATCGGTTTTGACTTTAGCCAGAGCAATCCAGATGTGGTTTATGCCTTGCTAGATAACCAAGCTAAATCCGACAAAGCGCCTGAAGCGCCAAGACAGCGTGGAGCAAAGCCAGATGAGAACGCTTTGAAATTTGAAGATTTCAAAACCATGAGTACGGAAGAAGCTTTAGGACTTGAAGATAAAAGGTTAGATACTTTTCTAAGATCAAACAGATTTGCCACTATTTACACTGCAGAAGAAGTAAAGCGTCTCTTAAAAACAGGGAAAATCACCACTTCACAGATTGCCAACTACAATGGTGAAGCTGTTGACGCAAATGCCGCTATGTTTGATGGTGCGGTGATTGGCGCAGAAATCTATAGATCTGAGAATGCCGGTAAATCTTGGAAAAAGGTTTCTGAATCAGATATCAGCCGACTTTACAATTCTTATGGATACTACTTTGGCGAAATCCGGGTAAATACTGAAAACGAAGATGAGATTTTCGTCTTGGGTGTTCCCTTATTGGTTTCCAGAGATGGAGGTAAAAACTTCAGCAGAACCGACTCAGTTGGCAGACCTCACTCTGATCACCAATCCATGTGGATCAATCCAACAGATAGCAAGCATATTTTATTGGGGAATGACGGCGGACTTTACCGAAGCTATGGCGGAGGAGCGATTTGGGATCACATGAATACTCAGATGCCGATCTCACAGTTTTACTCAATCATGACAGATGATGCCAAACCTTACAATATCTATGGCGGAATGCAGGATAACGGCGTTTGGTTTGGTAAGTCGACCAATGATCCGTCTGATCCTTGGGAATCGCTGATGGGAGGAGATGGAATGGTGGTAGCAGTCGATACCCGGGATAATAATATTGTGTATACGGGTTCCCAATTTGGGATGTATTTCCGTATCGATAAGACCACTGGTCAGCGGAAGTTTATCACTCCAGGTCATGAAATCGGCACCGCTCCTAATCGATACAACTGGAGAACACCTGCTGAACTCAGCTACCACAACCAGGACATCGTATACATGGCTTCGCAATATGTATATCAAAGTTTGGATCAAGGAAATACTTGGAAGCGCATCTCTCCTGACTTGACAAAAAATCAAAAAAGCGGAAACGTTCCTTATGCGACCCTTTCTGTAGTAGAAGAATCTCCATTGGAGTTTGGAACGATCTACGCAGGTTCGGATGATGGAAATGTTTGGATCACTCGAAACAACGGTGGTAACTGGACCAGCTTGAATGCTGGTTTGCCTCAAGATCGCTGGGTGAGCAGCATTGCACCTTCGAGCCACCAGGAAGGATTGGTTTATGTAACCCTCAATGGCTATCGTAGTGATGAGTTTGCCACCTACGTGTATAAAAGCACAGATTATGGAAAGACTTGGGCAGCGATCAAAGGAAATCTCCCAGATGAATCCACCAACATTATCGTAGAGGATAAAGTGAATGAAGCTATCCTGTATTTAGGAACAGACCATGGACTTTATATAACGATGGATGGAGGCAATAACTGGAATCTATTCCAAGGAGCCATTCCAAACGTAGCCATTTATGACATGACCATCCAAAACCGAGAAAATGACCTTGTGGTTGGAACGCATGGAAGAAGTGTTTACGTGGTAGATTTGGATCCTATTCACGAACTGGCAAAGCCAACGCAAGTCGTGATGGAAAAATAAATAGACCAACTCATAAAAAATGCCCGTTCGGTTGATTCCAAACGGGCATTTTTATTAGAATCCTTTAGAATTTAAAAAAGCTTAAATCCTACGGAAAGGATGAATTGATTGATTCGCTGATCTGTTTCAAAACCTCCAATATTTCCTGTCAAGGATGAGAGTGAACTTTCATATTTAGCATCGATAATTAGGTTTCCAATATCTAATCCTAACCCTGCCTGATACCCTAAAGTTGCCGAATTAAAATCTGCATTCTGAACTGTATCTGTAGCATCTTTCAAGTCTGAATTGATATCAATACTTGCGATTGGTCCTGCCTGTATTCTAAAAAATTTGAATAATTTGACCCCAAGCATTAAAGGAATATCTAATCGGTTAAAATTCTCAGAAAAGGAGTTCGTGCCTGAGCTTCCTCCTGGCTGAGGGCTGTTTATTTGAAATGTTCCACTTGTCTTTGTGTACAAAAGCTCTGGTTGCATATAGAAACCACCAAACGCAAGTCTACCAAATAACCCAACGTGATACCCAGTCTCGGCATCCCCCGGAATAAAATTATTTTTCTCGAAATCTACTTTGGTAGATGATAGCCCAAACTTAGGCCCTAGAGAAAATTCTTGAGCATAAGCCGAAAGGCCAAGACCCAAAAAAGCAATGAGTAGAATAAATTTTTTCATGAAAGTGAGTTTTGATTCAGTTTACAAAACGTAAAGGTTTTGAAAAAATTAACAATTCACTTGCCAAAAAATAGATTTTAATTCAAATCTTTTGTTGCCTTATCTTTTGCTAGTAGGTATAAATCCCAAAAATTATGGGGTTTAGGGATTAAAGTGTCGAATTTATTCGGGGAATTTTTTCGAAAATATTCAACATCCCCAGCAGTGAAACCAATCACGGGGATGCTTTTGAAAAGCAAATTATTCTTCAATTGAGTCAGGAATTCTATACCATCCATTTCAGGCATCATGATATCTGTAAGAATCACATGGAAATGGGGATCCTCTCTAAGAAATCGAAGTGCTTCTAATCCATTATGAGCCAGAACCACATCATCTTGAGATTTTTCAAAAATCTTTTTAAGAATCAAAAGATGAATGTTATCATCATCGACTACAAGTACACGCATTGAATTTAGTTATATGACAAACAAATGCATTTCAAATACAACAAAAAGAATGCTAAATCAAAATAGTTAAGTAGTAATTCACAAAAAAAGGGGCAAAAGCCCCTTTTAAAATTATTTCTAGGATAAATTAAGCTGCTTGTGGCGCTCCGAAAACACCGACCATATTCAAAATCAAGAGAATGATTACTATTGGACAAACATATTTAATAAAGAAAATCCAAGCTCCTCTGAAAGGTCCCTTAAATGAAGGTGCTCCAGAAGCTAACTCATCTGCATAATCTGAGATTTTGGATGCCCATCCTGTGTACAGCGCAAGCATTAGACAGATGACAATTACTGCAAATGTTCCAAAAACAAAGTCCATGATTCCGAAGAATCCTGTTAAGGGATTCCCCAAGAAATTAAAGCTCAAATCCGCAAAGAAATTACCCTCTATTGCAGAAAGAGCTGAAGGAACAGAAAGTATCATAGCTCCAATTCCTACGGTCCAAGTAGCTCTTTTTCTACCCCACTTTCGATCATCGATTAAATAAGCTACAGGAACCTCCAACATAGAAATAGTAGAAGTCAAAGCAGCCACCATCAATAAGGTGAAGAATAAAGCTCCAATGATATGCCCGCCTGGCATTTCAGCAAAAACTTTTGGAAGCACGTCAAAAACCAACGCTGGTCCTGCCGCAGGGTCTTTACCTGGCAACAAAGCAAATAACGCTGGGAACACCATTAATCCTCCCAAAAGAGCCACTGAAGTATCCATTCCAGCTATCCAGCCGGATGACTGAATGATATTTGCTTTTTTAGGCAAATAAGATCCAAAGGTAATCATCAATCCCCATCCAACTGACATCGAAAAGAATGCTTGCCCTAAAGCTTGGAGAATGACTGTAGGATTGATTTTGGCGAAATCAGGTTTCAAGTAATAATCAATTCCTGCCTGAGCTCCTTCTAAAGTAACTGATCTACCAGCAATGAATATGATGATGATAAACAGAACTGGCATCAAGAATTTTGAAGCCTTTTCAATTCCTCCGGACACACCACCCAATACAATCGTGATTGTCATAAGGATAAATAGAAAAGTCAATGGGATCACATACAAAGGGGTCTCAATAAAGACCTCGAAATCAACTGGTACATTGATAATTTCGGTAATTATATAGCCCACTGTCCAGCCTGCAATCACAGAATAATAGCTAAAAACAAAAAAACAGACTAATACACAAAGTACGCCTGTCAATTGCCAAAACTTATTTCCTCCTGTATCACGAATCGCCCCAATCGGATTCTTGCCGGATTTTCTTCCCAGTGCGATTTCATTGAATAATAGTGGAAGTGCGATCAGTAAAACGCAGATAATGTAAACAAACACAAAAGCTCCACCTCCGTTTTCTCCCACTAGGTAAGGGAATCTCCAGATGTTACCAAGTCCTACTGCTGATCCAGCCGCAGCCATGATAAAACCAAGACTTGATCCAAATTGACCTCTTTCTTCGGATTCTATAGGTACTGCCATAAATAGATAATGCTAAGTTAAATTAAAGGGTATAAACTACTTTTTAAGAGCGAGCTAAGATAATTTGTTTTGCTAAAATACCAATTGCCGTTTGGAAAGTTTTAGGCTCATAACCAAGCTCTTTTCGTGCTTTTTCGATAATAAAACCTGTTTTCAATGGCCTTCTTGCTGGTTGAGTAAATGTACTTGAATCTGCACGCTTGATTAACTCTTTGTTAAGTCCAAAGTAATCAGCCGTCATCATGGCCATTTCAAATGGGGTCAAAAAATCCGATCCGGAAATATTAAAAATTCCTTCAGCTCCTTTTTCTGCAATCAGAATACAACCTGCTGCCAGATCTTCAGCCAAAGTGGGGGTTCGGAATTGATCATCTACCACTTGGATCTGTTTTCCCGATTCCAATGAGCTTTTCACCCAAAGTATGATATTTGTTCGACTCATATCATGTGCGATCCCAAATACTAAAACTGTCCTGGCAATAGCCCATTTTGTATGACTATTCATGACTATTTCTTCTCCCAGTAGCTTTGTTTCACCATAGTAGTTCACTGGTGAAGCCTCCTCATTTTCATCCAAAGGCCCCTTTTCTCCTGAAAAAATAAAATCTGTAGAAAGAAATATAAAATGAGCCTGAACAGACTCCGCAGCTTTTACCAAATATTTGGTAGCATTGACATTGGCATCAAAACAAGCTTCTTGGTTTTGCTCGCATTGATCTACGTTGGTCATTGCTGCACCGTGGATTATAATATCCGGATGAATATCTTGAATTGTTTTTAAAACTTGTCCTTCTGAGGTAATCTCTAGATCAATATATTCAAAGCCTTTTCCTGGCAATCTACTTTTCCCCCTTCCACTTCCAAATACCAAGAACTCACCTTTCGCAACCAATTGTTCTACAAGCTTTTGACCTAAAAGACCATTTGCTCCTGTGATAAAAATCTTCCGTTTACTTTCCATCTGGGTAGTGATAGCCATATTCTTTTTCAATTTTCTTTCGCGTCATTTTCTCCACTTTGACATTCATATAGATAGGGTCAATAGGTACATCCCTAGAACCAGTCTTTACTTTTGAAATCTCCTCTGCTACTTCTAATCCTGAAATGACTTCGCCAAAAACAGTGTATTCTTGATCTAGATGCGGTGTCCCTCCAACAGTGGTATAAGCTTCAATTTGCTCTTTACTATAATTTTTCGTCAAATTAAGATTCAATGATTTTTCAATCTCTTCTCTTTTTGACATTACCAGCATCGTCAGGCTATCAAACTGCTCCGCAGCATATAATCTGCTATATTCTTTTCGTAGCTCTTCCTGACTTGCTAGCTGTACATATTGCATGAAAGCCGGCTGAAGCTTCTCCATGTCAGCTTTGAGCTCCTCTTCCTTGTAGACTTTCCCGATTACAATATAAAATTGGGATCCGTTAGATCTACGGCCCGGATTGATTCCGTTTCCTTGTCTGGCAGCTGCGATCATTCCTTTCCGGTGAAAATGTTTAGCATTAATCTCGGCAAGAAGTGTTGGCCAATCGGTTGGCGCTAGTTTTTCTTTGGTGAAGACATCACCACCCTGAACCATAAATGCCTTCATCACTCGATGAAACTGCGTGGAGTCAAATCTCCCCTCTTCAGCCAATTCAATAAAATTGGATTTATGAGCAGGAGTATCCTCAAAAAGTACTGCTACGATTTCTCCTTTTTCTGTCTCTATTTTAATTAAATAATCTTTTTGCCCAGAGCAGGCAAAGGAATTCATCAAAAGAATTCCAAAAACTAAATTTCTCAAAAAACTCATTTTCCTAAAGTTGTTTTTATTTCTTCTAAAATTCGTTTTCCCCCTGCTTCTAAAACTATATCTGCTAACTGCTGACCAAGCTCTTCGGGCGAATTCAAATCACCTACCACTTCGAGAGAAATCCTCTCTTTACCATCGAGACTTACTATTCCTCCTTTCAAGATGATATTCTCTTTTTCCAAATTGGCCAAAGCAAAGACAGGAATACTGCATCCTCCTTCTAAAACCCGCAAGTACGCGCGTTCTGCTTTCAGTTTTTGAGCTGTTTCAAAGTGATTACAGGCTTCAGTAATTTTTGATTTCAATTGCGTGTCAAGGTGTGAAGCAACTTCAATGGCTACAGATCCTTGACCTACTGCAGGGGTGAATTCATCGAGATCTAACTCTCCTGCGATCAAATGATCGTAGCCCATCCGATGAACTCCAGCATAGGCTAACAAAAGTGCGTCACAGAGTCCTTCTTCCATTTTTCGGATTCGGGTATGTAGGTTTCCTCTCACTTCCACAGTTTTCACATGGGGGTAAAAATGCTTGAGTGTGGATACTCTACGGGTGGAAGACGTTCCTAGCACCAAAGCCCGTTCTTCATTTTTCAAGGAAATACTTGAATCATGAGATACAAGGACATCATTCTCTTTTTCACGCTCTGTAAAAGCAATAATTTCAAAGCCATCCGGCAAATTTGACTGCATGTCTTTTGCGCTGTGAACGGCAATATCTATTCTACCATCCATGAGCTGGTCCTCCAATTCTTGAGTAAAAACACCTTTACTCCCGATTTTTGAAATGGAGACATCTAAGACCTGATCCCCTTTAGTATCAATCAGAACGATTTCTGTTGCCAGACCTGACTTTTGTAACAATTCCTCCACATAATAGGCCTGCCAAAGCGCAAGCTTACTCCCGCGGGTTCCTATTTTTACTAATCGACTCATTGAACAGAATTTCTTTTTACACTTTTTTTACTTACTCCCTCTTCGATAAATTTGATGATCTCTCCTGCGATGTTTATTCCGGTTGCTTTCTCAATCCCTTCTAGTCCTGGAGAGCTATTTACTTCTAAGATAAGTGGGCCTCGAGCGGACTGAAGCATATCCACGCCAGCTATTTCCAAGCCTAAGGCTTTTGCAGCTCCTAAGGCCGCCTGCTTTTCCAGCCGAGACAGCTTAATTATGGTAGCTTTCCCACCACGATGAAGGTTGGATCGAAATTCTCCTTCCGCTCCCTGTCGTTTCATTGCTCCGACCACCTTTCCGTTCACAATAAAAGCTCGTATATCAGCACCTTTGGCTTCTTTGATGAATTCCTGAATTATAATTCTTGCCTTCAATCCATGAAATGCCTCGATTACAGATTGGCTGGCTTTCTTTGTTTCCGCCAAGACAACTCCCAATCCCTGGGTTCCTTCAAGCAATTTAATAATAAGAGGAGCTCCGCCTACATGCTCGATAATTTGCTTTTCCCCACCTTTGGAAAAGTTGGTGAAGGCCGTTTTAGGCATTCCCAAACCAGCACTTGAAAGAATTTGGAGGCTTCTCAATTTGTCACGACTTCTGACAATAGCTTGAGAATTGACAGCACTAAATGTACCCATCAGTTCAAATTGACGAACTACCGCAGTGCCATAGAAAGTCACTGAGGCTCCGATTCTAGGAATAATCGCATCAATATTGGAAAGCCGCTCTCCTTTGTAATAAATAGAGGGGCCCTCCTGCTCAATAATTAAATCACAAATACTATGATTTATGATAACCGCCTCATGACCTGCTGCTTGGATCGCCTGAAAAAGTCGCTTTGTGGAATAGAGATTGGGGTTTCTGGATAAAATGGCAATTTTCATATGATTATAATTTCTTCTTAATGGCCATCCCGATAGCTATCGGGAGGAATCTCGCAGCACTTAATCATCCTGGTGTTTGACTTTTTTGTCATGCTCGATTTCATGAGTTTATTTTACTTAGGGTAAAAGTAGGATATTGAAATACAATTAGGCCTTTTTTCGGTAAGATCTGGCAAGATTGGTATGATCTACATCCACCAAGAATCTCTTTTTTAAGGTTTTCCTTCCAAGAAGAATCGCATTTCTCATACTGGATCTATCTGAGAGTGTAAATTCAGCAGCGAATGTCTCATCTGCGATTTTTATTGTCGTAACGATCATATACCTCACTTCAGCATGCCCAAAGGAGTTTTTGACCTTCTTTTCGGTGAACTCATCAAAAGTCACAATTTTCCCTGTAAAAGCATGATGACCTTCCATTAGAGCTTGAAATTTCAACACCCTTTTTCCTTCGATTTCTTCAACATGGATGTTTTCTGCATGTATACTACTAGTATATGCCCCGGTATCAACTTTGGCCCATACAAGTTTTAAATCCAGATCCGGCAAAGAAATTTTTTCCTTTCTTCCAATTATCTTTTTTTCCATGTTAGCTAATTTTTGCCATTAATCTCGAAATCTTCATCGATAAGTCCGTGAAGATGAATTTCGCATTTCCATTTCGTTCCAAATGATAATGCGCCTGATTGAAAGCCTCGTACAAGGTATCAATGTGCTCCCCTTTGAAGACACTTGCATTAATTTTAGTCACAAAATCCAGATCTTCCCCGCGGGTTCTAACCAATTGATTCAGATTAGCATCAACCAAAAGCATCTCTCGAAGTACATTCATTCCTGCAAGTAACTGCGACTTTTGCCCTTCTATGCTTTCCTTATGAAAAGAATCTGCCTTAGAAAACAAAGACTTAAAGTCAGATTTGAAGCAATCCACGAACCATTCCCGGATTTGCTTTACTTGATGATCCTCCACTTGGTCAACAAGCCGAATGGCCTCTCTCATACTTCCGTCAGCAATCATTGAAACCTGATTGGCGGTAGCTTCATCTGCCTTGCCAGTTTCGATTAAATGGTTTTGAATCTCCTCATCTGTGAACCCTCTAACCAAAACCTTCTGGGTTCTAGAGAGGATGGTAGTCAACAATTGTTCAGGATGGGAAGTAATCAGAATAAAAATAGTTTTTGGCTGAGGCTCTTCTAAGATTTTGAGTAGGGCATTTGCAGCATTTGGATGGAGGTATTCCGGCGCCCAAATCATCATGATTTTGTATCCGCCTTCAAAAGCCTTCAAGGAAAGCGTTTGAATTATTTTTTTGGCAGCACCTTTAGAAATATTCAGCTGTTTTTTCTCGAATCCATTGAAAAGAATGAAATCATGAATATTCCCATAAGGATTAGAAAGCACAAACTTTCTCCAATTGGTTAACAAATCTGATTTTTCATCCTCATCTTCCTCTTCTTTTTCTTCCTCCTTTTTACTTTTTGTAATTGAGGGCATTGCAAAATTCAAATCAGGAAGCACCAGTCTGCTCATTCGCTGACAAGGGGAACATTGACCACAGGAGTCATTTTTTCCAGGGTTTTCGCAAAACAAATAAGTGGACAAGGCTAGAGCCATCGTCAAATTTGCCGATCCCTCCGGGCCATAAAAAAGCAACGCATGAGCCAAATGGTTATTTTTGACGGCGTTGATCAAGTTTTCTTTAATATCGGGAAGTCCCGGTATAGATGCGAATTGCATGTGAGTTCAGTTCAAGAGGATTTCTCCCAAATCCTATAGTTTTTGGACAATTCAAATATGGTTTGAAGAATTTCTAATTCCTCTGCAGTCAACTCTAAACCTCTTCGGCCCATAACCGCTTTTGCTGTTTCTTCGAATTTGGGAAATTGAAATGTGGAGAAGCCACTTGCTCCACCCCATGCAAATGAAGCAATAAAATTACGAGGAAAGCCATCTCCGAAAATATTTGCTCCCACACCGATTACTGTGCCGGTATTAAACATGGTGTTTATTCCACACTTGGAGTGATCTCCCATCATCAAGCCACAAAACTGCAAACCGGTATTCGCAAACCCACCTTTAGTGTAGTCCCAAAGTTTGACAGGCGCATAGTTATTTTTCAGATTGCTTGTATTTGTATCCGCCCCAAGATTACACCATTCTCCGATCACAGAATTTCCCAAAAAGCCTTCATGACCTTTATTACTGTAGCCAAAAATTACCGAATTGGAAACTTCACCACCAACTTTACAGTGAGGGCCTACCGTTGTATCTCCACGAAGCTTCGCCCCCATATTTATAGTACTATGGTCGCAAAGTGCGAATGGCCCTCGAATGATGGATCCTTCTTGGATTTCAGTGTTTTTCCCGATATAGATTGGACCGTTTTCAGCATTGAGAATCGCTGCACGGATAGTTGCTCCTTTTTCGATAAAGATATTTTCCGGTGAATAGACTTTCGTATGTGGGTCTGTGATTGGCTCACTATTCCTCCCATTGGTAATCAAGGCAAAGTCTTTTCGAATCTCATCTCCGTTAAACTGAAAGATATTCCAAGTTTTGAGAAGTAAGGAACCTGCCTTTTCTATCAGAATAGGTTTTTTTTCCTTTGCCAAATCAAGATTCTTCTCGGTTTCGCCGATGTAGGATGCAAGCAAGATTTTACCAAAAAACAACGCTTGATCTTCTTTTAGATTTTCAATTAATCCCAGAGAGTCAGCATCAGGAAGCCATGCAGCATTGATTGCCAGAGCTTTGCCTTTTGCTCGCGGAAATTTTTTCTGCAGGTAATCCTGAGTCAAGTATGAAATAGATTTACCAGTGATCATTTCCCATTTTTCAGAGATTTTCAAAATCCCTACCCGGAAATCTGCAACAGGCCTGGTAAAAGCAAAAGGTAGCAATGAGCCGCGAATCGCAGCGTCATCAAACAATAAAATTGAGTCCATGAAGCAAAAATAAAAAAGTCTCCCGGAATCCATGCTCCGGGAGACTTTTTCAAGTAAGGTTGGGAAGAATTACTTCTTAGCTGCGTATCTTCTGTTGAATTTCTCAACTCGACCTGCAGTATCCAACATCATTTTCTTACCTGTGTAGAAAGGATGAGACTCAGAACTAACTTCAATTTTATAAACTGGATAGTCTTTACCATCTTCCCAAGTGATTGTCTCGGAAGTCTCGATAGTTGACTTAGTCATGAATTTGAATTCGCTTGAAGTGTCATAGAACACGACGTCTCTGTAATTTGGATGAATATCAGCTTTCATTGTATTGCTAGTTATATAGTACCTTTTTCAAATGAGGCACAAAGTTATCCTTTTTCATATTTTTCACCAAATCTTTATCAAGTATTTCTCAGCCAATTGTTCAAAAGCATCTTTATAGTAGATTTGGAGCGCAAATATACATCCTCAGTTTTTAGATTTCAGCTCTTTTTCTAGCTTTATCC
This sequence comes from Algoriphagus sp., assembly GCF_029254265.1. Classification (GTDB taxonomy): domain Bacteria; phylum Bacteroidota; class Bacteroidia; order Cytophagales; family Cyclobacteriaceae; genus Algoriphagus. Next base: position 42,274 of record NZ_JAQWXX010000047.1, on the reverse strand, counting down.
GATGCAAACTCCCAGAAATTCAACCTTAAGTATTTATTGGCTCCTGCTTTTATCCTTACTTTTTATGCCAGAGTTTCTCTTTGCACAGGGAAGCTATGTCCCTTATGATCGGGATTATTATCATCGATTCGAACGATACGAGATCCTTCAAGGATCTAACAATTCAATTTTTCAAACAGGATTCAAACCCTTAAGAAGGGATTTATTAGGAAAATATCTTGATTCGCTATCCAATGACCCAGTAATTAAAAGCAGATCAGACCAGTTTAACCTCTCTTATTTGAGTCAGGATAATTGGGAATTTGTAGACAGGGAAACTTCACTTTCGAAAAAGCCATTTTTAAATGCCCTTTATAAAAGACCCGGTGATCTAGCCTATTACCACAGTGACGAATTTGATATACACGTAAGCCCGGTCCTATTCCTGAGCGGTGGAATGGAAACTGATAATGATCAAAATCCAAACCGTCTGACAAGAGGAGTGGTAGTTCGAGGATCCATAGATAAAAAAGTGGGATTTTATACCTATTTCACTTCTTCTGAGGCATTCTTCCCATCCTGGGTCAAAAATTACGCAGCTAACAATGGGGCTGTTCCCGGTGAAGGCTTTTGGAAAGAATATAACACAAAGGGCTACAGTTATTTTTCTGCGCTTGGTCATGTCAATTTCAACTTAACAAAAAATATCCAGGCCCAAATCGGGCATGACCGTAATTTTGTTGGTGAGGGCTATCGATCATTCCTGCTTTCAGACTTTTCAAATCCATACATGTTTGTGAAATTGAATACGAAAGTCTGGAAATTTCAACTCACCAATGTGTGGACTCAAATGACAGCAGATGCAATCTATGATCGGGGAAGGCCTACTGATGGAAGGTATCCCCAAAAATGGTTTTCATTCCATAGGCTAGGTTTTGATGTAGGCAAAAAGCTAAACTTAGGATTCTTTGAGTCAGTAATGACTGATCAGGCAAACTTCAATTATTTCAACCCAATTATATTTTTCAGATGGGTGGAGCAAAGTCTTGGGACTCCAGACAAAGTGATGCTAGGCTCAGATTTCAAATGGAATTTATATCCCGGGATGCAGTTATATGGTCAATTTGCATTGGATGAATTTGTATTCAATGAGTTTTTCGGAATTGACGGGAAAGGCTCCAAAAGAAATAAATATGGAGTACAAGCAGGCTATAAATATATCAACGCATTCAAAATTTCAAATCTTGATTTACAATTAGAGTTTAACACAGCGAGACCCTATACCTTCCAAGAGAAGCAGGATTATCAATCCTATAGCAATTGGAGAACTCCGCTTACCCATCCTAGAGGAGCAAACTTTAGGGAGTTTTTGGGAATTCTTCGCTATCAACCGATCCCAAAATTAAATCTCACGTTAATCGCCATGCATCAATTATATGGCGCTGATCCCGATCCAGAAACCAACTTTGGGGGGGATGTCCTGAAAAACAGACTCGTGGGTAGCCCAACTGGTTTATTCGGGAATTTTATTGGACAGGGAATTGAAAATACAGTCATTCAAACCAATTTAAATGCGAGTTATATGGTTCGGCACAACTTCTTCATCGATGCTACTCATACTTTCCGAAGGAGAACAGCCCAAGATTTGGACAGTCCCGAATCAAGTCAATTAGTACAACTTGGATTTCGATGGAACTTCCTACGTCCCGATTACAATTACTAATAACTTCCCGAGCGGACAATTTTCCGTAAATTCGGGTTTATTTTCAGCCCCCTTTTTATGAATACCTATTTACGAATCCTTTCCTATGCCAAACCCTATGGGAGGTTCGTTCCTGTTTACATTATCTACGCGCTACTTTCCATCATTTTCGGCTTATTGAATTTCACTTTACTCAAGCCTCTGTTCGATGTGATTTTTGAGCAGGTTGATCCATCGACCCTTTCCAAATATGCTTCAAAGCCAGAATTTAGCTTGTCGATTGACTATTTTTCACATTTATTTAATTACAATTTCCTCGAAGTTGCTGAGGAATATGGTAAAAAAGGAACCCTTTTTTACGTCTGTATTATTATTGTTCTCTCCGTTTTCCTTGCTAATCTTTTTACCTATTTGTCTGGAGTAGTTTTAGCAAAAGTCAGAGCAGTAGTCATCAAAAAGATGCGAATGGACATCTTCGGCCAAGTAAGCAAACTCCACATTGGGTATTTCTCCAATGAACGGAAAGGAGATTTGATGTCAAAAATGACCAATGATGTGCAAGAGGTAGAGAATACCATTGTACAATCGCTTCGGGTAGTTTTTCGAGAGCCGGCAACCATTATCCTTTATTTTGGAGTGCTCTTTTTCATGTCAGTGAAGCTGACGCTTTTTACAATATTAATTATCCCGATTTCAGGTGCAATCATCGGAGGAATAACTCGAAGACTAAAGAAGAAGGCTGTTCAAAGCCAACAATCTCTTGGCAGAATTGTGAATATTCTGGATGAAACTCTTGGGGGAATGAGGGTAATTAAGGCATTCAATGCCGAGCGATTTATGAAGAATAAATTCGACCAGGAGACAGATTACTATGCGGATATAAATGTGAATATGGCTCTGAAAAACGAATTGGCCTCTCCTATATCTCAGTTTCTTGGGGTATCCGTAGTTGCAGGGATTTTGGTTTATGGCGGGGGGTTGGTACTCAGTGGAGATTCTGAACTTAGTGCTTCAAATTTCATCACGTATATAATTATTTTCACTCAGGTATTGAATCCAGCTAAAGAAATCTCAAGAGCAGTGAGCAATATCCAACGTGGAATAGCCTCTGCTGACCGGATTTTCCAAGTGATCGATACTACTTCTTTAATCAGTTCTCCACCAAAACCAAAAGCATTAGATGGTTTTCATAAATCAATTGAATTCAAAAATGTAAGCTTCGCTTATGAAGAAGCCAAAGTTTTAAATAAAATCAATTTTTCATTAGAACGTGGTAAAACCATAGCTCTGGTAGGCCCTTCTGGGGGAGGGAAATCTACATTGGCAGACCTTGTGCCAAGATTTTATGACCCAACAGCAGGAGAGATTCTTCTAGATGGGGTTGACCTTAGGGATTTTGATCTCTCTGATTTACGAACCTTGATGGGAATAGTAACTCAAGAATCAATTTTGTTTAATGACACAGTTTTCAACAATATTGCTTTTGGGATAGATGGAGTAACCGAAACTGAGGTAATGGACGCTGCTAAAATTGCAAATGCCCATGATTTTATTGAAAACCTGGAAAATGGCTACCATACTTCAATAGGCGAACGGGGATCCAAACTTTCCGGAGGCCAAAAACAACGCATCAGCATAGCCCGTGCTGTCCTTAAAAATCCGCCAATCCTGATTCTTGATGAAGCTACTTCAGCTCTTGATTCGGAATCGGAACTTCTAGTACAAGAAGCTCTCACCAAGTTGATGCAAAACAGAACCACATTAGTGATTGCTCATCGGTTGAGCACCATACAGCATGCAGATGAAATTCTTGTTATTGAGCGCGGGGAGATTGTCCAGAGAGGTACCCATTTAGAATTAAGCCAAAAAGAAGGCTTATATCAGAAGCTTTCCAGTATTCAGTCCGTTTAGTATATTCGTAAAACCAAAATCGTAAACCATGAAAAAATTTCTTCAAATACTTCAAATAGCCTTGTTGGTTTATTTTGGCGCTTTTCTGATTTTCTTTATTGCCTTTGACACCCTAGGTGGACTTTTTGGAATGGATGAAATCACTTCAGACTCCATGGTCAAAATCACGCTTACAGGCTTGGTTATTTTTCTCATTACTTGGGGCATTAGCTACTCTGTAAATAGCAGCCTTTCTTCAAAAATTAAGGCAATGGAGAATGACATGAATGCATTGAAAGCTAAAATTTATGACTTTGAACATCCAAAATCTACAGCAAAACCTCTAGATCCTTCGAAGAAGCCTTCTGAGAATGATTCTAGTAATATCCCTCCTAGACAAAATATTACCTAATACATATCATTTCAACTAAAGCAAACTGCTATATTGAGGAGACCTAATCGTCTCCTTTTTTTATGGTAGCAAAAACTTTTGGAAGTGCAGTCTCTGGTGTAGATGCAAACATCATTACAATTGAAGTTAACGTTGGTCAAGGAACCAGTTTTTTCATGGTGGGACTCCCTGACTCGGCAGTTAAAGAATCTCAACAGCGAGTGGAATCCGCTCTAAAATATTTTGGATTTCGGATGCCTCGTCAAAAGGTAGTAATCAATTTGGCTCCTGCGGATGTCCGAAAGGAAGGTTCTGCATATGATTTACCTATTGCAATGGGAATTCTTCAGGCCTCCGAGCAAGTTGAATTTCCTTCATTAGGGGAATACATCATCATGGGGGAGCTTTCTTTAGATGGTAATCTCAGACCTGTCAAAGGTGTACTCCCGATTGCCATAGAAGCCAGGAAAAGAGGCTTTAAAGGATTTATCCTACCCCTTGAAAATGCCAAAGAAGCCTCAATCGTAAACAACCTTGATATTATAGGAGTGGAAACTATGCAACAAGCCGCTGATTTTTTGATGGGGGATTTACAAATCGAGCCCTTAGTCACTGATACTAGAGAAATATTTTATCATTCTCTGGATGACAATGAATTTGATTTTGCAGATGTGCAAGGGCAAGAAAATATCAAGCGGGCAATGGAAATCGCTGCAGCGGGTGGTCATAATGTCATCATGATTGGACCTCCAGGTGCTGGCAAAACCATGTTGGCAAAGCGGCTTCCTTCGATTCTTCCTCCTCTCACCCTTGTGGAAGCTTTGGAAACTACCAAAATTCACTCAGTAGCAGGTAAACTCGGAAAAAATGGAAGTCTATTGGCCCAACGTCCCTTCCGAAGTCCTCATCATACTATTTCGGATGTGGCCTTAGTTGGAGGAGGAGGCAATCCTCAACCTGGAGAGATCTCATTAGCTCATAATGGAGTTTTGTTTTTGGATGAATTACCAGAATTCAAGCGAAGCGTCTTGGAAGTAATGCGGCAACCACTTGAAGAGCGGAGAGTCACTATTTCACGTGCAAAAGTTTCGGTAGATTACCCTGCCAATTTCATGCTGATTGCGAGCATGAACCCCTGTCCCTGTGGCTATTACAATCATCCCGACAAGGAATGTGTCTGTGGTCCCGGGATCGTACAGCGCTATTTGAACAAAGTTTCCGGTCCTCTCTTGGATAGAATTGACCTTCATGTGGAAGTGACACCCGTGAAATTTGATGAGATGACCTCCACCCGAAAAACCGAGTCCAGCAAATCAATCCGTGAGCGGGTGATCCAAGGAAGAGAGCGGCAAAAGGAACGGTTTAAAGATAATCCGGAAGTTTTTTGCAATGCCATGATGCCCTCCCATCAAGTAAAAGAAGTCTGTCAAATCAATGAAGCTGGTAAAACACTTTTAAAGACTGCTATGGAAAGATTAGGACTTTCGGCGAGAGCATATGATCGAATTCTAAAAGTAGCTAGGACAATTGCGGATATATCAGGTTCGGAAAACATCAAAGTAGAGCATCTTGCGGAGGCAATTCAGTATCGAAGTCTAGATCGAGAAGGCTGGGCGGGGTAGTAAACAGATTTGAGATATATGGTTTGAGATTTTAAAAAATTCCTAACCTTTCAAATTAGCCAAAATAGCTCCAAGCAATCCCTTAAAGGTGAATTTACCTGCTATTTCTATTATTAATTATTGAGGAGATTTCGATTAATATTTAAAAACTAAGAACCTGTCTTGTAGTTCAATTATAAATTTACAGCCATGAAAAAGATCACTAAGCGCGATATACTCTTCTTCTTTATAGGAATAGCTACGTTTTTTATTTTTGAAACAGTTTACAATTGGGAAGAAAGTAAGGAAGCGATGAGAAAAGGCTTTGAAAACGGCTATAAAGCTGGTCAAAATACAGCCAAGTAATAAAGTTCACTAGCTCAAGTCAAAAACCTCACCTTCTTTACAGAGAAACACTTCATAGTCTGGCTTTCTGACCGTAATACATTCTTCAAAAATCTCACTGAGTCGCTCATCGGAATTTAATGGGTCGTGGTGAAAAATTGCGAGCTTTTTTACCTTAGTTAAAGCTCCAAAAGCGACTGCATCCTGCAAAGAACTATGGCCCCAACCTATTTTAGTTTGGTATTCTGCTGCGGTATACTCTCCATCATGAAATAACAAATCTGCATTTTCTGCAATTTCAAATCCACTGGTCCAATCAGCATCATGTGGGAAGTTTGCTGAGCCTAGCGCAGGCTCATGATCTGGCATATATGCAAATACGGAATCCCCGTCCGTGAGCCGGAAACCCAATGTAGGCCCAGGATGACAGATATAAGCCGATTTAATCTTTATATCTCCTATTTCAAATTCGGAGTTATTAATTTCGTGGACGATAGGATGCTTTGGCAATTCATTTAACCTGACAGGAAATAATGGAGGGGAAAAATATCGACGTAATCGATGTAATAAAGGCTCCAACGCTGTGCTTGGCCCCCAAAAATGAACTTGGATATTTGGATTGTAAAGTGGTTGAAAAAAACCCAATCCCATCGTATGGTCAATATGAAGATGTGTCAATAAAACATGAAGTTCCTTGATCTTAGGAGAAAGAGATTTCCCAAGTCGCTGGATACCTGAACCACCATCAAGAATGATTAGCGTATCATCTTTTGAGACTTCTACACAAGAAGTATTTCCCCCATAAATTATATTTTCGGGTCCAGGTGAGGGTAATGACCCCCTACAACCCCATACTTTGATTTTCATGAGAAATTGGAGTTCCAAAACAAAGCCATTGCTCCAAGAAAACGCTTTGGTCTCCCTTCGATTGGGATTGCAGATACATTGATCAAATGCTTTTCGCCTTTTAGATTATCAATGTAAAACGATCCCTGCGCAGGTTTGTGATGAGTTAGAGTTTGTACCAAGGGAAGACTCTCAGGAGGTAAAGGGTTACCTTCAGCGTCAGTTGGCTTGAAGATTGTTGACCATTCTTCAACGGGCATACTTCCCGTTTCCCCAAACCGAATTCCCAGAATTTCCTCAGCTGGCTCATTATAAAACAAAAGGTTGCCTTCTGTATCCACTAAAAAAACCGGCATTGACAACCCATCAATGAATTGTCTACCAAGAATTAGCTCAATAGGCTGAATTGCCATGGGTTTATTATTATGTACAACTTAAAAAGAAGTAGAAGGTAATAAATATTTTAGAAAAACAAATAATTTTAGAAAGGATAATTTAATTATAAGTTTATTATCAATTCCAAAAGCTATAGCGATTCACCTAAAATGATGTAACCTCATTAAAGATTTCACGTCCTGAAAAACTATGAAAATTAATCATTTACTCTTCTTTTTATTGATTTTTTGGAGCTGTAAATCTGAAGAAACACCAGTGCTAACTAACATAGAAGGGACCTATACTGGGCAATTTTATTTCACTGTACCAAATACAGATTTTGTTAGCTCTGACATCACATTGACTTTCGATAACGGAAGGTTTTCAGGTACCTCCAACAAGTCTAAATATCCAGCAATCTGTAGAGGAACTTATGAAATCGTAGGCAATGAAATCAAATTCACAGATGAATGTATCTGGACTGCAGAATTTAACTGGGGGCTTATCCTTTCAGGAAATTTTAAATATACTGTGAAGGACGCTAAGCTGTCAAACCTTACAAAAAAGGAGGGCGAAAACAGTTATGTTTATAATCTCTCAAAATCCAAATAATCTTTATCAAGATTGAAACCATGGGTTTTTCTAAAATCCCACCCCGGTGAGAAAAATCACTTTATGAAAGATTAAGAAAAGTTACTTTTGGTGAAATTTCTATTTTACCATGAAAGCGACCTTACTCATTACAGTATTTTCAATTCTCTTATTTTCTTGTCAACCAGAAAAAACCACTTCCGAAAGCACCGCAGTTGGAGTCACTCAAAAACAAGGAGTGCAAAGCGTAGATGCTGTCAGCTTTAAAAACCTATCAGAAAAGGAAAACACAATCATTCTTGATGTAAGAACTCCTCAAGAGGTAGCTGAAGGAAAAATCCCAAATGCTACAGTGATCAATATCTACGATCCGGAATTTGAGACTAAAGTAAAACAGTTAGACAAAGAGAAATCTATATTAATCTACTGTTCTGCAGGCGTTCGCAGTGCAAAAGCAGCTGAATTTTTGACCGAACAGGGTTATCCTTCGGTTTACCAATTGGAAGGTGGTCTTGGAGATTGGTATCAAAATGGTTTTCCGCTTGAAAAATAATTCAAGGAAAAAAAACGAGGATCAGAATGCTTGATCCAAGTCTTCCAATAAATCATCCAAATGTTCAAGACCAACTGAAACTCGAATTAGATTTTGAGGGGTTAACGTGTCCGGACCTTCGGACGCAGCCCTTCTTTCGATCAAGCTTTCGACTCCCCCTAGGCTAGTAGCATTTGTGAAGTAATGAAGTTTAGAAATCAAATTGTTTGCAGCTTCAGCACCACCTTTCACTTGAAAAGATAAAATCCCACCAAAACCAGTCATTTGAGTTGCTGCAATATCATGTCCGGAATGACTTTTAAGTCCTGGGTAATACACTTTCTCTACTCTAGCGTGCTGACTTAGATAGTCGGCGATTATACCAGCATGCTCTGCATGACCTTTCATCCGATAAGGCAAGGTCTTTATACTTCTGCAGAGATAATAACAATCAAAAGGGGAAGGAACCGCCCCCCCTACTCGTTGTACAACTCTTACTTTTTCCCAAAATCCGTCAACAGTTTTAGTGATTAAAGCACCTCCCAGAATATCACTATGGCCTCCAAAGTATTTGGTACTCGAATGCATTACGATATCTGCACCCAAATCAATCGGATTTTGAAATACCGGAGTAGCAAACGTATTGTCACAGGCGAGCATGGCATCGTTTTCTTTTGCAAGTTTTGCTACAGCTCGGATATCGGTAATTTTCAAAAGTGGATTTGAAGGTGACTCCACCCAAACTAGTCTGGTATTCGGTTGGAAAGCGTTTTTTACATTTTTCAAATCTGTCATATCTACAAATGTGGCTTCCAAAACTCCCTTGAATAGTTGAAGAATTGCATTTTTCAGCCCATGATACATATCGTCTGGAGCAATAATATGAGACCCAGGTTCCAAGGCTTGGAAAACAGCAACTCCAGCCGCATTCCCGGAAGAAAAAGCTGCAGCATCCTCTCCTTTTTCAAGTTTTGCCAACAGTTTTTCCAAAGCATTCCGGTTAGGATTATTCGCTCTTGAATAAATCATCGAATCAGGCTGATGAATAAAAGTGGTGCTCAAGGTGATGGGTTGAATTGCAGGTTTTTCTGAATCCGTGATGATATTTCCTCCGTGAATTGCTAAAGTTTCAAGCCTCATGATATGTATTTTTTGAATTCTGATTGGAAGGAAAAATACTATTAATATTTTGCAGAATGAAACGAATTTCTTTTGCCAAAATCCAATTTGGTGTTTTACTCTGGTTGAGTGGTAGCTTTTCCGCTTTTGCTCAGCTTACTAGCTCCAATCTTCCAATTGTAGTTATCAATACAGAAGTACAAATTCCTGACGAACCAAAAGTCCTCGGTAAAATGGGAATAATTTGGAATGGGGATGGAAATGAGAATAAGATCACAGATGCTTACAATCATTATGATGGACTGGTTGGGATCGAAATCAGAGGGCAGTCTTCCCAATCTTTTGACAAGAAGAGTTATGGCATTGAGCTCTGGGATGAAGATCAAGATGGAATTGACTTTGCATTACTCGGATTTCCGGAGGAAGAAGACTTTGTATTCCATGGCCCTTTCAGTGACAAATCATTAATGAGAAATGCCTTGGCTTATTATTTGGCTTCTAAAAACATGGAATACGCTCCAAGAATCAAATTTTTTGAACTTGTATTGAATGATGAGTACATGGGTGTCTACCTGCTCACAGAACGGATCAAACGTGATAAATACCGAGTGGATATCAAAAAACTAGACCCTGAGGATATCTCTGGAGATAAATTGACTGGTGGGTACATTCTGAAATTTGACAAAGGGCTTCAAGAAGAAATAGCTTGGGAGTCCCCAATTCTTCCTTTTCCAGGTGCGGGAAAAACAAGAATCATGTTTGACACGCCAGACTATGACGAGATGGTGCCTGAGCAATTCAACTACATCAAAGGTTATATTGATGAATTTGAGACCGTTTTAAATGGTTCAGAATTCAAGGATCCTGGTTTTGGATATGCAAAATACATTGACGTAGAAAGTTTTATTGATTTTTCACTAGTCAATGAGCTTTCCAGAAATGTCGATGGCTATCGTTTGAGCAGTTTTTTTTATAAGGATAGGGAAAGTGAAGGAGGTAAAATAAAAGCGGGTCCGGTTTGGGATTTCAATCTGGCTTTTGGCAATGTGAATTATTGTAATGGCTCAAATATCGATGGTTGGGCTTGGGACTTCAATTCGGTATGCCCTGATGATTATTGGGTAATTCACTTTTGGTGGACAAAGTTATTGGAAGATCCAGCTTACATCTCCAAGATGAGAGACAGATGGATCGAATTGCGAAAAGACGCTTTTTCAGATGAGAAAATAATGTTTGCAATTGATAGTATGCAATCAGAAATCGGTGAAGCTGGGGTACGAAACTTTGAAAAATGGGATGTGCTGGGTGAATATGTTTGGCCAAATAATTTTGTTGGGGAAACGTATCAAGAAGAAATGACCTATTTAAAAACCTGGGTTCAGGATCGCCTAAATTGGATGGATTACCAATTTGATGTCGTGTTGGCTTTAGAACCAGAGCAAGAAACGGGTATCAGAATCTATCCTAACCCCAGCTCAGGGACATTTTTCGTTCAATCTGAAGAAGCTTGGAAGGGTGGAGAAAGAATGATAATTTATTCTCCACTGGGGCAAGAGATCGAGGAAGTCACTTTTGCCGAAGGCCAGAAAAAAACCAGATTCGACATCCTCGCCGGAAATGGTATCTACATTTATCAAATTATTGAACCGAACGGAAGGGTAATCCTGAGAGGGAAATTAATCGTCAATTGAGTAGAAACCGGAAGACAATTCCGGTTTTTTTTTGAGGTTTTCCAACCTTTTTATGTTTAACCGACTCTTCCTTATATAACCCCAACCAATGAGTCTTATTCAAATAAATCAGGAATTAATCGAAAAGGTCATCGAAAACGACCGAAAAGCACAATTCCAATTATTTGAATTGACAAAGCGTTTGGTTTATTCCTTGGCGTTTCGAATTCTAAATGAGGAGGACGAAGCCAATGATGTTCTTCAAGACACCTACGTTGAAGTCTTTCAGAATCTCAAAAAACTAGCTCATCATGAAGCTTTAATTGGTTGGATGAAAACAATCACAATCCGAAAGGCTATCAAAAAAAGTAAGAAAAAGATTCGCTTTGAACCATTGGAACATGCAAATCAAGAAGTCGAAGAAGAGTTGAACGCTTGGTTTGACACTGAGCTTCTGGATCAGGCGATTCGGAATCTTCCAGCGGGTGCTCGTGCAGTATTCATGCTCGTAAGTGTGGAAGGATATTCACATCATGAATGTGCAAAACTGCTCGGAATCAGCGAAAGTACCTCAAAGTCTCAGTTGAATTACGCAAAAGGATTATTGAAAAAGCGACTTAAAACTCTCCTACAGGCATGAAAGATCTACTGAACGACCATACGCCAAGATCAGACAGCTGGGACAAAATCCTAGGGAAGATGAGTTTTGAAAATCAACTCGAAGGTCACATTCAAAACCTTCCCCAGTTTGAGCCAAATGCCGAAAGCTGGGAAAAGATCAACGCTAAACTTCAAGACAAAAAGCGAATCTTACTTTGGCCATACCTAGGTATAGCGGCAGGAATTATTGGCATCCTATTGATTTCGAAATTTGCTTGGAACGATGTGGACGACGTTCTGCTACCATTCTCAGATCAGAATTCTCTAACAGAAATAACAGCGATCGATCTGCCGGTTCAAATAAAGTTTCAAGAAGAATCAAAAACTGAAACACCCAAGGCTATCTCCCCTATTTCCAAACCTACAAAGATCACAGATCCACCAAAAGAAGAGCTACCTGAGATTTCAATTGAAGTTCCGGATTTTGAATTTATAGCTAGTGACAGGCCACCCATTCTTCCTGCTGAAAAAGATTCTATAACGATAGTTGAAAACCAAAATCAGGCAAAAACCCTCCACGAAGTGACGATTTCATGGGGGCTGAAACCAACTAATTTTCAGGTAAAAACAGTCTTTGGGAAATCTGATCCTCTCAAATTAAAAGAAAAGCAAATCGGAAGATCTAGTCGCTCGGGCCGGATCCGATTTGGACAAAATAATTAAACCACATTTCTAAAACTCAAGAAAATGAAAAGATTTACGCTTCTCACTGGCATCGCCATGCTTATTTCTTTAGGCAGTTTTGCACAGGAAATTAAAAATAAATTGCACAGCAACGAAATAGAAAAACTGGATTTAGAGTTTCCAGTTACCGACACATTATCTTTTGACTTTCCAAACGAAGGCAAATTACTCCTGCTTTTTAATAATAAGGAATATCAATTAGAAGAACTCAAGTCTCGATTTACAAAAATATTGAAGGAAACGACAGACTTTCCAGAATTCAAATCATTGACTTATCGGCTGAGTGAAGAATATACAATCACAAAAGAGGATGCAGTGATTCTTGATATCGAGAGGAACTATTTACCACATATAGATCAACTGGAACTTGGACTCGTCCTGGGGATGGATTATACGGGAGGAGATTTCACTCCGCAGTTTGGAGCGAAAATGATGTTTAACTTTAAAAAATTTGACATTGGAGCTTCCTTTACAAACACCATATATTTCCCTGAGCGAATCGAGAAAAACATTAAAGTCAATAGTAATTGGTTCGCAAATTTGGAGTTCAGATGGGATCGAAGTGATCCAAAGTCAAACTCTACAAACACTTTTGGGATAGGGGTTTTGGTTAATCCTGATAAAAGCCTGTTGTTTCAAGGTACCACAATGCAAGCATTCTATAGGAGAAAAATCAGTAAAGATGTTGCGATCCAATTAGGAATCATTGGGACAGAAAATTTCAAAACTTTCTATCCTACCATCGGAATTCGGTTTTGGTAAACAAAAATAGCCGGCATGTAACCGGCTATTTTTCTTTTCAGAATTGAATTCCTCTTTCTAAAATCTCATCTTTCGCATTTAGCTCATCTAATCCGATCCACAGACCGAACTAGCGCCTCATCCTTCCGAATAAATCGATTGGCAAGCATATTAGCAACCATAGCAACCAAAATGGTCCAAAAACCGATTTGATAGGTGCCTGCCTCTTGTGCATTGATGGCTGTGTTTATACCATTGGTAGTCAAGAAAACAGCGACTACCAAACCCACCATCACCAGGCTATTCATCATATTGATCAACATTTGACGACCTCTGTTGGCATATTGAAAAATCGAGATCAAGGCCAAAAGACCAGCGAAAGCGGCCAGCGTTCCGATATACCATTTGGATGAAGACTGAATCAATTCTCCCGAGGCATCAAAATTATTCAAAGCAAATGCAGTAAGATTCCAAGAATCTCCTGTTCCGGAATTAGTTTGCAATTGCTCCCAAAGAGGCATTCCTATAGTCACACCCATGGCAATGACTACTAAAAACAAGAATATGGTTTGTACGCGTTGAATCATTGTTGTTTATTTTTTTGCAAAGAAAAGCGGTTCTGAAATGCTTTCCAAGGAAAGGAAGTTTCTTCGCGGAATTGAAGGGGAATAGTATCTTTGCAAACTTATGAGTGGAGTCAAGCGTTTTTTTCTGGAATTGAGCTACAAAGGCACCCCTTTTCATGGTTGGCAAATCCAAGAAAATGCCTTTTCTGTACAAGAATCTATCGAATCAGCACTGAGCACCTATTTCAGGACACCCCTCACCGTAGTTGGAAGTGGTCGGACAGATACTGGCGTTCATGCCAGTATGCAGGTATGTCACTTTGATACAGATTTACCGTTTGAAAAGGAAAAGTTCCTCAAAGCAATAAATGGTATTCTCCCAAAGGAAATAGCCATACATTCCATTCGCCAAGTGACCTATACCGCGCATGCGAGATTTGGCGCTAAAAAACGATCTTATGTTTATAGGATAATCTTTCGTAAAAACCCATTCTTGGATGAATTAGCCTGGAGGTGTTATTACAATCCTGATATTACCCAGATGAATCTAGCTGCGGAAGTGTTATTGAAACATGAGGATTTCGAGTGTTTTAGCAAAGTGAATACAGCAGTGAAACATTTCCGATGTCAAATAATGTCTGCCTATTGGGAACAAAAAGACGGAGAATTGTTATTTCATATAACCGCCAATCGATTTCTCAGGGGAATGGTCAGAGCTATTGTGGGAACACTGTTGGAAGTCGGGTACCATCATAGAAAAGCTGATGAAATGGATCAAATTATCCTGTCAAGAGACCGGAAAAAAGCGGGAAAATCAGCACCTGCTAAAGGTTTGTTTTTGAGTCGTATCGAGTATCCTGAAGAAATCTATTTAGATTAAAATATTTTGAGCTTAGAAAAAGAAAAAGAATCCTCCGGAGAAATTGTAGACACCAAAGTCCTCAAGAAGCTATACAATTTTGTAAAGCCCTATAAGCCACAATTCTACTTTTTAGTGTTTTTGACAATTGCACTGGCATTGTTAGCACCGACTCGCCCATACTTTATTCAGGTTGCTATTGACGACTATGTTACGGTAGGTGATGGAGCAGGTTTGCTTAAGATCATCTATCTCCTTGTTGGTTTGATGATTCTTCAGGCCTTGGTTCAATGGGCACATACCTATTATTCAGGTTGGATCGGCCAAGTGATAATTCGGGACATCAGGGTTCAGCTCTATCAGCATTTGCTCAAGCTCCGGTTGAAATTTTTTGATAACACCCCAATTGGTCGATTGGTAACTCGAAATATTTCAGACATTGAAACTTTGGCTGATGTATTTAGCGAAGGTTTGGCGGCTATCATTGGAGATTTACTTCAGTTGGTCACGATTCTTGCCGTGATGTTTTACATTGATTGGAAATTGACCTTGGTAAGTTTATGTACACTTCCTTTGATGGTCATTTCTACCTATGTTTTCAAGGAAAAAATCAAAGTCACCTTTAATGATGTTCGGAACGCAGTTTCCAACCTCAATTCATTCTTGCAAGAGCATATTACAGGGATGAATATTGTGCAGATCTTCAATCGTGAAAAAAGAGAATTCGCAAAGTTTGAGGAGATCAACAAAGAACATGCACGAGCACATATCCGATCAGTACTCTATTATTCGATTTATTTCCCTGTCGCAGAGATCATCCAAGCGATTGGGATTGGACTAGTGGTATGGTATGGAGCAGTAGGCGTTTTGGGTATGGATTTGCAAATCGGTGTTTTGATTTCCTTCATCATGTATCTGCAATTGTTTTTCCGACCGATTCGAATGATTGCAGACCGATTCAATACGCTTCAAATGGGCGTGGTTAGTTCTTCAAGAATCTTCAAACTGCTCGAAAGCAAAGAACATATCGACAATGAAGGGAGCTTTGCCCCTGAAAAATTGAAAGGACATATTGAATTGAAGAATGTTTGGTTTGCATATGTCGACGAAGATTATGTGCTTAAAGACATCAATTTTGAGGTTAAACCAGGCCAAACAGTTGCCTTGGTCGGAGCTACAGGTGCAGGAAAATCTTCAATTATAAATTTGATTTCACGGTTTTATGAAATCAGCAAAGGATCGATTAGTATCGATGGTCATAACATCAGAGATTTTGAGCTGGGTATTTTGCGAAAGCATATTGGTGTCGTCATGCAGGATGTTTTCTTATTTTCAAATACGATCTATTATAATATCACGCTTGGCAATCCAGAAATCACCAGAGAACAAGTGATGTATGCCGCTGAATTAGTAGGTGCGAAACGATTTATCGAGCGATTACCTGGAGGATTAGATTATAATGTAATGGAGCGAGGAGCCACACTATCGGTAGGTCAGCGCCAATTGATCTCTTTTGTTCGGGCAATGGTCTATAATCCGGAAATCATCATTTTGGATGAAGCCACCTCCTCCGTGGATACAGAAACGGAAGAACTGATCCAAGAAGCGATTGATAAAATGATGAAGGATCGAACCTCCATCGTGATTGCCCATAGACTTTCCACGATTCAAAAAGCAGATAAGATTATTGTACTCAACAAAGGCGAAATAGTCGAAACGGGTACTCATGACTATTTGCTTGACCTCGGTGGCTACTATACCCAATTGCATCAGATGCAACTTAAAACGATGGCGATCTAGCCTGATTTTTGCGACAATTCGGAAAAATATTAATCAATCATGAAGTACAAAATCATACTAGCAATCTTATTTATTCCTTTTTTCACTTTCGCTCAAGAGCGGAGCATTGGTATCAGACTTGGTGAGCCACTTTCGATTACTTACAAAGACTTTATCTCAGATTACATTTCATATGAGTTTATGCTAGGAAGTGCTGGACTTAACGGTAATAGCTATTACCAACGTGATTTTGAAAACAATCCGCCTAGTAATAATGCCTTTTATGTTGCCCACTCTTCCCAAAAAGGAATTTCAATCAATGCAAGAATGGCATACAATGAGGATTTTACAGAGACTTTTGGAATCGAGCAAGGTTATTTACTCGGTTATGGAGGTGCTGGGATTCAGTTGCGGACGGCAAATATAACCTATACCTATGCAACAGGGATAGTAAGTCAGCCTGGAGTACCATTGCTTGAGGAGCAGCGAACAAATGTTGACTTTGGTCCAGAGGCTTTTATCGGTGCAGAATATTACTTTGATGACCTTCCAATAAATATTTTTGCTGAGGCTGGCTTTTTCTTAGAACTCCTGGATCGAGTGGGTCATGTCAAAGGCCAAGGGGCAATTGGAATCAGATATATTTTCTGACAATGAAAAAACGTGTTTTATATGGACTGATTTTTTTGGTCTTAGTAGCAGTGCTTGGATATTGGGGGTTTGACAGGCTGGGAGGTAATAATCCCATCATCATTGAACTAGTTAATTCCAAGCCTGAAAGCCTTGCTGGCAGAACCTTTGAGGGGATTCCTCAGGATGAAAAACTTGCTAATTATTTCGAAGAAATCCAGACTCAAAAAGGTCTAAAACCAGGAACGTATCTCCATACGATTTACGAGGTAGAACCAGCGGGAAAATTAGACACCATGAAGGTTTTCGTTGGAATTAATCAAGCTGTACCCCTGAATGATTTTGAGTTTAAGACTTTTGACGCAAATGGCTATTTGATAGCTAAAATCTCCGGGAGTAGATGGGTGATGCCGGGACCGGATACGATCAAAGAAAAACTAGAAACCTATGCTCAAGAAAATGGGCTGGAGCTTAATGGGATTTTTATTGACAAGATTATATCCGAAGAGGAGGTCCATGTCCTTGCACTTTTGAAGTAATTCTAGGAGCATACTTAAAGTTGATCATTTTTTTAAAACTTGTTTTTCAAACACTTATATGGTGATTAAGCTTTTTTAACGAACAAAATTTTATCGTTTCTCGTGAAAGAAACCATACCTAACACCAAACACTATGAAAAAGCTAAACTTACTTGCTCTCTCGATCATTACTCTAATCGGCTTTCAGGCATGTGAAGGTCCACAGGGACCTCCGGGATTTGACGGACTGGACGGGCTAGATGGCGTAAATATTGTTTCAGAAGTATTCGAAGTAGAGGTTGATTTTACTGAACAGAACAATTACAGTGAACAACTCAGATTTGATCCTGCCATCATCGAAAGCGATGTGGTTTTGGCTTTTATCGAATGGGAGATAGACGGAGGTAAATCTGTTTGGAGAGCCCTTCCTCAGACCGTTTTCTTCAATGAAGGGGGAGTATTGATCTACAATTATGATTTCACGCAAGATGATTTCCGCTTATTCCTAGACGGAGCTATCAATCCTGCTAGTCTCGGAGAAGAATGGAGATTAAATCAATTATTTAGGGTGATTGTCGTTCCAGGAGATTATGCCTCTAGTAGAATCGACTTCACCAACTATGAGGCAGTCACTGCCATGCTTGGCTTGAAAGACGAGGATTTTAAGAGAATTGACCTGAAAAAGTAATCAAAACTCAAAGCATATTACCTAAACCAACAGATTACCACAAACAGGAAGGAGAAATCTCCCTCCTGTTTTTTTTATGTTCTGATTTTCCGCAGTCCAAATAAAATTTGCTCCTTATCTTTGCGCCCATGCAATTACAAAATGACTTGCTGCTGAGAGCTGCAAAGGGAGAGAAAATAGAAAGAACGCCGGTTTGGCTCATGCGCCAAGCAGGTAGAATTTTACCAGAATATCGGGCTGTCAGAGAAAGTGTAAGTGGGTTCATAGAGCTTGCACAAACTCCTGAACTCGCTTCGGAAGTGACCATTCAGCCTGTAGATATTCTTGGAGTTGATGCTGCTATCATTTTTTCGGATATTCTTGTGATCCCTGAAGCTATGGGCTTGCCTTACGAAATGGTAGAGAAAAGAGGCCCTTTTTTTCCAAATACAGTTAGATCAGAGTCAGATCTAAAAAAACTTCGAGTAGCCGATGGGGCAAATGACCTCAGTTATGTGATCAAAGCGATTGAAATCACTAAGAAAAATCTAGCTGGCCGAGTTCCTCTTATCGGATTTGCTGGAGCGCCTTGGACTATTTTTGCTTACATGGTCGAAGGATCGGGTTCAAAGACTTTCTCCAAAGCACGAGAAATGCTATACACCCAACCAAAATTTTCACATCAGTTGCTCCAGATGATCACTGACAGCACCATCAATTACCTGAAAGCACAGGTCAAGGCTGGAGCTGATTTAGTCCAGATTTTTGATAGCTGGGCTGGGATTTTAGGGCCAAAGCAATATGCTGAATTTTCGTATCCATACATTTCACAGATTTGCGATGCAATCAGTGAAGTGCCAAAAACAGTTTTTGCCAAAGGAGCTTTCTTTGCTCGAGAAGAAATGGGGAAGCTAAACTGTGAAACTATTGGACTGGATTGGAATATGGGAATAGCTGAATCCAGAAAATTAATTGGCACAAACAAAACCCTCCAAGGGAACCTAGACCCCGCAGCTTTATATGGCAATCCTGATCAAGTGAGGCAAGCTACCATTGATATGATGGATCAATTTAAGGGGACACGTCATATTGCCAATCTTGGACATGGTGTGTATCCAGACATTAATCCAGCGATGGTGAAGGTATTTATTGAGACAGTAAAGAATTATTAAAAATTCAGATCCGTCTCGTCAGAGTTCTTCAACTGCTCAAAATCAATCACAGTTAGCGGAAAGCGATCGAGCTGAAAGGTCTCGATTGCCTCTTCTACAATCCCTGATCTGAGGACTATCACCAATTTACCTGAGTAATTCTGAAGTGTATATCGAAGCAGCTCAGCGAAACCTTCTCCTTTAAATTCTAAGGGACCGATTTCATCAAAAATCAATTCGGGTTCGTCGAATTGATTACGAACGTGGCTTTCCACACGCTCAAAAGATTGGTTAGAAAATGAATATTTCCCCACTTTTAGGCTGCCACCAAGTTCCTCCATTGGGATAGCGATCTGATTAGGAATCAATAAAAAATTTCTTTTCTCTAAAATAAAAGGACTGAGAAAACCTGCCGAATCACTTTTATGCTTCTGAAGCCAAGTGGTTTTCCCTGCTCTTTTTTCGCCAGTAAGAATGACGACCCTTAAAGACTTATCTGTACCCATGTTTTTACAAAAAAAGGAATTCGCTGAAAGGTTTTTTGACCTGAAGCAGCTCTCCAGGAGATTTTAAGATTATTACGCAATTCGGGAAGAATCCCTTCGATCAGGTTGATTTCCCGAAGTAATCCTGATCTTCTTTTTCCAAGAAAAGCGAAAAGAGCCTTTTTAACCAATGGCCCCAAAACCAATTGCCAAGCTGTGAGGATAATTGCTGCTCTTAAACTCATTTCTCTAAAAGATGCTGGGATTACTGGGATAAAATAAATAACTGCCAAAAATGCGATGATAGACCACTCGAAATTTATTTTCCGATTCTTTTTGGCAGAGGTTGCAATCTGTTCTTCTCCCGTATTAACTAGTGTTCGCTTTGCAGTTAGAGTCACTTTCCCAATCATCCATCCAGCAATGATTCCTGTCGCCAGGTAAATTCCAAGGTAACTCAACACCAAATTCTTGGCACTAAGAATCGTAGATAAAAACGGGAAATAGTCTACAATGGAGCCCATAAACTCATCTAGTGCATCCCAAAAGCCCATTCCAAAAATAATCGTCAAACTGATGAGTTTCATAGTGGCTGACTGCAGGTATGCAAAAACGGTGACAAGCATTCTTCCAGCTTTCTGAGAAGGAACTAATGAGAGAATAATTGCTCCAAAAGCCCCTTGTAATGCAACTGATAAAAATGCTCCAAGTGGTGCATGTGGACTAAGTAGCATCTTAAATACCAAAACGATTAGTGTGGCATGAATCAATTTTCTTGAACTGCCCGTAGCGGTAAAAATCAAGGAAATAAATAGTGCCGAAAAGCATGCGATAAACACCCCGGCAAGCGGAATTCGAAAAGCATGTAATAATCCACCGAGAAATGTCTCTGTCAATACCCAGAGGGCAATAAGTCGATAATATCGCTTGCTGATCATATTAGTTGAATTGAATCTCCTATCCGGACATATCCTTCTTGGAGAGAAAGGGCATTTTGACCAAAGTATACTTTATTATTAAGTGTACGGTAAGATGCAAGAGTCTTAAGCGGTTCTTTACCGTTTACTCCAGATTCTTGATCGACTGTGATCAATACACAACGAGCACAGGGTTTGACTATACAGAAATCTACGTCTCCGATTTTGATGTTTTTCCAGCCGTCTTCTATAAAGCTTTCTCCTCCCGAAAAGACAATATTTGGACGGAATCGATTCATAGGAACCGGATGAGTCAACTTTGAATTCAAATGATGAAGTGATTCTTGCCCAATTATTAAATATGGCATACCATCGGCAAAACTCACAAACTCCTTATTGATAGCATATTTCGGACTTACTTTTCGTTGTCCTGATTCAGGCATTCGTACCAATTGACAATCAATACCTAAGATTTCAGAGAACCATTGATCAATAGTTGGATCTACTAGATTTGCCGAAAGGCGATCATCCCAAATCTCCACTTCAATTTGTGAATCTAGCTGAAGGTCAAATGGGATTTTCAGGGAATTATCCTGAGCTAATGGACTTGACACAATGAGATGGTCCTCTCGTAAATCGACCTTAATCAATGCCATTTGAGGATGAGTCCGCTGCGTGAGGAATAATCCAGTTCGATCTACCAGCATCCAGCGGCGGTCATATTGAAAACCACGCTCCAAGACTTTTGCAGATTCTACTCGAATTCCCCGTAGAGACTTTATAGGGTAGATAAAAATATCCTGGACTCGCAAGGCTGAATTCATGATTCAAAAATAAGCCCTCTCCATCAGAAATTCTGCTTCTTACCTGAAGAAATTAATTAAAGAATTTTCGAGAGTTTTGAGTTGGACCCAAAGCGGATCTAGCAGTTCAAGCTTCCATTCTACTTTGAAAAATGCAATTCCAAGACAAAATACAAGAATCCATCGCAATAATTCTTTTCGATTTCCTAAATAGAAAAACTTTCTCATTATAGATAAGATGCAGGCAATCACTAAATAGTTGCAGGGAGAAAAGAAATCATAAAAACTGTCAGTTAGAAGAGCCTGACAATGGATCCTTGACATTTTCGGAAGGAAACCAGAAAGTTATTGGCAAGTTTTCTGCCAATCTGACACAATAATCCAAAGATACTGGGATGGCACATGACTTGAAGAAAGGGAAATGTATTAAAACTGAAACTAAATAAAATTTATAATCATGGGAAAAATTATCGGCATTGACTTGGGTACTACCAACTCCTGCGTAGCTGTAATGGAGGGTAATGAACCTGTAGTAATTCAAAACAGTGAAGGAAGAAGAACCACACCTTCTATCGTGGCTTTTCTTGACAACGGGAATGGAGAGCGGAAAGTAGGAGACCCTGCCAAAAGACAGGCGATCACAAATCCTCAAAACACCATTTCATCCGTAAAAAGATTTATGGGGAAAAAATTCTCCGAAATTACCGAAGAGAAAAAACATGCCTCTTATAAAGTAGAAAAAGGGCCTAATGATACCGTAGCAATCAAAATCGGTGATAGGTCATACACTCCTCAGGAGCTTTCTGCAATGATTCTTCAGAAAATGAAGACTACGGCTGAGGATTTCTTAGGACAAGCAGTAACCGAAGCGGTAATTACCGTTCCTGCATATTTCAATGATGCTGAGCGTCAAGCAACAAAAGAAGCTGGTCAGATCGCTGGTCTTGAAGTGAAACGTATTATCAATGAGCCTACTGCAGCAGCGTTGGCTTATGGAATGGATAAGAAAAATCAGGACATGAAAATTGCAGTGTATGACCTCGGTGGTGGTACATTCGATATTTCAGTTCTCGAACTTGGTGATGGTGTATTCGAAGTGAAATCTACCAACGGTGATGTTCACCTAGGTGGAGATGATTTCGATCAAGTGATCATCAACTGGTTAGCAGATGAGTTTAAAGCAGAAGAGCAAATCGACTTGAGACAAGATCCGATGGCCCTTCAGCGATTAAAAGAAGCTGCTGAAAAAGCAAAAATTGAGCTCTCAAGCTCTGCTTCTACAGAAATTAACTTGCCTTATATCACTGCAACTCAGACTGGACCAAAGCACTTGGTAAGAACTTTGAGCCGGGCAAAATTTGAGCAACTTTCTGAAGATTTAGTCAGAAGATCAATGGAACCTTGTAAGAAAGCATTGGCTGATGCGGGAATGAAGCCTTCAGAGATTGACGAAGTCATCTTGGTTGGAGGATCTACTCGAATCCCAAAAATCCAGGAAGAAGTTGAGAAGTTCTTTGGAAAAAAACCTTCTAAAGGTGTAAATCCAGATGAAGTAGTTGCAATCGGAGCTGCTATCCAAGGTGGTGTATTAACTGGTGAAGTGAAGGATGTCCTACTTTTGGATGTGACTCCACTCTCTTTAGGAATCGAGACAATGGGCGGTGTATTCACCAAACTGATCGAATCAAATACAACTATCCCGACCAAGAAGTCTGAAGTGTTCTCAACTGCGGCTGACAACCAGCCAGCGGTAGATATTCATGTGCTTCAAGGAGAGCGAGCAATGGCTAAAGACAACAGAACAATTGGTAGATTCCAAATGGCTGACATTCCACCTGCACAGCGTGGAGTTCCTCAGATCGAAGTGACTTTCGATATTGATGCCAACGGTATCCTCAATGTATCTGCAAAAGATAAGGGAACTGGGAAAGAGCAGAAAATCAAGATTGAAGCTTCTTCAGGTCTTTCTAAGGAAGAAATCGAGCGAATGAAAGCTGAAGCAGAGGCAAATGCTGCAACAGACAAAGTTGAAAAAGAAAAAGTTGACAAGCTAAATCAAGCGGATAGCTTAGTATTCCAAACTGAAAAGCAGTTGAAAGAGTACGGTGATAAACTTTCTGAAGGAAATAAATCAGCAATCGAATCTGCACTTGCCACGTTAAAGGCAGCTCATCAGTCGCAAAATATTGAAGGTATCGATACTGCGATGGATGGACTTAACAAAGCTTGGGAAGCTGCGTCTTCTGAAATGTACAATGCAGCTGGCGCTGAAGGTGCACAAGGTGGACCGGATGTCAATGCAGGAAGCAATGACGGAACTAACGGGGACGGGGTATCTGATGTTGACTATGAGGAAGTAAGTGAAGACAAAAAGTAAATCATAGCTAAACCAATAAATCGGCATCTGTGAAAATCAGATGCCGTTATTATTTTAAGAGCCAAGAATCCGGATTAAAGAATCATGGTTCTTGGCTCTTCTTTGTTGACTTTAGAAATTATATCGAATGCAACTAACAGCTGAAAACAAACTGAAAAAACTCATCATCGTAGGAGATCGAGTCTTGATTCGACTAAAACGACCAAATGAAAAGACAGGCTCTGGACTATATCTTCCTCCTGGAATACAGGAAAAAGAGAAAGTTCAACAAGGCTATATCATCAAAGCTGGTCCTGGCTACCCTATTCCAATTCAAACTGAAGATCCTGAACCTTGGATGGATTCGGATGAAAAAGTAAAATATGTTCCACTCCAAGCAAAAGAAGGAGATTTAGCTATTTTCTTGTTATCTGGATCGCACGAAGTGATTTATGAGGGAGAAAAATATTTTATTGTACCTCAGCATAGCATTTTGATGCTAGAGCGGGAGCAAGATCTTTAAAACAAAAAAGCTCGAAAGCTACGAGCTTTAAAATTATTAATGCCACCAAATTTTTCGCCTTTTCATACTTTTTGGCAATTGGTATGCAGCTTTACTAGTTACTTCTATTCGATTTGATTCCTCCCAGACCTTTCTGTTTTTGGCTTGAAGCCCTTTCGGATTATTTATGTTTTTTCGTGTTCTTATTTTAATAGCATTGCTTTGCTTGTTCCAAACTTTAAAATTCTTCGAATTGGGACCTTTAACTAATTGAGGGGTATTATCAAAAACTAAACTAAGGTCATTTGTAGAAGCCTTTCCTACCTTAGTGTTTTTTGCTGCAGGACCATTTAGAAAATCCTGCGAAAAAGCAGTAGCACAAGTTAAGAAAATAGCTACAAAAAGAGACAAACTTTTCATGACTAGTATATTTGGGTTGTACCAAGATATACTGTCTGATTAAAAAAATGTTCATATTCATTCAATCTTTTTTAAAAGATTTCTAATGAAATGAAAAATTATATTCTTTAATTAATTGTATAACAACACATTTTAGATCCTAGGAATAACCTCAAGTTTGACTTAGTCTATATAATTTTCAAAAAGAAATATTTTTTAAAACTCATTTACGATAAATACACATGAAAATAAAAAAACCGAGTTGAAATTCAACTCGGCTTAATTCACAATAGACCCTGTTTAATAATTTAGAAGGAAAACACTGCTGCTATCAAGAAGGATGCAAGAGACTTGCTTGGATTTAAATCTTGATTCATGAAAAATTCTTCCCCCATTGAGTCTAATCTCAATTCAGGAATAAGAGTTAGGTTCTTACTGATTTTAGCATTTCCAGATAATGTCATCGCAAAAACATTTCCATCTCCTTCGCCATTTACACCTACCACTCCCTCAAGTCCTCCATTGAATACGCTGAAATATTCTCCTCGTAGTCCGATTGCAAATTTATCGGAAGTGGTTGCCTGCAAATACCCTGCAAACCCGTAAAAGCCTGAACCATCACCGTCAGAATCCTGAATATCTGACCCGGAGAAGAACTCCCCGGAAGAAGTAGTGTTGTATGTGGTGTTTACACCAAGAAACAATTTCTCAGACAGATTAAAGCATGTAGTTAAATCTATTTGAAAGGTATTTCCTGCTGAGGATTGATCTGTGATCAAACTTCCATCATTCTCTAATCTACCGTCTTGATCACCATAGACAAAGTTTAAATAAGTACTACCTGCATCAGTCGAATATCCAAGCTGAGCACCCAAAGTATAAGTTCCGCTCAAGTTGAATTCTGTCATATCTGTTGGATTCATTACTGAGGCCATAAAAGACCATTTATCTGAAAGAGCAAAATCGGCTTTTAAACCTGTATGTGAAAATGGTCCATATGAAAACATGTAGGAGGTTGAATAATTAAAGTTACCCGTTGGAGAGATCACCTCGTATCCTAGAAAGGTATTAAAATTTCCAAATGTCAAAGTAACCGTCTCATTCACATTCCAATACACATACAATTGATTGATAATTTGAGAGCTTCCGGCCATACCACCAGCATACAAAGGAGATCCAAAAACAGCATCTTCACCTCTTGGGCCAAAAACTAAATCTGCAACAGCTCCTACATTTTTTCCTTCATAAGTGGCAATGATATTTGCCATACCCAATGCAAACCCGGGAAGATTTCCAAAAGACGAAGCTGGCGCCATAAAATTCTCTCCTTTATTTGGAGCATTGAAATTGGTTCTAAAATAGGCATCTACTGATCCCGACAAGGTCAAGGTAGAGGGTTCCTCCTCCTCTACTATTTCTACTATGACTGCTTCTTCTTGAGCAAAAAGAAGCGGAGAATATACAATTAGGAAAGTAATTGAAAACAGAATAAATCTTTTCATGTTAAATTTGAATGTTAGTGAATGATAGAGTTGACTAGCAGGACCCCATCCGGATGAAAGAGAGTGGTATTTTTTTCGCCGGAGGGGTTCTTTAATTTAGATTTGACTATTCATCATAGACGATTGTATAGCCTCGAATTCCATGTTCATGAGAATCAAGACCACTCTTCTCGTGAGCCTCAGACACTCTGATACCTATAGTCTTCTTTAAAACAAAAAAGATAACGAACGCGGAACTGAATGCCATTGCACCACAAATCGCTACGCCGGTAAGTTGAGTAAGAAAAGTATGCTCGGGGTTGGTTGAGAAAATCCCTACTGCTAAAGTCCCCCATACGCCGCAAGTCAGGTGAACTGAGACAGCACCTACCACGTCATCAAGTTTCAACTTATCCAATAAAACAGCAGAATAAACTACCAAGACTCCTGCTACTAATCCTATAATCACTGCTGAAGCAGGAGTAATAACATCTGCTCCTGCTGTGATGCCAACAAGTCCTGCAAGCACTCCATTAAGCATCATCCCCAAATCAAGTCGCTTAAAAACTAAATTACCTGCCAGAAAACCGCCGATACCTCCAGCACAAGCACCAAGAGAGGTAGTGACTAAAACAAAGGAAACAAGTGCCGGATCTGCAGATAAAACAGAACCGCCATTAAATCCAAACCAACCTAGCCAAAGCATAAAAACTCCTATAACAGCTAGCGGAACAGATGCTCCAGGTTTATCTACTGTTTTCCCATTTACATATTTACCGATTCTAGGACCAACCAGGATTACACCTGCCAAAGCTCCCCATCCTCCTACAGAGTGAACCAATGTACTACCTGCAAAATCATAAAAGCCCATAGCATCTAAAGCTCCACCTCCCCATT
This sequence comes from Algoriphagus sp., assembly GCF_029254265.1. Lineage (GTDB taxonomy): Bacteria > Bacteroidota > Bacteroidia > Cytophagales > Cyclobacteriaceae > Algoriphagus. Next base: position 15,138 of record NZ_JAQWXX010000047.1, on the reverse strand, counting down.
TCCAACTTCCAATCAAGGGATAAACTATTCCGACAAAAAATAAAGTAAAGATCAGATAAGCAGACAGTTTCACTCGCTCAGCTATTGCTCCAGATACAATAGTCGCGGCTGTTGCAGCAAACATCCCTTGGAATAAAAAATCTGTCCAATAAGTATATCCTCCATCAGCATATCCGATTGAAACATCTGCATCTGATGGGGAAAACCAAAACATCTTCCAACCAGAAAGGTCAAAAGCAAACCATCCAGGAGTCTCAAATCCAGGATACATTAAGAAAAAACCGACTAACGCATAGGTTAAAATACCTAAGATGGGCGTAATCGTATTTTTAAAAAGAATATTTACCGTGTTTTTAGCTTGTCCAAATCCAGTCTCAACACCGGCAAAGCCCAAGTGCATAATAAAGACCAGTGCGGTGGAAAGCATCATCCAAACATTATTGGTGGTAAATAGTCCTTGGGCGATTTCTGCGGATAAATCTGCTGTTGCTCCTACATCTTGAGCAAATAGAGGTACAAAATACTTCATAGGTTTTTAATTAAATTTTGAACTTTTTCAGAATTTTTATAAGGTTTGAGAGCCGAAGCTATTTCCGAATGTAATTATATAATTGATAAAAAAACAAATCAGATTTTACGATTTATACAAAAATTATAATCTTTTAATATATTTTTTAAACCATTTTTTATCATTTTTTCAAAAATTGAATAAAAATATATCATTTTTTAAACCAACTATTTAATAAAATAATATTTTGAAAACCTATGTAATATTCTTCGGAATCGATTGAAAAATTTTAGAATCAAAACAGAGCTATTAAAAATTCTATTTTTAAAAAATTTAATTCTGTTTATACTTAATTTTCAGAATTTTAAACCAATAAAGCCGTTTTGTGAAAAATATAAATTTTTAAAAAATGATTTTTTTTTTAACTCGATGCAATGATTTTTAAGGAAACTTTAAATAAGCAAGCCAGATCTCTTACCATCAAAACAAAAAAGCCGACAAAATGCCGGCTTTTTGAATCTATATTAAACTGATTCACTTACTAAGCATAGCAAACTCTTTAGCAAAATAAGTAAGAATCACTTTTGCTCCTGAACGCTTAATACTCAACAGTGACTCAAACATGGCTCGATCACCATCTAACCATCCACGATTTGCTGCAGCCTTGATCATGCTATACTCTCCCGAGACATTATAGGCAGCTATTGGAAGTGGATAATTTTCGCTTAAAAGCTTTATAATATCCAAGTAAGCTAAAGCTGGTTTAACCATCAAAAAATCTGCACCTTCTTCCATATCAAGATCAGCCTCGATAAGAGCCTCTTTTGAATTCGCAGGATTCATTTGGTAAGTTTTCTTATCTCCAAATTTTGGAGCCGAATCTAGCGCATCTCTAAATGGGCCATAAAAAGCACTTGCATATTTGGCAGTGTACGACATAATTGATGTTTCTGAATACCCATTTTCATCCAGCAATCCACGAATATATCCCACACGTCCATCCATCATATCAGAAGGTCCAAGGATATCAACACCAGCATCAGCTTGCGCCAATGACATTCTACCGAGAATCTCGAGTGTCTCATCATTGAGGATTTTACCATTTTTCACCAACCCATCATGACCGTCACTACTGTAAGGATCCATTGCTACGTCAGACATGAGACAGATTTCCGGAAAATTTTTCTTGATTTCCCTTAGTGCTTTTAAATAAAAGGTTTCAGGATTATAGCTTTCCGATGCAATGGAATCTTTTAGCGTTTCAGGATAGGCAGGAAACACATCAAAGGCCATAATCCCGAGCTTCATGCAGGTCTCAATTTCCCTAAGCATTAGATCAGTGGAAAAACGATATATACCTGGCATACTAGCTACCTCGATTTTCTGATTTGAGCCATCCACCAAAAACATCGGGAAAATCATATCCTTTAAGGAAAGGGATGTTTCTTCAATAAGGTTTCTAACCGTCTCGGATTTTCGGTTTCTTCTTGGTCTTCGGAGCATATTATAAAAAGAGTTGTTGAATTTGGTCTAGATTCAGTTCGGAATAATCTTTAATGTACAAATCACAAACAGGTAATTCTTCTTTAGTATGTGTTGATAAAACTCCTACTACTTTCATCCCAGCATTCAAACCAGCTGAGACTCCGGAGAAAGAGTCTTCAAACACTAAACAACGTTTAGGGTCTGCATTTAAGTTGAAAGCACTTTTCAGGTAAACTTCAGGGTCGGGCTTATGTTTGGACACATCCTCTTCCGATAAAAGAGAGCTCATAATTGATTTCACTTCTAAAGTATCTAAAATCAAATCCATATTAGCCCTTGGAGCTGAAGTAGCGACACCAACGGGAAGATTCAGGTGACGCAACTTGGTGAGGAAATCTAAATAACCAACAATAGGTTGAATTTTTGTTTTATAAATTTCCCTGAACAAACTTTCCTTTTCAAACTCCAAATCAGCTAATTCTTTACCCTCGATCTTACGCCCTAGAAAGTGACTTAAAATGTAGCTATTGTTTTTCCCATACATATGAAGTTTATACTCCTCTTCTGTAGGGTTTAAATTTCTTTTTGCGAAAAATTGCTGAAATGCAATCGAATGATAGGGGTTGGTATGGCAAATAACGCCATCCATGTCAAAAATGACCGCTTGAAGCATGTTACTTTTTGGTGTATTTAAACGCAAAACTACGCAAAAGCCAAAAAAAATCCCTGAAATTTAAAATTTCAGGGAATTCATTAAGGATTAAGCTAAACTGATTAGAAAGCTTTGATTGTCTTTTCAATTATATCACAGCATTCGTGAATTTGATCCTCCGTCATAACCAAGGGAGGCGCAAAACGAATGATATTCCCATGAGTAGGTTTAGCAAGTAGACCGTTGTCCTTTAATGCCACGCAGATATCCCAAGCAGTACTACTATCTTCTGAATCATTAATTACTACTGCATTCAATAGACCTTTTCCTCTTACAAGCTTCATAATTGGGTATTTCTCTACCAAAACCTGCATCCTATCTCGAAAAATCTTCCCGAGCTTTCTTGCATTTTGAGCTAAATTTTCATCTGAAACCACCTCAAGGGCGGCAATTGCTACTTTGGCCCCAAGTGGATTCCCCCCAAAAGTTGAACCGTGTTGACCAGGTTTGATCACTCCCATAATATGATCATCTGCTAAAACCGCAGACACTGGATAGAAGCCCCCAGAAATCGCTTTCCCTAAGATCAGCATATCTGGTTTGGTATAAGTAGCCTGTTTCTCACAGGATTTTTCACAAGTGCAATTACCACAAACAGCTAAAAGAGAACCTGTACGCGCGATACCAGTCTGTATTTCATCAGCTATCAATAATACGTTAGCTGCTTCGCAGGCTGCTTTTGCCTCTTTAATGTAATCATCAGCTGGCACATACACTCCAGCTTCTCCCTGAATAGGCTCAACCAAAAAGGCCACCACATTTTCTGTTTTTAACGCTGCTTTAAGCGCAGTAATATCATTATAAGGAATGCGGATAAAGCCTTCAGTGAAAGGGCCGAAATTTTTTCGTGCATTGGAATCATTCGAAAAAGAAATAATCGTGGTTGTTCTTCCATGGAAATTATTCTCAGCTACAATGATTTTGGCTTGATTTTCTTCGATGCCATTTTTTTCATAGCCCCATTTCCGGGCAATTTTAATAGCTGTCTCTACACCTTCAGCACCTGTATTCATAGGGAGCACTTTATCAAAACCAAAGCAACCCGTAATATATTTCTCAAAGGGTCCCAAGACATTATTATGAAATGCACGAGAAGTAAGTGTCAATGTTCCAGCTTGCTCAATCAAAGCATTTTTAATCCTTGGATGGCAATGACCTTGATTAACAGCAGAATAGGCAGACAAAAAATCATAATACTTTTTCCCTTCCACATCCCAAAGAAAGACCCCCTCTCCCTTTGCCAAAACAACTGGTAACGGATGATAGTTATGAGCTCCGTATTGATCCTCAAGTGCGATTGCTTGGTTACTGGAAGTAATAGTCTCCATATTTTTGTATTTTTGGGTTTTAATTTAAAATTCAAAGAGTTGGACAAATATAGTAATTGCCCTTGGTCTGTGCCATGAAACCCGAAAAGAAGCATCAAACCCCTACTCCAATTACACCCTCCGACTATTATTTCAACGAAAGCGGATTGATGGTTTTTACAAAATCCTATCATCTGAAACGGGGATATTGCTGCCAAAGTGGTTGTAAACATTGCCCCTTCCCAAAAGGCTGATAGAAAAGGGAATATTTTTGAATCCCTTTGTTGGTAATTCGCAAAAAGTTCCGATATTTGCAGACTCATTACAGAAACGCATCATATTTACGATATATTACCATGGCAAAAGTTTGTGACATTACTGGAAAAAGACCTCGCGTAGGAAACAACGTGTCCCATGCAAACAACAAGACCAAGCGTAGATTTTACCCAAATCTTCATAAGAAGACTTTCTACGTACCTGAAGAGGACGCATGGATCACTTTGAAAGTTTGCTCAAAGGCACTGAAAACTATCAACAAAAACGGAATCACTGCAGTTTTGAAAAAAGCGCAGAATGACGGTATGATCGTAATCAGATAATCAAAGTCACGACCCTTAAATCAACACGAAGATGGCTAAGAAAGGCAACAGAGTACAAGTGATTATGGAATGCACGGAGCACAAGACTTCAGGTATGCCAGGTACTTCAAGATACATCACTACAAAAAACAGAAAAAACACTACTGAAAGATTGGAATTGAAAAAATTCAACCCAATCTTGAAGAAAATGACTGTTCATAAAGAAATTAAGTAATTCACTCGGAAGCGATTCCAGTAAAAGAAAAAAGATATGGCTAAGAAAGTAGTAGCAACCCTAAAAAAAGAAGGTGGTGTATCTTACGCCAAAGTGATAAGAGCCATAAAGTCTGACAAGACAGGCGCTTACACCTTCAAAGAAGAAATGGTTCCTTCCACATTGGTTCAGGACACCTTGAATAAATAATTTGCTTTAGGCAATATAAAGTATTGAAGTCCCTCTGTCCACAGGTCAGCAGGGACTTTTTCGTTATATTACATTTTTAAAACGCATCCTATGGGAATCTTTGGTATTTTCTCTAAAGACAAAAAAGAGAGTCTTGATCAGGGACTTAAAAAGTCCAGCGAAAACATTTTCTCAAAACTAAGCAAAGCTGTAGTTGGTAAATCCACTGTGGATGAAGCGGTATTAGATGAGCTGGAAGAAATTCTAATCACTGCCGACGTAGGAGTAGACACGACCATCAAAGTTATCAATCGAATTGAAGCCCGGGTTGCAAAAGACAAATATGTAAACACATCCGAGTTGGACAAAATCCTTAAAGAGGAAATTGCCGCGCTTCTGGAAGAAAACAATACGCAAGATCTTCTAGACTTTGATATCCCAGCAGATAAAAAGCCCTATGTCATCATGGTTGTTGGTGTAAATGGCGTCGGGAAAACTACTACCATCGGTAAGTTGGCAAATACCTTTAAAAATGCAGGTAAATCAGTGGTATTAGGAGCTGCAGATACATTTAGAGCAGCGGCGGTAGATCAATTGATCCTTTGGGGTGAACGTGTAGGCGTACCAGTAGTTTCCCATGGAATGAATACTGATCCAGCTTCAGTAGCATTCGATGCAGTAAAACAAGCGGTGGATCAAAAAGCTGACGTAGTCATTATTGACACTGCCGGTAGACTTCACACCAAAGTGAACTTGATGAATGAGCTGGGTAAAATTAAGAGAGTAATGCAAAAGTTTATTCCAGATGCTCCACATGAGATCATGCTAGTTCTCGATGGGTCCACAGGACAAAATGCGTTCATTCAAGCAAAGGAATTTACAAAGGTTACCGAAATCACTTCTTTAGCAATTACCAAACTCGATGGTACCGCCAAAGGTGGAGTGGTTATTGGTATTTCGGATCAATTCAAAATCCCAGTTAAATACATCGGGGTTGGGGAAAAAATGACTGATTTACAGATTTTCAACAGAAAAGAATTTGTGGATTCACTCTTCAAAAAGAAGTAAAAAAATACTATTCCATTTAAAGTCCTGATGCATCAGGACTTTTTTTTTGAAAAAAGTTGAACGTTTAAAATAAAATTCCGAAATTCAAAATGATATCATTTTAACATCATATTAACATGGAAAAAATAATCAAACCACTCTCTGGATATATTCTTATCCTAATAATTCTGGGCTTAATCCCAGTTGCCATTTTCAGCTTTATTGGCGAACAACTTATAATGGGATTTGGAGCCGTATTTCTATTCTTCCTAGGCGTCCCTGGGTTCTTTATAGTCGAACCAAACAAGGCCATGGTCCTTTTACTATTTGGGGACTATAAAGGAACCGTGAAGGCGAGTGGCTTTTTTTGGGTGAATCCATTTATGACTAAGAAGAAAATTTCACTTCGAGTTCGAAACTTTGAAAACAAACCGGTCAAGGTGAATGATAAGATTGGTAATCCAGTAATGATCGGGACAATCGTAGTTTGGCAAGTTGACGACACATTCAAAGCAACTTTTGATGTGGATGACTATGAAAATTTTGTCCATTTGCAATCTGATGCTGCAATCCGAAAAATGGCAGGCCTTTATCCCTATGATGATTTTGAAGCAGAAAATGAAGAAATCACCTTAAGATCAGGTGTCGAAGAAGTCAACCACTCGCTAGAGCGAGAGATAAGTGACCGGTTAAACCATGCTGGAATCAAGGTGATTGAGGCGAGGATTTCACATTTGGCCTACGCTTCTGAAATTGCTTCGGCAATGCTACAACGACAGCAGGCAACTGCGATTGTAGCAGCAAGACAGAAAATTGTCGAGGGGGCAGTAGGAATGGTAGAAATGGCACTTGCTGATTTGAAAATGAAAGATATCATCGAATTTGATAATGAGAAAAAAGCAGTAATGGTATCTAATTTAATGGTTGTACTCTGCTCAGATAGAAGTGCCAGCCCTGTACTAAACGTTGGAACATTGCACCAGTAATATGGCAAATCAAATTTATAAAGAAACGCAAACCTATAGAGGAACTTGGGTAATGTACTTCATTTTATTAATCGAATTACCCACATTAGTCCTGCTCCTTGTTTTTTTTATTCAGGCTGAAGATAAGACTGAAATGGGGATTGCTTTGTCGGTTGTAGGGGGAACATTAACACTGATCCTTCTTTTCATATTTAATTTAAAACTTGAAACACGAATCGACCAAATAGGAGTTTCATTTAAATTTTCCCCATTTGTGAGAACTTGGAGAAAATATCCACGAGAAAAAATTCAATCTATTTCAGTCATCTCCTATAGTCCTATTACTGACTTTGGCGGATGGGGATTGAAAGGGAACAGCACGACTAAAGCATATAGTATTTTAGGTGATAAAGGGTTATTCCTAGATATAGGAGAAAAAAAGAAAATCATGATAGGAACCATGAAAGCTAAGGAGCTGGAAGAATATCTATCAAGCTGGAAGGAGGAATAAAATGGCATCTAAAAAAGCCTTTGCGCTACGACTAGATGAAAAGATGATGAAAGCAGTTGAGAAATGGGCTGCGGATGAATTTAGAAGCACCAATGGGCAATTGGAATGGATTATACGTGAAGCCTTATTAAAATCTGGCAGACTTCCCAAATCACCTTTGGCAGAAAACTCTGAAGATAAAACCCATGATTAACTTTTGTTTTCAATTGGTATTTGATGAAATTCAATAAACTTAAAACCAAAAGTCATGAAAAAAATTATCTTCAGCATACTATTCTTAGCGGGAATATTTCTCCTGACTCCTTCTATCACTTATGGCCAAGAGGTCATTAGTGAAGCAACCACAGTAGATAAAAAGGTTCTCAAAGAACAAGCAAAAATCGAAAAAGCCAAAATCAAGCTTGAAAAGAATCAAGAAAAAATTGAAAAATTAAAGGAAAAATACGCTAAAGATCTAGCAAAATTCCAAAGCAAAAACTCCAAAGGTGATCTTAGTCCAAATGATGTAGAGAAATTAACCAAAGCACTGGAAAAGAAAACAAAGGATATTGATAAGCTTGCTAAAGAAATTGAAAAGCTCAAAGAATACCTAGAAGAAAAAGGTAAAATAGGCTAACTAGTTTTCAAGCTCTGGAGTATAAAGCAAAATCTGATTTTCAAAATCATAAAGTGTCAATGCTCTAAGCTCATAATATGCCATCCAGTAATCTTTTAACGAATTGAAAAAGGCTCTTTTATTGGAGTCTTTTTCATTTTGGGCAATATTCAAATCGGTTATGGTTACGCTTCCTGTCTGATATCTCTTAAGAGCAATATCATACCTACGCTGAGCCACATCAGATGAAAGATTAGTAACATTTAACCGCTCCCGCATCATGATGAAGTTTTTAACCTTTGTAAAAATCTCCTGCTCAAAATTGATAATATCCTGCTCCACCGTATACTCCACTAAGCGCTGATTTGCCTGTGCTTGTGACATTCTCGCTTTATTTCTTCCCCAATCCAAGATTGGAACTGATAGACCCAAATTCACCAATGCCTGTGTATTTGGATTAGAATACAAGTCTCCAAAATTGAATGCAGCATTGTTATAACCATAACTGGCATTCAGGTTTGCTCCAATTCGCTGACCTTTTGCTTGAGCTACCAATGCTTCCGCTTCTAGCTTTCTTCTGTCAAAACCTAAAGCCTCTGCTCTGTTTGCAAATGCCAACTCTATGGCTTGATTAACGTCTACTTCAAATTCAGGTAATTCTGTGGGAGATATTAAAGTGATTTTTGAGGTTTGATTCAAGCCAATAAATGAATTCACTGCAAATGATGACCCTTCCAAATCCAACTTCGCCTGAGCAAGATCTTGCTTGGCCTGAAGAGCTTGGAGTTCAACCTGTAGAAGGCGATCTTCAGTAGTCGTTCCGATTTCATATCTTCTTTTTTCAATACCAAAGATTTCTTCAGTATTTTTCAAATTCACAGTTGCGATTTCAAGATTGACTTGGGCAATCAAATAATCAAAAAAGAGTTGAGTGGTGAAATAGGACACCTCTTCAATCTCTTGCACATATGCCCGCTTACTTTCCTCAAAAACTAAGGGCTGAATTTTCTTGTCCCACTTGAAAGGATTGTAAGCAAAAATTGGCTGCTGAAGACGGACATTGACTGGAACACCTGAAAATCTGGTTTGTGGATCAGTCCCTGTAACCAAAAAATTATCAAAACGATTAGTTGAAGAATTCACTGATAAAATCCCTCCGGTTGGAGCAATTACCTGCTGAAGACCAAGTTCCAGATCCATAAAATTTTGCTGAACCTCCAAGAATTCGATAGAACCATCTGGCTGAGTAATACTATTGAAGGATTGAGAATAGCTTGGAATGGTACCGGTTAGCCGCAATTGAGGATTATAATTTGACTTAAACAACCGATACTGCCAATAGCTATTTTCTTTTCTGGTCTGTGCACGAAGTGAAGAAGGAGATAGCTCTTTCGCACGTTGCACCATTTCTTGGAGGGTAAAAGTAGTAGTCTCCTGCGCTTGCGATACATTCCAGAATAGGCAAATAAGAAAGAAACTGGATATGTGGGCAAAAAAAGTCGGTCGAATAGATCTCATAAAATAGCTTAATTGATAGTTCTATATTTGGATCAACTAAAATACTGATTGGAAATTCTTAAACAATAGAATAGTTTGTTACATTTTCCTAAAATTTGCAAAATTTCAAAATCCACTAATTCTTTTCAACCCTATGGTGTCTTTGGTTAACTTGCATTTGATTTAAATCACCCTATGAAGTCGATTATCAGTTTTGTCATCCGGTACGTACCAAGGCCGTTTCTACAACGAGTTAGCCCTTTAGTGATGAAAGTTTTTGCACAGTTAAACAAAGGTACTCAGGTTCAATGCCCGGTCTGTGGAAGTCAATACAGCAAGTTTCTTCCCTATGGCCGGATAGCTAGACCAAATGCCCTTTGTCCAAATTGCTTGGCCCTTGAACGGCATAGACTAATGTGGCTATTTCTAAAAGAGAGGACAGATTTTTTCACTGCAAAATTAAAAGTTCTTCACATAGCTCCGGAGCATTGCTTCATTGATCGGTTTGAGTCCCTTCCTAATCTAGAATATATTACGGCCGACATAGAATCCCCACTAGCTAAAGTGAAAATGGATGTACATGAAATCCCTTTCCCTGACGATACATTTGATATTGTGTTCTGCAACCATGTTCTCGAACATGTAGAAGATGACATCAAAGCTTGTTCAGAATTCAATAGAGTTCTCAAGGAATCTGGCTGGGGAATTCTTCAATCTCCTGTTTATAATTTGGAAAAAACTCTGGAAGACAAATCTATCACAGACCCTGCAGAACGAGAGCGACTATTTGGGCAACGTGATCACGTGAGGAAATTTGGAAAAGACTATGCAGAGCGACTCCGTAGATCCGGATTGAAAATCGAAGAAAATAAATTTGTAAAGGAATTAGGTCAAGAGAGGATCAAGCAATTTGCGCTAGCACCAGATGAAATACTATTTATCTGCAAAAAGGGAATTTAGCCATTTACTAATTTTTTTAAATATTCATACACTAACCCAAATCCATAGCAAACGAGTTGAGTCAATGAAGTAATAATACTCAACAAGGCAACAGAAGCTGAACGATATTGAATCAAAGAATTCAAAAAAATCATCCCACCCCAAAATCCAATCAAGAATAATTGAAAGGTGAAAAGAGAAGGAAAAAACATCGAGATTGGAATCATCGAAACAAGGAACAAACTGAAAGCTGTAGGCAGTAAATGGACCAGTTTGATTGCTTCAGAGTGGAATCGAGACACATTGACTCGATTTCGACCAAAAGAAAAGGCTTGCTTTGCAAAAGAAATTAAGGTGTTTTTTCGCTTATGATAAACAAATGCCTCTTCAACCAATTCCAATTTAAATCCTGCTTTTTTTATCCGAATACTCCATTCAATATCCTCTCCCCTATTTGGATCAGCAAAACCTCCGGTTTTCAAAAAAACAGTCTTGGAAACCCCCATATTGAATCCCCTTGCTTGATACTTGGAAGGATCTTTAAGTTTTCCACGAATCCCTCCTGTAGTCCAAAAAGAAGTCATAGCAAAATCCATTGCTTTTTGAAGTGAGGAAAAATCAGAAGCAGCTGCATCAGGACCACCAAAAGCATCTAGTTTTTTCTCTCTGATTTTTTCATCCAGCACCCATAAATAGTTTCTTGGTAGAATCACATCCGAATCCAAAATGATAAAAAAGTCACCCTTAGCCTTACTCATTCCATTATTTCGTGCAAAACCTTGCCCTTGGTTAGATTGAACCAGATAGGTTATTGAAATGTCATTTTTGAATTTTCGGACAACAGATTCTGAAGTAATACCGGACCCGTCTTCGACGACTATCGCTTCAAACTTTTGATAGGATTGGACAGATAAACTTCTTAGCAGTTCAGCCAGCTCTTCTGGCCGATTAAAGACCGGAATGATTACCGAAAAGAACATCAGAAATCGAAATTTATCTCTTCGCCAATTTTGTATTCAGCTTCTTTGGATTGATTGGAAGTCATCAGCTCTGCTATGAAACCCGTAACGAATAATTGAACTCCAATAATCAATGCCACCAAAGCAAGAAAAAAAAGTGGCTGATCCACAATCTCACGCACTTTCAATCCTTTACTAAGACCATATATTTTTTGAAAAATCAACCAACAGGTAATTAAAAAACCTGTCATAAAAGACATTGACCCAAGAAGTCCGAAAAAGTGCATTGGTTTCTTTTTGTACCTGTGGACAAATGATACAGAAATCAGGTCTAAGAACCCGTTTAGAAAACGCTCAATCCCAAATTTGGAATAGCCATATTTTCGGGCTTGATGCTGTACTACTTTTTCTCCGATTTTCCCAAATCCATTCCATTTAGCTAAAAGGGGAATGTAGCGATGCATTTCCCCATAGATCTGAATATTTTTGACCACTTTTAATCGGTAAGCTTTCAAGCCACAATTGAAATCGTGTAGCTTAATCCCTGAAATCCATCGGGTCACTCCATTAAAAAATCGAGAAGGGATAGTCTTGGATATGGGATCATGACGTTCTTTTTTCCAACCTGAAACAATATCAAACCCTCCTTCTTTGATCATTCTATAGAGTCCTGGGATCTCATCCGGGCTATCTTGAAGATCTGCATCCATCGTAATCACTACTTCGCCTGAGGCCTTATTAAAACCCGCATCTAACGCAGCAGATTTACCATAATTCCGAGTGAAGTTGATTCCTTTGATCTGATTTATTTTTTCCGCAAGAGATTGGATTTGCTCCCAAGAATTATCAGAGCTTCCATCATTTACCAAAATAACCTCATAAGAAAAGCCGTGGTCATGCATGACCCGGCTGATCCATCTGGTTAATTCTGATAAAGACTCCTCTTCGTTGAAAACAGGAATGACGACGGAAATCTGAAGCATGATTTAAAATTCGAGTGACTTATCCTTTTTCTTTAAGATAGCCCCCAAAATTAATGCAATAATCGCGTAAAATATGATTCCAAATCCAAATCCTTTCAATTGACCAATTAATGTGAAATTACTCATTGTATCTTTTTTCATCTGCTCTAATTGATCCGGTGGCAAAGAATCAGCAGAAGCGCCAAACTTTTCCATCATTTCAATGGTGGTTTGAAAAGATTTATCTGCTAAAACTCCAGGTAACTCTGGATCAACTACTTGAAAAAGTAAAATTTGACCAATTAGACCAATTAAGCCTGAAATAATTATAGCTATAAAACTAAAATTGAATGCGGTGCCAAAACTCATATAGCCACCAAGCTCGGTACGATATTCCCTGCCAAAATATATGATCAAACCAAAGAAAATGACAAGCGCAACCAATGCAAACCAGCCTGATGCCAAGAGTGTCGAGTCAATGAAATAGGCAATAAAGGTTACCGCCAATGAAACTAAACCCATGGTAACTCCGGGTTTAATTGCGGCTTGAAAAGGAGATTGATGCTCTTCCATAATTTTTTTTAGTTAGGGTTTTTTCTTAAAATAATTGAAATAATAATAGTAAAAAACAATCCTGGGATGATTTTCCATAGCCCATCATTGATTGATACATCCAATTTCGACATTTCTTTTATGCTTACAAGAGTAGCATCAAAGGAATTTTCTCCTACCTGAGAAATAATTGTTTCTTTCCCTTGCTCTAAGACATCGAATTTTGAAAGTTTTATTTGCTCAAATAGACTAGGTGAAATCGTCAGAATTATCCAAATCCCAAAAGCTGAAACTAATCCAATCAAAACATAGGTCACAAATCCTACAGACATGCCTTCTGCGAAAGATAAATATCCACCATTAGAGTATTCTTTAAAGAATTTGATGGCAAGAAAAATTGCAATCGGTGTTATAACATAGCCAAAAAGCAAAGTTAAATTCGTAGGGTCTACATAAAAAAATGAAAGTATAAAAAAAGCTAATACGCTTAATATACCGCCTAGGCCTCCGAATTGATAGGCTGTTTTAAAATACTTAGACATCCACTTTGATTAATTGACTTTTTTGAATCACATATTTCACTTTTCCATTCAATTCTTTACCAAACCAAGGGTTATTTGAAGAAAGCGATTTATTAGTTTTTTCATTGTAAGTCCAAGCGCACTCAGGATCAAATATTGTCCAAGATTCTTGCAATTGATGAGGAAGAATTGTCCTTGGCCCTTTAGTAATTTTATCAATTAACAATACCCAGCCCAATTCAGCTTCTAACTTAACCAATGCTGGTAGAAAGGTCTGGAGTCCAGCCATTCCAAAATGTGCCAAGTCAAATTCCATAAACTTGGAATCAAAATCTTCCGGCTGATGATTAGATACAATCGCATCGATGGTACCATCTTTCAGTCCTTCAATTAAAGCCTTACGATCCAAATCCCCTCTAAATGGTGGTAGCACTTTAAGATTAGGATCAAAATCCATTAAATCATGATCAGAAAAAATCAATTGATAAATTGAAACATCTGAAGTAACTCTTAATCCCTCGGCTTTTGCTTTTCGTATAAGATCAACACTTTTAGCTGAACTCACAGTTTGAAAATGAACACGCCCACCCGTATACTTCAAAATCTCAATATTCCTTTGAACAGCCACGTCTTCAGCAAGATTTGGAATTCCTTTTATTCCTAGCATTGTGGAATTTTCACCCTCATGCATTTGCCCGAAAATAGCAAGTAGTGGATCATAAGAATGATCAAACAAAATACCATCAAATTTTTGGAGATATTGATTTACTTTCATGAACCGATCCCCATTTGATAAAGGTTTAACTCCCTCTCCAAAAATTTTTACGCCGGATTGAAAATTCATATCCAAAATCTCAGTAAAATCTTCTCCAGCGGTATCTTTTGTCACAGCGCCCTGGATAACAAATTCAGGAGTAAACTGCTTCGCACGATTCAAAATATATTCTACATCACCTTTTGACTGAATAGTTGGTTGAGTATTTGGTTGAATCACAGCTGCGCAAAAACCACCAGATACTAATGAATCAGCAAGGCTTTCTATTGATTCTTTATACTCATGACCAGGCTCGCCCATACTACATCTAAGATCAATCCAACCAGCGGACAAGAGCCATCCATCTGCATTAATTTCCTTTTTAAATTCCGATGAATAGCTGTTGGTAACAGGTGTTAATTCTCCATTTTCAAAAACATAATCTTTTGGTTGTGACAAACCATTAGAATTAACAAGACGGAGACCTCTAAATAGAATAGACATTCAAATTTGGCTTTAATGCAAAACTGCAATAATATTCTAAAAATGAAAAATGGATATTCAAATTATATGAAAACACTTTTAAGAAATGAGCCTAAAATTTTCAGCTCCTTGCGAGGAATAGATTTTTACAAGTTTCAGAATAAAAACATAAAAGTCTTAAACAGGCAAAAGCCAGCTATAGAGTTGGCTTTTGTGATTAAGGAGACGTCTAGGAATTGTTTGTATGTTATGGAGCTGTATTTGAAAAGGATGTAAAACCAAAAAGCCCTTTGGAGTGAACCAAAGGGCTTTGAATAAATGAGGCGGCGACCTACTCTCCCGGGAGTAACCCCAGTACCA
>NZ_JAQWXX010000034.1 GCF_029254265.1 Algoriphagus sp. | reverse complement strand
AACCAGTAGCACTTTCTGGCATAACATTCCAGCGCATCAAATTCATGAATAATGGCTAAAACGGTATAATGTTCATTCTTATCTTCCCAGTAGAGTTGAGTAATGAACTCATCTATTTCCGTTGGAACTTGGAAACTATTCCACTCCTCCGCCATAATCATTCTGGCTTCTAGTTCATCGTCATGATTACAGTTAATTCTCTTAAAATCTTTCATAGAGGTAAAAAAATGAAGATGTTTAAAATTTTAATGCCAATTTATCAGATTGATAGCAGGTTTTATCATTTGAGGGGAAAATTCTATCTTAGATTCAAATCAAGGACTTCACGACACGTCAACGCTCAGGTGGAAAAAACTTCAGTAATTAGAATCAAGATTTTTGACCCATTGATTTATGGTATTCTTTGAAAATTCAATAGAAACATACTTATCGGAAAGTCCTAAAATCGTATCCAAAATTTCTAATTTTGTCAGACCAATACATTTAATTATATTTGGTGGGTCTATTATTACCTCGCTTTGGTTATAGCTGAATGATAATTTTACTTCAAATTTTTGGTCTAATATATTTGATAATCCATGACTTTCAAATTGGTTTACATCAAATGAATTTTGTGTTAGTTGATTTAAAAATGACTCTATTGAAAGACTTAAAGCTTCTCTACCTTTGAAACTAGCTAATTTTATTTTTGATTTGGGTTTGTTTGCAAAAATTTGATTTTTTTCTTTAAATATATTAAAATCTAGAGTTCCTTTTTGAAACTTTGATGGATAGGATATTTCTAAGTTATCCAGTTCACTAACGAATAAATTACAAATATCATCTTTTATATTTAAGTGAAAATAATTTTTCATAAAATACTTTGTTGAGATAAATATTTGGTTTTTCGTGAATCCATTATTTTCCAATATTTTTGGTTTTTTAACTGTGAGATATCCATCGCTATTTATCAAGGTAAGAATTGTTTCAAAATTACCGTTTTCAAAATTTGAAAAATCAGTATTCTTAAAAGCGCTATAGGAGTCTGGAAAGATTAAATCTTCCAAAAATGCCATAATAGCTGTGTTCAAATCCTCCGAAATATTATAAAAGTCTTTTGCATTTTCTGGTCTTAATGCAAACAATTCATCTTCTTTTTTTATAAATTTTAATTTAATTTCATGTGAGACCTCTTTACTTATTTTATTTTCTTTCCTTTCATTAATTTCTAGACTTGTTACTATGTTTTTGACGATAATATCTTTTTTCTTTTTAACATAATCTTTGTGCTCAAAAATTTCCTTATCTGACTCATTATAAACTTCATTTTTTTCTATTAGTTGAAAATCCTCTAAATTTAAGCTCTTTAATTCATCAGGGTTTGAATGAAAAAAATTAAATATTTTATCGTTTTTTAAAAAAATGAAATCTTTTGCGTTTTGAAAACTATAGGTAAATCCATCCAATACTTCATCTATATAAGCAGGTGTTAATTTTACTATATATATGTTTTCTCTAATTTTAATGTCGTATTTTTCTTCGATTTCCAGAAGCTTGTAGTAATTGGTGGTCATTGTTATTTGAATTTTCAGTGTTAAATATAACTTTTTCTATATTTAGAACTATTTTTTGTAAATTATATTTTATATAGTTGCTTTTGATAATATTATTTTTCTCCAAGTATTGTATTTAAAACATAGCTTAATTAGTTTGCTACTGCCCCGCTCAGGAATATTTGTCCGTGTAGGATTAAGGTTGCCGTCTACCATCGTCCAAGGGATATCCACCAGCAGGTTTTGCTTGGCTAGTCCTTGGATGTAATTTTTCAAGGTAGATTGGAGGTCTTTTATGAGGTCTTGGAGCATTTGCTGAAATTTTTCAGTTAAAAATAAGAGTTTAATTTGAAAATCATCAGGCCATTGATATAAGTATTTGGATAGGGGTAGCTTTTCTCTTATTAAATATTTGAGTCTTGTCCAGAAAATCGAAATCTTTTTGGGGCGCAACTGGCTTGACTACCTAAGAGTTTCTAATGATTAGATGTTGTTGAATTCATCAAATATTTAGTCCTTACTTACCTCAGTTCACTGAAAGACTTTTAGAATTTACATTCCAATAAAGGACTAAATTTTTGGTGAGGTTTCGAAAAGTAGTATGCACATTGTGAGTGGTTAAGCTCTGAATTAGACCTAAAAAACCTTGCACAATATATCTATACCCAGTCCTCCGTATCTGGCGAGATAGGGAGGAGGGAATTCGGGGAGGTCTTAAAGGCCCCGCAGGCATGCATTAAAGGGTTTTTTGAAAAAAATTTTTCCAGAAAATTTTCACTGTTGCTATTTTTGACTTTTTTAATTGAATATCAATTGATTAGGAAGTTAATAAGCTCTTTTAATTTAGGGGAAAATATTTTGGCGATTTTCTATGTCCTTTCGTAAAATGAAAGAAATTTAAAACAATGGAAAAACTAGCATTTAAAATTGAATCAAATGAGGATTTTTTTCTAGTAGAGGGAAGAAATTTCCAGTGCGATCAAATGGTAAGAAGAAGTACCGAATTAATTACATTAATCGACATGGTTGATAAAGAAATTTGGTGGTATGGAAATGATGACGATTTTTTTCTTGCACTTCACGCAAAAAACCGAAATGAATCAAACTTCATAGAACTTGAAAATTGGGGCTATTTTGATTTTTTTGCTGAGACTTTTGGTGTTGAATTCCG
This sequence comes from Algoriphagus sp., assembly GCF_029254265.1. Classification (GTDB taxonomy): domain Bacteria; phylum Bacteroidota; class Bacteroidia; order Cytophagales; family Cyclobacteriaceae; genus Algoriphagus. The sequence continues at coordinate 44,829 of NZ_JAQWXX010000034.1, read as the reverse complement.
TGCCTTCAAGCTCAATTAATGTCTTAGGAATAAAATATTTTGAGGTTTTTTTAATTTTTTTTTAGGGATAAAAATTGATGCTAAAAAATAGTTAGGTGATTGGCTAATAAATTAAAATACTGTTTATGACATTTTTCGGCACTTTTTATATAAGTTATTTAATTTAATTAAAATGAAATTAAATAATGTATATAGTTTATTTAAATCTATTTAATTTTTCAAAACCATTATAAACAGAATTTTATTTTTAGCGTATAATAAGTCCAAAGGAAAAAACAGGATGTTGAAATTCTAGAAAATTCATCCCTCTGATTTCTATAGCTGGTATAAAGAATCAGTTCGTGTCGGTACCTCAATAAAGTATACACCTATTCAAGACGTCAGGATATAGGTTGATAGTTTGAGGTTGAAATGCAATGTTTTCATGCTGGGTATACTCCTTATCAATGGTCCATTTGACTATTTATTTAGAGTACTAACTCCTTCCAAATCTTCTAAACTAAAAAGTTGGTGGTTGAACTCTGATTCACCTGCATGGAAATGTATTGCCTAATATTTAGCCCTAGGTGACAAAAATTAACCATGGGTATATGTTGATTTCTAAAGTTAAAAAATGCCTTTAATCCATCAGAAATGAAGCAAGGCCTTATTAAACCATGGGTAACTATCCCCTATATGTATTATTCATTAATCAATTAATTATTCATTCAACAAACAACTTAAAAATATGGAAAAAATACGCAAAAATTCCTATCTCCTTCATGATTATGATTTCAGGATAACAAGTAAAATTCAAAAGGTATTGGAAGAAATTCTTCCTTCTCCTCAGCATGCTGAAAGACATGTGAAAAATCATTCCTTCAAGTATTTCTATGTAGTTGATAAGATTTTATCAACCAATTTGAAATTTGAAAAGAGTCCAAAAGCATCTCAACCTGTTTGTTATAATTCACTTTATGACTTTACTAGTAAGGTTAAAATTGAGGTGAAGTCAGGTGACTTTATAACCTTTTCAAAATTGATTTTAGATGTTCTCCAGCTAGGGAAAATCATTAAAATGACAAGGCCTCATGATCGAGACAAAAAACTATGTGCGGAATATCAAGTGGTTTGGAAGGGGTTAGGTAATTATAGAGTATATCCTTTCGATTACATAACAAATAGTAGCACCCAACAAAAATTCATAACCAAACTTAGGAAACAGGGAAAATCTGAATTTTTTATTGGATCACCAGCAGCAATAAAAATGGAAGAGTGGATGAATCTACTTGATTTTTCATGGGTGAAGACAGATTCTCTCAAGCATAAATCAAAACTATATTTAGAGTATTACAAGAGTAATAAGTTTCAAATCAAAGCTGATACAGGCCGAATTTATAACAGTTTCACAAATTTGCCACGCGTCATTCGTGAAAAAACTAGAGTACAGTGAGGTCCTATTTCCGAACTCGATTTGGCAAATGCTCAGGGTGTTTTCTTGGCCTCAATAGTTCAAAAGCATTTACGAAAAAATAATGTCATTCCAGATCAATCAACCATTGATTTCATTCATTGGACTGAATTAGGAAAGCTATTTGAGTTTTTAAACGGAAAACTCAAGTTCCCAACAGGAAAAGACAGGGAAGTATTTAAAGAAAAGCTGTGGATGTGTGTTATGAGTCATAATAAAGCTATGAAAATGGTTGGATATAAAATGGTTTATTCTGCTTTAGAAAGAGAGGTTCCTCAAGTTTTAGAGGTCATTACAGAGGTTAAAGAACACGATCATACTAGAATGGCCTTTCTTCTTCAAAATGCTGAAGCTGAAGTCATGATGAACTGCTTTGAAAAGATTATTGATAAATCTTCTTCATCACTGCTTCATGATGCCATGTATTTTCCAACTGCCCATTTAGAAAAGAATGTGAATGGATTTATAACGGAATTGAAATCTTTAGAAATCCGATGTACAGTAAAGGTTTTGGCTAAATATGATAATACAGTACTGCCAACGGGTCATTTCAATACAGTTGACCTTCAAAAGGTTAGGTATGATATTGATAGTATTAGGAAGGGGATATTCTTGAGTTTTGCTCCCGAAAAAAGGCATTTGGATATCATCAAAGAAAATATCGATCTCTTTGAAGAGTACCCAATAAAATTGAAAGCTCATGTCAAACCAAAATTTGGCAGAAGCCTAAATGAGGATTTTGTAATAAATTTTGAAAGCCAGAAAAATAATCAAGCCATGTATAATTCAGGAATTCTCCATTCCATGCTTGTATATGCAGGCAGTGGAATGGCTAATCTCCGATTAAGCGATGTAAGTACTCTAAGTCCATTTGATCTGCTGGATATTGTTGAAATGTCCGATTCAAATCACATTCAAAAGATTTTCATTGGTGATCAAGAGATTAGCTTTCAATTATTGCTTATGGTGTGGATGAAAAACAATTTCGATATGTGCCAAGAGTTTGAAAAAGGATTGATTTTAGATTTGGTGAAACACAACCTTGATTTTATTTCAAATCTTGTATTTGGGAATAACCCTTTACCTGATGAAGTATTTCCATATGGTTACGGCTGTTATCAGATTGATGAAAAACAATTTCTACTCGCTTTGAACAGCCAAACTGAAAAATCACCAATATTAAAATTGTTTGAAAAGCTATATAGTCAAGATTTAGTTTTTCAAATAATTTGTAAAGATCAATTAGACCATTTATTTGGAACCTTAGATTATTTGAAGTCAGATATATATCTATTTGAAAATAGACTGCATCAACTAGATTTTAAATCCTACGTGAAGTATTTAGAAAACTGGTTAAAGGCTAATTGTATTGAATTAAAAGACGGGGAAATCCTGGTTTATCCCGAAAATTTAGATGATGATGATTTCTATCAACTGCATGGATAACTAGCAGCAATGATAATTCTTCCTTCCTAGGGCGTTCAAGTCCAACCAATAAATCAATCAAATCTTACTATAATCAAACAAATGCCCATTTTAAAAAATGAGCATACTGAGATAACTATTTCCTAAAATGAAAAATCAAATTTCAATATCGGCATGCGAGAAGATTTTGAATACCAGAAAAACAAATCGGTATTCAAGTCAAGACTTATATGCTATACGGATATGGTTGGAATTTTTGGTTGATTTAGAGCTTGACGCCCTAGAGAAAGAATTGGAGAAATCAAAAGAATTGAATGTCGGAAATTGTAATAAAAATGGAGTATAAATGACTGAGCCATTAATTATCACCACTCCCCAAGCCTTAGAATCCCTGATTAAAGAATCAACAACCAAGGCAGTAATTGAGGCCCTGAAAGGGCTTACTATTCCTTCAGAAGTTCAATCTAAAAGGGAGATTCTGACAAGACAGGAAGCGTGTAAAGTTTTGAAGATTAGTCTTCCAACTTTAGGTGAATGGACAAAACAAAGTCTATTAAAGTCCTATAACTGTGGAGGACGGATTTATTACAAATCTGACGAGTTGGAAAAAGCATTAAAGCAAATTCCTTAATAAATGTGCCATAACGAAAAATGCCTTTCTATGTGGCAGAAATGTTGCGGTAAAGATTACCCTCAATAATGGCAAAGTACTAGGAATATATAGAGTGATCGTTCGAAGTAATTCGTTAAATGCAGTTTCTTCCTCACATAAATTTAATATTCTTGGCAAGTTTTATTGATCTGACTTACTTTCATTATTGGCTTTGCCCAATGTTCAGCAAGTTTAATTGCATTTTCTTCTGGCGTTACTTTAATATAAAGTAAAAAAGCCTTTTCGGTTTTATGGCCTGTGATTTTCATTAATGAGATTGCGGGAAACCCAGATTTATAAACGTTGGTAGCAAATGAACGGCGGGCCGTATGAGTAGTAACTAATTCCCATTTTTTTAGAATTCCATGGACTTTTAAGCCTCCTTTTATCCCTTCTGTTTCTATATCTACTTTAAGGCTATCTACTTTTCCCGCAATATCTTTAAGGTAGGAGTTCATTTTTTGATTTACGATAGCTGGAGGAAGGCTATTAGAGTATTTGCCAGCATATTTATCCATGATTTGCCTAACCATCCAATGAATAGGGATTATCACCTTTTCGTCCGTCTTAAATGTGGTGATATGAAGGAAATTATCCTGAATATTTTCAGGTTTAATATTTGTGAAATCGCTGAACCTTAGTCCAGTCCAACATCCAACGATAAACAAGTCCCTTACACGCTCTAAATGAGGCATAGAGCTTAAATCTTGCTCGTATATGTCGCTAACTTCCTTTTCAGTAAGGTAAATGGAAAACCCCGCAACCTTATGAGCTTTGAATGCTTTGGATTGAAAATACATGTTTTGATTATAGCCGTTTTCGGTTGCATAATTCAAAAATGTCTTAATCACTTGAATGTATTTGCCTACGTTGTTTAGGCTGAATTTCTTCTTATTCAGATAGGCAACAAACTTGGTGTAAAATTCTTTGTTGATAGTTTCAAATGTTAGGTTGTACCCCTTTCCAAAGATTTCTAGCATGTCGAAAACGGTATTATATTTTTGAATTGAACGCTTATCGAACCTTTTTCCGGTGGAAGTTAAACGGTTCCCATCTTTAGAGTCTTGAATGAACTGTTTGAAGACTCCTAAAAAAGTAACGACCTCCACAGGTTCCGATTCTTTGACCTTTCCTAATTCTGAATCGATTCTTGCTTTGAGTTCCTTTAAAGTTGGTTCTCGATTCAATTCTAGTTCTAAATCATTGAAAGCCTTTTGCCCGGCTTCTCTTACCCTTCCTAAATGTCCATTTATAACCTTGTGGTCTTCTACGGCCTTTACAGGCTTGACATTTTGCTTCTCAGTATTCCAGTGAGCTGGTGAAACAGACTTACCACTTGCGTATTTTAAAGTATTACCAGACCAACGGACAACCAAAATAATAGAGGTTGTATTTTCGCTGTTTTTGTCTTTCAAGTAGACATTAAAGCTTGCCATATTTAGGGACGGTTTTGGGGACGGTTTTGGATTAAATCCCTCAAATGGGGACGGAATTGGGGACGGTTTTACTTACTTTATTTACCGAATTACTTTACCTAAATTTACATTAAAACTTCATTTAATGGTCAATATGGCATAAAAAATGATAAAAAATAATAAAGAATAAAAAAGAGGTATGTAGCCCTGTTCCCGCTACATTAGAGGATACTAGAAATGGTATCCTTTTTTATTTTATGGAAATTTTGAATGTTCACAGGTTCTACTCAAGATCAAGAAAAGAGTGGGGTTGGAACTCTTTCCGATATCAGGTGGTATTTCTGATTTTTTGTTTTTTAGGATTTGCTTTATTTACTTTTTTCATCCGTTCATTTAAAATATTCCTTAGCCCATTTGAAAGGGGTGTTCTGCGTCATGTGCTTGATCTAGTTTTGATAATCAATTAATTATAAAACTAAGCACATGAACAAGGAACTTATCTTTCTCAGAACATTCGCAGTAACTGCGGCAATTAGCTCTTCTTTCTTATTCTTCACCTCATTTAAAGGTTCAGGAAACCAGCAGTTTGAAACCATAGATGTACAAAGAATAAATGTGGTGGAAGCTGACGGGACTGTAAAAATGATCATCACGAATGCTGGACTTTTCCCAAATGGTGAGGATAAAATCAATGGGAACAACACCAACGCTGATAGAAAGAAAAGAGCAGGAATGCTGTTTTTCAATGAAGATGGGTTGGAATGTGGAGGATTCATTTATGATGGGGAGAAAAAGGAAAATGGGCATAGCTCAGGTCTATCCTTGACATTTGACCAATATGATGGAGATCAGGTCATGCAGTTGTTAACGACTGATTCCAAAAAAGGAGAGGATCGATATGTAAGTTCAAGTTTGGTTTTCAATGACAGACCGGCTAAAGAGTCCCAAGAAAAAACGCGTGAGATCATGCTGGAATTAAAAGAACTCAGAAAGTCAGACCCCGAGGCATTTAAAGCCAAATACTCAGAATACCAAGAACAAGAACTACTTGGAGGAGCTCCCAGAATTATGTTAGGGAAATCAAGAAGTCAAAATAACGGGTTATTTTTGTTTGATGATAAAGGGATGCCAAGAGCTATGTTCTACATCGATAAGGACAATAATCCTAAGTTGGAGGCATATGATGAAAAAGGAAATGTGACTAGTACCTGGCCAGAAAAGAAATAAAAATATCAAAGGTGGAAGAATCCTTCCACCTTCTTTTATTAGACCTATGAAAAAGCTACTGGAGCGATTACAACTTTCATCCGAATTTTTACTTTTCATTATATTTTTCACCTTTTTGGATTCCATTAAGTCTAGAATTGGTCCCGGACAAGTGATCAATCTCTATACTTTCACCCCTGAATCGGTTATCACGGCAATTCCAAACTTCTTAATTATTGTTTTGCTTCTCCGCTATAGCTATTTGAAAATCCATGGAAATCAATTTCCCCTTCAGAGGAAAAAAGCTTTGCTAAGCTTCCTGTTGGGATTAATAGGCTGGATATTGATAAGTAATGCCTTCTCGCTTTTCATAGCGCTTGCTTTTGGGAATTTTGAGAGGAATTTTATGGGAGAGGTAGTTTTTCTGTCAAATTTTACCCGTGTATTGGATTTCATGATTTACGGTGGGTTTTATTTTGCCTTCCTATTATTCAGGAAATTTCAGGAGCATCAAAAGAAGCTTGCAGATTATGATCAGGCAATGTCGGAATTGACCATATACCAATTGAAACAGCAGCTAAATCCTCATTTTTTGTTTAACAACCTCAATGTTCTAGATCAATTGATAGAGGAAAATCCAGCGGTGGCATCAGAGTTCTTACATGAATTTTCTGAGATTTACCGCTATGCCTTGGAGAAGTCAGATAGCCATCTTGTTCCTTTGAAGGAGGAACTGGCCTTTTCTTTAAATTACTTTCGATTGTTGTCCAGAAAATTCGGTGCTGGCTATAAACTTGAAGTGCCTAATGAAATCCCTGATTTCTGGATTCCCCCTTTAACCTTACAAGTGTTGATAGAAAATGCGGTTTTTCATAATCAGGGAAGCGAAAGCCAACCCATCTCCATTTCCATTCAAGTCAATGAAAAAATTGCGGTCTGGAATCAATTAAAGCCATATAAACATAAAAAGCATAGTGGAGGAAGAGGCTTGAAAAACCTAATAAAACAATACAGGCTTCTCAGTAAAGAGACCTTGGAAATAGTCAAGACCAATGATTCCTTTACTGTGGAATTACCATTGATAAAAGAAAAAGTAATATGATTCGGGTAGTAATTTTAGAGGATGAAGTGCCTTCAAGAAATAAAATCAAGAGATTTTTGGAGGGGCTGGAGGAATCCGTTGAAGTGATTGCGGAGTTGGATTCTGTGGAGGCAGGGATTTCCTTCTTTAAAAATTCACCCAAACTTGATCTCTTGATTTCAGATATCGAATTACTGGATGGCAATGTTTTTCAGTTGTTCGAAGAAATTGATATTAATTGTCCAATTATTTTTACCACAGCCTATAACCAGTTTTGGATGCAGGCTTTTGAGGGGAATGGGATTGAATATTTACTGAAACCATTCAACCAAGCACGATTTATGAGCGCTTGGGCAAAGTTCAAAAGGTTGTCGTGGTCCAATGAGGAGCAATCTGCCATTTTGGAAAAATTACAGCAGGTGATTGGAATTCAAGTGTTAGATAGACCTACTTTCAAAAGCAGGATATTGGTTCCAAACCACAAAGGGGCTTATTTTTTGTCATTGGATGAGGTAAGCTTTTTCTTGGCAGAAAACTCATTGGTATGGGCTGTGGATCAATTTTCGAAAAAGCATTTACTCAAAGAATCTACTTTGAGGGAATTGGAAGAACAATTAAGCCAGGATAAATTCTTTCGAATCAGCCGGAGTCATTTGGTACATAGTAAATATGTTTTGGGACTGGAACGATACTCCAAGAACTCAGTTGCAATCAAAGTCCAAGGAGAAAACAATTTGTTGGTTTGTAGCCAAAGTGCTACCCCTGATTTTATTAAGTGGATGAATGAATCTTAAATCTGCTGTTGAATTATCCTTTGATTTCAAATCCTTTAACCCATATTTCACATAAGCAAACTTAGTTCCTTCTGGATTCCAAAAGGAGGATACTAGAAATGTTATCCTTTTTTTGTTTTAAGTTTTTTTGGTGTAAAGCCTTGCAATTTTTTAACTTCCCTGACTAAACCAATCCTGTTATGGGCTCTACTTCTACGATCACAATTTCAACTTTTGTCAATCTTCCAATTGAAATAGTATGGAAAGTCTGGATTAGACCTGTGCATATCAAAAAGTGGAATAATGCCAGCCCAGATTGGTACACACCCTTCGCAAAAAATGATTTGAAAGTAGGAGGGAAGTTTATGTATCGAATGGAAGCTCGAGATGGAAGTTTTGGGTTTGATTTTGAAGGGAAATACCTGGAAGTGGAAACTGAAAAACTTATCAGTTATCAATTAGAGGATGGAAGAAAAGTTTGGATAAAATTTGAAGTAGAGGGTGATGGGGTGCTGGTTACCGAAACATTTGAACCGGAGCAGGAAAATTCAATCGAGCTCCAAAGACAAGGCTGGCAGGCCATTTTAGATAATTTTAAAAGATATAGCGAAGCGCTTTAATCCACCGATTTCCGCTGCTTATTTATTCTAAAGGTTGAATTTTCGGATTTACTGAAGAACTTCCAACTTCCGGCCTCCAACCTCCTGACCTCCAACTTACGACCTCCTAACTTCCTAACTACCCTCTCTTCAATCAAACCTTCCTACTTCAAATCCTTGGATTTCGATTGCAGTATTTTTTTGTTGATGGATCTCGGCTAGAATTTTACCAGTTGCAGGAGCCAAAGAGATGCCCATCATGGAATGTCCGCTTCCTACTAAAACATTGGAATATCCAGGTGCTAATCCGATGTAAGGCAAACCATCCGGTGAGCAGGGACGTAGCCCTTTCCAGATTTGGTTTTCATCTGGAAACTTTGCTTCGAAATCCGGGTAATACCGATTGATCGATTCAAAGATCCCTTTAACTCGATTGAGATTAATTGATTGATCTGTCCCTGCGATCTCCATTGTTCCTCCAAAACGAACTTGATTTCCGTAGGGGCTTACAGCAACTTTCATCTCTGTCAAAATTGTCGCTTGAGAAATCTCTGGCTTGTTTTCCTGAATAAAGGAATATCCTTTTCCGCCCATCATAGGTAATGAAAAGCCAAGCATTTTGGCGAGTTCACCAGACCAAGACCCACCGCAGAGCAGGACTTTTTCTGCTTCGATTTTGCCTTGATCGGTCAGTACAGCATTCACTTTTTGACCAGCTTTCTCAAAGCCAAGAACCTGAGTATTGTATTGGAATTTAACTCCTTTTGCTTCTAAGTATTTTTTCAAAAAGCCATATAAAGCACCAGGGTCCAAATGCGCGTCTCCTGGGAAAAGTACGGCTCCTCTAGCCTTCAATTCTAGGTTTGGCTCTACTTTTTTGATGTCTTCTGGAGTGAGGATTTCTGCTTCCAAACCGTATTTCCGAGCCAAATGAGCAAATTCAACTTCCTCTTTTTCTACAGCATCAGTTTGATAGGCCATCATTAACCCTTTTTCCACCAATGCAATTGCGGATTCCGGATGCTCCATTTTGAACTCTTGATAAAGCGCTTTACTGAGCAAACTCAAATTTTTCAAAAAAGGAATGCTCCGCTTTACTTGCTTTTCATTTGCAGCTTTGAAAAAAAGCATACACCATTGAGCCAGTTTATAATCCAGTCTTGGATGAATATAAAAGGGGCTTTTGGAGGAAAACATCCATCCGATCCCCTTGGAAATCATACCTGGAGCAGCCAATGGAATTATATGACTAGGCACAATCATACCCGCATTGCCCGTGGAGCAATTATCTTTCAGGTCCGTCCGATCTATAATGGTGACTTCGATTCCTTCTTTCTGAAGAAAATAAGCTGAGAAAAGTCCGACGATTCCACCGCCGATGATCAATGTTGGTTTCATATTCTGAAGTACTTAGTATGAAGTACAGAGTGCCAGTAAGCCAAGTTCAAATTGACACTTTAATTGATTTATTAGCCTTTTCACATGTTTAAATAACCTGAAATCCATGTACATATGGATCATCATCGTCTAGGATAATCGTATTGTAGCCATAGACTTTTGCCCAGCCTTCAATGCTTGGAATAATGGCTGGCTTGCCAGCGATCTCGGTGACTTCTTCGATTCTTCCAGTGAATTTTGAACCGATAAAACTCTCATGGATAAACTCATCTCCTGGTTTTAACCAGCCTTTTGCGTGCCATTGTGCCATTCGGGCAGAAGTGCCTGTGCCACAGGGTGAACGGTCGATCGCTTTATCTCCATAGAACACAGCATTTCTTGCGGTACTTGTCGGATCTAAAGTTTTACCTGTCCAGAGCACATGAGAAAGTCCTCTGATCCGATCATGTTCTGGATGGACAAAATCATAACGCTCGTTCATTTTTTGGCGTAGATTTCTAGCCATTGAAATAAGCTGCTCCGCTTTGTAATGTTCCAAACCGGGGAAATTTTCCTGTGGATCTACGATGCAGTAGAAGTTGCCACCATAGGCTACATCTACATTTAATTTTCCGAGTTCATCGGATTCAATTTCCAGATTTTCTGCTGCCAAAAAACTCTTAACATTCGTCAATTTCACAGATTTGACCTTTTTTCCTTCCTGCTTGTATTCTACCAAAACCAATCCTGCAGGGGCCTCCATTCGGAGAAATCCAGGTGTTTTTGGATGAATCAATCCTTCCTCGATGGCTATGGTAATCGTGCCAATCGTTCCATGACCACACATGGGCAAGCAGCCTGAAGTTTCGATGAAAAGTACCGCAAAATCATTTTCTGGATCATGAGGGGGGAAAAGCATGGACCCGGACATCATATCATGTCCTCTCGGCTCAAACATCAAACCTGTCCGAATCCAATCGAGATTCTCCAAGAAATACTGCCGCTTTTCTAGCATGGAATTGCCTTTCAAAAACGGTACTCCACCGGAAACTACCCGAACTGGGTTTCCGCAAGTATGGGCGTCGATGCAGGAGAAAGTATAACGAGAAGGCATAAAATTATTCGATAATTGTAGTTTTAAGAGCTTTATGAAATAACATGGAAATATCCCGCAAGCGGGACGAAATAGGACCGAAATATCTGAATTGACTAGAAATATCTCACTGCGTGAAGCGCAGTTTATTTCTGCGTATTTCTATTGTATTTCATATTTTATATTCTCCATTCACCTGTCTCATAATCCCGAGCGGATTTTCGTTTTTCAAGGCATCCGGAAGTAAGTCATTTGGCATATCTTGAAAAGCTATCGGCCGTGCAAAACGCTTGATTGCATGAGCTCCCACTGAGGTACTTCGAGAGTCGGTTGTTGATGGATAAGGTCCTCCATGCTGCATTGCATATCCAACTTCAACTCCTGTTGGTACTCCTGCGAAGAGCATTCTGCCACATTTTTCCTCCAGTAGATTGATCAGTTCTTTATGTGTTTTGAATTCCTCAGTATCTCCCCACAGGGTAATTGTCAGTTGTCCGTGAAGTTTTTCTGCTACTGATTTTAACTCAGCATCGTTTTCATATACCACCATCAATGCAAAGGCTCCAAACACCTCCTCTTGAAAACGATTATCACTCATCCAATCCGCGGCACTGATTTCTGCCATGGCCGGACTGGCATTTATAAGGTGTTTCGCATCAGGGACTTTGACCCATTCCAGTTCCGAACGAAGCTGTAGTTCATTCAAGGCTTTGTAATAAGATTCAGCAATCCCTTCGTGAAGCATCGGAGATGCCGCCACTCCTTGGATAGCCTCTGAAATCGCATTTCCAAATCGTTCAGCTAAAGTTCGTGGGACGAAAATCAACCCTGGATTGGTGCAGAATTGCCCAGCTCCAAGTGTCAAGGAACTCACAAAACTTTGTGCAAGTGGTACTAATTCGTTTTTCAGTCGCTGAGGAAAAGTGAAAATCGGATTGACAGAGCCCATTTCTGCATAAACCGGGATAGGTACTTCTCTGTTACCGGCGATGTTGAAAAGTGATTTGCCCGCAGAAAAAGAACCCGTAAACCCTACTGCTTTTGCCAAAGGATGCTTGACCAAATCTTGTCCCATTTTGACCCCGCCCTCTACATGAGTGAAAATACCTTCCGGAAGTCCGGATTTTTTCACGGCTTGTGAAATGCAATCTCCCACAAATTTGGAAGTATCGGGGTGTGCCGGATGACCTTTGTAAATTACAGGACATCCCGCTGCCAAAGCGGAAATAGTATCTCCGCCTGCCGTTGAAAATGCCAAAGGGAAGTTGCTCGCACCAAAAACGACAACCGGGCCAAGTGGTGTAAGCATTCTTCGAATGTCAGCTTTGGGAAGGGGAGAGCGATTTGGGTCGGCTGGATCTATCGTAGCCTCTACCCAACTTCCCTCTCTCACGAGTTTTGCGAAAAGTTTGATTTGTCCGGTAGTCCGTCCTAATTCTCCATTGATTCTTCCTTCGGGAAGATTGGACTCTCGGACTGCCATTAGGACAATGGCACTTCTGTTTTCCTCTAGGATCTCCGCGATTTTTTCAAGAAAATCAGCTTTTTTGGCTCCAGATAGGTTTTTATAACTTAGAAATGCCTCTTGGACTGCTTGGAAAATATGGTCTAGGTTCATGGAATTTAAAATTCAAAAATTGGAAAATTGAGAATTGCTTGGCTAGGCACACATCTGACATCGGTTATTGTGCACCCGACATCCTACAATTTAGGCCTTTTAGCCAAGCCATCGTTAATGATTTTTTCAATTCTTTCTCGCTCTTCTCCGATTAATGTCAGTCTAGGCGCACGTACATGCTCGCTTCCAACGCCACAATGAGTTTCGGCCAATTTGATGTATTGCACCAATTTTGGATGGATATCCAACTCTAAAAGTGGCAAAAACCAACGGTAAATTGCTGCTGCTTCTTTGATTTTGCCTTCCTGAATAAGATTGAAAATGGTCACAGTTTCCTTTGGAAAAGCACAAACCAATCCAGCCACCCAACCGCAAGCTCCCATCAGCAATTCTTCCATTGCCAAAGTGTCCACACCACAAAGTAATTTATAGCGATCACCAAAGCGATTGATCATCCGAGTTACGTTAGAAATGTCGCGGGTTGATTCTTTAATCGCTTGGATATTTTCACATTCGGCTAGCTCAGCAAACATGTCGATGGTCACCAAAGTCTTATAATCCACCGGATTATTGTAGATCATCATCGGGAGCTTGGTCGAGTTGGCGACGGTTTTGAAATAAGTCACCACCTCCCGAGCATCTGCAGCATAGCGCATTGGAGGTAAGATCATCAAGCCTGATGCTCCAAGTTCTTCGGCTTTTTTGGCCCAAAAAAGTGCCTCTTGGGTAGCGCCTTCGGCAATGTTAAGAATTACAGGAACTTTCCCATTGATGTAATTCACGGTTTCTCTAGTCAGCGTGATTTTCTCTTCTGTAGAAAGTGCAGAACTCTCACCCAATGTGCCACCGAGAATAATTCCGTGGACTCCTGACTCCAATTGGAAATCTAGGTTTTTGAAAAATAAAGACATGTCAAGACTTCCGTCTGCATGAAATTTGGTTGTCACCGCAGGAAATACACCGTACCAGTTCATAGTTTTTTATTTCAAAAGTAGTGGAGTTCAAATTGGTTTTCTTCCACAGGGTTAATATTCTTTGATACTATATTGATCTATTAAATACTGTTTTACTTTTATAAGTAATAATTTGATACCAATTTTGAAATATGTCCAGAGTCATATCCTTTCAAATCCCAAAATCTCAAAGAGAGTTTATCCGATTCCAAGAGGATAGAGGAGCACATTTTTATGACAAACTTCATCAACACCCTCAGTTGCAGTTGACCCTTATTTTGGAGGGAAAGGGGCAGTTTCTAAGTGGGGATTATGTGGGGCGTTTTCAGCCTGGAGATATTTTTTTTCTTGGTGAAAATGTTCCTCATGTCTTTCGTAGTGATCCCGAATACTTCGAGGCTGGAAGTGAATTTATTGTCGCCGGAAATACAGTTTTTTTTGATTTTCAAGCTTTGGGAAAAGCTATTCAGGAAGTGGAGGAACTCAATTCTTTGGAAAAATTCAGAGAAATGGCGGGGAGTTGCTTTCAGGTAACCGGAGAGGTATTGGATGAATTAAGAGAAATTATAGGTGGATTTTCTGTTTTCAGGGAATTGGAGCGGTTCCTTTTCGGAATCAAACTTCTTACACTCTTGGAAAGTGAATGTTGTGAATTGATCCCATTAAATCAAAGCAAGCCCAACTTCAATGAACGAGACGGTACGCGGATGAATCATGTTATGCAGTTTTTGCTTGAAAATCGTTTTCAGGCCATTTCCCTGGATCAAGTTGCCGAAAAAGCCAATCTGAGTAAAGAAGCTTTTTGCAGGTTTTTTAAGCTTCGAACCCAGCGTACGTTTACTCAATATCTTCAACAGCTCCGGATCTCAGAAGCACAAAAGCTTCTCAGCGAAACTGAGCTCAGTATCTCAGAAATAGCTTTTAGGGTTGGTTATGAAAATTTATCCTATTTCAACCGCAGTTTTAAAAAATTGGCAAATTCTTCTCCGAGAGAATGGAGAAAAGAAAAGAATCCTACATCCGCTTGATATTCATCCCCCCATCCACAGAAATAATCTGACCGGTAGAATAGGGTAGATCCCCACGAACCAAAGCTGCAACAACTTTTCCAATATCCTCAGGTTGGCCCATGCGAGGTTCCAGAGTCATTCCACTTTTTACATTTTTGTGATAGGTTTCCCGTACTGCCTCGATCATGTCCGTTTCGATCACTCCCGGTCGGATCTCATAAACAGGGATTCCAAACTCTGCCATTTTTATCGCAAAGACAGTGGACATCATCGAAAGTGCTGCCTTGGACATGCAATAAGCCCCTCGAGTCACAGAAGCAATCTCCGCTGATACCGAAGTAATAGTAACAATGCTTAAGTCAGATTCCGGATTTGCTTGTTTTAATTCAGCCATCCATTTGGCAATCTCCTGCGTGAGAAAGAATGTCCCTTTTTGATTGATTTCCATCAGGATATCATAGTCTTCTTCGGATATTTCCAAAACATCACAGCGAGTTCTTGGCGCCACTCCTGCATTATTCACTAGGACATCAATTCTTCCGAATTTCTCCCGCAGTCCATGAATAATCGAAGCCCGATCTTCTTTCAGAGCAATATTTCCCCGCAAATATTCCACATTGACTCCAAGAGCGCGAAGTTCTTGAAGTGTTTCAATCGCCTGAGATTCATCCCGGACACCAATGATTGCGAGATCGAACCCCTCTTTTGCTAACTGTTTGGCTATCCCAAGTCCGATACCTCTACTTCCTCCAGTGATTAATGCTACTCGATTCATGGATTTTTTTATTTTCAAATTGGCTTAATGAATTGATTTTAGGTAGTAATTATTCAAATATGTATGAATTCTAACACATAATCCGAGTTAAAACCCAACAGCTCTTTTGTTCAAGAATTCTGTGATTTAAAATTGTCAAACAGATTTCAGTTCTTTCAACAATGTAAACTCTTCCATTTTTTTGTAAAAAGGATCTAAAGGGAAACAGCCGGAAATCATCCCGTTTCTTGGGGCAGTAGTGCAATCTGAAAAAGTACGGCAAATCTTTCCGCGTTTCATCTGCTCTCCAGCTAAGATATCGGCCGGTAATTCCGGATAGCTGAGTACCATTCTTCCTAATCCCACCGAATCCGCCTTGCCTCTCCTGAGTACTTCCTGACCCACATTTGGCAACCATTCCTGAAGGTAAGAGTAGGCCGAACCAACTACGAAGAAGTTTGGAAATGCTTTTTTCACTTCTGCTGTGGCTTCAATTTGCCGGGCAACTCCCATCAAGGGATCTTCCGGTGGCATATATCCATCCGAGGGAGGAAATAAAGCAGGACGCTGAATATGTGGGTTGTAGTAGGGGCTTCCTGCCGTAGTACAAAGCAATTCGATATCTAATTTTTTCAGTTCCTCCAGAAAAGAAAAAGGCTCAGAAAGATCAGTTTCCTTACCTGATTGATTTGCTCCGAAAGCGAATTTATAGTCACCTTCAAAGGCTGGGATTCCAATTTCCTCAGGCCCTTTTTGAAATGGCATCCAGTCAAAAATACTCATCCTGACACCAATCTCCAGACCCGTAGCCTCAGCTCTGATTCCTGCCACGATTTCCCGAAGAAAACGACTTCGGTTTTCCATCGATTGACCATAAATTCCAGAGCGATCATAGGCACTTAGGAGTTCATGACCCAAATACCCATGGCAATGCTTGATGTCTACAAACTGAAAACCTGCCTTTTGCGAAAGCACAGCCGCTCTCACATAATCCTCTACCAGCTCGTCGAGATCTCCATCAGACATAATGGGGTAGTCCTCAGAAATTCCGAATTTCTTATCCAAAACCGGATGTCGGTATAGAATCTTGGGTTCCATTTTTGTTTTGGAATTTGGCTTACAAAATCTGCCTGAATGGGTGAGCTGCAATCCGGTCATCAAATCCTCGGCGCCTCCAAAACGAGAAGCATGAGATTTTTCCACCAGCTGGTAGAGTCCTTCAAAATCTTTCAAATTCGAATCATTCATCAACAATTGATTTGGATTGGCTCGCCCTTCATGACGGACTGCCACCGCTTCGCAGCCCCAAAGAAGCTTTGCTCCGCTGATTGCAAAATTCTCCCAGCGTCTTTTGGTAAGTTCTGAGGGTTTTCCATCCGTCGTCCCATCCCATCCTTCCATGGGAAGAATGCAAAATGAGTTACCAATTTTCTTTCCAGATCGGAGCTGATGTCCTTTTGCAAAGGGGGAATCATTCCCCGGAATCAATTCTTCGTCAAAACCCAATTTGATTTCTTGCTCTTTCAGATGATTTCTAAACTGTTCAGCAGTTTTCAGTTGGGCAATACGGGGAAATTGAGGTTTATATTTTCCAGTACTCATGAGCTTGGGATGCAGTTGAAGAAACTATAATAAGGAGCGCCATCTTTCATGCGCTGAAGCAAAAGTGCTAATTCCCGGGCATGATAATCTCCCCACATGCAGGATTCGCCATAAGGTGCTTTGCCGGGCTCGGGTTGGTAATCCCAGCCATTTGGCTGATGATAGATTGAATGGAGAATCAATCCCTGATGACTGTCTGAAGTAGAAAGGTAAGGCTCCTGAAATAGGTTTTTTGCAATCAGAATTCCCGCATTCAAGTATTTTTTAGCTCGATCGTGATCTTCCTTTTTTAGAAAATTTGAAATCCGAATGAAGCCTTGAGCTGCAATACAAGCAGCAGAACTATCCACCGGTTCCAATCCGTTGAAAGGGTCAGAAGGGCGATTCAAATAATCTCCTAACTCATGTAGCCTTGGAGCTCCAGTATCCCAATACGGAATGCCATCGGTTGGGGTATTGGCAAGGTAAAACTCCGAGGTGGCAATTGCAGCCTTCTTTAATTCTTGAATCAACTCATCTTTCGAGATGATTTCTTCATAGTCTTTTGGATCAATCTGATCCAAAATCTCCAGGGTTTCGCCTAATCCACAGATCGCCCAAGCCAATCCTCTAGTCCAGGTGCTAAATCCCGTATATCCTTGCTGCGAATTTGGACATCGGTAATTTCCATCGTTGGTATT
Organism: Algoriphagus sp.; assembly: GCF_029254265.1. Taxonomy (GTDB): domain Bacteria; phylum Bacteroidota; class Bacteroidia; order Cytophagales; family Cyclobacteriaceae; genus Algoriphagus. The sequence goes on along the minus strand of NZ_JAQWXX010000034.1, from coordinate 27,141 downwards.
GAATATAATTTCATGAGCAGTTCGACCGGGCACGTCATAGCTATCCCGACCATTTCCATAATAAATCGAATATCGAACCGTACTTAAGATATGCTGTATCGCTCGCTGGATGAGTGAAATCTTTCTGTCGTTTTCTCCTTGAAACACGTGTCCCAAAGCATGAGAAACTACCAATGCTCTACAGGATCTAATCGTATCCACAAATAAGGAATGTGGGCCATTGAAAGAATAAATAAATCCACCAGAAGGAATTTTGGTCCAGCGCATCGCTTGCACAGCTCCACTTACTTTGAGAGCAAGTCTATAAAATTCACTTTCCCATTCCGTTCCCTCAATTTTTCCCTCATTAATCAATCTAAGAAGATTGCCGTAAGTGCTCACATTGTTGAATCCATGATCATGAACGCCGGTATGCGTAAGATGTGGAGCCATTTTTTGCACCGTATTTTCTCTGCCGATTTTTAAAAACTCCTTTTCCCCGGTTGCATCAAACTGAAGCAATGCGGATCCATATTGAAATCCCTGAGTCCATTCGGTCCAACCTCTGCTTACATATTTTCCCTTTTCAGTGAATACTGGAGCTCCAATCTTAGGGTCAAAAGATTGCTCAATCAGATGGATTTTCTTTCCTGAGATTTCCCAAAATCGATCTAAGGATGGACCCAGATCAGCTAAAGAAATTTTAGATTCGAGCTTCATGATAGTGTTTTTTGATTCAAATGATGCCTAATCATCAGCACCGATGTAATTAAAGCTAGTATTCCGTACATGACAAAATCCAAAGCCTGTCCTAAGATTTTATCAGGAACTATTCCCAAAAGCGAAAGGATAAAATAGCCTAATGCAAAACTTGAAAGGATCAGTAATGATTTTGGTGGATGTTTAAAAATCACTGCACCAAGAACCACAGGAGCGATCATGGAAGTCCCTGTAAAACTAACCCGGGCGAGAAGTACCAATTCGTCAGACATATAACTGGAAAATATCAACACGATAATTGAGAAGATTAAAATGGAGATTTTCGTAGCCCGCATATTAAACTGATCGCTTCCAGAAAGCAGTGATCTTAGCTCGGTTCCCAAAGCAAAAATCTGTGCGTTTGTCGTCGAAAGACAAGCTGCAAATAAACCGACCACTGCAAGTGCTGCAACTGGAACTGCCTGATCAAATAGCAAGGCCTGAGAAAGGAAATCAGCGGTGCTGGCATCCGGATATTTGATCGCTCCATAAAGCCCGATGAAAGCTGTAGGCAGAATCACCAACATGGCAAAAATCCCAACTGCATAAGCCATTTGATGAACAGATTTCAAATTTTTCATCACCACCAAACGTGTCGTAAACTGAGGTTGAGAGACAGGAATCAACACAATAGCAATCGCCGACGCCACCAGAAACTGCATGCTAAATAACCCCTTTGGACCTGGGAGGCTTAGTAATTCAGAATTCACAGCCTGGACTCTTGCTGTGGCTTGCTCCCAACCTCCTGCCATTTTCAAACAAGTCAAACCAATTATCCAGATGACTATCAGCATGATCACTCCTTGTATAGCATCACTGTAAACAATGGCTTTTAACCCTCCAATTTGAGAATAAACCAACATGATTAAAACCAAAATAGCTGCCCAAGACCAAGAGGGAAGCATTTGGGGGAAAGCGGCATCTAAGAAGATCGAGATTCCCCGAATCTGTATCGAGACGTATGGGATTAGAAAAAGAAATGAGCTAACAAAGACTAAATAGCCTGCATATCGACTACCATAGCATGATTTCATAAATCCAGCCACTCCTTGATAACCCACTAGAGCTGCTCTTTTGCGCAAGGAATATCCGAACCAGATTAAGAAAAAGACCATCAATGCATCCGAAAGTGCCAAAAAGATCCAGGCGCCTACCCCATGAGTTCGGAAGAAATCAGGCATTCCCATAAATGTAAAAGCACTGAAGAGCGCTGCCGAAAAGGTCAGAAAACCCAGAATAGCTCCAATATTAGAGCCTCCAAGAATAAATTCATCTGAGGTTCTGTTTTTCCGATAAGATAAATAAGACGCATAGCCCAACATTCCCAAAAAGATGGAAAAGAAGAAGATCAGCCAACCTATCATGATTTTTTGGGATCGTCAAATGGGAAAATCTTGGAAGCGATATAAGTACTTATCACGATAAGCAAAGTGACTAGAAATCCAGTCCAAAAAATAAAAGGCACTCCAAATAGTTCTGGAGTAGCTTTGTTTTCCTTGAAAATGAATATGAACGAAATGATGCAGAGCGCTGATACGAACAGCACCAAAATTTTCCAGATTTTCAGTTTCATGGGCTAGGTTATTTTGAGAAATTGGCTTTCAGCAGTGATTTTGATTGAAAACCCGCTTAAAATAGCAATTATATTTCTCAAAGCTACCCTGTCGTGAAGACGAATTTTAAAGTGAATGCAGAGAATTACTATTTTTTTTACTATCCGCAATTCTGTCAGTAAGCTTACTTTCTTTGCTTCTCTGGAGGATGTTGCCTGCCCGACGACAGGCTGGGATGTCGGCTGACCAATGCAGACCAAATTCAAGTATTACCCCAATTTTGCAATATTCATTTCTATATAGGGGCTTAAAAGCTGGTATAGGCAGTTTCTTTTGAAAAAGATTGTACAAAATTAAAAACAATGGATAGACAGGGCCAAAACACTAAATTCCTATGATGTGATATGTTTTTCTAATACTATTGTAGATAAAGCAAGCTATGTTAAAACAGAAATATCCTTTTGATCCATCCTTGAAGCATCATTTGATTATTGCTTTGGGATTGGCAGTCTGGATATTTGTCTTTTTATTTTTCACAGAGCCTCTTGATGTTAGTCAGTTGGATAGTAGGGAAAAGTTGATTTATCTGCCTATTTATGGGCTTTTCGGATCAATTTGTTATTTAATCTGCTTGCCGTTTCAATTTTGGTGGCTTCTTAAAATGAGAAGCTGGTTAGTTAGTGCAGAATTCATATTTTTCTCCCTCCTGTTCATAGTAAGCTTTATTTCTACCCGTTCGATTTATTACTATTTAGTAGTAGATGCGGATCCTTACGCCTACCCGATTTTATATTTTGCCACTTCGGTCTATATGCCAGCTGCATTGACGGTTTTCCCGATTGTGGTTTTCGTCAGATGGTCATTTGGGAAGTATAAGGAAAAGCGATTTGAAAATGAGAAAATTGAAATACGCGGGATAGGCAATTATGAAAGTTTACGTCTCCAATTAAATGACCTAATATGCATTCAATCCTCAGATAATTACGTGGAAGTAACTTTCAAAGAAGGGGAAAAATTAAAGACACATTTGATTCGAAATAAGCTTATGACTGTGGAGGAGCAAGTCCCTGAATTGATCCGTACCCATCGTTCTTTTTTGATTAATCCATACCATTTTAAACAATGGAAAACCGGGAATAAAAAGGTTCAGGTTTTACTTAGCGAAGGAATTGAAGTGCCTGTATCAAAAACGTATTTAAACGATTTGAGAATGATGGTAAATTTGACCACAGAATAGTAAACTTTCACCACAAGTGTTCTTTAACAAGTGTAATAGGCCGATTTCTGTTTGTACGTTTGATTCATAGTCAAACACAAACACAAAAAGAAATGAAAAATTCACTTACCTTATTTTTGCTGATTTCGCTGAGTTTTAAACTTTCGGCACAAAGCAATTGCGACTGCAAACCTGAACTTGAATTTGTTTATGAGCAAATACAAACTACCTCCTCCTTTAAAGATCAGGTTAAGGGAGAGAGAAAGAGAGCGTTTGAAAAAAAGTACGAATCGCTCAGATCAAATATGGAGGGTGAAATTTCCAAGTTGGCCTGTTATTGGAGTCTTAATCAGCTTATGGCTTTAATACAGGATAAGCATGCCGAAGTGAATGAAGTCTTACCTGATTTCAAGCTGGAAGATCTCCAAAATCCTGAGTTTGAAGCTAATTATAGAGCTACTGAATCATTCAAAAACTTCCCTAAAACTGTTAAAAATATTGCATCATTAACTGAGAGCCTCAAAAATAAACCTTTGGATGATATTGAGGGAATCTATACAATCGGAAGTAATCTGAGAATGGGTGTTTATCGTACAGATATGGCTGACAGCTTAGTGGGAGTTATACTTTCTTCAGATCTGGGAATTTGGGAGGCCGGACAGATTTTTGCTTATATAAAAGCTTCAAGTCAGCCTTCCCATTATGATATTACCTATTATGGGAAAAATTATAAAAATCTAAAATTTTCTAAAGCTCAATTTTTTGATAATGGAATGTTATTTCCAGGCGTGCTTAAGGAAGATCTCAAGAAGAATTATGCATTGATTGAAAAGAAGGAGGAGGAAGCTTATAAGCTATCTTACTTAAACGATGATGTGCAATACGTTTGGTTGAACAGCTTTAACCGAAACACAATGCCAGCCAAGCGTGATGCTTTGATAGAACAAATAAGTACTGAGCTATCTGCAAAAAACTTGATTATAGATTTAAGGAATAATGGTGGTGGAGCTGATAAAATCTCCCTACCAATTTTGAAAGCACTAAAAAAGAAGTCGGCCAATATTTACATAATCACAAATTTTTTTACCGGGTCAAATGCTGAGATGACCACAGTTCGACTGAAAAAACAATTTGTTGCTACTCAATTGGGACAAAGAACCTATGGGGCTATAAGCTATGGTTCGAATTATGGCAAAAGTTACGACTCGCCTTCTGGATTATTTAATTTTTACCCAACTGACATGCGACAAAAACAATTTATTGCCTATGAGGAAGTTGGCGTGAGGCCGGAAGTGAACTTAGGCCCAGAATCTGACTGGGTTGAGCAAACTTTAGAATATATTGACTCTCAGAGCAAACGGAAAAAATAAGTCAGAATTTTGACGCATAAGCAGAAACGGAAAAGATGTGTTTGACTACTATCTCTTCCTGAAAGAGGCCGCTTTTTGGGCGGTCTTTTTCCTTTCTGTGATGAAAATTAAATCCGCCAATTTCGAAGCTAGCCTGCAGTACCTACTTTTTCAAAACCAAGACTTTGCTGTCCATGACATTACCGATAAATAAATAATCGCCCCAAGGCAAAGCCACTGAAGAACCTGATATTGCATTTCCAGGATCTGTAAAAATGGATTTCACGGTAGAATTTCCTTGCGAATAGCTGATTTGGATTACCTCAGATGGAGCTATAGGTTTTTTGCCTGCAGCATAGGAAGCGAATTGTAATAAATCTGGATGAGCCCCTATCCAAAGAATTCCCGAAGGATCTAATTCGATGTTGTCGACTCCGGTTCTGACTTCTATATCTTCCAAAAGGGTTAAGTTCCAGTTTTCATCCACTTGGTAAACTTTCACCTGAAAGGCTCTGACGGAAGCTACATACAGTAATCGTTTGGAAGCATCAAACTGAATTCCATTGGCATAGCCAATCCTTCCGACTTTGATTTCTGCAGATTGTCCATTGTAGAAACCCACATTTGAGGCTTTCAAACCGATATAATTTTCTGCGAAAACTCCTAAGCCATCGGTGTAGCCATGATCATTGGAGTAATAGAACTGATCTGGACCTACCATCACCAGATCATTTGGGCTGATGAAATTAGGATCTGTGATCGTTCTTTGGTGGGTGAGATTTTTGCCTTCAAGGATAAAATGTTCAACCGAATGCTTTCCATCCACATGGTTGATAGCCATCAAGCCATACTTTGCAGAATCTAATGGGAATATGCTGATGCCATGTGGGAAGAAAGGAAAATCCAGCTGATCAGTGAGTGAAATAGGTGTAAAAGAAGAATTTCTTAAGTCGATTAGGTAAAGGCCTTTCAATCCTTCCTTTCCATCTCGCCTTGCAGCACGGTCATCTACAGAAAGTATTAATAGGCTATCAGCCCTTGCGAGGGCCATATCCTCTACTCCAGGTAAAGCGATCGTTGTGAATACGGGACCAAAGGAATTAGAAGCGGCTACTTCTCTAAAGAAGCCTGTGGAGTAAAATATGTTAAACAAAAATCCTCCTAATAATAAAAGAATTAAGAGCAGGCCTAGGATAAATTTTCTCATAAAAGGGCAATGGTTACAAAGCTGAATTTAAGTAAAAAAGCGAAACAGAAATTTGACTAAGCTTGATCAACTGAAGCTATATCGGGAATCTATTCCCCAAAAAACGGATATTCCTCAAGTTTATCTTCGAAAATATATTCCTGATTTTCGACTAGTCTTTTTCGAAAAATGAGTTAGGAGCATCAGAAACTGCATTTGTTTATCATTTCTCAATATAGAATCCTAAATGGGTATCCCTTTTGGAAGAGAAATAGGAAATAAACAAATACTAATGAAAAAGCTATTTCTAATTTTTTTTGTCGGGATGATTACTCTGACTTCAAATGCGCAGCAAACAAGAGAACTGGATGAAATCAGCCAGCAAAATTCCTGGTTAAAGTTTGGACTTAACCTAGGCGTACCGATAGGGGATTTGAGTGATTACTCTAAGCTTGCTTTTGGAGTTGAAGCTTCAGCTCAGTTTATGCGAACTGACAATTATGGATTTGGTGTCACCACGGGTTATACCAAATATTACAATAAAAATAACGCATCACTTGACGGTTCGGAGAAAGGCTTCGGCGCAATTCCGCTCGGTTTGATGTTCCGTTACTATCCTCAGCCTTCCGGCTTTTTTGCTGGAACAGATGTAGGGTATACCTTCTTTACTGATTTCAATCAAAATGAAGGTGGCGCTTATATCCGTCCTCAATTGGGCTATCACAATTATAATTGGAATGTATTCGCTTTCTACAATCAGGTTTTCCGTGCTGATCCAAGCATCGATGTTCAAACCATTGGTCTAGCGGTTACACACAATTTGAGGTTTAAGTAATAGTATTACCCGCAGTTAGATCAGGAGCCTAATTACCTTAGGTTTTTGAGCTGGAAGACAGATGACCGGAGACCGAAGAACTTCAAAACTGAACTTCAATCTGGCTTTTACGGCTTTGGGTCAAGCTACTGTTTAGAATATGAATATTAAATAATCGATCTCCAGTGCTTTTCAAAGCCAGAAATTGATTCAATAAAAAAAACCAGCACTGATGAGAATCGGTGCTGGTTTTTAAGTTTTAATAAAGTGGACGCCCTTTTTCTTACTCTATTGCGGGCTCTCGTTAATTTTCGGTTTAGGGACAGTTAGAAAGTAAATAATTACAAATAGGGTTGCGATCCCTGTCATTATGAATGCAGCTGTCGCACCGAACTGAAACCAAATCAATCCTGTAAATGAGCTTGCCAGCATGGTGCAGATACTTTGAAGCCCCGTAAATGTTCCAATTGCCGTCGCGATATTTTTCTTTTCGGTAATGTTTGAAATCCATGCTTTTGAAATGCCCTCTGTCGCTGAAGCATAAATCGCATAAAGAAAAAACAACCCGAAAAAGAAGTAAAGATTTGTGTTGACAGACATACCAAAATATACCAATGCAAATAGGCCAAGTCCGGCAATGAAAATGGTTTTCAGTCCCACTTTGTCGGCAAGAATTCCAACCGGAAAAGCGAACAAGGCATAAATTAGATTGTAAAAAATATAGACTCCAATGACACTGGTGTCATCAAGTCCTGATAGCTTGGCCTGCAGCAAAAGAAAAACATCGGAACTGTTGAATAGTGTGAAAATTAAAAGTCCGATTACAAGTTTTCTGTATTGCGATGGACTTTCCTTCCAATAGTTAAGGAATGAAAAGAATGGGGTTTTGACTTTTATTTTAGGCTCGTTTATCTTTTTTTCCTTGAGGTAAAAGGAGGATAGTACGGCTAGCAGTCCGGGAATAAATGCAATCAAAAAAAGGGTTTTGTAATCCTCCGGATAAAAATACAAGTAAACCAAAGCTAAGGAAGGTCCGATAGCGGCCCCAAGCGTATCCATCGAACGGTGAAACCCAAATACTTTTCCTTTGGTCTCAGGTGTAGCCTCGCCTGAAAGAATCGCGTCCCTTGCACCAGTTCGAATACCCTTTCCTAAGCGGTCAATCGTTCGTGAAAAAAATATCCAAAGTGGGAATATGAAAATTGCCATCATTGGTTTTGAAATAGCACTAAATGCATAGCCTATTTGCACAAAAGGAACTCGCCTGCCAGAAGTGTCGGAAAGTTTGCCAAAATAGCCTTTACTAAGTCCTGCCGTTGCCTCAGCTAGACCTTCAAGAATCCCTATCAAAACGATCGAAAACCCAATCGTCTTTAGATAGATGGGCATGATCGGATAGAGCATTTCGCTTGCCGTGTCGGTAAGCAAACTGACTACCGATAAAACCCAAACTGTCCGTGTGATAGATTTCAATTAATTCATCTTCTATTTTCGATTAAAAAAGAGACTTTATTTCAGAATGATTGATTGTAGTTTCTCCTCTACAACTTTGCCATCTTTCAGTGAAACAAAGTAGTTGTTATATTTTTCATCGATGGACACTACTTTGAATGGTTTTCCATTTTTGAATATGATTCCGGCATTGTTATCCATCGCATATCCAGCTTTGAATATTCCATTTTTGATGTTTTTTTGATAAAGCGGTCTTCGAAATTCCTCTCCATCATAATGTGGGCTATGACTAAAAGGGAGAAAGCCTAAGCCTTCCACCACGGACAATTCTATTGGTCGAGAATCTGTCGTTCCATTCTCAAACCAGCAAAGAGATCCTGCACTTCCACCTGCTAAAACAATACCTTTTTCCAATGCTTTTTTAAGGACCACATCAATTCCCTGAGCTTTCCATATTGCCATCATATTAAGGGTATTTCCTCCTCCGACTACAATGGCGTCCATGCTGAGGAGAACTTCTTCAAAAGTCACATCTTGGTTGTATGAACTAATCCACACTCGCTGTACAGAGGGTTCTACAGATAGGTCATGAACAAGTTCATACCAGTTTATAATACTCCGTTCACTATCTCCGGAGGCAGTTGGTAAAAAGCAGATTTTAGGTCTTTCCTTGCCGGTTAATTTGATGATTTCTTTGATGAATAATTTGTTTGGTCCACTTCCAAATGGAAAGATATATTGATCTTGACCAAAGGCGAATCCTGTTATAAAAACAGAAACGATACATAGAAGGATGAACTTTTTCATAACAGTTTCAGATTTGGGTAAAACCAATTTTTAAAAGGTATTTATATCACTCCTATTTGGTCAAATAGGAGGTTTCTTTTAACCCTCCTAATATCTCTATAATCCCATACGTTTTCCTAAACTGTAGCAATTTTTCATTTATCCAGGTAATTATATAGGAATAAGAGAAGCTGCCTTTTTTGCTATTCGATCTTTCCGGTTATCATTCCAGGCGTTTAGGTATAAGGCAATCAGAATCCCTATTTCCACTAGAAAAATTTCTCCAATCGCATAAATCAAATACCTGCTGACTTTATTCTCAGTTAGCTATCGCTGTCGGATTTGTCGAAAGAATTTTATCATAGGTTAGTTTTAGGAGTCTCAATGATCCATTTTCTTCGGTGGTTATTTTTCACTTTTTTCAAATCGCACACCATTCCAAGTGAATAGAAAACGATCGGTTTTTATCAATTCTTCAGACTGATTAGTCTCCGGATTAACTAGGTATTCAACTGAATTCGCTTCCTCTGGAACGAGATTGTAACTTGTATTCAAGTTCCTACTTTCTGTTTTCACGCTGTCAGGAAGATTGTCTTTTAGAAATTGATAAGGTTCTATGGTTTCTGGAAGGCCTAAATTCTCGTTGAGCCTAAGCGAGCTGTCTTGGTAGTCAAAAGTCAAAAGGGTATGTTGCTCATACGCTCTTCTGGCACCTCCAAATTTTGCATACACAACTGCAAGTGAGCCGTCAATTTTTTCAAATTTCCGTAATTCAATAATTAGAATTCCGCTTTGTCCGGAAGGAAAGCTATAGATCATTCGAATGAAGTCCTTTTCAGAAGTATAATCGCATTTCAATGATTCCACTTCATCTCCACCGGGAAATGTGTAGGTTCCATTTTGGATTAAGGAATCCTTGGCTTCTAACGTAAGTTCGTTTGCGTAAGCTAATGGAAGAGCTTTGAAGATTTCTTCAATACTTTGTCCAAAAGACAGGACTGTCAAGGTAAAGAAGAAAAGTAAAGTCAGAAGTTGTTTTTTCATTGTTCTTGCTGATACCCCTAAAGACTTTTTAAGGTCTGGGAGTTTATCCCAATCAATCGTTTTCTTTTCGGCTTTTAAGTTCCTTCTCAATTAGGACTAATTGTATTGCTAGATTTGAAATAAAAATCACTAAAACTCCCAATCCAACCATTCCGAGTGTATTCGTTGATAGCCAAGTTCCCGATGCAAGTTTTGAAATGAAATAGACAGAATACAATATCATTAAAACACTTATAACTATTACTGAGGTTGTTAGTGTTTTCTTTTTGCCTTTTAGCTCATCAACGGTTAATTCCTGATTACTTTTCATTGGAAGAGTTTTTAATAAATTTTTACAAAATAGGATCAATTAGTCTTCTATAATATCTTATCTAAACCATTCATATTCAATATGATTTGGAAAATAAATGGCTGTTTTTGATTCAAGCTTGTGACTTTCAATTAAGACAAGCTTTCCTCGCAGCTACTTCTTAAACTTCCCATAAACCGGATTTCCCGGAAAAACATTTGAAACTGTCTCACCATTTCTCAAGACAAAAGTCCCATTGACTAGCACATATTCTATTCCTTCGGAAAAGGCCAAGCCTTCTTCAAAAGTTGCTTTGTCAATGATTGTATTAGGATTAAAGATTGTGATATCTGCATCGGTCCCGACTTGGATTCGTCCTTTAAAGCGCATCATTGGGGACAGGTTTTCCATGCGTTTAGCAGGCAGCAAAGTCATTTTTGCGATTGCAGTTGGCAAGTCAATAACTTTTTCTTCCCGTACATATTGGCCCAAAACTTTGGAAAAAGTACCCGCAGTACGTGGATGGGCAAGCTTGGAGTAGTTGGAACCGTCCGAAGCGATCATTACCCCGGGAGCTGCTATGCCGGTTTTAATCCATTCGGGTTTCATCAGGTGGACAATTACTGCACCGCCTGTTTTTTGGTAGGCTTCAAAAGTCTCTTTGGTTAATCTTTCCCCTGTAGCTACCCATTGTAAGTCTCCATAACTGATTCCCAATCGATCCTGCCAACCCTCATCAAAAATAGCACTGGCCAAGCCAGTCGAAGCAGCAGTATAAGGATACAATTCTGTGCTAATATCAAATCCTTTATCCTGAGCGGTTTGCACCATCTGTATCGATAAGCCGATTTGATCCAAAGAAACGCTATTGATATGGACGATGTGTAAAGGAGCTCCGGTAAGTATGGCATCCGCTATGACCTCTTGAACGGAATAGACATTTGGGATGCGCACGTGAGTATAGACTAAAGCATCTAATTCTCCAGCCAATTTAAAGATCCGATACATTTCTTCTGCCTTGGTTTGAGGAAGGTATCCGATGGGAACGCCTATTCCCAAACCTCCAGCTTCTAGAGAAGATTTTATATTTTGATGGGTTCTTTCTTCTTCTTGTGAACTCAGTTGCTCGGTAAAGGAAAGCGGAAAAAGTGAATCCAATTTCTCGACGCTGGATTCCCAGGTTTGCGATTGGTCTATAGCAGCCTGAACAGCCTGCTGATATTTTTCCATGGACTTAAATCGTTCAAAAGGCCAATTCACGCTAGCTCCATAATGGATCAAAGCTTTTGATTTTCTGGATTCGTACCACATGCCTAGGTTTTCCACTCCCCACTCCAGATCCAGTGCAGTGGTAACTCCATCATGCAGCTGGTATTCTTGCTCCACATTGGTCCGACCATGTACATGCAGGTCTATAAATCCAGGAGCGACCACAAGACCGCTGACATCGATGACTTCCTTTCCCTGTAAAGGTTCCGAACTGATTTGAGCTATTCGATTTTGGATAATCCCTACATTCCTGATCGCATCCAACTTGGTTTCGGGATCAATCACTCGGCCACCGGCTAAGACGATGTCATACTGAACGTTGTCTTGTGCGAATGTCGCTTGGCTAAGTTGAAGAGATAAGAAAAAGCTGAAAAAATGGCTAAGAAATTTGGAGGTCATAGATTGTATTTTGGTAAAAAAGAACTGATAGATTTCACTGGTTTAATTATTTACTTTTCACTTTGAAAGCCAGCAACACATTCCCTGGCATTTCTCCAAACATGGCATAGCCGGAATTGACGTAAAGCATACCATCTGCCACCACAGGAGATGGACCATCAATCGATCCGCCTCTGCCTTTTTGCCCATTTACAGTTTCATATTCTCTGACGGTGTCATATTCCCATAAGACGGTTCCATCTTCGGTGGAATAAGCCCTTACAAATCCATTGAGGTCGCCTTCGAAAACGATTCCCGGAATGACGGTCGGTGCGGCAGAGTTAGATTGCTGACAGTTTTCACGGGTTGCCGGGTCACAAGGTGGAGGGGATACACTCCAGACTTTCTCGCCAGTTTGCAGGTTGAGCGCATAGATTCCAGGTGAAGGAGCTATAGTCTCATCGCTCGGATCCAAAGCATAAACATTATCAGAATTGGCGGCATAGACTAGCTCACCGTCAGTTGCCATGCCCCAATGGATGCCACCCAGTGCTCCGCCTTTTCCAATTCGGGTTTGCCAAATCACTTTTCCGGTTTCAGGAAGCAACGCATGGACGACTCCTGATTTTTGCCCTACTACCAGAATGTCTCTTTCATTGATTTGGTCATAGACTAGAATAGGAGCCATTCCGAAATCTACATCGGGGCCAGTTGGCGTGGGACAGTTAGGATTATCAGGACAACCCATATTCCAAGTGTCATTTTTGGATGCCTGCCAATTCCATCTTAATTCTCCCGTTTTCAGATCCAGCGCCTGAATCGCGTCACTGGTGGTGGTGGCTGGAGCGGTATAGTTTTCACCGGTTCCAATAAATAACAAACCTCTTTTTGCATCCACAGTAGGACTTGCCCAAACAGGAGCGCCGGAAGGACCATAAATTGAGCCTCCATTTTCCTTTTTCCCGGAAATCTTGGCTTCTTCAGCGATTACTTTATGCTTCCAGATTTCAGCTCCGGTTCTAGCATCCAATGCGGTCACTCCACCTGATGAGTTACAGCATTCATAGTTCGGATCTTGAGTGGAGACTATTTCGAAGGAAGTAATAGGGATGTAAATGATACCATCATGCACCACTACAGAGCCAGTGACTGAAGATAACGGGTGTTGACCGGCTCTTTTCTTCCAGTTTAATTCCCCAGTTCGGATATCGACGGAATAGGTATTGGTCGCATAGTCGGCAAAGTATGCGGTAAGATTTTCATTCTCGACGGTATAGGTAATTGCTCCCCGGATTGCAGCATCGGCCTGAAACATCCATCCGATTTGACCGGAATGACGATTCAATGCATAGACTTCACCAAACTGGCTTCCTACGATCATCCAGTCTCCAATGATGGCAGGTTTGCTTCGAACTACGGTGGCGTTTGGAAAAGCAAAACTCCATTGCAACTCCAGAGATGAGACGTTTTCAGGGGTGATTCCCGCTTGGGCAACTGACCGAAAGCCTGTGCCTTCCATATCTCCACCCCAACCTGAATAGTTAAATTCGGCGTTGACATCCTCCTCTGAAATTTCGAAGGTAGTGTAAGCGGATTCGGGTATTACCACTTTTATTAATTTCTTGTTGGTGAGGTATTGTGCCACTGCCTCTCGCTCTTCAGAACTTAAGGGTTCTGCCTGCACTCGCATTTTTCCCATGTTCAGGGCGGCGAGGATTGCATGGGGAGACATACCCGACAATAAGCCTTTGGCAGGAGCAAGGTTCGTGTTGCCTTCTGTATGGCAAGCAGCGCACACTGTCGTATAGGTTTGTTCTCCGAGGTTTAATACCTCATCTGAGACGGTGAGTTCTGCGGTAACACCATTTTCGACTGGCTTTTGACAAGAAGTGATCAGCAAAAAAAGCAGGATTATAAAAGTTGAAAATTTTGACATAGTATTAGGATTTAAAGGCGAAAAAAAACAAATGTTAAGATACCTCTCCAATATAAACGATTGATTTTAAGAAAAAAAGCTAGAAAGAAGGAGGCAACGGAGAAAGGAAGTCTTGAAAAAGTTCAAAAAATAAATAGGGCTTCCTCTGATTGAAATTCCTCAGAAACTTGATTGGACTAACACATCCCGATTGGGAATTCGGATTTAAACCTTCAGATTTTTGAGGTCTAAGCTTAAGTCTTTTTGGTTCATGGGTTAGCCTTTTAAGAAGGAGTTTTGAATTTTGAACGTAATACTTCTAAGCTATCCAGTGGAGGATCGATCCAGGGAATGTTAATACTTTTCCTAATGATCCGCTGATCAAAAGGCTCGGTACTCTTTTGGTACTCTTTCTCAAATTCCTTTCCCCAATAGTCAAAAGCATCTAGGATAATGTCCATATAGCTTTGCTCGATGATGTTTTCGGTGAAGTCATTACTCGGGTCTTTGGTAAATTCCGGAAGGGCCCTGTATGCGAAAACCGGACCTCCCTCCACGATGTAATCTGAAATCAAATCAGTAACTTCAAATCGTTCATATCCCAGTTCCCATCCGTCATAGGAGGGAAGATCTGTAAATGGAACAATGTATAAGACCCCATTAATTACCGAGTTTGAATCTTCCCGGATATTGAGGTAATGTATATTCTGAGGGAAAATAGTGTCTCCTTCCACCAATATCGAAGATCGGTAATACTGTCCATCCGTCGTGAATCCAGGTAAGGTGGATGGCCAGACAAAACTCCAAGATCTTTTATAGCCTTTGAGATGTGCCGATAGAAATGGTCCTTCATATTTCTCAGCCAAAAGTCCTGTATCGATGAGTTTTTTAGACATTAAGGAGCCGTAGCCAAACATGCCCACGTGGCCTTCCGGAATAATAAAGGTTTTTTTAGGTTCCTGGCAACTTCCCATCATAAGTAGCATTAGGAAAGAGAAAGTTAAATAAAGGAGTTTTTTCATGGATGTACTGTTTACTCTTTTGGCCTATTTTTTTTTAGTCGCTTGATTTCTG
This sequence comes from Algoriphagus sp., assembly GCF_029254265.1. Lineage (GTDB taxonomy): Bacteria > Bacteroidota > Bacteroidia > Cytophagales > Cyclobacteriaceae > Algoriphagus. Next base: position 12,078 of record NZ_JAQWXX010000034.1, on the reverse strand, counting down.
TTTCCCTAGCTTCTTTTAATTCAGCTATTACTTCGAGGCTTCTAGTTGTGCTTTGACTGCATCAGCTGTGCCTTGGATGAAGGCTTGAATTTTAACCACCTCGCTTTCTGTCAATTTCCCGGAAAAATTAGGCATCCCAAGTTCCTTCAGTGCGTCAGTCAAAACATAGGTCTTTAGATTTTCAATTTTGTCTTTATTGGAGAATCCAAGATTCGGGATATTTCCCCCCTTACCCAAGACCGGCACGCCGTGGCAAATCACGCAATGTGTAATATAGAGTTTAGTCCCAAGTCCAATGTCTTGGGGGGCATAGGCCACGCCGCTCAGGATGGATGAGGTTTTCCTTAATTCAAGCTCAGGCATTGGAGCTTTGGCATTAAGGGCAAAAGTGTAAACTCTTCCTAGAGTTTGGTATTCACTGTAGTTCGTGGACATGCCATGGCTCCCGCCCCAGCCAGCAGCAATACTTACAAACTGCTGCCCATCTACTTCATAGGTGATCGGAGCGGCTATGACTCCTGTGCCGACTTGGACTTCCCAAAGTTTCTCACCTGTGGAGGCATTGTATGCGACAAATCTTCCCTCGGCCGTTCCTTGAAAAACCAGATTTCCCGCAGTACTTAAGGTGCCTCCATTCCAAGGGCTTGCATGCTCTACTTTCCATGCGGCTGCTTTTTTCACAGGATCCCAAGCTAGTAAATGACCGAATGTCGCTGATTTTTTAGGAGTTGCTGAAGATAAGACGCCAGTATTCCAGCCTGTTCCAGAAGCAAAAGCTCCTGACTCAGCTGAATTGGCTACCCAATTTGGATCATTTTCAATAACGATGGGAATACCTTGTGCAGGAATATAAACAAGACCAGTAGTTGGGTTAAAAGACATAGAATGCCAATTGTGGGCTCCATTTGGCCCCGGAATAGCCTCATAAGATCCGCTTTTATACTCGGCTTCGGAGATTTCCATGGGTCTCCCTTTTTCATCATATCCGCTTGCCCAGTTGACATCCACAAAATTCTGTGCAGAAATATACTCCCCATTTGTTCGGTCGATTACAAAGAAAAATCCATTTTTCGGAGCTTGCATAATCACCTTTCGATTGGCTCCTTCTATTTCCAGATCAGCCAAAATTAGGGATTGGGTTGCGGTATAATCCCAGTGATCACCGGGTGTTCCTTGATAGTGCCATTTGTAAGTTCCATCATCTGGATCTAAAGCAACTATAGACGAAAGGAAGAGATTGTCTCCTCCTCCAGGTGAGCGAAGTCTTCTGTTCCAAGGTGAGCCATTGCCAACTCCTACGTACATCAAATTAAGTTCGGGGTCATAGGCCATAGCATCCCACATGGTGCCACCGCCGCCAAGTTCCCAGTATTTCCCACTTGGATCCCAGGTCTCAGCGGCCATTTCTAATTCCGGTTGTTCAAAGGGTTGGTCCGGATTCCCCGGCACGGAATACCAACGCCAGGCTTGTTCCCCTGTTTCGGCATCATAGGCGGTGATGTAACCTCGAACGCCATACTCAGCGCCACCATTTCCAATAATTACTTTGCCTTTGAATACTCGAGGTGCTCCCGTAATCGTGTAATTCTTACTCGTGTCCAAAGTGACTTGCTCCCAGATTTTGGTTCCGGTTGCAGCATCAATTGAAATCAGTCGTCCATCAAGCGAAGCGACAAAAACTTTGCCTTGGTAAAGTGCGACTCCGCGATTGACTACATCGCAACATGCTTTTACGCCAGTCTCCCGAGGCACTTTAGGATCATAGGTCCAGAGCTGCTTTCCTGTCCTAGTGTCGATTGCATGGACGATACTCCAGGGTGCTGTGACGTACATTATTCCGTCAACTACCACTGGTGTGGCTTCCACTCCACGGGTAGAGTTTAGATCGTATGACCACTTGAGGCCAAGCGTCCCTACATTTTCGACAGTAATTTCCTCCAATTGGCTAAAGCGATCTTCAGAATAATTTTGTCCATAACTCAACCAATTTTTAGAATCGTTTTTGGCATTCACTAAAACAAAATCATTTACTGTATTGGTCACTTCAGTGATGTGTTCTGCTGTACCTTTCACTGCTGAGTCCTCATTTTTGCAGGAGAGACAGGCGATTAGGAGGATGAAAATTTTAAGTGAGTTTTTCATGGATTCTAGAAGGTCTGGGTTTAAAAAAAATAAAAAAGTATTGCGCGGTTTTGAGTCTTCATGAAAAGTCAAAACAATTTTATTAGAATGACTGATTAATTGACTAAAACCAATAGATTGTTTTGTTTCAGTCAATAATTTACTTAAAATCAACCATAAAATACTAACCTTAGAACAGGTTATGTCTTACACACAAAAAAGCCCAATCGATGAGATAGGGCTTTGATTTAATGGGAATATACTATCCTACTATCAGAAATTCTTAATAAGCTGATAACTGAATTGTAGGATTTCCTGATAGTTCTCCTTGCTGATTTTTTCATCGATGCCATGGAATCGGGTCATCGATTCAGCATTGATCCGCATTGGATAGAAGCGATAGACATCCTCAGCGATATCATAGAAGTAGCGGGCATCGGTACCGCCACCGAGCAAGCCTGGTACGACAACAGTTCCAGGATAAAGACCTCGAATCGTTTTTTCTAATGTCTTATAGGATTCCGAATCTACTGTGGATACTGGAGAAGGATTGGTCAGAAAGCCAACTGGTTCCACGCGTACCTTATCTGAGATGACGGATTCAATATGAGCCTGGACAGATTCTATGGTTTCGCCCGGAAGGATTCGGAAATTGATCGTCGCCTCAGCCACCGTAGGAATGACATTGTTTTTTATGCCTCCGTCGATAATGGTCGGGGCGGTAGTGGTATGCGCATTTAAGCCTTCCAAAAGTTGCTGCTTGAAGAGCCAAGGATTTGCAAAAGCCATTTTGGTAAAAAAAGGAAGTTCCGGTCCCATATACTCCAACTGGGCATCAATCGGTGGAACTAGTTTATAAGGTAATTGATTGTTTTCCAGGTCTACGATGGCTTGAGCCAACATACCGATAGTATTTTCACGAGGAGGAGCAGAACTGTGACCTCCATTAGTTTCTACAATTAGTCTGAAGGAAGCGAAGCCCTTTTCCGCCAAATTGATCATTGCTACTGGTGCAGATACTCCAGGTACCAAGCCTTCCGCAATATATCCACCTTCATCAATCGCCATAGCTGCTTGTACACCTTGGGCCTTAAGATGAGCGGCGATTTCCGCAGCACCGCGCGCCCCTCCTACTTCCTCATCATGCCCGGAAGTGATGTAGAGTGTTCGGGTAGGTTGATAGTTTTCAGAAAGTAGTTTTTCCACTGCTTCCAAGACGGCTATCAAAGTGCCCTTATCGTCCATCGTTCCCCGACCAATGATATGCGTATCAGTGATTTTCCCTTCAAATGGCGCTGCCTCCCAAGCTTCCAAAGTAGGTTGATCCACAGGAACCACATCCTGATGGGACATCATAATCAGTGGTTTTTTGGAAGGATCTGAGCCCTCCCATTTGTAAAGCAGGCTGTAGGTATTGATTTTTTCCAGGGTCAGGTTCGCATGTGTCAAAGGAAAAGTTTCCTCCAAAAAGCGATGAAAGCCAAAGAAAGCTGCCGAATCCGGTATGGCGTCTTCACTGAAAGAAATCGTCTGGAAAGTGATGGCTTTAGATAAGTTTTGATAAACCTGATCCGAAAAATCAGCTTTGGCTACAGGCTCAGCTTCGACTTGCTTGGAGCTCATTCGAAGGGTGTTGAAGAGTAGTATGGCGACAATCACGAGGAGTACGAAGAGTATCCCAAGGAAGAATTTTTTCATAGTGGGTGGATTTTCTTGGGCTTAATTTAATTCAAAATCTAGTAAAATCTTGTTGACAGGAATGTTTTCTAGCTAACCGACAAGCTGAGGTAAATAACTATCCTAATTCAGAAACTATTTGAAATCCAAATTGGGATCGAGGTTTTGATATACCAACAGTGCTGCTGCAAGGTCTTCAATAGCCAATCCTACAGATTTGAAAAGTGTGATCTCCTCGCTCGAGGTTCTTCCGGGGTGAATGCCTTTGATCAGTTCCACGATATCTGCTTTGACATCTTTTTCTGTGATGATCCCGGCAGCGAGAGGTAGTGCAAGTTCGCCTGATTCATGCAGTGCACCGGCACGGGAGTCCACAAAGATGGAGCTCTTGCGAATGGCTTCATCGTCAGTTTCACGAGTCTCAGGTTTATAGGAACCCATCAGATCCAAGTGCGTGCCTGGCCGAATCCATTCTCCTTTAATAATTGGAATCTTAGAGGGTGTGGCACAAGAAATAAGATCTGCCTTGCGAGCAGATTCTTCCAAATTATTCACGACTTCTGCGGGGATTCCCTGATCATTCAACTTCGCTACAAATGCTTCCATTTTGGTAGGATTTCGCATCCAGACGCTGACTTTTTTAAAGTTTCTTACCGCCAAATGTGCCTGAGCTAAATGTTGGGCCACTTTTCCTCCGCCTACGATCAATAAATTTTCTGCATCTTGTCGGCATAGGTAGGAAGCTGCCAATGCGGAAGTGCAGGCCGTTCTTCGAGCAGTAATCTCAGTGGCATTCATCATCGCCAAGGGTTGACCCGTTTTGGAATCGCTCAAAATATACTGTGCAAAAATAGAAGGTAAGTTTTCCTTGGAATTTGCCGGTGCGACAGTGACCTGCTTCAAACCCATGTATTGGCTGTTCCAAACCGGCATCAGGATCAGGGTATTTTCATCTCCCTCTGGTGTTTTATAAAAATGATGGTGCCTTAAAGGCATGGTGTAGTCAGACTGGAAAATCTCCCGAAGTGCTTCAATCAGTTTTTTGTAATCTAAAAGTCCAGCGATTTTCTCATCAGGTATAACTAGCATAGTTGTGTATTGGCTTGATCAAAGACATCAAGTTCGGGAATTTCCTTAATAATTCTCTTTGAGTTTAGAATAGGATCATTTGGTGGACTTTGTGTATAAACAAACCACACTAATTGCCAAAATAGAACTGACTAGACTTAGCGATTGAGTTTAATCAGTTGAATTTTTCAACAATTAATAAAAAGTCCACTTTTGCCGAACCCCCTAAAAACATCATAGTGGGCCTTATATCCGGTAATACAGAAATAACTTCACCATCCAGTTTATTGATAAACTGTTCCAGTTTTTCCTGCATAGTGTCATGTTTGACTTCAAGGCGATGTACTTTGTATTTCATAGCTCTACCATATTATTGCTCCATTATTTTACCATTTTTCTCTTTGAATCCCCCATTTGACAACAAGAAAATTTAATCCTTTTTTACTCAAAAGCGTTTTCAGCTATAGTTTGGGTTTCTGCGAGCAGGAGCACAGGCGAAATTCATTACTTTTGCGGCATCTAATCACCATAAAATGTTTCTCGACATACTCATAGCCATGCTATGGAGCATTTCCCCTTTCGGAGAGGCTAAATTAGGAATCCCTTACGCCCTCTTGAATGATATAAATATCTATTTGGCTTTTGTTCTTTGCTTTTTTGCCAATGTGCTGGTATTCCCGATAATGACCTTTTTTCTAGATGTAGTAAATCGTTATTTCCTGAAATGGTATCACTACAAGAAGGCAGCGATTTTTGTGGGGCGGAGAACCAAAGCCGGTGCAGGGAAAAACGTGAAAAAATATGGTTTTTGGGGGCTAATGCTATTTGTGCTGATTCCACTTCCAGGAACTGGAGTTTATGCAGGTACCATCGCAGGGTATCTTTTTGGTTTGGATCGGAAAAAAGCCTTTCTGGCAAATTCCATAGGAATTTTTATTTCCTGTGTGATTGTATGGGTGTCCACCTTAATAGCAATAGGTAGTTTTAACTAACCGGTATAAATCGGTATTGCAGAAGATTTTCTGATTTCTAGCGCCAGGAATTACTCGGGATTGGAGGGTCTGATTGAAGTTGATTATTGGTAAGTAGTTCTGATAAACAAATTACATCCCGACAGCTGTACGGGATGGGTTTAATAGTAAAGCGTAGTTACATCCAGTCCAAGACCAACGGGCTTTTGAATTTCAAAACTGAAAGCGAGTTGACTACACCCAGTCCAGTATAATCTAAATCTGCGAATCAATCCACTTGTCAATCTTTTCTTCTAACAATACCAAAGGCAAACTACCGGAATTCATCACTTGATTGTGAAACTCTGTAATGCTGAATTTTTCACCTAGCTTGGTTTCGGCTTTGGTTCTTAATTCTCGTATTTTTAACTGACCGATTTTATAGGACAATGCTTGGCCTGGAGTGGCCATATAACGTTCAATTTCAGCAATAACCGCGTCTTCAGATTCTGCTTCATTGTCTAAGGAATACTGAATAGCTTGTTCGCGGGTCCATCCTTTACTATGTATTCCAGTATCCACGACTAGTCGAATAGCACGATGCATTTCCATACTTAGCATTCCAAAATACTGAATTGGGTCTTCGTAAAGGCCCAGTTCAGATCCTAATGATTCTGCATACAAAGCCCAGCCTTCCACAAAGACTCCCATGCTTTCCGGATGTAAAAATTCCGGCAAATCTTTATTTTCCTGTTGTAATGATAATTGATAATGATGGCCGGGAATGGCTTCATGTAGAAAAAGTGCTTCATCTGAATATTTATTGTAGGTTGTAACATCAGGTATTGGCACATAAAAAATCCCTGGCCTCGAGGCGTCTTTGGTTCCGGGAACATATTCAGCACTTGCGGAGGCTTCGCGAAATGCCTCGGTACGTCTCACCACAAAATCCGCCTTGGGTTTCAAGTCAAAAACCTGATTCAGCGTACCATTGATCCGTTCCTTAATGCTGTTAAAATTGTCGATTACCTGCTGAGGGTCAGTAAAAGGCATTTGTTCAGGACTGTTGCGAACTGATTCAAAGAATGCCTTGATTTCACCTTTAAAGCCAATTTTATTCTTCGCCTCTTCCATTTCGATTAAAATACGAGCTACCTCAGATTTTCCAAGTTCGTGAATCTCATCCGCTGTTAGGTTTGTAGTGGTATGCAGCTTGATCAGGTAATTGTAAGTTTCTGTTCCATTGGGCAAAGCTCCAATTCCTGAAGTTTCTCTACAGGCCGGCAAATATTCATTAACCAAAAACTCCTTAAGCTCCGAGTATTTCGGCTTCAACTTCGTCGTAATCATAGCGCTATACTCAGCAGCAATGCGATTTTTATCGGCCTCCGCTATTGACTCAGGCATGGATACGATTGGCTTGTAAAATAAATGCGCATCGACTGGGTTTGTGATGAATTCGTCCAATTGAGGAATTATTTTTTGAGCAAGTGCGGTTGGTAGTACAATGTTTTTAGACATACCTTCTTTCATCATCGCAATAGAAGTGTCCAGAAAAATAAGGTAGTCATCTACTCTTTTCAACCAATTATCATAATCTTCAACCGTTTCAAAAGGCTGAACACTGCCTCCAGCTGCTAATTGAGCCACATAGAGATGCAATGACTGGATTTGAAATAATGGCATCAATTCAAAACTAGGTAAGTTGTAAATTGGGGATGCCATGGTTACAATCGAATTATTCAGGCCTTCCAACTTCACTTCACAGTCCCATTTCATTACTTTCATGCTCAAAAGATCCGCTTCTGATAGTGCTGTAGTATCTAATTCCTCTAACACATTCAAAAAGTAAGTGTAATTCTTTCTCAAGTCGTCTTGATAGTCATCAGATATATAATTCGCTATAAAATCATTGTATTCATAATTTCCACCTTTTGTTGCCTCAAGGGGATTGATGCGATCCTTGAATTTATAATACTCTTCAAAAATCGTATCAATAGAAATCAGATCTGCTGTTTTCTCCTTGCATCCAAAAGCCAGTAGAATAAGAAAGATAAAAATTAGAGGTTGCTTCATTTTTATAGTGATTAGTTATGGAAAGCTATACAGTTTTAAACTTAAGTCTTACAATTGTAAATAATTTTAGGATCGGTTTTGATATTAGGGTAGGACAAGGTGTTAAAAAACAATCCAATTGATTTTTTTAGCCTTAGATCAGCTTTAGTAAAGGCAAACTACGCTTAGACTAACATTCTGAAACACCCACCTTAGATTTATGCATTGGGGTTATTTCAAGTTTTTGGAATAATCAAAAAATAAGAGACTTGGCAAAAGCTTAAAAATTCGGTCAAAAAGTAGCAGAAACCTCAAGGCTAAAAAATCAATTCTTAAGTGCGAATATTAATCGTGCCTTTGTCAATCTATCCTTTTGGATTTATATTCCAATCTAAAAAAACAGATTCAATGCGATGCGGGTACTCCGGCTGTTAAAAGAACCTTATCCATTAAATTCCATTCCTAAAATGACCTCGTTTGCAGCATTTGTGGCGGGTTTTGTATTTTTGTTTTTGACTTTTTTTCAGCCATTTGGCTTAGGAGGAGGGGATTTGGTTGGTTTGATCAAGGTAACTGCCACTTATGGTCTGATCACTTTTTTCACAATTATGCTGGCCACGCTGCTGATCCGAACACTTTTCCCGGCGTATTTTAAGGAGAAGCACTGGACTTTTGGGAGGGAGTTGGTTTTTACTCTGCTCAATATTCTTCTGATCGGTCTTTTCAATACCCTCTATTCTAATTTCAAGTTTAGCATTGGACTCAATTTTAATGAGTTTTTACTTTTTCTATTCTACACCATAGGCGTGGGCTTCTTTCCGGTCGTGTTTTTTATGTTTTTGAAATACACACACCTAATACGAAGCAATGTCCACACGGCTGAGGACCTATCCGGTAGTATCTCAAAAGCAAAACCCTCAACAAGCTTGGATCAGGATATCAAGCTGAGCATACATTCCGAATTGAAAAAAGATGATCTGGAAATCTTCGAGCGCGAACTTGTCTATGCCGAAACGGCCGATAATTACATTGCCGTCTATCACTTGATCGAAGGAAAACTGGAAAAATCCATGGTCCGAAGCACGCTGGGCAGATTGGAAACCGACTTGGCTGACAGACCCAATTTGGTGCGATGCCATCGGGCATTCTTGGTGAATTTGGAGTTTTTGGAGAGTTTCAAAGGCAATGCCCAAGGCTTACAGCTGCGGCTCCGAAATACCCCAAATGAGATCCCAGTATCCCGAAATAGGGTGAGCAAAATCAAATCCATGCTTGAATAGACCTTGTCATTCGGCACCAAAACCGGTGTCATTTAGCCCTTGGACTGGTTTTTATCCCAAACCCTTTCCCTTTAGCCCAGAAATTTTCAGCACCGGTGAAGCCTGCATAAGTTTGAAAAAAAACGAACAAGCTTATGCTCTTCCAATCTCTCCTCATCCTTCACATCATAGCCGGCTTTGTAGCTTTACTGGTTGGCGCGATGGCCATCGTATCTCGTAAAGGATCACAAAATCACTTAAAATCTGGGAAATGGTATGTGATTTCCATGTTTATAGTTGGGTTCTCAGCCATTGCCATGACTCAGCTGAAATCCAACCCATTCCTGTTTACCGTTGGAGTGTTCACCTTGTACTTGACCTATTCGGGTCAGCGCTCCATTTTCTATTTTCGGCTGAAAGAAGCCTACCGTACCGGCTGGAAGGATCGTTTACCTATTCTCATTGCTTTGATCGTGGCTATGGGAATGGTGGGACAGCCCATCTATCAAATGCTCAAGTCCGGTGTATTCTCCGTGAATGTAATGGCAGTATTCGGCGCCATTTTGTTGGGTTTTGGGATCCGAGACCTGATCATGCTGATCAAAAACCCGAGCTTCCAACCCAATGACAAAACTTGGCTGATCAAACACATCGGAATGGTTGGCGGTGCATACATCGCTACGCTTACGGCATTTCTGGTTACAAATGTGACTTTTAGTCCCGGCTGGGTAATCTGGCTTGCGCCTACCTTGATCGGATCCATTCTGATCGCGAGGGCTTCCAAAGCCTGGCGAATCAAATTGAAAATTAATGCCTCTGCTCAGTAGTCCTAGCCTGGATCCTTCGATCTGCTAACCAAGATCCTTCAAAACCAAACGATCCTTATTCATTCCTTAATTAGCCAAAAATGAAAAATCTTGTCTTTACCTGTTTCCTAGTGCTTTTCTCTTTTGTTGCCCAAGCCGAATACCTGATCAAAGGAAAAGTGACTGACCTGAAGAATCAGCCGATCCCTTATGTGACGATTGGTTTTGTGGGGACCTCCATCGGGACGATCGCTACGGCTACCGGGGATTTTGAACTTTATCTCGATGAAATACCAGAAACTACTTCCCTTCGATTTTCCTGTATGGGCTATGAAGCGAAAGACCTGATCATTTCACTTGAAAAAATCGGAGAGCCGATGCGGATCAAGCTGAATGAAAGCACGCTGCTACTTCAGGAGCAGGTCGTAAAGCCCATGGTCTTGAAGACGATCGAGTATGGGAATACCGATGAGAAAACGGCAATGCAAACCAATCTTGCCATCAGTGCCAAGCCAAATATGAACTTGGGAGCAGAAATCGGTCGTAAGTTCCGCTTGGGCAAGGAAGCCAACTACCTTTCAAAATTGAAGTTTTTCGTGGCCTTCAATAATTTTGATTCCCTGCTGATACGGGTGAATTTCTATGAACTCGAATCTGGAAAGCCAACAAAAATAATACAACAAAAGCCGATCCTGCGGCAGGTGGTTGATCATCAAAGGGCTGGGTTACGGTTGATCTGGAAGAGGAAAATCTGATGGCTAGCGGTACTATCGTGGCAAGTGTCGAGTGGATCGGAGCAAGTAATCGCGGCAATAAATTCGGATTGAATATTTCTATGCCGGCCCTTTTCCAGACGCATTATTATAAATACGGAGCTCAAAATAACTGGAAAGTTTATCCCAATATGTCCTCGTCCATGGTCCTGGTGGTGGAGTCGGAGGAGACTTTGAAGGAAGAGTGATGTGCAGGCAAAAGCACTCAGTTCCAAAAACGATCTGAATACACCCAGCCAGGAGTAAATTTCTAATCTTCACCTCAGACTATTTTACAGCCTTCTCCACAGCAGCTTTTTCTCCCATCACTGGAACGGTCAATACAGTTCCATCTAGATCTATCGTCAGTTCTGTGCCGGGCTTGGGTAATATTGTAAACTCGGCATCTGAGGAGAAGATCATCAGACCATTCTGCTGGCCTGCTGGGATGATCTTATCGTCTGGCTGTAGTTTGAAGCTTACCTCGTAGAACTTTCCCCTTTTAGTGCAGGCATTTTGGATTTATTTAAAATCTTCATCAGAAAGCTCCTGATTGAATTTCACAGAAACTATCTTCGCTTCCAAGGCTTCGGGTAACATTGGATTCTTGATCAAAAGTCTCATAGGGATTTTTACTCCTTCGATTTCCGAATAATCCAAGTAGGTGACATTCCCTGCTGCTTCCGAACTCGTGCTTAATTTCAAACCGGAAGCAACTGAATAATAATCAACTGTTTTCATGCCGTTTGGAGTAGTGATAACCAATTTGTGTGCTTCTTCTTCATTGATGATTTCTGTTCCTTGAACTTCCATTTCATATCCCAATTCTTTGTAATGCATCTCTGGAAATACATAGGTCTGGGCTTTTAACATGGAAACCATTTCTTCAGGTAGTTCTTGTTCCTGACCCATAGCTGACATTTTACCTTTCCCGTCAACCAATACTGTCTTTTGGGCAACATTTCCCATAACCGAAGTCTCCTGTAGCATTCTTCCGTTGACCTGGTCCGAAATCCCGCGGATAACAATTGTCGCTCCCTGAAATTCCGCTTCCATTAACAATACCGAATTTTTGATTTTTTCAACATTGGCTTTTCCACCTACTGCTTTGATATAATTATCAATAATCGTTGTAGGATCGTTTTCCATTAAAACATAAGCACTGGACGCTGGATTGTCAGCCATTTTTGCTTCGGCATTTGATCCGATAAGCACAAAACCAAATACAAGTGCTGTTACAAACATTTTTTTCATTTTCTAAGATTTAATATTATGTATATCCGCAATCTTGCCAGTATGATTAAATCGAAGCAATGATGAGTCTGTCAAAGAGTTTTTGACCGAAGTATCTTCTGTTGAGCTTGTAACAAAACTCGTCTAGGTAATTCTG
>NZ_JAQWXX010000060.1 GCF_029254265.1 Algoriphagus sp. | reverse complement strand
CATTTCTTTTCGGTTTGATTGAGTAGCGTGTCCCAATATTCTACGGGGTCGATTTCAGTCATTGCCAGCTTGATCAGTTTCTCAGGGATTTGACGCATTTTCAATTCACGCTGGATTCTGGATTTTCCCCATTTTTTCATTCTGAATTTTCCTCGGCAAAATGACCGTGCATAGCGCTCTTCGTCCACATATTCCGCAGCAATCATTTCTTGGATGAGCTGCTCCGCTTTTTCATCTTGAATTCCTTTTTCCGCTAATTTTCTTCGTAAATCCCAAGGACATCGCTCTTGATAAGCACAGAAAGTGGTCAACTTTTCGTACGCTTCATCAAGCAACCAATTCTTTTTTGAGGGCTGATCCTCGTTAAACTTTCCCCAACTGGACATTTTGCGTAATTTTAACGGAAAGTAATTTTCAAATCTATTTTTGTTAAACCTAATAAATTTTAATCCTCATCATGCGCAAGAAAATAATAGCCGGAAACTGGAAGATGAATCTCACTTTTGACGAAGGTCAAAAACTCACTTCTGAGATCGTCAATATGTACAAGGACGAAAATATAAAAGACGTGATAGCGGTTCTCAACCCTCCTTTTCCACATTTGTTTCCTGTAAAGAAGTTGGTCGGGGATACACCGGGGATTTTTGTGGGTGCCCAGAATTGCTCTGAAAAAGAATCAGGAGCATTTACAGGAGAGGTTTCAGCAAAAATCTTAGCTTCCTTTGGCGTAAACTATGTGATTATTGGTCACTCAGAACGAAGAGAATATTTCAAAGAGTCCAATGAAATGCTTGCTGAAAAAGTTAAAGCAGCTCTAGCCAATGGGTTGACGCCAATTTTTTGCTGTGGGGAATCACTTGATATCAGAAATGCAGGTACCCATGAGCCAAATGTAAAATTTCAATTGACAGATAGTCTTTTCAACTTGAGCGCTTCTGACTTTGCAAAAGTAGTTATTGCTTACGAACCTATTTGGGCAATTGGAACAGGTAAAACTGCCAGTTCGGATGAAGCTCAGGAAATGCATCTTGCGCTCAGAAGACACATCGCATCTAAGTATGGAAAAGATATCGCAAACAATATTTCGATCCTTTATGGAGGAAGTATGAATGCCGGAAATGCCGCTGATTTGCTTTCCAAGCCAGATGTGGATGGGGGATTGATTGGAGGTGCTTCGTTGAAATCAAGAGATTTCTTAGAGATTATCAAGTCATACTAATCGATGGATTACCTGGAGTTTAAAATAAAATGCCTGGAGGAATTCCGGGAAATCCTTATAGCAGAACTTTCCGAAATCGGATTCGATTCCTTTCTCGAGACAGAGGAGGGAATCGATGCATATGCCCTTGCCGGAGATTTTGATCGAAGTGCTTTTGATGAAGTTGTTTCTCGATATTCCGATGCTGCCCAAATCGAGCTTTCTGAAGGGAAAATGGAAAAAATCAACTGGAATGCGGAATGGGAAAAAAACTATGATCCCATTGCAGTTGATGATTTGGTCTATGTTCGAGCATCATTTCATCCTTCACAGCCTGGTTTCAAGCATGAGATTGTCATAAATCCAAAGATGTCTTTCGGGACAGGACATCATGCCACGACATTCCAAATGCTACATCATCAGGGGACAATTGATCATCAAGGAAAAAGAGTACTCGATGTAGGTTCCGGAACTGGAATTCTTGCCATCATGGCTCATCTACTCGGTGCCAGCCAGATTGAAGCATTTGATATTGACGATTGGTGTGTAGACAATGGTAATGAGAATTTTGATCTTAATGGAGTAAAAACCCGTATGGGTCTTGGGACAATTCGAGAAGTAAATCCGACTGGGCCTTTTGATATTGTCTTGGCTAATATCAATAAGAATGTATTGCTGGATGAGATGGGGATTTATTCCGACTTACTGATTGATCAAGGCTATCTTTTGCTCAGTGGCTTTTATACACATGATGTGGAGGATTTGGAAAAACTGGCCAATCAATTGGGACTAAAACTAATCACTCAACAATCCAAGGATAACTGGGCTGCATTAGTGCTTCAAAAAAACTAGTATGAGTGAGCTAATTATTTACGCCGTTCTATTTTTGGCCCTGATTGGGCACTGTCTTTTGGCGGGAAAAATGTATCGGACTGTACATGGCGATCAAACTTTGAGTATAAATGAAAAAAATAACTGGAAACTCAAGGCGCTGATCTTTCCAGCCTATTTTTGGAAACAGTACCAAAACCGCTAAAACCCTCTCAAAGGTTATTGAAATCTTTAGAAGCTTGATCCCGTTTAGGAGCTAAAACTAATTCAATTCACTTAAAGCCCCCGATTTTACTAATTTAGCCAAATGGAGTATATCTGGAAGCAAAAACCCAAAACCTCACAAGCAGAAATCGATCAACTTGGCAAAGAAATAAATGTCAATCCGATTCTTGCTAATGTATTGATCAATAGGGGGGTGGGAAGTTTTGAAGATGCAAAAGAGTACTTCCGTCCAAGCCTTAGTGAACTTCACGATCCTTTTTTGATGAAGGATATGAAAGAGGCAGTGACCCGAATTCAGGAAGCCATTGCCAATGATGAGCAGATCATGGTATATGGAGATTATGATGTCGATGGAACAACTGCAGTTTCATTGGTCTACGGCTTTTTGACAAACTTTTATTCCAATGTGGTTTTTTATATTCCGGATCGCTATAAAGAAGGATATGGGATTTCGGAGCGAGGCGTAAGATACGCAGCTGAGGAGGGAATCAAATTGATCATCGCATTGGACTGTGGTATCAAAGCAATCGAAAAGGTAGCTTTAGCGAAAGAACTCGGGGTGGATTTTATAATCTGTGATCATCATACTCCAGGCGATACTTTGCCTCAGGCAATAGCTGTACTGGATTCCAAGCGAAGTGATTGTAATTACCCATATAAAGAACTAAGCGGATGTGGAGTAGGGTTTAAGTTGATTCAGGCACTGGCCAAAACCCGGTGCATGGATGACTCTGTGCTATATCCTTATCTGGATTTAGTGGTGGTGAGTATTGCGGCTGATATTGTTCCGATTACCGGCGAAAATAGAATCTTGGCTTATTATGGCTTGGATCGAATCAATACTAATCCCAGACCGGGATTAAAAGCGTTGATGGTTAAAAGTAACTTGGTTAAGGAGGTTGGTATTTCTGATATCGTTTTTAAAATTGGCCCAAGAATCAATGCCTCTGGAAGACTGGAGCATGCAAAGGCTTCAGTAGAGTTGCTGAGTTCTACAGATTTTGATATTGCCATGGAGCGTGCAAAATTGGTTGATGAAGTCAATTTGACGCGACGTAATTTTGATGAGAATATCACCAAAGAGGCCTTTGAGATGTTAGCGATTCGAGAGGAAGGAGCCGAATGGAATTCAACGGTGCTTTTCAAAGAAGATTGGCACAAGGGAGTGATCGGAATCGTTGCTAGTCGTTGTATTGAGAAATATTATCGACCTACCATCATTCTGACAGAGTCCAACTCCAAAGCAACTGGAAGTGCTCGGTCGGTTGTAGACTTTGATATTTATGAAGCAATTGCGGAATGTTCTGATTTGTTAGAGCAATTTGGGGGACATAAGTATGCCGCGGGCTTGACACTTTCAGTGGAAAATGTTCCTGCATTCCAGGCAAAATTTGAGGCTGTTGTAAAAAGTAGAATTCAGGAAGTTCACCGGAAACCCGTCATCGAAGTTGATGATGAATTACTTTTAGATCAGATTAATTTCAAGTTTTATAATATCTTGAAGCAGATGGCTCCATTTGGGCCAGGAAATACGGAGCCGATCTTTAAAATTTCGAATGTGAAAGCAAGGAATGTAACAGTTTTGAAAGATAAGCATCTGAGATTTGAAATAGAACAAGATGGGCAAGTCACGACTCCAGTTTGCCTGGGATTTGGAATGGCTGATCGGGCCAAAGATCCTGAGCTCACTACAGTGAATATGCTTCAGAGTAAAATGAGTTTTGATATTGTTGCAGAGATGCGTCAAAATGTCTTTCGGGATAAAAGTAGCTTGCAACTTTATGTGAAAGACATCAAATTTGACTGATATGATCCTAAGAGCAGAAAATCTGGTAAAAATATACAAAGGCCGTCGTGTGGTCAATGACATCTCTGTGGATGTAAATCAAGGAGAAATTGTAGGATTACTCGGTCCAAATGGAGCGGGTAAAACCACTTCTTTTTATATGATTGTCGGCTTGATCCAGCCAAATGAAGGCAAGATTTTTTTGGAACAAGATGATATTACCAGCCTCCCGATGTATAAGCGAGCAAAGCTTGGAATTGGCTATTTGGCTCAAGAGGCATCAGTCTTCCGCAAGCTCTCTGTGGAGGAAAATATCATGGCAGTACTGGAAATGACTAAGATGCCCAAGCAAGAGCGTAAAGAAAAAGTAGACAGCTTGTTGGAAGAGTTCAGTCTGACTCATGTTCGTAAGAATCTTGGAATGGTGCTTTCCGGTGGAGAGCGGCGCCGTACGGAAATTGCACGAGCACTGGCCGTTGATCCAAAATTCGTGTTGCTGGATGAGCCTTTTGCTGGGGTAGATCCGATCGCGGTAGAAGAGATTCAGACAATCGTGGCAAAATTAAAAACCAAAAATATTGGGATTCTGATTACCGATCACAATGTGAATGAAACACTCTCCATTACTGATCGAGCTTATTTGATGTTTGAAGGAAAACTTTTGAAAGCAGGAACAGCAGAAGAATTAGCAGCAGATGAACAGGTAAGGAAGGTCTATTTGGGTAGTCAATTTGAGTTAAAACGTAAAATTTTTAACTAATGGAGGTCCTCAATACCTTTATGACCTGGATTTTTAAGAATCGGTTAGGTCAAATTGAAAACTTTAAGAAAAACCCTATTGAGGTTCAGCAGACAATTTTTAAAGAGTTGATCGAAGCCGGAAAACGAACTGAGTTTGGAAAAAAATTCGGTTTTGCCTCGATAAAGAAATACCAGGACTTTTCTGATCAAGTACCAGTAAATGATTATGAGGGACTTAAGCCTTACATCGACAAAACGATGACGGGTACTCAAAATGTTATTTGGAACACAGATATTGAATGGTTTGCAAAATCGTCTGGGACTACTTCCAGTCGGAGTAAATATATTCCTGTCACCACAGAAAGTCTTGAAGAGTGTCATTATAAAGGAGGAAAGGATATGCTTTCCTTATATGTGGCAAATTACCCTGATTCCAAGCTTTTTGCGGGAAAGAGCCTCACTATCGGAGGTACTCTGGAAAAAAATCCACTCAATCCTCAAGGAACTGCAAGAGCTGGAGATATCTCTGCGGTGATTATGCAGAATCTACCCATTTGGGCTCAGTTTGTCCGTACTCCATCTTTAGAGACCGCCCTCATGAGTGAGTGGGAAGCCAAAATCGAAAAAATGGCTCTGGAGACTATGGATGAAGACGTTACTTGCATTGCTGGCGTTCCGACTTGGACTATTGTGCTTTTGCAGCGCATTTTGGAACTCAAGAAAGCAAATCACATTTTAGAGGTTTGGCCAAATTTGGAGATTTTCTTCCATGGAGCCGTTGCTTTTGGACCTTATCGTAGCCTTTTCAAAGAGTTGATTCCTTCAGAAAAAATGCGCTACATGGAGACCTACAATGCTTCCGAGGGATTTTTTGGACTTCAGGATCAGAAAGATTCTGATGAATTATTGCTTTTGTTGGATTATGGGATTTTTTATGAATTTATTCCCATGGAAGATTGGCTGAGCGAAAATCCAAAAGTGATTCCACTTTGGGAGGTGGAAGTGGATACTAATTATGCCATGGTCATCAGTACCAACGGCGGTTTATGGCGCTATAAAATCGGGGATACGGTGAGATTCACTTCGACGAGCCCTTATCGATTTAGGATTTCTGGTAGAACCAAGCATTTTATCAATGCTTTTGGGGAAGAAGTGATCGTCGAAAATGCTGAGAAAGCTATTCAATACGCTGCAGAACACACTCATGCAACGATCGCAAATTTCACAGCAGCACCAGTTTATTTTGAAAATTCAAGTGCGAAAGGAGCCCATGAATGGATCATTGAGTTCCAAAAGGAACCTTCTGACAAGGCCAAATTTGATGCTTTGTTGGATCAACATCTTCGGGAGATCAATTCAGATTATGATGCGAAGCGCTACAAAGATTTAGCTCTTGTTGCTCCAATTATTCATCATGCTCCAACCGGACTTTTCGAGCAATGGATGGGAAAGCGGGGGAAACTTGGAGGTCAGCATAAAGTACCCAGACTCTCAAATAGTCGCGATTATTTGGAGGAAATCTTGGGGATGATGAGTTAAACAAGTAAGAAGGCTAAAGTGGAAAAAAAGTGAGAAGGTTAAAGGGAGAAATCTAAAAGTCTTACTATTTGATATGTTCTAAGATTTAAATTTTTCTAAATTCTCACTTAAGCTTTCTGAATTCTAATCTCAGCTTGTTCACTTGGGCTTTCAGACTTCTGATCTTCAGGAATATTTCCAATTATATTTTTCTGGGTCGCTATGCCGCCGCGAGATCAAAAAAAAGCCCGACTGTTCGCCGAGCTTATTTTTATGGGTTTTTCAGCTTTCTCAATTGAGACTTCTGACTTTATTTTAAACTTCTAATCCTTTATCCCGCATCTTTTTGAATTCATCAAATCTTCTGAAGATCGCCACGGAGAATCCAATCAGCATAATGATGGTTCCCACCCAAAGTACATTGATATAAGGCTTCACAATAGCTTTCATCACCACGTAATCTTTCTGGTATTGATTGACCTTAAAAACAAATTTATTGTCTTCAGGGAGGATATTTTCTAAGCTGATTTTTAGTCCAAGTTCGGTATCAATTACAGGGAGTTTCCCCACTTGATTGTTTCGGATGATGAAAGTCGGCTCGAGTAGCTTCTCCACATCGTAATCCAAAATCCGAAGTTTGGCTTTTACAGCCACATCACCTTCTTGCAAGACATAGCCTTCAATTTCTTTCAGAACTTCAGCTCCGTCAAAATAAGTCACAAAGTCAGCCACATGGAATTGCTCCCCCGGTGCAGCCTCATAGATTTCATCTTCTTTCCAGTCAGGATCAGAATGATCGTTCATTGCGGCTACATAAGTATAGAGATCCTCATCAATGTAGATTTTAGAATCCGGTGATGAAATCAACCCTCCCATTCCTTCATTGAATTGAGACATGGGATTCAAAGAGAATTTCAGCGTCTCATTTTGATAGTATTCAACATTGAAATAGTCATTTTCTTCGAGTACCAAATTGACTATTTCCCCTTTTTTGAAATAATCTTTGTAATCAGCTAAAGCGATAGCCTCGTTAACGTTGTCAGTAGATTCAAGTATTTTGGCAGGGACATATTCTGGGATACCCACCACTTTTTTCTTACGACCACGGTAGATTACCGTATAGTCTTTCATCTGGGTAGGCTTATTGATCCAAAGTAAAACGTGCTCTTTGTTCAACTCATCTTCCCAGCTATTGGAATAAGTCAGTCCAGACATATTGATGGAAATCACATCAGAATAGCCTGAGCTAAACATGATTCCAATCAGCACCATTCCCAATCCAATATGTGCCAGCGATCCGCCAGCCAATTTGAAGGTGGACTTTTTTAACAATCTGGAAAGAATAACTGAATTAGCTGTAATAGTGAAAGTGCCAGCCAGTACCACAATGATGTATTGCCAATCATAAACTTTCGTCAGGACAATAATCGCTGCAGAGATCAAAACAGAAATGATGTATGGCGTAACCAAAGCGTCTTTCAGTGCTTTCGCATCGATCTTCTGCCACCAGAAGAATTGACCTACTGCCGTTAACATTGCCAATGCTACCGCAAACCAAAGTTGAAATTTGGTATAAAACTCAATTTGATCTGCCGGTGGGGCCATATTGGAGATTCCTCCAAAGCTTTCAACTAAAGCATTCCATACCGGTATCGAAGTAGGTAAGATCACTTGGAAAGCCATTAATCCCAAAGTAGTAGCTCCGATAAAAATCCAGAATTCACGTGAGTAAACTGAAGCTTCTTTCTCTGAAGTTGGAATATGTTTCCATGCTCTAGCAGCTAGGAAGGTTGCGATTACCGCAAAGAAAAGCATGTAAATCAGCAACTGACCGGAAAGACCCAAGTCGGTAAAGGAGTGAACCGAAGCGTCTCCCAATACGCCTGATCGAACCAAGAATGTAGCATACAAGACCAGAATAAAGGACAGTATTACTAAGACGATTGAAGTTTTTAACGCGGTAGCACTTTTCTTGAAAGTGATCATCGTGTGGATTCCCGCGACCATAATTAGCCAAGGTACGTAGACGGCGTTTTCTACTGGATCCCAGTTCCAATAACCTCCGAAGTTCAAGGTCACATAAGCCCAATAAGCACCCATGATAATCCCCATTCCAAGAATCATCGCAGAGAAAATCGCCCAAGGCAAAGCTGGACGAATCCATTCGGAATAGCGCTTGGTCACCAATCCTCCCATCAAGAAAGCAAATGGAACCAATGTCGATGCATAACCCAAGAATAACGTAGGAGGGTGAATCACCATCCAAATATTTTGTAACAATGGATTCAATCCCGTACCATCTTCCGGCACGAAATCAGGATTCATCTGGAAGATCGGAGCTTGTGTAGCATCACGAAGAAGGATAAATGGTGAACTCCCGATTTTCAAATCGCCGATCACTACACCCAAAATCATCGATACCAAGAAAGCTTGAACCAGTGCAAAAACGATCATGACCGGTGCTTCCCACACCTTATTTACTCGAATCAAAATAGCCCCTAAAACCACGTTCCAGAATATCCAAAGGATAAATGCTCCTTCTTGACCTTCCCAGAAACTGGAGATCATGTAATGAACCGGCAGGGCTTTGCTTGAATGCGAATACGCATAAAAATATTCAAACCGATGGTTATAGATAATTTCAAAAAGAGAAAATGCAATTAGCGTTGCCGAAATGCCATGAACGGCAAAACTGATTCTGCTAAATCTTCGCCAACTTGCTTTTTCAAGTTCATTGGCTTTGAAGTAATTATAATATGCATAAGCCGTGACTATTGCGCTTACAAAAGCCACAATGGTCATCAAGTGGCCAAGATTTCCTACAAAGGTGTTGATCATGATTTATTGAATTCTGCTGAATCTACTCACATTCCTGCCGCCTGCACTTCAGTCTCTTGGTATTTGGATGGGCACTTCATCAGGATTTTATCCGCTACGAATATCTCCTCATTTTTATAAGCTCCAATCACTACTACAGATTCAGATCGGGTGAAGTCTGCCGGTACCGGTTCATTGTAAAATACCTCTTGCTCAGTTCCATCATTGTCAACTAGCATGAATGTGAAGGATACTTTATCCTCTCGAACATTCAGGCCTACGACTTCGCCATTGCTATCTTTCTTGAGCTGACCAACTACGTGGATCGGTTTGTCTTCACCATCTTTTTTCATTTCCAGTGCTGTATTGAAGCTTTCGTAGCTACTCGCATCGCCAATGGAAGTCATGATAATTACTATTGCAATAGCAATAATCCCAAGTCCGATTATATGTCCTTTCTTCATTTTAGTCTGATTTATGCAGGTAAATTCTTTTCTAATCTACTGATCTTTCGATCGGTGTTGATCAGGTAAACGGTAATCCCAGCGAAAATGATCACAATAATACCTACCAACACATAGATTTTTCCTTCGGTTCGCATCACATCCGCCATTTCTACGGAATTATTTGAGTAATCCGCTTCGGTCACTGGAGTTTTCTCTTGAGCCAAAGCAGAAAGGCTAAAAACTAATAATAGGATTGTTACTAATTTTTTCATGTGTTAGGAATTAAGGAAGCGATCTTCCAAGGTTCGTTCGATTCTTCGTGCACGTACTCGTAGGGTGGCTAGCCAAGTGCCTAAGAGCGTCCATCCTATGATTGCCGGGTAGAAAATCATTCGCAGTTTGGAGTCGAGATCATAGGCGTTGAAGCCTGGATTTCCACCATTTCCTGGATGAAGGCTATCTGTCAATCGAGGTAATACAAAGATCAAAGGAATAAATGCTGCAAAAGCAAAAATGTTATAAATGGCTCCAATTCTGGCGCGTTGCTGCGTATCTGTCAATGAGTTTCTTAAGATCAAATATGCGAAATACATTAACAAGCCAATCGCAGAAGCATTTTGCTTCGGATCTCCACTCCAGTAATCTCCCCAAGTGAATTTTGCCCAAAGCATTCCGGTGGTGATTCCCAACACTCCAAAAAGAATCGCTGCATTGGTGAATTCTACCGCGAGATCATCACATTTTATATCATTCGTCCGAAGGTATTTGATGCTGTAATAAACTGCGGCGACTAGCATCAAGATCATCCCAAACCACATAGTCACGTGAAAATGCAAGGCTCGGATAGTCTCATTGAGAATTGGAAGACGAGGTACGTCCATCAGCAATCCTGCTGTAAGGGTATAAAGCAGGAGGGCAATTGCAAGAATTTTCCACCAGGATTGGCGCATAGGGTATTTTTGCTAATTCAAGCGCAAAAATAAGTCATAAGTTCCTGAAAAAGGCGGTTTTTCTAAAGTCTTTTGAAGGGAAGGGATAGAAGGGAAGGGAGAATTTAGAATTACGATTTACGAAGTACGAGATCCAAGGAACTTCAATCATTATTATTTGACTCCAACTCTTGATTGGTTTAATTTTTAAATTTTACAATATGTATATCCTCTTTTTTGTCAGTAAAGATCTTAAAGCAGCAAATAATCAGTTAAACTCTAGGTTTTAGGCCGCTTCGGTCACCCGTCATCGGTCTTCCAGCCAGTAAAACAAAGAAAATAAGGCTACTGGCATCATTGCTGATAATCAGATTTTACAATTTTCCAATCTCCAATATTGAACATCGAATGATGAATTTCGAATAATGAAGTTTTAAGAACGCCATAGGTAAGGAAACAAAATATATCCCGTTACAGCTACGATTGCATTAATGGCAAGTAATGCAAGCAATTTATCTGCGCTGACACTCCAATCCAGTCCATCCAAGGCGTTTTTTGAAATTCGAATCGCCATCAAAAGAATTGGGATAATCACTGGAAAACTTAGAATAGCCATCAGGGTGGCATTGTTTCCGGCTTTGGAAGCTATCCCACTCACCATCGTCAACGTTGCAGAAAAGCCCATCGCTCCCAAAACTAAGTTGAGCAAAAATAATCCCTGATCTTGAACTGGATTCCCTAAAATCACCGAAAAAACACCATAACCCAACAGTGCCAAGACTAAGGTCAAACCGGTATTGTAAATGATTTTTGAAAGAATAATGGCCTCTGGCGAAGCAATCATATAATAATAGAGTTGCCGACCTTGATGTTCCTGGATAAAGCTTTTAGCTACTGCATTCACCGCTGAAAAAAGGATAATGATCCAATACAGGGCATTCCAGGAGTTGATGGAGAGATTTCCAGCTTTTGCCCCTACACTCAAATAAGTGATAAATACCGCTGAAACCACATAAAGCAATATTCCATTTAATGCATACTTCTGCCGCCACTCGAGGGTGAGCTCTTTTTGGATAAGAATAGTAATCTCCTTAATCATTTTTCAAAATTAAGGATTAAAAAATCCTAATGGATATATAATGGAAATACGGTTGAAATACAGCTCTCTTCGTTCGCTGAAATATTTCGCCGAAGGCGTATTTCAGCGAAGCTGTATTTCACAAGGTCTATTTCATTTATATTCTGTCATCTTGTCACTTTTTCCGAAGTGGAACAACCCTTGCAATTGGCCTTGGTACAAATCGAAATTTTAACAACAAACAATTTATAGCCATGCAAGAAAAAGGCACGATCTCGATCCATACCGAGAATATTTTCCCGATTATCAAGAAGTTCCTTTATTCCGACAATGAGATCTTCCTTCGGGAACTTGTCTCCAATGCGGTCGATGCGACGCAAAAAATCAAAAGACTAGCGACATTAGGTCAGTATACCGGAGAACTTGGAGATACGACTGTCGAAGTATCTTTTGACGAAAAAAAGAAAACCATCACCATCTCTGACAACGGTCTAGGGATGACTGCCGAGGAAATCAAAAAGTACATCAATCAGGTGGCCTTCTCCGGTGCAGAGGAATTCGTCGAGAAATTCAAAGATGCCAAAGATGCCAATGAGATCATCGGTAAGTTTGGATTAGGATTCTACTCTGCCTTTATGGTGGCCGACAAAGTAGAGATCAACACACTTTCCTACCAAGAAGGAGCCGAGGCAGCTAAGTGGACCTGTGACGGTTCTACGAGCTTCGAGATCTCAAAAGGAAAGCGCAAAACTAGGGGTACAGATATCATCCTTCACATCAACAAAGATTCGGAAGAGTTTCTGGACAAGTGGAAGCTTCAGGGAATCCTGGATAAATACGCCAAATTCCTGCCTATCCCAATTAAGTTTGGCACCAAGACCGAATCAGTAGAAGATGGTGTGGATGACAAAGGTGAAAAGAAGTGGAAGTCTGTGGAAGTGGATAATATCATCAATACCACTGCTCCGATCTGGACCAAGTCTCCAAGTGATCTCACCGACGAAGATTACTTGAAGTTCTACAAGGAACTCTATCCGATGTCTGAGGATCCGCTTTTCTGGATTCACTTGAATGTGGATTATCCATTCAACTTGACGGGAGTATTGTATTTCCCAAAAGTGAAAAACGAATTTGAGCTACAGCGAAATAAGATCAAGTTGTATAGCCGTCAGGTATTTATCACAGATGAGGTAAAAGACATCGTACCGGAATTTTTGATGCTGCTACATGGCGTGATCGATTCGCCGGATATTCCTCTGAACGTGTCACGAAGCTTCCTGCAGGCAGATTCTAACGTGAAGAAGATCAATAGCTACATCACCAAAAAGGTGGCAGATAAGCTGGCCGAACTTTTCAAGAAAGATCGAAAAGCCTATGAATCCAAGTGGAATGACATCGGGCTGTTTGTGAAATATGGGATGATCTCCGAGGAGAAATTCTATGAGAAAGGAAAAGACTTTGCTTTGTTGAAGAATACCAACGGAGAATTTTTCACGATCGAGGAGTATCAAAGCAAAGTGAAGCCGGTACAAACTGACAAAAATGAGCAGACGATCTTCCTTTATGCGACAGATTTAGATAAGCAGGATGGATTTATTCAGTCTGCCAATAAGAAAGACTATGATGTCTTGGTGATGGACTCACCGATCGATAGTCACTTTATTCAGAATCTGGAGAGTAAGTTGGAGAAAACCCAACTGAAGCGCGTGGATGCTGATGTGGCTGAGAAGTTGATCCAAAAAGATGATACCTATGCAAATCTGCTTACCGAAGAGCAAAGCAAAGCAGTCAAAGAACTCTTCGAAAAAGCGATTGACAACAAAACCTACACCGTGGAAGTCGAAGGGCTAAGCCCTGAAGAAATGCCGGTGACGATTACGATGGAAGAGTTTATGCGGCGAATGAAAGAAATGGCACAGACTGGTGGTGGAGCGATGAGCTTCTATGGAGCACTACCTGATGCATACAAAGTGGCCATCAACGGAAACCATCCAATGATTGACAAAATCTTGAAAGCAGAAAGCGAAGAAGAAAAGACCAAGCTGGCCAAGCAATCCTTTGATTTGGCACTTCTTGCGCAAGGCTTGCTGACCGGCAAGGACTTGACCGCCTTCGTGAAGCGAAGCGTAGAGATGCTTTAATTGGAATCAACCCTTGAGGTGTCATCTCGAAGGAGGTACGACTGAGAGATCTCCTCGAGGGTTTTAATTCAATTCATACTAAACTTTGAAGGTCCGAAAAGAGACCTCAAAGGTTATCCAAAAATCCCCGATACCCTCGGGGATTTTTTGTTTTCTACCATTCAAACTCGAAATTACGCTGTTTATAGTTAAACCCGAAATATGCATTAGGCCTCCTATTACGAGCCCAAACCGCTTCAAAATCAATCGCTTTGCTGCATTTACCTCAATCACCTTAGCGGTGCTATGCCTCATTCGCTAAATGCTTGATTTTCTTGTGGTTTGAACTCTCACTACAGATTCTAATGCATAATCCGGGTTAAAACAAGTCTGTTCATTAATCAATTGAAATATAGTAAGTTATGAATTTTATTCTTCCATCAAACTAAAAATAATTAAGCAGAATACCAGCCACTTAACTAAATCTCTTGAAGAATTTCAACCAAAAATTTGGTTTTTTAAATTGGGGGGGTATGTTTAGTTCAAGTTTTTAGCGCTGAAAACTTTTTCATTTATTAGTCACTTAAAAAATTGTTATGAAAAATTTAAAATTAGTTTCCCAAATAATTTGCTTTATTTTTCTTGCTTCTTGCGAATTTAACCAAGAAATAGAAGATGTGAATTTCGAACTAGCCGAAGCGATGAAAGCTGATAATAATGGTGTTTTAATGATAGGTGAAAAGACTTATGTTTTTAACAATAATGCCAATGAAACCATCACTAAATTTGTTAAAAAAACCAAGGGGTATGAGTTTTTTTATAATCAAGAGTCATTAAATATTGATAAAGAAAATAGATACCAGAACTTTCGTGTTTCCGAGGGTAATTATATTATTGAAAATGAAGCTACAGGGGAATTTTTAAAGTTTATTAACTTTATAGAGTCTGGAGATGGGGTCGTTACTTTTGATGTTATTGCCAGTAATGGAACAGTTCTTAGAGACCTTACATTTAATTATCCTATAGATAATGCAGAGAGTTCTGTTAATTCAAGAGTTACATGCGTATGGTGTTATGCAATACCATTGATTAAACTTGCTGAAGCTGTACTAGACTCGATTGGAGATAACTTGGATAGTAATTGCGCATTGGCTATGAATCTATGTGCGAACGGTGGCGGAGTGCCAGAAGTTGAACTTACAGAAGGGTTTTTTGGAAGTTCTTGCTCGGTTACATGTATGCCAGCTCCAGCACCTTCAAATTAAGCCTTTGATATAAATGAAAAATAGAAATTGGTTAATTGTCAGTGGAAGTATTATACTTTCACTGACTCTTTTTTATTTGATTTTTTTTAAAGTTATGCCACCCTTGGATTCGAATGGACCTAGTAGCTTTTCAAGTTTTTATGTTGTCGCATTTGTTATTCCTGTTTTGATAGCTCCGATCTTAGAAGAGGTTAGATTCCGGGGGTTTTTGACAAATAGTAAAGTACTTCAAGGTCTCTTTCTTCTGCTAACTCCATTGAGTTTGGTTTTGACTGGCTGGAATACCCCCGTTTTTATTCTCATGCTCATTTTGTACAGTCTTTTTTTTATCTATAAATACTACCATTTACCTTGGGTGTTGGATCTTCTTCTTATTGTTTCAGCTCTCTTTTTTAGTTCACATCATTTGCCTACCGGGGTTGATTTTTCATGGCCTTGGCTCCCATTTTTAGCAATTTCGTTTTCTGGAGCTCTAATTTTTAGTTGGGTGATTATCAATAAATCCTTTTGGTGGGCAGTACTATTTCATGGATCATGGAACCTAGTTTTAGGGATCATTTTTTTGTTTGGACTTCAATTTGTTTCCGAAGATTTGAAAATCATTGAAGCAGATAATTATAAATTTGAATGGAAAAGAGTTCCTTTTTTAGATTCCAATACGGGATCTTATAAGCCTCAAGGAAATACTCTGATCATTAATAATATGAATCTTCAGGATATTCTGGGTATTGTCGATCCAAGTCTTTTGGATTCTTTTGTAGTTGCAGAACCATTTATGAAGTATGAAATCAGATTTGAAACTCAAGATGGCAGCGAGTTGGTCAAGTATGACTTAATTAAAGTCCTTGAAATGGATTCGCTGATTATTAGGAGGTAGGAAGTGAACTATTCCAATCTTGTATTTTACGTTCGGTTTCCTACTTCTCAAGAATCTCCCGCTGTTTATAATTAAAAATTTAAACTTCATCAACCAATTGAACAATAAGGAGTTAAATTTTGTATTTTATTGAGAACTAAAAATAAGATCGTTGATTATCAATAAGGTAGCTAATTCTTCTAAAAAATTTAAACAAATAGTTGGTTTTATAAATGGGCGTGGGGTAAGTTTGGATTGAGTTTTCGGGGTAGAGGGCTTTTAGAAATATTAAATAATGTTTTTGAATTTATTTAATAAAGGATGTTGTATTGCAACCCTTATTTTATTTCTGTTCTATGGGGGATGAAGGTGAGGAATTTTGTTCCTAATTGCTTAAATAACTGGACCGGTTTTGTTGCCTAAACTAGGAACAAAATGATCGAAGAACTAATCAAAAATGCACGACTTACCTCGAGTGGTCGTAAGTTGCTTACCTC
>NZ_JAQWXX010000021.1 GCF_029254265.1 Algoriphagus sp. | reverse complement strand
TCCAAGAGCTCAAAACTGTAGGTAAAGGCTATAGAACTTTTACCAACTTTAGAAGTGCAATCCTCTTTTTCCACGGAGGATTAAACTTATATCCCCACTAACTTAAGGGTAGAACCATTTTTTTTAATCAATTTCAAAACCTATTCTGAATTATATGGAGTTCAAAGACCTATTAGCCTTTAAAAAGGGATTTCAGCTTGCAATGAAAATCTATGAAGCTAGCAAATCGTTTCCTACAGAAGAAAAGTATTCATTGATTGATCAAATAAGAAGATCAAGTAGGTCAACCTGTGCAAATATTGGTGAGGGTTATCGAAAAAGAAAATATCCTGCTCATTTCATTTCAAAGCTTTCTGACGCAGATATGGAAAACACTGAAACTCAAGTCTGGATTGAATTTTCTTTTTCTTGTGGTTACATTTCAGAAAGTATTAAAACTGAATGGGACCGCGATTCAATCGAAATTGGAAAATTGATAGGTTATATGATGGCAAACCCAGAGAAATTCGGTTCAAAATCAATCTGATCTTTTCCTTCTTGTCTACTGCCCAATGTAATATTGCTCTTTGAGAAACTGCTTACTGCACACTGAAAACTGCAACCTGCCTACTGAATCGCCGGTTCCTGCTGACTTAAACAATGAAAGCTTCCCAATCCCCAAATGATATCCGTGCTATCGATACCTACAACTCTTCTGTTTGGGAAGCAATTCGTAAGAATATCCAAAGCCTTTTGGTCGTTTTTATCCCGGAAAGTAGGGACTATCAATGATTCATTTGCAATGTAGAAATTGGCATAAGATGCCGGAAGTCGCTGATCTTCATAGATTACAGGACTTGGCATCGGGAGTTCGACGATATTCAATTGCTTGCCATCTTCTAAGCGCATTTGCTTTAAGCGATCGAGATTCTCATGAAGCAAGTGGTGGTTTTCATCGGACTTATTTTCCTCCACCACAGTCACCACGGTATCCGAATTCACAAATCGCGTAATATCATCAATATGCCCATCGGTATCATCTCCGACGATGCCATCCCCTACCCAAAGAATGTGATTGACTCCATAATAATCACATAGGAATTTTTCAATCTGGGCCTGATTCAGATGTGGGTTTCTGTTTTCATTCAAAAGGCAAGCTTCAGAAGTCAAAAGCGTTCCTTTTCCATTGAATTCCACTGATCCACCTTCCATGACGATTCCCGGTCGAAAGCAAGGAATCCCAAGTTCAGCTGCTATTTTAATCGGAATCTGATTGTCCAAATCATGCGGAGGATATTTTTCACCCCAAGCATTGTATTCCCATTTCACCAAAACCTTCTTTTGTTCGGCTTTCGGATTGATCAGAAAAGCAGGCCCGTGATCTCGGCACCAAGCATCATTGGTTGGAAAAAAATGAAATCGAATCTGATCTAAATTTACTCCTGCTTTTTCCAAATGCCCCAGCGCAAAATTCTTCATCGCGGCATCGGCGACATTGATATTTACCTTTTGGCCTTTTGAAACCTCCTTTATAAAAAGAGAATATGGCGCATAAATAGTATCGATTTTACCCGGCCAAGATTCTTCCTTATGGGGCCAACTTAGCCACATAGATTCTTGCGGAGCAAATTCCGCGGGAAAATAATATCCTAATTCAGCCGGAGTCGCAGCACCGGTTTTTGCGAGTTCAAAAATAGTAGGCATATCCTTAGTCCTCGTCTAGGTAGCGCTTGGTAATCGGTGCATAAGAATCAATTCTTCTGTCACGAAGGAATGGCCAGTGCGTACGGTACCGATCCGAACCTGTCAGATCCAATTCTTCAACGTGTACTTCCTCTTCCAAATGAGGCGCTTTGTAAGTCACTCTACCAAAGGCATTAGAGACAAAACTTCCTCCCCAGAACTGCATTGGCCCCTCCACTCCTGTTCGGTTGACAGATACTACCGGAATTCCATTTGCTACCGAGTGTGAACGCTGAATGGTCTGCCAAGCATTGTATTGATCATCATTGGTTTGCTCATCTTGATGTAAAGCCCAGCCGATGGCTGTTGGGTAAACCAAAAAGTCAGCTCCTTTTAATGCAGTAATTCTTGCAGCTTCCGGATACCACTGATCCCAACAGATCAAGACTCCGATTTTTCCGAATTTGGTTGGGAATACTTTGTAGCCCAGATCACCAGGTGTGAAGTAAAACTTCTCAAAATATCCGGGATCGTCCGGAATATGCATTTTTCGGTATTTACCGAGATAGCTTCCATCCGCATCTAAAACTGCCGTGGTATTATGGTAAAGGCCTTCAGCTCTTTTCTCAAAAAGCGAAGCGACGATCACTACTCCGAGTTCCTTTGCCAAAGCTCCAAAAGTATCTGTCGAGGGCCCCGGGATGGCTTCAGCCAACTTGAAGTTTTCATAATCTTCAACATCACAAAAATAAAGGGAACGGAACAGCTCCTGAAGGACAACCACTTGAGCGCCTTGGGCAGCTACCTTGCGAACGCCCTCAATGGTTTTTTCAAGATTGCCTGCCACATCAGCAGAACAGCTTAACTGGACCAAGCCCACTTTTACAGTTTTATTTGCCACGATTGATTCGTTTTTGATTGAGGGGCAAAGATACTTCTTGATCAAGCAATCCCAAAACTTTGGATTTTAAAGTAAATCAACTTTTTCAAAAGCAATCTAAAAGAACCTTTACTACCAACCGCTCCTCAAAAAGTATTGGATGACTCCATTCATCTGCTTAAATTCCACTTTGTAACAAAATCACCAATTATAAAATCGAGCATGATAAAAATCAAATCACTTTTACTCTTGCTTTGCCTGAGTTTATACACTTTTGTCCATGGTCAGGAATTGACCAGCGAATTATTAAACGGATTACCGCTAAGGAACATTGGTCCCGCCACTATGAGTGGACGTATTGTTGATCTTGCTGTCGTTGAATCAGACCCTTATACTTTTTATGCTGCTACGGCAACAGGTGGTATTTGGAAAACCACCAATAATGGGGTCTCTTTTGAACCCGTTTTTGAAAAGGAAAATACCCACTCTGTCGGTGCCATTGCCGTAAATCAAAACCATCCCAATATTCTATGGGTGGGAACCGGCGAAAGAGCAAACAGACAAAGTAACTCTTGGGGTGATGGTGTCTACAAATCGCATGATGGCGGGAAGACTTGGCAAAATTTAGGTTTAAAAGACTCTCATCATATTGGCAGAATTGTGCTTCACCCAACGGATAGTCTTGTTGCCTATGTAGCGGCGATGGGTCATTTGTGGGGACCTAATGAAGAAAGAGGGTTGTATCACACAAAGGATGGTGGAAAAACTTGGGATCGACTGATCTATGTAGATGAGAACACGGGGGTTTCGGATGTCGCGATGGATCCTACTGATCCCAATATTTTGTACGCAGCTACCTACCAAAGAAGAAGAAAGCCATACGGTTTTCATGGCGGAGGCCCGGGTAGTGGACTTCATAAATCCACAGATGGAGGAAAGACTTGGGAAGAATTAAAAAACGGATTACCTGAAGGAGATTATGGCCGTATCGGAATCTCTATTTATCGCAACAATCCTGAGGTGGTATTTATTTCTTTGGAACAAGGCTACCAATACAATGCCTCTACCGCATATAACGAGCGAAGAGCTGGACTCTATCGTAGCAAAGACAAAGGGGAAAGCTGGGAATTGATGAGTGATTGGAATCCAAGACCAATGTATGCATCCCAGCCTTTGGTGGATCCAAGTGATGAATCCAGAATCTACATGATGAATCAGTATAGTTATTCCAGCGATAGCGGAAGAACTTTCACCGCTCCTAGGCAATCGCTTCATGGAGATGATCGGATTCTTTGGGTCAATCCGAAAGATTCCCGTCACGTGATCAAAGGAGATGATGGAGGAATAGGTATTTCTTATGACAGAGGGATCAAATGGCTCTTTGTAAGCAACTTACCGGTAAGCCAGTATTACCGCATATCGGTAGATAATGCTAAACCTTATAATGTATATGGCGGCTTGCAGGACAATGGAAGTTGGGTAGGACCAAGTGAAACCTATCGCTCCGATGGTATTTTGAACGAAGATTGGAGAAGGCTTGGAGGAGGTGATGGCTTTCTTAATCTGGTCGACCGAAATGATCCAGATGTTGTCTATACAGAATCTCAATATTTGGGACTTTCCAGACTTAATATGAAAACGGGGCAGCGACAAGACATTCGTCCTGGCGATCCAAAAGGCAGAATTAGCGCTAGAAGAAATTGGGATGCCTGGGGACCAGGAATTCCAGAACCGGAATTGGGAAATGCCATGGCTCCAGGTAACTGGGATGGTCCTTTCTTTTTATCCCATCATGATGCAAATACCATCTACGCAGGCACAAATGTGCTTTGGAAAAGTACAGATAATGGAGCTACATGGGTTTCCTTGGGCGATCTAACCACTAAAGTAAATCGACGGGAGCTTTTGATCATGGGACAAAGGCCAGACGAAAATACCGCCTCATTGGATGACGGGATTCCTTACTACCCAACTTTGACAGCAGTTGCTGAAGATCTTCACACACCTGGAATGCTATACGCTGGAACAGATGATGGCTTGCTACAAGTGTCTTGGGACGATGGACAAACCTGGAATGATGTCAGCAGCGCTTTAGTCGGACTTCCAAAAGAAACCTGGATCAATACCTTTGAACCTTCATCGCATACTGCTGGAACGGCTTATGTGGCCATCAATAATTATCGAAACGATGATTTCAATAATTACATCTATCGCACAGAAGATTATGGTAAGACCTGGAAATCCGTTGAAGGTGATTTACCTGCCAATCGCGTTGCAAGAACGTTAAGAGAAGATCCTAAAAACCCTAACTTGCTATACTTAGGTACAGAATTCGGTCTTTTTATTAGCAATGATAGAGGGGATCATTGGGTAGAATTAAAAAGCAACATGCCGACTCTTCCTTTCAATGATTTGGTAATCCATCCAAGAGATAATGATTTGATATTGGGAACACATGGTCGTGGAGTTTGGATTTTAGATCATGTAAACGCCCTGCAGGAAATGAGTCCTGCGATTTTGAAACAGCAAGCTGCTTTATTCTCAATCTCCGATGCTGAAATTATCAACTATATGAATGATGGTGCGCACACTGGAGACATGTACTATCGTGGTGAAAATCCTGCATTCGGTGCAGCAATTGATTATTACCTCAAAGACTCAGTGGCAAATGATGCAATCAAATTACGGATTTTTGATGCACAAGGCACGCTGGTTGATGAAGTGAAAGCAAGTGAAAAGGCTGGACTTCACCGAGTGATGTGGGAATTAAGATATCAAAATGAGCAAGCTGGAACCGGCAGATCTAGAATGAACGGTCCTTATGTTTTACCAGGTCTTTACACGGCTAAATTGGAGGTGAATGGAGAAACCTATGAGCAGAAATTCAAGGTAAGCGATGATCCAAGACTCGATGTTTCGCTAGATGTAAGAAAAGAGTGGACAGCTTCTCAAATGGAAGTCCTCTCCTTATCCTCGGAAGTTTCTAAAGATCGGGCTAGCATCGAAAAGTTAGCGAAACAACTGGATCAATTGGAAAAAGACAAGGTTTCATACGATAAGAGTGCCGCAGCTCCATTAAAAGGAATCAATGAGAAATACAACGAGCTATTCAGCAGAATTAGAACACTCTATTCTGAAATCGGTGACTATATCGGTCCTTGGTCACATGATCAGAAGGAACAGTACAATTATTACCTGTCGATGAAAGACAAGCTCAAAGTTGAAAGAGACCAAGTCATTAAAAATACAGTACCAAAAATCAATAAAGGGCTGAAAAAAGACAAGCAACTAAAATAGAATCATCGATTTGATAATTCTAAGTTCATAGACTTTCAAATTCCCAGAAAGTGAATACTTAAAAATAATAATCTAAATAGGTAATTATTTGAAAGGTTCGAGTCATTTGGCTCGAACCTTTTCTTTTTAGCGGAATCCTGAATAATAGATAAACACTAGGATTTTCATTCGCTTTTCTCTATTTTTCCACTTTGACACAATAGACCCTTAACCATGAACAAACATTTGCTTCTCAACCTATTATTCCTTTTTGCTTTGGTGTTTTCCTCCCAAGCTCAAGAGGCGCTCTTTCGAGCCCAAAACATAGTTTCTCCTGAAGTCCATGAAGATGGATCTGTCACTTTCAGACTTTTTGCTCCAAAAGCACAATCAGTAAAAGTCTCAGGAGACTTTTTGCCAAGCGTCAAAATGGAAACCCCGATGGGACAAATGGATGGACCTGGAAGTGCGGACCTAACCAAGGATGAAAATGGTGTTTGGTCATTTAAAAGCCAACCCCTAAAGTCTGAACTGTATGGCTATTCATTTTCCATTGATGGATTTACCACCACAGATCCAAGCAATCCTTTTCTGATTCGAGATGTGGCTTCTGTCACTAATATATTTATTGTAGGTAATGGGCAGGCAGATCTTTATCGTACTCAGGATATTCCTCACGGAACAGTAGCCCGTCGCTGGTATGAATCTCCGGGATTGGGGATGGACAGAAGAATTACCATCTATACTCCACCAGGATATGAAGATTCCACTGACAAATACCCGGTACTTTATCTTTTACATGGTGCAGGCGGAGACGAGGAAGCTTGGATTGCCCTAGGCCGTACAGCTCAAATCATGGATAATCTAATTGCTGAAGGAAAAGTAAAGCCAATGATTGTGGTGATGCCAAATGGTAATGTGATTCAAGATGGAGCTCCCGGGGAAGGAAGTCTAGGATTCTACAAACCACAGTTTATGATCCCAAAGACGATGGATGGCACTTATGAAGGTGCTTTCAAAGACATCATCAAATTTGTAGAAAGCAACTATCAGGTGAAAGCCGATAAGGCAAACCGTGCTATCGCCGGACTTTCTATGGGCGGATACCATTCCCTGCACATTTCTAGATATTACCCGAACACCTTTGACTATGTAGGCTTGTTTTCAGCGGCAATTATGGCACGGGAAGATGCTACGGGAAAGGTTTACAGTGATTTTGACAAAACTCTAAAAGCTCAAAAAGACAACGGATACAAACTCTACTGGATAGCCATCGGCAAAACGGATTTCCTTTACGAGGCTAATAAAGAATACCGAGCAAAACTGGACGGCATGGAAATGCCCTATGACTATGTAGAAAGTGAAGGTGGACATATTTGGAGAAACTGGAGAGTGTACCTCACTCAGTTTACTCCTTTGCTATTCCAATAATAAAAGCATTACCTATTGACCTATTTATTCCCATGAAGTGCAGTCCAATTTGGATTGCGCTTTTTTTAATTCCCTGTTTTGCCCATTTCATGTTGAAACTTATTAGGAAAAGAGCAAATAGCATTATGATGTACCCCCGAAAAGTTAGACTCTTTTTGATGGCACATCAAGCTTTACAGAAAATCGATAGCCAGAAAATTCCTTAAATTGATTCTCTTAACCCAAAACCTATCCACAAATGAAATCACTCAGCTGTCTGATCTCAATTTTCATCATCATGTCTTTTTCAGCTAAAGCCCAGCAATCCTGCATGACGGAGGAAAATATCAAGGCGTTAGATGCCAAATGGGAAGAGGCAAACTTAAATCCAGACCCTGAATTCATGGAATCACTATTAGCAGAGAAATTTATTTGGGTTCATAATCACTATTCTTCGGTTGATTCTAAAGAAACAGTTGTTGAAAGTAGAAAAAGACAAAAAGCCAACGGCGACAGTAATAATTATTCCAGAACTCAAAGTGATGTAAAAGTAGCGATAACAGGTAATACAGCAATCGTGACAGGATTTACTTATATCGACAGACCAGTTGACCCAACTAATTATCACTTTATGCGAACCTATGTGGAAATTGGTGGGAAATGCCTATTGGTAGGAAATCATACCATGGCTGTTCCTGAGGAGGAATAAAAGTTACCCAAGTAAATAATAGCGCAATGATTCTTCCCCAGTCATAACGGCTCTTTTTCACGAAAAAAATTTATGATGAAATATCGAATTATATTATCAGTTCTAACGATCATGTTTTCTCTTGGCTTAAATGCTCAGGTAAAAACAGCAATCATTTGTGGCAAACTTATAACCGCAGAAGATGATCAGGTTTACAATAATAAAGTCATTGTAATTGAAGGCGATAGGATTGTTGAAATTGGAAATAGGGATATTATAAAATCGGAGTACGAAATAATAGACTTATCTGAATATACCGTGCTTCCTGGCCTTATAGACGCACATGTTCACCCTTTAATCTATGGGGATGACTACCAAGTAAATCATATAAAAGGATCCTCGGCTTTTAATGCGCTAAGAGGACTAAAAACAGTTCAAAATTGGCTTAATGAAGGCTGGACTTCTATTAGGGTAGCAGGTGACGCAGACACTCAATATGCCCATTTTGAAATCAGAGATGCCATAAATTCCGGTTTATTTGATGGGCCGAGAATCTATGGAGCAGGACATTACCTTTCCGTAACTGGAGGTGGTGGCGACATTAATTTTTTATCACCTGACCAATCTGTAATAGCGGATGGGCTCGTGGTTGATGGCAAAGATGAAATCCTTAAGGCTATTCGGGAAGAGATCAAATATGGAAGTGACTGGATCAAGCTTTTGGTGACGGGAGCTTTTATGTCTGAAGGAGACAATCCTCAAAACGTCCAGTTTAGTGATGAGGAAATAATAACAGCAATGGAAGAAGCCAAAAGGAGAGGCGTGCCAGTAATGGCTCATGCCCATGCAACAGAAGGAATCAATAAAGCCATCAAATTTGGGGCAAGATCTATAGAGCACGGCACTTTTATGGATGACGAAAGTATTGATCTCTTTTTGGAATATGGTACCTATTTGATTCCCACTATCAGTGTCGGAGAATATGGACTGGAAAATTGGAAGGACAGTGAAGCTCAGTCCAAAATGTATGATTTAACAGTAAAACACAGACAAGAATCCTGGAAGATGTATTCGAAAGCGATTAAAAGAGGTGTTAAAGTCGGGGTAGGTTCTGACAATGTTGGGTTCCCTCCGAATTTCGCTGCCAATGAATTCAGATTGCTTGTTCAATTAGGAATGACACCTCTTCAAGCAATAATTGCAGGTACCAAAGTAAATGCAGAGCTTCTTATGAAGGAGGATGAAATTGGGAGCATCAAGGTTGGTAAGCTGGCAGATATTATAGCCACAAAAGAAAATCCTCTTGAAGATATTACGGAGTTAGCGAGGGTTGAATTTGTAATGAAAGGCGGGAAGGTCATCAAACCTATCAAATAGAATATGTATATCTGAAATTACACCAGTTGGTAAATTCCATTTGTTTTTTAGGCTGGAAGACGGATGACCGAAGACCGCAGTTTGCCAAAACTGAAATCAATCGGACTTTTAGGCCGTTAAATCAAGCTATTGGTAACAAATCGGATATCGGATAATCATAAAATAGAATATTAGAAGCCAAAATCTAAATATTAGGGAAATTGGAATTGATCCAGCGAATACCTATTAATTCTCCGGCCCCAATTTCCCTTTTGCGGCTTTCTTTAATTCAGCTGAAGAGTAAATTTCTCCACCTTTGACTACGGTATGAACTGACCGGGTTCGATTGATATCTTCCAATGGATTTCCTTTGATAATCATTACATCTCCCCATTTTCCAGGCGAAATACTTCCTGCCCGATCTGCAATCCCAAATGCTTCAGCATTTTGTTGAGTAGCAAAATATAGAACTTCGGCAGCAGGAATTCCGACTTCCACCATAGCAGCCATTTCTCTATGAATAAAGAAACCACCAATCCCTCCACCCAAATAATTATCCAATAAAAGTGGGCGGTCAGTTCCCACGGTAATCAATCCACCGGCGTCATAATAGCGCTTAAGAACACCTTGTTTCACTGGATAGATCAATGCACAAAGCTCATTGAAGGCTGATGGTTTTACATTCTTAATTACATTTTTGGTAAATGATGTGAAGTATTGATTTTCTTCTGCCCAGTCCTCAAAAATCGGTGAATCTATCAAACCGATAGCGCCATAAGTTCCAAGAGTAGCATCAAAATAAACTCCGTTTTTGATATACAATTGTATGATTTCTTCCAATCTGAGATCTGCTGGATCTAGGTCCTTTAGACTGTTATAGGCACTGGTAGTAGCCACTAACAAGTCTCCTCCCAAAAAATGTTCTACTCGATCAATCCCCATTTTGATCGCATCCTGAGGATTGACCGAGTTTTTGAATCCGGAATCCAAATGACCGGTTACAGTAAGGTTATGCTTATGCGCTTGGTCGATTAGAATTGCAAGATGCGCTTTTGTTATCCCTTTAGCTTTGAAACCATAAGCTCCTCTTTCAGCCCAATAATCTACCCGATCACGAATATCCTGCTCGGAAAATTCCGGATTCCAATCTGGTGCCGCAGAACCATAATAAGGTCCTGAATGAAGGATTCTTGGCCCTGTAAGATTACCAGCATCGATTTTTTGCTGCAAATCCCACATCTTTTCCGGTTCTATCTCTCCAGCCGGAAAAGTACTGGTAATCCCATTGGCAAGAAAAATTTTTGGCATAGCGACCGTATCATCAAAAGCTTTGCCTTCATAACTTACCCGATAATGGGCATGCAAATCGATTAAGCCCGGAAGCACATAATCTTCATCGCTAAGATTAAGCACTTCCCTATCGCTTGCCCCTTTCTCTTCTCCAAAAAGTCCATCTTCTATATAAATCCCAGAATTCTTCTGGAAACTTTTACTGGAAGTATCAAACACCCACCCTCCTTTGATCACTAGGTTTTGAGAGAAGGCTTGAAAACTTCCCAACACGAATAAAAGTGCGGCCAGAGAATAGTGCTTTTTCATTGAATTGGGAGTATTTGGATTGAAATTCAATTTTAAATATACAGATTTTCAACTTCGGAGAATTTGAATCCAAAGCTCCAAAAATTGCTTTCACAAAAATCCCAACCTAGGAATTTCACCTAATGTGAATTCTGGTAGGTTGGGCAAACCCAAAGCTGAGAGATGGCCTTTGGAAAATTACTTGATCATCAAAGTCAACTCTTCAATTCTGTTTTTATGATAATCACTTCCGCTGATCGCAAAGGCTTTTTTCACAAATTCCAAGGCGGTTTTTGGATCATCCTTTAACTCGTAATAATCTGCCATGGAATCGTACATATTGGCACTTTGTGGAAAATATTGGATTCCCTGCTCAAAGAACATTTTCGCTTTTTCCATTTGACCTCGATCCATACTCATGTAGCCTGACATAGTTATCAAATCTTCAGGGAAAGGTGGCTCGGGGTATCCAAAATGAGCCTCCAACTTTTCAGCTCTATAATTCATCAATTCCAGCAGCTCTTCAGTGGTTGTTTCAGGTATGTTGAACAATTCGACTCGTTCCATTTGAAACCATTCGAATAATGAAATCAAACCATTTCGAAGGGAAGGAAGCGGAACTGTACCGTGAAGATCTTTTGAGAAAAATTCCCAATCAAAGTCCAACCCAGTTTCTGAATTAGCTCTGATGAAATCGGAAAAGGCAATATTACTTCGAGCAAAAAGTGTGAATTCTGAATCATCCTGCATGACATTCTCCAAAGTCATCTCAGGCTTTTGCATATGCAATTGACCACTGAGCGAAACATATAATGATTTTCCTTCTAGGCTTTCTTTAGAAAAAACTTCTTTCGCCTGCTTTAGCATCAGCTGATCATCCCAATCCAAACTCGGATCAATGGCCAGATAATTTTCAAAAAGTGAAGGTTGGTTTAGTAGCGTATTAATCGCAAATAACCCACCGTAAGAATGCCCGATGAGTGTTCTATAATTCGTAACGGGATACTTATCTTCTATAAATGGGATTAACTCTTCCCCAATAAATTTTAGGAATGATGCTCCTCCCCCATTTGGTTCCCAACTGGGTTCTACAAGAGTTGGAGTCAAATCCCGACTTCTATTTTTGTGATTTGAAATTCCGATAAGGATCATATCTGGGATGAAACCTCCAGAGTAAAACTTCTGAGTGACGCTAAGTGCCGGCAACAAATTTTCCCCATCCAAAATGTAGGATACCGGATATTTTTTGTCACTCTCGGGATCAAATCCCTCTGGAAACTGCACATAAAATTCTCTGGACTCTTTCAGGACTTCGGAATAAACGGAGTCTTTTAAGCCTGTCTGGACCAAATACTGTGCTTTAGCTTCGCCAATAATTCCGAGTAAAATAGCAAGGCAAAGAAATGTTTTTTGATTGAGGTTGTACATACGTCTTGGAATATTAAGAAAATTTGAGGGTTTAGACTACATTTCCAGACTCAGCTTTTTAACTACGAAAAA
Organism: Algoriphagus sp.; assembly: GCF_029254265.1. Classification (GTDB taxonomy): domain Bacteria; phylum Bacteroidota; class Bacteroidia; order Cytophagales; family Cyclobacteriaceae; genus Algoriphagus. The sequence continues at coordinate 13,497 of NZ_JAQWXX010000021.1, read as the reverse complement.
ATCTTACCCTGATTTTTTGATTATCAATTCTCCCAACTTTTATTAAATCGGTTGTATTTTGCCCAAAACCTCAAATCCATTCTATGAGCATTTTTAACATCATCTCAATCCTGATCATTCTATCAGCAGGTTTTGCTTTTATCAACACCAAATTCCTTAAGCTTCCCTTTACCATCGGGCTGATGATAATTGCGATTGTATTTACAGTGGGAATTACAATTCTAGGTAGTTTCAATCATTACATCTTAGATGAAGCCAAATTATTGATTCAATCAGTAGACTTCGAGACAGCACTCTTAGACGTCATGCTAAGCTTTTTACTCTTTGCAGGGGCTCTTCATACCAAATTAGATGCATTAAAAAAGCAAAAGGGACCAATTGCTTTATTTGCTACCATAGGAGTCGTACTGTCTACTTTTCTGATCGGTAGCATGATGTATTATCTTTTCTTGGCTTTTAACTATCCGATTGATTACATCTACTGTTTGCTTTTTGGAGCACTGATCTCCCCTACTGATCCAATCGCTGTTTTGGGAATTTTGAAAGATGCCAACGCTCCAAAGAAACTGGAAACCAAAATCGTGGGCGAGTCGCTTTTCAATGATGGAGTCGGAGTAGTTGTTTTTATTGTACTATTTAAAATCGCTCAGCAAGGCATAGACTCCATGAGTTTTGGGGATGTGGGCCTCTTATTTATCGAGGAAGTTATTGGAGGAATTGTCCTTGGATTGGTTGCTGGTTGGGGAGCTTTTCGATTGATGAAGGTGATCGACCACTACGAAACCGAAGTCATCATTACCCTAGCTCTAGTGATGGGGATTTCAGCTTTGGCACATTACCTCCATGTATCTGGGCCGCTTGCAGTGGTGGTTGCAGGTATTTTCCTTGGAAACAAAGCCCCAAAAATCGCATGGTCAGAAACTACGCATGTGTACGTAGACAAATTTTGGGAACTATTGGATGTTCTCTTGAATGCCATACTTTTTGTCTTGATCGGACTTGAATTATTGGTCATTTCGATGAATGGAGATTACCTGATTTTCGGATTGATTGCTATTCCTATTGCCCTATTTGCCAGATACATTGCCCTTGCCGGACCGGTCAAACTCTTTGAGAAAAAGTTGGATTTTATTCCAAAAACAAATTTGATTATGACTTGGGGCGGAATCCGAGGCGGGATTTCCATTGCCCTAGCACTCTCTTTAGAACCACAAATGGAGCGCGAGCTTTTCCTTACCGTCACTTATGTGATCGTGGTTTTCTCCATCATCGCACAGGGATTGACCATTGGTTCTTTGGTGAAACGGGTGCTGAGCAAGGAAAAGGTAAATTAAATCCAGCTTGATTTTTATCGGAATGCAGATTTATTCAAAAGGAACATAACCCATCACTTCTAACCTATCTGGACTTGTGATACTTGTTGAATACACCATAATTTCCTTCATAAAATAGCCTTTGTTTTCAATATTGTAGGTGACTTTAAAACTATCCTTTTCATAAGGTTTCAAAAAACCATCATTCCAAGCCGGAATCGTACATCCACAAGATGTTTTTATGTCATAAACTTTCAAATCTTTCTTGCCCAAGTTCCCATACACAAAATAAACATCTGCCTCTTCCTGAGTTGTTAAAGTGTCGAAGTCATACTTCTTGATTTCGAAAGAAATTTCCGGAACATAATTTTCCTCCAAAGCTCGCTTAATAAAAATGGAAATGATCGTTGAAAAAACGACGATGAAGATTAGAATAATCGATTTTTTCATTTTAACCAATCCTTTATCAATTGTGAAATATCAAATCGTAACACCAACTCATGAGTATAGTCTGTAGCATATAACTTCCCCTCCTTCTCATCAATATCAATAGAACTAAGGTCATGCTTCACAGTCAGATAAGCTTTAGGTCTTCCCTCCCAATCATATACCCGAATAAAGCTTTCATTTTCTTTATTTATTTCTGAGTTAACATTCCTTTTCATTTCTAATGCGAAGATGAGATTCTCACTTAAAGTCAATCCATTATACCCATCTATCCTTTCTTCAAAAAAATCTTTTGTGGGATCTATTTCCAAACCATCATAAAAATTATCTTTCCAATTCTCTCCATCCACTATAGTTTTAATCACTTTCAAGTTTTCATCAAAAATATCTATCCGATTAAACATAAACATGGCTTGTACAAACTTATCCTGCGATGGGTGTTTGTCGAAAGATCCTCCGTAAAGGCTATTCATGGTTTCCGCAGGTAAACGGGAATTGTTCTTAATGACGGGGAATAAACCTGATTTGGAAATCACTTTCCTTTCCAAATCATACGATTTTATTCTGACGCGATTTTGCTCATAGATCCAGCCATTTGCATAAATTTTATTGTTCCCCCCCATGAATAGCTGAAAATAAGGGAATATTTTCATGTCGATTCTCAACCTTCTGTCAACAATGGGATAGGCTGACCCAGATTTAAGGGTTTTAGTCAAGTTCATTAAGGAATAATTGCCACGCAAAAAATCGAAATACCAGAGCTTGATTCCCTCGTCCGTTTTCTCAAACTGACCCACGGTGGTTTGTGGGATTTCCCATTCATTTGGCCCTTCACCACGGACTCCAATAGGCCCTAGATAGGTGAGTTTATTTTTATGGTAAACATGGTAATGATTTTTTCCGCTGTTTACCATCGTCACTAAAAGAGTATCAACCACAAAAATTTTATGATGATGGTTGTAATCTTGGGTAAGTATTTCTTGGCCCTCTAGGGTCACCTTTTTCGGAAAATCACTCTTACTCACCTTTACCAAGATTTGAGCATTAGATTCGATAAGATTGAAATTGAAAAAGAACACCAGAACAAAACAGATATTATATTTATTTGAATTCATAAAAATCATATATTATAGTAAGCCGGCTTACTGTTGTAGTAGCCGGCATAAATCAAATTCATCCTCCCATTCCAGGAGAGGTACCACATGGTCCAACAGAACTACCCTGTCCTGTTAAAATTGCGCAATGGTCTACCTGACAAAAATTTGTTAAACCATTATCCCCACCCACATTATGGTGGCAATAATTCACATCCATCATTCCTGTTTCAGGAACTCCATCGCCGAACGATGTCAAAGGAGAAACTCCTAGAAGAACTCCAAATCCAGCAGCTAGCATCACTTTCGCTGCAAATCCGATTTTACTTTTTCCATTCATAATGTTTACTAGTTAAAGGTTGAAAATAGATTAAAATCACTCCGTTAGTTACTGTACTTCCAAAGTTTAACTAAAGAAAGAAAGAAAGAAAGAAGCAAATATTTTTAGAAAAAAAATTATTGTTAGTTATACTAACAAGATTCTGGTTATGAGAGATTTACAGAATACTGACTAATTTTAATTTCACAAATGCCCAAAACATAACTTGAGCCAAAATCAAAGCGAATATCTATTGCATTAGCACTTTCACTCGAACCCCAAATGGAGCGCGAACTTTTCCTGACTGTCACCTATGTAATCTTGGTTTTCTCTATCATCGCCCAAGGATTAACGATTGGGAATTTGGTAAAAAGGGTCTTAAGCAAGAATAATTATAGTTGATTTGGTCAAGTCAAAAGATGTTCTCAAATCACTTCTTTGCTTAGAATTAACTGATATATACTTACCTTAAAATGTCAGTCAAAAAAATGAATATGAAAATCGGTCACACATTTATTTCTACTCTTTGTCTAAGCATACTTCTTTTCTCTTGTTCTACTTCTGAAAAAGAAATAAAGTCAGAGCTTACACCAGTACAAATTTTTTCTTCGGATTACAAAGCTCCAGTTTTCAAAAATGACCAGCGCGCAGAAAAAATAAAAACGATTTCAAGCGACCTTCAGGAATTGATTGCGTCTTATTCGAAAGCAAATAATATCCCGGGAATAGCTTATGGTATTGTTGTAGATGGTGAATTAGTGATCTCATCTGCTGTTGGAGTTTTGGATATTAATAAACAAAGTCCTGTTACCACCTCTTCAGAATTCCGAATTGCCTCGATGACGAAAAGCTTCACCGCGATGGCAATTCTCAAGCTTAGAGATGAAGGAAAGCTTTCCCTCAATGATCCTGTATCCAAGTACATTCCAGAAATGGAAAACCATAGGTATTTGACCAAAGATTCCCCTATAATTAACATTGAAAATTTACTGACCATGACCGCTGGTTTCCCGGAAGATAATCCATGGGGAGATCGGCAACTTGACGAAACCAATCAAATGCTATTGGACTTGATCAGCGAAGGCTTAACTTCTTCCAATGTCCCTTCCTATACCTTTGAATACAGCAACACAGGTTATGCTATGCTGGGATATATTGTTTCTCAAGTTTCAGGAAAATCCTATCAGAAATATATCAAGGAAGAAATTCTCAATCCTTTGGGCATGACTCATACCTATTGGGAAGTAGATGAAGTGCCCTCCGAACAATTAGCAATTGGTTACCGATGGGAAGACGAAGAGTGGAAATTAGAACCCATGCTTCATGATGGTTCCTTTGGGTCAATGGGTGGTTTAATTACTTCCATAGAGGATTTCAGCAAGTATGTAAGCTTTCATCTTTCCGCTTGGCCTCCAAGAAATGATGAGGAAGCAGGACCATTAAAGAGAAGTTCATTGAGAGAAATGCACAGCCCGCAATTCCCTAGACTCAATACCAACGCAACCAATTACCTTGGAACCCCATGCCCAGTTGTGGCTGGTTATGGCTACGGTTTAGGTATCTCCCAAAACTGTGATGGTTTGAAATGGGTAGCACATGGAGGAGCGCTTCCAGGATTCGGGAGCAATTATGTATTTTATCCAGAGTATGGAATTGGAATCATGGCGTTTTGTAACCTGACCTATACGACCCCTTGGCAACTGAAGGAAATCGAAAAATTGATCTTTGATAAATTGGAATTAAAACCAAGAGAACTGCCTGTTTCATCCATTTTAGAAAAAAGGAAAGATCAGATTGTCGAAACTTTCCAAAAAGGGGAGAATGCTTTAATGGCCGAAATATTTGCCGAAAACTTCTTCTTGGATGAAAGCAGAGAACATAGAATTCAAGGAATATCAAAAGCTTTATCACAGGCTGGCCAAATAACTTCTGTGACTGAATTGGTTCCTCAAAATCAACTGCGAGGTACTTTTAGACTCAAAGGAGAAAATGGAGATGTCGCAATTTTCTTTACACTTACTCCTGAAAAAGATCCAAAAGTCCAGCAACTGGATTTTGTATTTGTAGAGGAATAAGGTAGAAATGTGATTCTAAAAGACTGCCAATATCAGACTTCGCAAACTTACTATGAAAGAAAAGAATTAGTCACAAACTAAAGGCAAGCACTACTTTTCAAAAGTAATAGCATCTGGATTTGCCCCTAACTTTTCTAGGATTTCACTGATAGCTTTTACCATAGGGTCAGGTCCACAAACGTAAAAATGCTGTGAAAAATCTTGCACATGCTTTTCTAGATAATCCTTGTCTATTCTTCCATTTTCATGGCCTGAAACCGTCTCCTTTTCTAAAATTGATATAAAATCTTCTCCTAGAATCTCCCTAAAATATCCTTCCAGGATCACATCATCCTTTGTTTTATTGGCAAAGAATAATCGGTTTCCCGCTAATTCGCCTTTTTCTTTCAGTGATTTTAAAATGGCAACAAAAGGTGTGATACCAGCTCCACCAGCAATGAAGATACCTTTGCCTTTGTATTGAATAGCTCCCCAAGGATCATTCACAATAAGCTCATCCCCTTCCACTAATTGATCCAGCTGATTGGTAACCCCATCATGATCCGTATAGGATTTGATCACAAATTCTAAATAATCATCTTCAGGCAAAGAGGTAAATGTGAATGGTCGCAATTCAGATTTCCATTCTTCTTTATTGATCGCCACTTCGGTTGCTTGACCAGGAACAAATGAATAACCATCTGGCTTCTCCATTTTGTATTGTTTTACATCATGAGTTAAGGTCTGTATATCAAGAATTTTTAAAGTATTTGGCATTTCATATTATAGTTTGATCTATTATAACAAACGAACTGGAGGGTATTTGTTCGATTAAATGCTGATTAGGTTAAATTCGAGAAGCATACAATTCCTTTGTAAGTTCCTAATTCTTCTATGATTTGGTTAACTTGTATCCTCTTAAAACAAACCTTATGAAAAAGTATTTCAATTTAACACTATCGCTGGTTTTTATAGCTGCTATAGGCTTTACAGCATGCGGCTCTAAAACCAGCACGGAAGAAAGTACCGAAAGCATGGAGGCAGTAGAAGCTCAATCCTCCTCTTTTGGAGGCCTAGCCCTTTACACACTTCGTGACTCTATGTCAAGTAATCCCAAAGCCACCCTTCAGGCCGTAGCGGATGCTGGATATGCTTACGTGGAAACAGCAAATTATGAAGACGGTAAATTTTATGGAATGGCACCTGCTGATTTCAAAGCTTACTTAGAATCCATTGGGCTTGCTGCAAAGAGCGCTCATATGGGCATGGTCAATATGGAAAATGCAGATCAATTAATTGCAGATGCAAAAGCTGCAGGAATCAGTTATTTCGTAATTCCAGTTCCTCCAATGGGCATGTTTACCTCTGGAAAAGATGGCATGGGCATGAAGGGCACCGCTGCAGAATTAGCAACTATCTTGGACAGCCTTGGTGAAAAATGTTCTGCAGCTGGATTGAAGTTATTGTATCACAACCATGATTTCGAATTCAAGCCAATGGCAGATGGTACCGTTATGGTAGATTACCTTTTAGAAAATTGCAACCCAGCAAATGTGAACTTTCAAATGGACTTATTCTGGGTAACCAAAGCTGGAGTTGATCCTTTGGCTTACTTCGAAAAATATCCTGGAAGATTCAAAGCATGGCATGTAAAAGACATGAATGCTGAAGGAAATTTTGCTCCGGTTGGAACTGGCTCGATTGATTTCAGAAGAATTTTGGCAGAAAAAGCCAAGTCAGGAATGGAATATTACTTGGTAGAGCAAGATCAGACATTTGGTCTTGACCCAATGGAAGCAATCAAAATCAGTCACGCTGGCTTGAAAGAATTAGGTTTTAACTAAGTCAAAAGAATAATTCTTGATACCTGAAAGCCAATCGTTTTATCGATTGGCTTTTTTATTTCTCTTTGGGACAAAAGTCCTAGTAATTAATTTGATAGACCACGAAATTACTTTCTATGAGCAATACATCTATCTACATCATAGTCGGGATAGTTATTCTACATTTTGTAGTGGGCATCGGCTATTTACTTTACAAGATCTTTGGCAAAGACGAGGGTAAATAATCACTTAGAAATAAAAAAACCACTTTCAGATTATCTGAAGTGGTTTTCAAAAGTTTTAGAATTAAACTTCTAAAGCAAAAGAGTCAAATTTCGATGCGTAGGATTTTTACCGACCCAGTTATATCCATTAGTCGTACGAGCCCAAGCTACTAAGACAAAACTATATGCACAGGATTGAGGAGGTCTCCAGTTGCCCGTAGGAGGAATAGATCGGTTGACAAATCCCTGCCAATTCCCCATTGAAGGGGTATAAGTCTCATTGAAGATCGTTGCACTTTGATTGTCTCCATAAGTCGCATAAAATGAAACTGCCCTCAAATTTCCTTCAGGATCATTTGCCGTTAATCGAAAATTCAATCCATCCGGGGCTGCACCGATATTCTCAATCGCACAGGCTGAAACTTCATTGGATCCATGTCTAATACTTTCTATGATCGTTGAAGGAAGATGATTATCGATTAAGAGACGAATTGTCTGAGAATCCTGTGGCTGATCTATGAATCCTACTCGTTTGTAGAAAGTAACCTTGATTTGATACAAACCTGGCAGTAAAGCAGTAGTTGGAAACTGAATCAAAAGGTCATCTATCGAATAATCCGAAGTTGGATTTGGTAGCTCATAAAATCCCAAAGAAGAGGCGGAAAAAGACTCTAGCAGATAAGTGGACCCATTCCATCGATAGTTGGACCAATTGGAAATCAGCCTTGAAAACGACGCGCCTGGACCAGCTATCTCTACCCGATATTTCCGGACATTAGCATTATAGAGGTTTTGTAGTTTATTTCTATTTCCAATAAGATTTAAGGTTCCTCCAAAAGCGGCATTGTCCACCTTAAGAAAATATCCTGGATCAGTAGTGGCTCTTCCTGTTGCATCTATTTTGGTCGTTGGAATAAATCCTACACTTCCAATCAATGGACCCAATAAGGAAGGTGAAATCACTGGTTTTCTGGAGAGAATTAGCTGTCTTAGTTTTGTAAAATCCCTATAAAAATTACCAGGAAAATCAGTGGTAAATGCAGGTCTGCTAGATCTAACACGAAATCCAAAATAAGTATATGGAGTACTCAAAGGCCAGGAGAGCGCTACATTAATTTCTTTCAAATCAATCCGAAACTTCCAGATTCGGTGTGAGGTGCTGGAATTTGGACTTGGGCCAAACTCCTGAACGACCTCTGAATCCGAAGGGTCAGACAGTAAGCCAGTCCATTTTCCTGGTCCGAGGTATTTTTGAATCCCAAGCTTGTTGGGTTTCCCAGGATACAAACCATAATTGATATCCTGATTTGCGGTGATCGCACGATCCCTGTTGGTATCGAAACTTAGCCAAAAATAATCGTTGGTACTGGGGTCGTTTCCAGTGTCGTCCACGACATCCAGCGCCAGATACAAAAATCTGGCATCGTTCTTTGCGAGAACAAAACCTCGTGTAAACTTCAATGATCCAGCATTTTCCCAATCTCCGCTATTTAAAGGAGCATTAAGATCAATGGGATTGATTGCCCACTCACTTTTAAGAGGAAATGCGAAAAGAAGTGGTGTAGTGATGGTTAAATTTTTAAGCTTAGCCATGTTTTATTGGGTTGAATTAAAAAGAAAACTATAAACAGAAATCTCCTGAAAAAATGGAGACAAAAACCTAATCCCTTGAAAGGGAACCGAAACAACTTAGTCTAACTAAGTATATGTTTTTGAAAATCAACTACTTAAATATAATAATTCAAAGTTAAAAAATCACTTTCCCTGATATTTTTTTAAAAAAAGTGTGGATTTTTGGAAAAACAAGTTCTATTTAAAGGTATTTATGATTACACATAATAATCCTGATGAACTAATTTTACTTGCTTTTCTGGAAACCAAATACCTGAAGGCAAGGATGATTGATGTAGATCAACTTCAGATTTTATACTACTTTTTTAGGAAATTTCCATAGAGAATAATAAAAACGGATTTCAAAAAAAAAGCCTTGAGATTCTTTCCCAAGGCTATTTATCGTTTGTATTCGATTTATTTAGCAGGTAAAACTTTGGCACTTACTTCCCCAAAGCCAACTCGGATTCCATCCTTTTCACCAAAGCCTTTCATAATCACCGTATCTCCATCTTCAATAAACTTTCGCTCCTCTCCTGAATCTAATTTCACAGGTTTGGTTCCTTTCCAAGACAATTCCAGCATAGAACCGTAGGAATTCTCATCTTTTCCGGAAATGGTACCAGAAGCCATCATATCCCCGACATTAATATTACAGCCATTCACAGTATGGTGTGCCAATTGTTGAGCGACATTCCAATACATATATTTGAAATTTGAACTTGCAATTTTTGATGGTTTCTGTCCTTCAGGCTGAATATAGACCTCCAATTTCAGATCAAAATTTCCTGGTTTTTCACATTTCAGATAGTCTAAAACTTCGGGCTCTTGAACTGGCCCTTCGGTTCGGAACTGTTCCAAAGCTTCAATAGTCACTACCCAAGGTGAAATAGATGAGGCAAAACTTTTACCCAAAAAAGGACCTAATGGCACATATTCCCAAGCTTGAATATCGCGAGCCGACCAATCATTGAATAATACGAATCCAAAAATGTAATCCTCTGCTTCGGCGGTAGAGATAGAATCTCCAAGTTTGGTCTGTTTACCTGTAATAAATGCCAGCTCTAACTCAAAATCCAATCTTCTACTCGGACCAAATGCAGGAGCCTCAATATCAGGATCTTTAAATTGTCCTTTTGGTCTATGAATCGGTACACCTGAAGGGATTATTGAAGAAGCTCTTCCATGATATCCTACCGGCAGATGTTTCCAGTTTGGCAACAAGGCATTCTCCGGATCCCGAAACATCTTCCCAACATTGGTAGCATGCTCGATACTACTGTAAAAATCGGTATAATCTCCAATTTTGACAGGTAAAAGCATTTCAGCCTCCCTTCTATTGACCATTACTTTTCCACGAATTGAATGATCTCGAAGTTCTTCATTATCAGCCAAAAGTAATTGCTGTACTCGTTCCCGGATTTTTCTGGTTTGCACTTTACCCAAGGCAATCAAGTCATTGAGGAATTCATTTAGAAAAATCCCTTCTGTCAAAAATAAATTGCCAAAAAAGCCTTCTTGATCTAAAACGCTTAAATCAACGATCTTGTCACCTATAGCAATCCCCACTCTTGGACTAAGTTTTTTGTTTTTAAAAACTCCAAACGGCAGGTTGTAGATGGTAAAATCTGAATTCTTGGGAACTTCCACCCAAGTACTAAGGGTGTTGGTAGGACTATCGCTCATGTGTAGCTAATCTTTGGAGTCGCAAATTTAGGACTTCAAAAGGAAAACAAAAGGATTAACTGAAAAGAGCTTGAATTCAATTCCAAAATAAGCTTGATATTTTTCTAAGGAATCCAGAAAATACTAGCACACATTACCCAAAGCCATTTAACGTCTTCTTTTTCCGTTCCTAAAAAAAAATAGATAAAGTTGACCATGATGATTAACTTAAACTAAAATCCAATTTCTTCTCTATGAAAAATAATTTGAAAATCTCAGTCTTTTTACTCCTGAGTTTATTTTGCTTTTCCGCTTGGGCTCAGGAAAAATCTATTCTTGAAAAACTAGATGAGGTAGCAATCATTGACCAGAAAGTCATGATGCCGATGCGGGATGGAGTGCGCTTGGCCACAGATATTTACCGTCCAAAAGGAGACGGGAAATACCCAATTGTATTTAGCAGAACTCCCTACAATTTTAACACTTGGGGGAATGGTGAGATGAACACCCGAACCATGCAGACTGCACTATCTTGGGTTGAAAAAGGCTACGCTTATGTAGTTCAAAACGAAAGAGGAAGATACTTTTCTGAAGGCGAATGGGATATTCTAGGAGTTCCATTGACTGATGGCTACGATGCGATTGACTGGATGTCCAAGCAGAACTGGTCCAATGGTAAAGTTGGAACTTTAGGTTGCTCCTCTACCGCTGAGTGGCAAATGGCCGTTGCTTCGCTGGATCATCCTGCTTTGGCAGCATTAGTACCGCAAGGCTATGGAGCAGGAGTCGGTAAAATCGGCGACTTCTGGGAGCAAGGAAACTGGTACCGAGGAGGTGCCGGGCAGATGCTTTTCACTAACTGGTTATATAGCGTGCAGCATGACCCGATGGCTCCTAAGCTACCAAAAGGAATCGGGCAGGAAGATTTACTAAGACTTCAGCGATTTTATGACATGTCGCCTGAGTACCCAAGAATTGATTCGAAAGCAGCATTAAGTCATCTCCCTGTTCAAGACATCATCAAGGCTGCCAATGGACCAAAAGGAATCTATGAAGAAATGATTACCCGAAAACCAAATGACCCGAAATGGTTTAATGGAGGGTTATTCCACGATGAGCAACCCTTTGATAAGCCAAGCTTTTGGTTTGTTTCTTGGTTTGATGTTTCGGCAGGTCCAAATATTGCATTATATAATCACGTGAGAGAAAATGCCGTTTCTGAAATGGCAAGAAACAATCAGTATTTGGTAATAGCTCCAGTCCTTCATTGTTCTTATACACGCGCTACAGAAGACACCAAAGTGGGTGATTTAAGTGTAGGTGATGCCAGACTAAACTATGATGAGATGATCACAGCATGGTTTGATAAGTGGCTTAAAGGCGAATCTCCAGAATTAGTGACTGAAATGCCAAAAGTCCAGTATTATACCATGGGATCAAATGAATGGAAAAGCTCCGATGTTTGGCCACCGGCTGAAGCAGTGATGACTACCATGTATCTGGACTCCGATGGCAATGCAAATACCCGACTGGGAAGCGGAAAACTGACTCCTAAAAAGCCTAGAAAAGATAATCCTGACACTTTCAAATACGACCCAATGACTCCAGTTGAATCTTATGGCGGAAATGTCTGCTGTACCGGAAACGCTGTAACAGGTGGATCATTTGACCAAAGTGAAATGGAAATGCGGGATGATATCTTGGTGTACACATCCGATGTATTGGAAGAGGGCGTAGAAGTATCCGGCTTTATTGAATCATACCTTTATTTATCTTCAGATGCCAAGGATACTGATATCACCATCAAACTGATAGATGTACATCCAGATGGCAAAGCTTACAATCTAGATGAAACTATCCAGCGAGTTCGCTATCGTGAAGGTTATGATAAAGAAGTCTGGATGGAAGACGGAATGGTCTATGAAGTGAAAATGACACCTATGAGTACATCCAATTACTTTGGGAAAGGCCATCAAATCCGAATCGAAGTCAGCAGCTCCAACTTCCCTCGCTTCGATCGAAATATGAATACTGGGGGAAATACTTATGATGAAACCGAGGGAGTCATAGCAACGAATTCCATTCATCACGGCGGAAAGAACTTAAGTAGAATCGTATTGCCGATGGTTAAATAATATGTATATATGAAATTCTGCCATTTACCTTAATTTCCCTAAACAAACCGAAAGGTGGCCTTAAATGTAATTTTCATATAAACCTCTAATTTGATGTTTTGGCAGTATTTCTTGGTATTTCTTGGTGCGTTAGTTTTTTATATAGTTCCGTTTCCATTCCCTCCAGCGTTTACGATCATGGTCTTTTTACAGATTGTATTCAATCTAAATGTGTGGTGGGTAATCATAATTGGTGTAGCCGGCTCTGTTTTGGGCAGGTATATTTTGCTATTGTATGCTCCGGTTTTGGCCAGCAAATACCTCAAAGAATCCAAGAATAATGATATTCAGATTCTAGGTGAAAAAATGAAGCAAAATAAGTGGCAAGGACAGCTACTTGTGCTTACTTACTCCTTGCTTCCACTTCCTACCACTCCCCTCTTTCTGGGAGCTGGCATCTCCAAACTGAATCCCATTTACATTATTCCGGCATTTCTCGTTGGTAAGTTTGTGAGCGACACTGTCGCTATCATAGCAGGGGCTTATGCAATGGCAAATGCGCGTTATATTATCGAAAACGCCTTCTCTTGGCAATCCTTCCTGAGTTTTATTTTGGGTTTATTCTTCCTTTTCTGTTTGTTTTTTATCGACTGGCGAACCTTAATCCAATCCAAGAAGCTCGTGTTTAATTTTAAAATCCTTAAGTAAATTCTTTTATAGAGGTGTCCTTTTAATTGCATATATTTATAGCTTTTCAAACGCTCAAAATGGATATATTTAAAGGTCAAGGAGTCATAGAGTTCAGTAAAAGCTTCCAAACTGAACTTGACTGC
>NZ_JAQWXX010000058.1 GCF_029254265.1 Algoriphagus sp. | reverse complement strand
TTACCTAGACGAGTTTTGTTACAAGCTCAACAGAAGATACTTCGGTCAAAAACTCTTTGACAGACTCATCATTGCTTCGATTTAATCATACTGGCAAGATTGCGGATATACATATTTTTTAATTACGCCTTTTGGATTGGTCCTTTTATTAAGTGCTATTTCAATTATTTCTGCTATCATTTTTGGAAAAAATCAATCTGATACCGTTTCGGATTCGATCCTTATAAACCTATCACATTGGCAACAAGGATTTTTTGGTTTATTGGAATTCACGCTTCAAATGATGATAATTCTTGTTTTGGGGTATAGTATGGCTATTTATAAGCCCATTTATGATGGTTTAAAGAAGCTGGCTTCCTATCCAAACACACAACTTCAGGCTGTATTATTAACAGCTCTTATTACGATGCTTTCTGGTTTGATCAATTGGGGGTTTGGGCTTATCGTAGGAGCAGTCCTTGCCAGATTCATGACAATGGCACAACAAGAAAAAAATAAAAATCCCAATCCTGCATTGCTGGCATCAGCAGGATATTTGGAAATGGCTATTTGGCATGGTGGACTTTCGGCTTCTGCTCCATTAAAAGTAGCAGAGAAAGGTCATTTCCTCGATTTAAAAATTGGAATCATTCCTGTTTCCGAAACGATATTTAGCCCATTTAATATTTTTATTACCTCAGGATTGATTTTTCTTTTTCTTGGAACGCTTTGGATTCTATCAAAAAATGAAAAAAACCAATATGTCCAGATTCACACGAAGCCAATTAAACCAATATCCAATGCGAATTCTTTTGGCTTAGCTTCTTTAGTGGGTTTATTAATGCTTGCTATAGGAATATTCTTTCTGTTTAAAAATGATGCAGGTATCGGCGCGTTAAATTTGAATACCATCAACTTTTTACTATTTGGAATTTCACTTTTTGCCTATAAAAACCTGAGTCGATTTACTGAGGCTGTCACGGAAGGCATCAAAAGTTCAGCTGATATTTTTATTCAATTCCCGTTTTATGCAGGGATTTTGGGGGTACTACAAGCTTCTGGCTTGATAGAGAAGATCTCACTATTCTTTTTGAATAATTCAACAGAAACTTTTATCCCACTGATTACCTTTTCTTCTGCAGCTTTTGTAAATCTTTTGATTCCCTCAGGCGGTGGACAATGGGCTATTCAAGGTCCGATTTTAGTTGAGGTTGGCAAATCATTTAACCTTCCTATCGGTAAACTCATCCTTGTATTTGCTTACGGGGATCAAATTAGTAATCTTCTTCAACCCTTTTGGGCATTGCCTCTTTTGGCAATTACTGGTATACCGGCCAAGCAACTATTAAAATACTGTTTTTGGCTTTTTTTAGTTGGATTTACATTTTTAGCATTGGCTATCTTTTTCTTTTTCTAAAAAAATAAGGCTAAAACGGTTTTAAATAAGGATAAACCTTAGGTTACTAAGTATGTATGGCTACTTATTCTAAGGCTAGTTTCCTATATTTGTGTTCTGAAAAAATGAACCTTTTAACTAACCAAAAACCCCTAAACAATGGCTTTTGATATTAATATGATCAAAGAAGTGTATGCTAGATACCCTGAGCGGATTGAAGCTGCCCGAAAGGTAGTGGGCAAACCACTTACTTTGACTGAGAAAATTCTTTACGCACATCTTTCAGAAGGAGCCGCTTCCCAGGCATACAGCAGAGGAGTCTCTTATGTAGATTTTCAGCCTGACAGAGTAGCGATGCAAGATGCGACTGCTCAAATGGCACTTTTGCAATTTATGCAGGCAGGAAAAAGTCAGGCTGCGGTTCCTTCTACTGTCCATTGTGATCACTTGATCCAGGCGGAAGTTGGTGCTGTGACTGATTTGGCAAAGGCCAATGATAAAAACAAAGAGGTTTATGACTTTTTGTCTTCTGTTTCCAATAAATACGGAATTGGATTTTGGAAGCCAGGAGCAGGAATTATTCACCAAGTTGTTCTTGAGAACTATGCTTTCCCTGGTGGGATGATGATCGGTACAGATTCTCATACTCCAAATGCAGGTGGTTTAGGCATGGTTGCAATTGGTGTCGGTGGTGCTGATGCATGCGACGTGATGGCAGGTCTTCCTTGGGAACTTAAATTCCCAAAATTAATTGGTGTGAACTTAACAGGTAAGTTATCCGGTTGGACTGCAGCTAAGGATGTAATCCTTAAAGTTGCTGGTATTTTAACTGTGAAAGGCGGGACTGGCGCTATAGTGGAATATTTCGGAGACGGAGCGAGATCACTTTCTGCTACAGGAAAAGGAACAATCTGTAATATGGGTGCTGAAATCGGAGCTACCACCTCCATTTTCGGATACGATGAAAAATCTGCTGCATACTTAGAAGGTACAGGTCGAGCAGATATTGCAGCCCTTGCAAATGGAATCGCTGCGCATTTAACTGGCGATGATGAAGTCTATGCTAATCCTGAGAAATATTTCGATCAGGTAATTGAAATCAACCTTTCTGAACTCGAGCCTCATGTAAATGGTCCATTTACTCCAGATTTAGCTTGGCCTATTTCAAAATTTGCAGCTGCAGTGAAAGAAAATGGTTGGCCTGCAAAACTAGATGTTGGATTGATCGGATCTTGTACCAACTCTTCCTACGAGGATATCTCAAGAGCTGCATCACTTGCCCAGCAAGCAGTAGACAAAAAGCTTGTTGCAAAATCTGAGTATACAATTACTCCGGGATCTGAGCAGGTGAGGTTTACAGTGGATCGAGACGGATTCTTAGATACTTTTGGACAAATGGGAGGAGTTGTTCTTGCTAATGCTTGTGGACCTTGTATTGGACAATGGGCACGTCATGGAGCAGATAAACAAGAGAAAAACTCTATTATAACCTCGTTCAATAGAAATTTTGCAAAAAGAGCAGATGGGAATCCAAATACGCATGCTTTTGTAGCTTCTCCTGAGATAGTAACTGCTTTGGCAATTGCAGGTGATTTGACATTTAATCCTCTGACTGACACCCTGACTAATGAAGATGGTCAGCAAGTGAAATTGGAAGAGCCAAGAGGTTTAGAACTTCCAACTCTTGGGTTTGCAGTAGAAGATGCAGGTTATCAAGCTCCTGCTGAGGATGGTTCAAAAGTAACTGTTTCAGTTAGTCCTACCTCAGACAGGCTTCAATTGTTGGAGTCTTTCAAAGCTTGGGAAGGGACTGACTTAAAGGGCTTAAAGCTATTAATTAAGGCAAAAGGAAAATGTACTACGGATCATATTTCCATGGCAGGTCCTTGGTTGCGTTTCAGAGGGCATTTGGATAATATTTCCAATAATATGCTAATTGGAGCAGTTAATGCCTTCAATGATCAGACTAACAAAGTTAAAAACCAACTTACAGGCGAATTCGGAGAAGTCCCTGCCACTCAGAGAGCTTATAAAGCAGCAGGAATTGGTTCAATAGTAGTTGGTGATGAAAACTATGGGGAAGGATCTTCTAGAGAACACGCTGCAATGGAGCCAAGATTTCTGGGTGTAAGAGCCATCTTAGTGAAATCATTTGCTAGAATTCACGAAACGAATCTTAAAAAGCAGGGAATGCTTGCACTGACTTTCGCAAATCCTTCAGATTACGAATTGGTTAAAGAAGATGACTCAATCGATATTGTGGGTTTGACTTCATTTGCTCCTGATAAGCAACTTCAGGTTGTCCTAC
Organism: Algoriphagus sp.; assembly: GCF_029254265.1. Classification (GTDB taxonomy): domain Bacteria; phylum Bacteroidota; class Bacteroidia; order Cytophagales; family Cyclobacteriaceae; genus Algoriphagus. The sequence continues at coordinate 40,240 of NZ_JAQWXX010000058.1, read as the reverse complement.
ATCATGCTGATGGAACAAGTGACACCATAAATGTAAATCATACGTATAATCAAGGACAGATTGAATGGTTTAAAGCAGGGTCTGCTCTTAATTTGATTAAGGAAGGTCTTTAGTAGATAGATAAATTAATTTAAACCGCGGTCTTTTTGACTGCGGTTTTTTTTTGAAATGATATCAATATGAAGATTATAAATATTCTAAGATTTGGTTTCTCCTTCATTGTGTTATTTATGCTTGTGAGCATAGCCGTATTAGCCCAGGACAAGGTCGAAAAAGAGGAAAGAATTAGGGAAAAGGAAGTTCCTAAAATTGCTCAAGAGTGGCTTTATGATTCCTTTGAAAAAATAAAACGACCAAAATGGTACAAGGAGTTTTCGGATTCTGGCTATTCATTTGAGGCTAAATTTCAATATGATGATCATTTCCATAGTGTTGAGTTTGATTCTTTGGGCAACATATTGGATGTGGAAATAGAAATAGATTGGTCTGAATTAAAGGAAGAAGTAAGATCTTCAATTGGGAATTATTTTGGAGAAAAATTTAAAGAACATAAACTAATTAAAATCCAAATCCAATATTCAGGAGAGGAGGAGGATTTAAAAGAATTTTTTGATGAGGATGAAAATGAGGGGATTCTGACCCAATACGAAATTGAATTTTCAGGTATAGATTTATCCGGTGATTCAAGGATTTGGGAAGGGACTTTTGATTCTCAGGGTAATTTTCTTGCACAAAGGATAGTCCGAGTTTTGGAAATGGCTAATGTTATTTTTTGATATGCGAGCAATTCTGATATTTCTTGGTGTGTGTTGGTTTCCAATTTATTCAAAGGGACAGTCTCAAACTTTCTTTTCTGGGGTTTTCCCTGAAGTTTCTTTAACAAGGAAGCTTTCAAATGAGAATCGGATAAACTTTAAAATTGAAAATCAATTTATTCTTTTCGATAATAGAGTGGGTGAAATAAAAGAGGCTCAATTTACCCATTACCGAACTGATTTAATGGCATTTCACGACTGGAGGATAAATTCGACAAATAGTATGGCGATTGGGGTTTTTTACCGCTTCCAAGAAGGTGCTGATGCTAAGCGAATCATTCAACAATATGCCTTGATTCAACGATTAAGAAATTTGAGATTGAGCCATCGGTTTCGAACGGACCAGACATTTACTAAGCAAGAAAAAATCGAAGTTCGATTCCGTTATCGATTATCATTTGAATTACCTCTAAATGGAATGACATTGGATCCGGGAGAACATTATCTTATGATTTCCAACGAACCCATATTTAGTCTTCAGAATAAAGAATTTGAACTTGAAAACAGATTGGTTTTTGGAATGGGCAAATTATATTCCAATGGTCAAAAACTTGAATGGAGTATGGATTATCGTACTGATGGATTCATTCAAAATGACCTTAGAACGAGGCTGTGGTTCAAAATTGGATATTTTCAAAGTTTTTAGTCTTTTTTTTATATTCAAACAGTAAAAAACTTGTTGTGAAATACAAAATGATGTATGTTTACGCGTCAATACGAAGAGATTGTCTGATTCCAAGAAATACTCTCTCTTAACTCAATAGATTGGCACTACATTCTAATGCAAGAAAGAGGTATAAACAGTACATTTAAAAAGATCATCTATCAATCTTCGGAGATGGTATTTTTAGCTGATGATACCTATCCCTACAATATTTTTTATGCTAATGAAGCTTTTGAAGCCCAAATAGGAAGTGTCCTTAAAGAGAGGAGTTTGGCAGGCTTGGGGTTGGATATCAATTCTTATATATTTAAGGAGGAGCTAATCCTAACATACGAGGGGACTGATTATGAATTTAAACTAGAGCTGCCTGAAGATTCTGCTTCAAATTATTTTTTGTTTTATAAAGGTATAGAGCTCAAGAAGAATGGACAACTGAGTCCAATTGATACACAGCTTGTTTTTAAATCCAATCTTGACATTATCGGAATAGGTCAGCATGATTACCTTACGTATTTAAACGATGCTGTTTTGCCGATTTTAGGGTATCATTCCGAGGAGTTGCAAAACACTTCTCTTTGCGACTTTATTCATCAAAAAGATCTTAAGAAATTAAAGAAATCTTTAAAAAAAGGCAGACAAGAAGACATAGCCGTTTTATCCAGATTTAGATTTAAGACCAAAGAGAATAGATGGGCTTACTTGGAATGTACTTTTCAATTTACTGGAGACTCATTTTTTGTAATAGGAAGGGATGTCACAGTTCAGGAAAAAGAAAAATCTAAACAATCGCAGCTTGAAAAGTTAAGAAAAGAGACAGTTGACTTTTCAACTGTTTTTTCTTGGGAATTTGATACATATAAAAAGAAGCTTTTGATTGAGCCAGTAGGGGCAACTATACTTCAAACTTCTGAGTGTATTCAACTTGAAAATTTAGAAAATGAGAATGATAGGATAGTTTATGAGTGTATCTCAAATTCTATTTCTAATTTTTCAGCGAAGGAGAATAACAAGTTTCAGTTTCAAATTTCTGACGAAAATGGCAAGTTGAAGTCATTTTCAGGTTTAATAGAGAAAGCTAAAAACCATGAAAATTATTTTTTGGGTGTTGGTTGGGATGATAGCCTTGAAAAAAAATCTAAAGGACAAAATTTACTTTTTGAAGAATTAATAAAGAACTCTCCCAATGCCATCATATTTGTGAAACCGGGTGGAGAGATTTTAATCTGTAGTACCGAAGCAAAAAATCTTTTTGGATTTGACAAAGATTCAGAATTGATGCATCTGAGTCAGTTAGAGATGCTTTTTGTCGAAGTTGACCTTTGGAAGGAGTGGGTGAATATTGCTCAAAAAGAAGAGTTTATTCAACGTTTTTCAACTTTGCTGATTAGTCAGACGGGAAAGCAACTGACCTTAGAAATTTCTTCGAAAGTAAATCAGATTGGAGATGAAAAGTATATATCGATCTCATTTAATAATATTTCTGAAAAAGTAAGCATAGAGCGTTCCCTTGAAGCAAATAGTGACTTCTTGATGAATCTTACAGAGCAAGTTCCGGGAGGTTTGTATCAAATGGTCCTTGATCTGGAAGGTAACATGAGTTTCTCCTTTTTATCAAAAGGAATAGGCGCAGTTCTTGGATTAAATGAAAAGGAGCTTTCTTCCTTTACAGATATTTCAGGTGCGATTTCGAGAGTTCACCCTATGGATTTGCCAAATGTCATCATGAGTTCTGTTGCTTCTGCGAAAAAGCAAGAGCCTTGGCAGTGCCAGTTTAGAGTAAAGACAAATCCAAATTCAAATGATTATAGATGGATTCTTGGAGCTGCTAGGCCTCAATTACTCGAAAATGGAAACATGGTTTGGTATGGCTATCTCACTGATATCAGCAACCAAAAAGAGTTTGAATTGAAACTGGATGAGGCAAGGTTGGCCGCAGAGAAAGCGAATCAAATTAAGTCTGATTTCCTTTCCATGATTAGTCACGAGTTGAGAACTCCTTTAAATGCCATTTCAGGATCTACCTATTCATTACTTCAGGAAGATCCTAACAATAGTCAAAAATCGGCTCTGAATACGATCAATTTCGCAGTAGATAATTTGATCATTATGATTAATGATCTTCTAGATTTTCAAAAAATCGAAGCAGGTAAATTAACCATTGAAAATAACCCTTTCAATCTTGAGGACTTTTTATATCAGATCGAAAGGGGACTTTCATTCCATGCCAAAGACAGTAAAAATAAGTTGACGTTTGATCTCTCAAAAGGATTAGGAATCAACGTGAAAGGGGATAAGACAAGGCTTTCTCAAGTGATGAATAACTTGATTACTAATGCCCTCAAATTCACAAATGAAGGAGATGTGGATGTCAAAGTGGAGCTGAAAGAAGAAAATGAGAATAAGGTGCGTGTGTATTTTGAGGTGAAAGATAATGGGATAGGTATTGCTCCTGAAAACCAGGAAAAGATTTTCAATGATTTTGATCAAGTAAAGCCAACCTTTTCTACCAAATATGGTGGAACCGGATTAGGACTTTCAATTACCAGAAAGCTCCTGAATCTTATGGGAGGAGAAATCAAACTTGAATCAGAAGAAAATAGAGGAAGCAAATTCTTCTTTGAATTGGTTTTTGAAATAGAAGATCAGAAAAATAGACACCTGGATTCGAATCATTCTACCAACGCGACGCCTTCAACGCTTCATCTATTGATGGCTGAAGACAATGATGTAAATGCACTTGTTTTGGGGAAAATCATTAAAAAATGGGGCTTTACTTTTGATCGGGTTTATAATGGGAAAGAAGCGGTTGAAAAATTTGCAAAGGAGCATTATGACTGCGTTTTGATGGATATTCAAATGCCGGTAATGGATGGTTTTGATGCTACCATAGGGATAAAAAAGATTGCGGATGTACCTGTGATTGCACTTACAGCCGCTGCAAAGTTAGAGATCATGGAGCGAATTGATGAATGTGGCTTTGATGGATTTGTAGCAAAGCCAATTGATGCAGCCGAACTGTTGAAGAAAATAAGAGAAGTAATTTCCGCCAGGGGTCAAAGATCTTGAGTTTTTTCCAAATACTCTTTTACTAAATCCATATCCGGGTAATCGCGATTTAACTCATTTAGGTATTGAATCGCTGAGATTTTATCACCTTTCATGACATAATAAATGCCCTTGTTTCTGAGTGCAAAGGGATTTTTAGGATCCATTTTTATGCTTTGGTTAATTAATTCCAGACCTTCTTCCAGCTGACCTAAAAAAAGTAGGTAAAGTCCTTTGTTATTGTAAAAATAGGCCTGGCGATTGTTTAAGGTGATTGCTTTCTCTACAGAGTTCAGTGCTTTTTCATATTCCTTTTCTTCGAAATAAATCATTGATCTCAAATTATGAAGATTGGATTCACTTGGATTTATGGCTTCTGCTTGATCAAGTATTTCTTGAGCCTGATTCATTTCTTTTAAATAAAAAAGAATGGTTGCCTGATTTACTAATAGGTCAGAATTTTCAGGCGCTAATTCAGAAGCTTTTCTAAATGAATCCAAGGCCTCAGGATAGTTTTTTAGCTTCTCTTCAACCAAACCTTTTAGGAAATAGCTATGCCAATTTGAAGCATCAAGAGAAAGTAAACTTTCTGAATCTTCTCTTCCTTTATAGAATTCACCATTATCAATATAGCTTAATCCTCTCTGGAAATAAGCATCATAGTATTCCGAGTTGTATTTGATGGCAAGTGAAAAATCCCCTAACGCTTCCTCTAATTGGTTGAGCTGAATGTGTGCTAATCCCTTGTTGAAATAGGCGTCGGCATAGGTAGAATCAAGTTCAAGTGCTTCCGTATAGAATGAAAGTGCATTTTTGGCATCGTTTTCTTTCAGCTTCTCATTCCCCTTTAGAAGGAATCTCCCTTTTTTGTCCTCCAATGAATCACAGGAAAAGAAAATTATAAAAACTAGAATCGGGAAAAATTTTATTCGTTTAGGCAGGTTCTTCATTTTCTTCTTTTTCCGTTTGATTTTTTTCTTCTCCAAGTAGAAGCGCAAATGGTCTTGTTTGTTCGTTTAATTCAAAAATTTCACGAAGAATAGCCATTGTTGGGATGATCAAAATCATACCAGCGACGCCCCAAATCGATCCACCGACAAGTAAACCTAAGAAAGTAACAAATGCATTGAGATTCACATTTCCACCGACGATTTTTGGAGTCAAGAAATTACCTTCGATCACTTGAATGATTTGATAAGAAGCAATAACTCCAAGAGGATAAAATAAACTATCCTTTGTCAAAAATGAATATACCATTGGCATCATAGCGCCAAAGAAAGGTCCCACATAGGGAATGATATTTAAAATAGCTCCAATCAGACCAAAGAAAATCGCATGTTTGATTCCTAACAAACTGAAAGCTGTAATATTCAATACGGCTAAAATCCCCATTACTTTTACAACTCCAATAATATAGTTTTGAACTACTCTTCTCAATTTTACAATTCTCATCCGGACGATTTCAGGATCCTTATCTCTATAAATCTGAATGATAAGATTAGTCAGATGATTTCGATAGAGTAGAAAGAAAAACATGAATACTGGGATTAAAACAACTCCGGAAAGTGAGCCAACCGTATTCAATGCAAAGGTAGAAATGCTTGATCCATTTTCTGTGAGAAAAGTTTTGATGTAGTCAGTATTCGCTTTTGACTCTAAATCAAGATTGTATTCAAAATTTCTCAATGCCCAGTCATCCAGTTCTCCAGCGTAATTCTGAAGTTTATCCGAAACATTGTCAAAATCCTTTGTAAAGGAAGAGACTGTAGAGACAATGAAGGATAACAGACCTCCAACGATTGCTATCATGGTCAATAGAGAAACTATAGCGGAAAGAGTTTGAGGAATCTTTTTCGAGACCAACCAATTGGAAAGGGGAGTGAATAGGATAGCAAAAAAACCACCCATGAAAAGTGGGACTAACAAGGTTTTACCCACTATCAGAAAAAACACCAAAACAATGATGAAAACCATCACCGAAAGTGCTTTAAGATAAGGAGGTAGGTAAAAATCTATATTTCTCATTTGCTTTCTAATAATTAGTTTAAATTTTCCGAAACTAACCCAGACCTTTTTAATAAAGCATCTTGCTTCGGGGATCTTCCTCTAAATCTCTTGTATAAAACCTCCGGATGTTCTCTTCCTCCTGCTGATAAAATATGCTCTTGGAATGATTGCGCAGTCTCTGCATCAAAAACTCCTTTTTCTTGAAATAACTCAAATGCATCTGCATCCAAAACCTCAGCCCACTTATAGCTGTAATACCCCGAAGCATAACCACCTTGGAAAATATGAGAAAATGAAGTACTCATCAATGTTCCAGAAACTTTTGGTAGCAGGTCAGTTTGCTTCATAATATCTCTTTCAAAATCAAAGACGCTAGTGATGGATTTCGGATCCTGGCTGTGATAAGCCATATCTAATAACGCAAAGCTTAATTGCCGTAAAGTTTGATATCCTTGTTGGAAGTTTGATGCTTTTTTTATTTTCTCAATCAATTCCTCAGGGATTTTTTCTCCGGTTATGAAATGTGAGGCAAATAGGTCAAGACATTCTTTTTCATAACACCAGTTTTCAAAAATTTGAGAGGGAAGCTCTACAAAATCCCAAAAAACACTAGTGCCTGACAATGATTCATATTTCCCATTGGCCAATAAGCCATGAAGTGCATGTCCAAACTCATGAAAAAGCGTGGTAACCTCATTGAAGGTTAAAAGACTTGGTTTGGACTTAGTAGGCTTAGTGAAATTGCAGACAATTGATACATGCGGTCTTTCAATTCCACTCTGTCCCTTGAAGCTTGTCATCCAAGCTCCGTTTCGCTTGCCAGCTCTTGGGAAAAAATCAGCATAAAACACTGCTAGGTGCTTCCCGTCGCGATCTTTGACCTCGTAGGCAGTAACATCCTTATGATAAGTGGGAATGTTAGTGTCGGGACTGAAAGTGATTCCAAATAATTTTTCAGCAGTTTGAAAAACGCCATTGATCACTTTCTCTAATTGGAAATAGGGACGGAGCAGCTCATCATCCAGAGCATATTTTTCTTTTTTGAGTAACTCTGAGTAATAAGCAAAATCCCACTTTTCGATTTTTTCAATCCCATCGATTTTCTTGGCAAATTCTTCTAATTCCTTTATCTCTTGGATCGCCTTTGGTTTTGCCTTTTCTAAAAGTGATTCTAGAAATTCCATTACTTGACTTGGGCTTTTTGCCATGCGTTCTTCCAAGATGAAATCTGAATGGCTTTTGTATCCCAATAGAGTTGCACGCTCAAATCTTAGTCTGAGAATCTCTTTGATAACCTCCTGATTATCCAATTCATCTCCTTTGGCACATTTGGTGCTCGAAGCCATAAACAAAGTTTTTCGCAATTCTCTGTTTTTGGCATAGGTCATGGCAGGAATATAGCTAGGATAGTCCAATGAAAAAGCCCAATTGCCAGGCTGTCCTTTTTCCTCTGCAAGTTGGGCTGCAGCTTCCTGAATACCTTCCGGAAGACTATCAATGGCAGATTCCTCCTTTTCAAAATGAATAAATTTATTCGTTTCTGCTAAGACGTTTTCACCAAATTTGAGACTTGCCTGAGCTAGTTCCTGATCTATCTTCCGGAGGTTAGAAGCCTGCTCAGAACTTAATTTTGCTCCGTTTCGGACAAAAGATTTATAAGTTTTTTCTAATAGCGTAGTTTCTTCAGGATTGAGATTTAGTTTATCTTTTTGTTCAAAAACCTGAGAAATTCGCTGGAAAAGATCTTGATCCAATAGGATGTCGTTGGAGTGAGCAGTCAGGAGTGGTGAAATCTCTCTAGCGAGTTTTTGTATTTCATCATTGGTTTCAGCTGAATTCAGATTAAAAAAAATTGAGGTGATTCTGCCTAAAAGTTTGCCGGACTGATCAAGTGCTTCGATCGTATTTGAAAATGTGGGGATTGGATTCTTTTTGATTTTTTCTACGTCATCTTTTGCCAACTTGATGGCTTCTTGTATTGCAGGTAAAAAGTGTAAGGATTCAATTTTATCGAAAGGGGCAGTATCAAATGGATTGTCAAATTTGACCAATAAAGGGTTCATCATTGAGTATTCTGATTTTATGTTATTCTGGTTGTTTCCAAGCTGGATCAAGTAAGTGTCCAACTGTTTTCATTTTGGACTCTAATTTAGCTAATTGATCCGAGAAGCTATCCCACATCCAACCATAGTGAGGGATGTTTTTTGCATTTTCTAAATGTGCATGGTAAGCCTTGAAATCGCCTAACCCGAATGATGCTTCAGCTTGATTCACTGCTATCCAAAATTTTTGTGCATCGTAATACTCTTGAAGTTCTTTTCCTTCTTTTGTCCCGTTATCAATTCTGGTTTTATCAATAGCTTCTTTTTCCAAAATTATTGGAAGATCTCTTTCGCAGAGATAGAGTACTCTTTTCCAGGTTCGCTGAGCAAATATTAGATCAGCAACTTTTTCGTGTTCTGTGCCAGACAAACTTGTAGTAGCTCTATACACCAGAGTCAAAGCTAGATTTACGCCATTGTATCGATTGTTTAATAGATAATAGCTTCGTTGAAAATATAGAATCGAGTTTTCAAGATGACTTACTCTTTCCCCGCATTCAAAGAGTTTTTTTTCAATTGCTCCTGCTGAGGAAACAGTTTCAGGATCATTCGTATGAGCTAGATTGATGGATTCAAGTAGCTTAAGTGACTCATAAAGTGAAGTCACCAAATCTGGAAGAGCTGCCTTGTATGTCGTAAATGCAAGACGATGAATCAAATACAAATCTTTTTGCCCTTGGCTCAAACTTGAAAGTTGTACTGCGGTTTGGAATAGTGTTTTTGCAGTGAGGAAGTCCTTCTTTTCAATGGCATCTTCTGCCTCTTGTATGATCAGCGATAGCGCCTTCCCTTTATCTTGAATCGGGGCTTCAGCTGTTTTTGAAATTTCATTTATTGCAAGGTCTATTTCCTCCTGAATTTTTGGGGGAATCAATGAATTCAAATAAGTATAAACCGGACTGTCTGGTTCCTCTTTATGGATTACAGTTTCGATTAATTTCCCTAAAGCCCCACGAAAGCGCTCCACTTCTTCATAATCAATTGCATCTCCAAGATGCTTATAACTGGTGATCAAAATATGGTTTAAATCAAAAGGATAAATCAATTTATCCTCAGATATCACAATAGTTGTAAAGGGTCTCAGGGCATGTCTTACACCTAGTTCATAGATTGCATTTGGATTTGCTGTTGACAAATCAGCGATTACTAAATCTGCCTGGAGCAGTTCCTGATACATTTGTACATCGATTGACCCGGAATGTGTGATTTCGTCTGCTCGAACACATTCCAAACCTTTAGCTTCTACTACAGGTTTAATCAAAAGTCGATAAGATTTGTTAAGATCAAGTTTTCTTCCATTTACATAGTCTGTCTTGGTTCCAAATCCCATGACTACAAAACATCGCTTTTTAGTATCTGTCATAAAAATATAAGATTTAAAAAATCAATATAATCTTTATCCTTCTCGCATTCAATGTATTAAAAAAATAAAAGCTGGCAATACTGCCAGCTTTTATACTTTTCAGAGCATTAATTGACTTTAGAAATCAAAGTCACAACTCATATCTTCCATCCCAATAGGAGCTCCGTCAGGTACTTTTAGAGATTCTTGAGGAGTGAGTTTGACTGGCAGATCCAAATAGGTTTGAATTTTATCTGCGAGATACCTAGAATGCATCCCGAGTACTGAATTATTGCCACCACGGCTTTTTAGACCAACCGTATTGTCCACAAATCCGGTCTCTTTTAGAGTTTTCAAATATCCTCTGGTTATTGCTCTGACTGAATTAGACACTTCCGGATTATCCGCAAGCAAAATCATATGATCAATCAGTTTGGATTCAGTCATGAATTTGATTTCCCCTGCCATTCCTTCAGGTACTGCATAGCTGAAGATTTTTCTTGTCACGTCGTCCAAAACAGAATTTAAGCTTGGAAGCGAAGGATTCTGAAGATTTTGCAAATACAGACGGGTAGCTCTACCTCCATCGAATAATAGTCCAAAGGTTAAGTCCACCACACTTTCCGCAGGAGCAATAGGGTCAAAGACCGGTCCTGTTCGCGATACAAAAGTCTCTCTTGTTTTGCCATATCCAAATGGTCGAGGTGGAATTAATGCCAATATATGGGGCGGAACCTCCAACATATTTGGCTGAATAGCCAATAGTAATGCATCCAATGCTGATTTTTGGTCGGCAGCACTAATCCATTTATGTTCTGGTTGATTGTCTCCCTTGATCTTATAAGTATAGTCCATACCGCCGATCAATTTTGAAGTAGCCTCAACTTGATACCTATGCATTAGGTAAAGCGGCACAAATACCTCTTCAAGCATCGCTTCGGGCTCTCCGTTTCTAATTGAATTCAAACCAAAGCTTTTCATTTTAATGGCTCTTAGATCAAGCATTCTGTTTAGTTCAACAGGAGCAGAAGCACCATTGTCCCATAAGTGTGATCTAGGATGCACGCCACTTGGGTTTCGTGAATCTGAATCCGTGATGAATTCATATCCCGCAGCATAAGTAGCTTCCAAGGTTTTCTCTAAGAAATCGGATTCTGACTGACCTTGAGCCGGATATCCATAGCCGTAGGTAATTGCCCATTTGTCCCACTCGCCAATTTTATCATCATAGGCATTGCTTAGATCTAGTTCACCTTTAGCATTGCCTGTTATAACTGGATAAGGGTAATCCATCACTGAAGATCGACCTTCTGCTGATGTAGCATAGCTATGTGCTAATCCTATCGTGTGACCAATTTCGTGTGCAGATAGTTGCTTCAATCTGGCTACTGCCAGCTCCAACATTTTAGGGTCTGGCGTGTCTCCATTTTCGTAAGGCTGGATCAGTCCTTGTGCAATTAGATAATCTTGTCTTACTCTCAAGGATCCCAAAGAAACGTGTCCTTTCAGAATCTCACCAGTTCTTGGGTCTCTCACGCTAGCGCCATAAGACCAGCCTCTGGTAGATCGATGAACCCACTGAATTACATTGTATCTCACATCCATCAGATCCATGCCTTCTGGCGCAATCTCGACACGGAAAGCATTTTTGAAGCCAGCTGCTTCGTAAGCCTGATTCCACCAATTTCCTCCTTCGATCAAAGCAGAGGCTACTGGTTCTGGGGTCCCCCGATCAAGGTAGTATACAATTGGCTCGACAACTTCAGATACGGCAGCATTCGGATTTTTCTTAATCAATCGATGTCTTGCAATGTAGCGCTTCACGATAGGCTCAGAAATAGGAGATGTGAAGTCCATAAATGAAATACTCCCAAATCCTCCTCTAGGATCAAATTCCCTTGGCTGATATTGATCATCAGGAAGCTCAATAAAGGAATGTCTCTGACGAACCGTGACAGCATCTGGGGTAGGAGTGACAGAACGTAGATAAGCTCCAGTAGCGTTTCCGGTGAGTGTGATGGTAGCCTCTACCTCAGTATTTTGGGGAAAGTTTTTTGTCATAGGATAGTAGAGCCCAGAGCGACTGTTATCAACTTTGAATGTCCCCTGTCTACTTTGTCCTAATCTGCCTGCTACATCATGCGCATCCTGAAGATAAAAGTTAGTAGCATCTACAATTAGAGAGTTGCCATCTTTTTGAGCTACCTCAAAACCCCAAATGATTGATTCTGCAAATGCATCTTTAACTGATTGCACTTCAGCCGGATTAGAGGAATAGGCTCTGAAATCATAGTTTTTATGGACTAGAAAAATTTTATTTCCGGTTTTGCGGAATTCAACTATTCTCGTGTCACCTAGCTGACCTCGATCCAATCCAATATCATTGGAACCTATACCAGCTGTAAGCGAATTGACATAGAGAAATTCTTTTTCCAGATTATCGATCTGCAAGTAAATCTTCCCTTTTTCTTCGTCAAGATAAAAAGGCACAAAGCCATCTTTTTTGCTCATTTTGCTTAGGTCAATGTTTTGTGCCAAAGCGAGATTGAGGCTAAAAAGAAGCAATAGCGTGGTCTGTATTATTCTTTTCATGGATTTTTCGGTTTGTTTCGAAATTAGAAAAAAACAGAGTTGAAAACCTACCATTGATGGAATTTTAGCGATGTAATAGGTATCGTATCAAAAATGTGCTTTCAGTCTGATATGGTTTTGAAATCTTTTGAAGACCAGAACTGATTTCTTCACGGTCAGTATAACTAGTCCTGGCAAATCTAAGATACCCCGTTAGCTGACTGTTAAATTGATATTGCCCGACTAGGTAATACCGCATGCCTTGACCAAAATAAGCCGGGACTGAGAAAGTCCAAAGTACATTATTTTCAAAGGTATATAACCTGTTTTCATACTCTTCTGCATCAAAAAGTGCCATTCTCCCAGTTAGTCTAAATGCTCCAAAGCTGTATTGAACATCCTGTAAGATCATGAATCCCGAAGTGACTTTACTATTAAAATCTACTTTGCTAAAGAGTACTCTAGATCGGATAAAGAGGTCTTTGCTGATTTGATATTCGAGACTTAAAAGACCATTAGTTTTTTGGATAGGTTGGATGGAATAATTCAAAGCTGGCTCGCCAGAGTCTGGAATATTTCTTTCTTTTTGTTCTTTTCTGATTTGAAAAAAGGCAGTCAAATTTCGATTTGGTTGGTAAGTGATTCGACTGAGCCATTCATATCCACTTGATGGGGCGTAGATTCGATACCTAAGCCAAGGGAATTTAAAGAAATCGAAATAGGAGTTGATCTTCCATCTTAATGTAGGTTTGATTTGTATTCCTAAATAAACCCCTCTTTCGTTGATCGGTCGAGTACCCTCAGCAAAAGCATTTCCATAGAAACTATGAAAGTTCCGATCGTATTTTCTCCATAAAAACGAAAAATCCACCTGCTTGCTTAGACTTGAAATGAAGCCTAAGACGGTTCCGTTTCCCCCTAATTGAGAATATGCAGATTCCCCAAATAAGAAAAAGTTTCTCCAATTGTAGCTGGCATAGAGGCTTCCGATAGAATTGTTTGTTCCTCTAAACTCATATTGATTATAGGGTGTCAAGCTCCTCTGCCAAGGTTGATCAAAGTTCGTTAGCAGATAGTTTACGCCAGAATAAAACTTCCCATTCCTGTTGCTGTATTGTAGATTGGTCCCAAAGTTCAGTTCCTTAAATTGGCTTTTAGTTGCCAGTTCGCTTGGAGTACGATGAAGGCCACTCTGATTGAAAGAAGAAATAAATTCGGTTGTGTTTTCCAATGTGTCGAGAGCCGTACCTATTCGGCCATCTCGAGAAGTGGATGAGGCTATAATTGTGCTTTGCCAGTTTTTAAAACGGTAAGTTGCCCCGACTCCTCTAAAAAAACCAAATTCTAAAGCAGCTGTGTATGGTGTAATTCCTATACTACTTCTACGAATTGTGGGTACTGTTTCTGCTCCTTTCCCAAGTGAATATCCCGCTCCAAAAACCAGCCCTTGTCCAAATGAAACTTGGAAGTCTCCCAAGCTGATAGCTTTCCACCTACCCATGTTGTATCGGGTAAAATGAAAGGAAAGAAAATTGAAACCATATCTGGCGCTTTTCCTATCCCAAGTAAACTGCTCGCCAGCATCTTTGTCTAAGGTTAGGCCCAAACTGAAATCTCGTGCATGTTGAATTCGAAAGCGAAGGTAAAGGTCATTTGGATCCCCTAAGTATCTTGACGAAATTCTTCCGGTTGAACTCGTATCAGGTGGAGTAAATCCACTTCGAGTTTCCCAAACCCTCCGATGACGAAATAAAAAGTAAGCCTGTTCCTCCATTTTTACTCTTTTCCAAAACGACTGGGTTTTACCTGAACTTTCGTTTCCAAGGGTTAAGAATGGGATAATTTGATCAATGGTGTTGGAGTCGAAACCTGGGATAGCCTGAAGTTCATACAAGGAAATAAAGTCCCCAAATTCAGATCTATACCTTATCAAGTTGCTAATCTGATCAGGACTCAAGAGGTAACTGGCTTGAAGGATCTCTGAATCTGCTTTATTAATATCGATCGGATTAGAATAAAGCTGAAAAAGAACTTCATAAATTGCTTCATAATCAATATCCTCATCTTGGACAGGAAAGAGTCGTTCGATGAGCTGCTCCTGGTCTATAGGTATTTTTGGAGGTGCTTGAGCTTTCGCCTCAGTATAATACATACTTAGAACTGCTACGATTGCAATTTTCCCGATACTTCTCATTAGTCCCAAGAGTATGATAGACTTAGATGAGAAGTGCTTCCCAAGGGATTGTTTTGTCCGTAGCCAAAGTCTATCCCAAATCTTTCATGCTTTAGGCCTAAACCAAAAAAGATTTTAGCAGGATTGGAATTTATTCCTGTTCGAAGGGCGATCCATTCTTTTATTTCATACTCTAATCCGAATTTGTAGACTGCTGAGATTTGAATATCTTTTTCTACTTCTGCAAAAAATTGAAGTTGATCAATTGGAGTATAAGCCAAGCCTAGACTTATTCCTGTTGGAAGTCTTTGATCACTGTTTTTACCCAGCTTCCCCCTCGTCAGGTTTCCAATAGTCGCGCCTAAACTCAGTTTTGGGTCTAATTCTGCGATTCCTCCCAGGCTGAAAATCAAACTATTTCCAGAGCCAAACCCTTCGATTTGTGTTTGGAACCACTCTATTTTACCACCAAAACTTACTATTCCTAATTGATTTGCAAACGCAATTCCAAGGGACTGCTGATTGAATAATTTCCCCCCAAATCGGCTAACTCCAAATCCGAAAGTGGCGAAATTACTTCGGAGTGAGGCTGCTAAGTCATAAGTATTAAGTTCTTTAAGACCAAATCGATGATCATATCCTACGACAATTTGGTCAGCTTCTAACTTAGCAAGAATGCCAGGGTTATTAAAGTAACTCCATGCAGAGGATCCAAAAACCCGGATATTCCCAATACTTTGATTTTGAGCTCCGTGGACTTGAGTTAAGGGATCTGTTTGGGCAAAAGTTTTTGCCGATAGCAGGAAAAGGAAGCTTAGAAAAATTGAATGCTTCATGATTGGAAAAAATTTGATGTTGAATTTAGTTAAAAATTTTAATTTTCAACTAAGTCCAGATTTTTCCAGAAAAAAGAATTCAAAAAAAGCTTAGAAAGGAGTCTTGAAATTGAAAAAGAAATTACCCTCACCGCTATTATTAAGCGAATACTCAAATCTCAGTACTGAGTCATAGAAACCAACCAAATCTATTCCCATTCCATATCCGAATAGATATGTATTTGTCAATCGGGAATTCTCAGGGATTTTATTTCGATCAGTGACATAACCATGGTCAAAATTGGCACTCCAATATAATCGGATTGGGATGGTACTAAACTGCTCCAATTTGGAATACCTCGAAATGTCATACTCCTTATCAAAGATTTTCCAGCGGAAACTGTTTTTATGAACATAGAGCTGCTGTCCTTCGACTACATTCAACTCATAACCTCTAATAAAATCAGGAGAATATCCAATCCCACGAACCAAAGTGTAAGGTTGGCTTTGACTTAGGAACCAGTCTGCGGTCAATCCTGTATTGAAATTGAAACGATCATTAAACTTGAAGTATTTATTGGCAGTAATGCTCACTTCTACTTCATCCAAATCCTCAACAAAAAAGATCCCGTATTTGGTAATCGAAAGTTGGAGTAATTCTCCATCAGTGGCATAGGCAACATTGTCACGTCGATCATGTCTGAAAATATAAGTTCCATAGAGATACTGAAGTTGTGTCTTTCCATTTTGAAAGTAGGAGGGACTCTGTACCAATATTTCAGGATCTATAGAAGTGTTAGTATAACCCAGAGTGAAAAAATGGAAATTATAGAAACTCCTGCGGTAGGTATACCTGACAGCAGCGCCAAAGTTCTTGCGCAGTACCCTTTCATCTTCTGATGTATAAAATACTTGTCTGTTAAATTCTGACTTTATAGGGATGGTTTTATTCTCATTGAAATTCACCTGGAAAGCTAAGCCATGTTTCTGCTTTTTATCAATATATGGTTTACTGTACTGAATATCCAAAGCCCTGGTAAAGCCCAACTGTCCTGAGAATCTCAGTTTTTCATTTCTCCCGGCGACATTCGAATGACTTAAGCGAAGGCCAAAATTCACCCTTGAAAAGTCTCTGTTCTGATTCGTCCACCATTCTGCAAAATTCCTGTCTGCAAGTTGGAATATTAATTGAGGTAGAAGATACCAACGCTCTTTCACTGTGATGAGCACTTCTATTTCTTTTTCATCTATTTCAAGAGGGGTAATCTCTACGGATGTAAAAAGCCTCAGATTATAAATTTTCTTCTGGTCAGCAACTAATATTTCAAGAAGTGTTTCCCAATCATAATAGTAGTCAGTAACAAAATCCAATTCTCGAAAAATAATTGATTTTTTAGTTTTTTCATTTCCGATAATAAAGATATTATTCACCTTTACTTTGCGCTCATTAGAGGGTGCCAGAGAATTATCATTTTGTGCAATACTAGGAATCGGAACTGATACTCCGAAAATCAAAATGAAGGCAGAAAAAAAGAAGGTGATATGTAGTCGCTTGGATAGCAAGATGGAATCGGAAAGAAGTATTTTTGGTTAAATGATAGATTGCCTTTAATTTAAAATCAAATCATGTTTAAGACCATCGTTCGAAAGATAGCAATATTTCCAGTTTTGGTATATCAATACACTATTTCTCCACTTTTTCCTGCAAGTTGTAGATATACTCCCACTTGCAGCCAATATACCAAAGAGGCAATTTTGAAACACGGAGTTTTCAAAGGAGGCTGGTTGGGAATCAAGCGAATAATTAGTTGCAATCCATGGGGTGGACATGGTCATGATCCTGTTCCTTAATTTTTCAAAGACTTAGGTCCCTTTTTTAAGGCTAGTATTACTAAAACAATACCTCCAAGCACAAGAGGAACACTTAGCAGTTGACCCATGTTGAATGCCATTGATTCTTCAAAGTCAACTTGATTTTCTTTGAAAAACTCCCAAACAAATCGCATTCCAAATACACTAATCAAGAAAAGCCCAAGGAGCAGTCCCTCTGGTGTTCTTTCACGGTAATGATTCCAAATGGCTAATAGGATCAAGAAAATGATGAAATATGAAATTGATTCATAAATCTGGGTAGGATGTTTAGCTTTTCCAAAGGTCTTTACTGTTGCCAAATAGTGATCTCCCTGATCTACTATTGTCAAATCAAGCGGTGTCTCCACTTGTTCTGCATAGTAATTTTTGGAGGAATTAAACTGGGTCAGTGCATATTTAATGTCTCTTCTTAAGGTATTCTCGAGATCAGCTAAATCATAGGTGCCCTTATTGATTTCTATATCGATGTTCATAGGGACAATTCCATTCCCTTGCAATTCCCCTTGGCGATCAGTTGGTTTGTAGGCTTCGATTGATTCCACAGGAACTCTAAGTGATTGGAGTAATTCTTCTATATGCCAAGCATAAACAAAGCCATTGTCCGTTAAGGTCTCTTTTCCACCTATTTCTGAATTCATTAGGTTTCCAAATCGGATTAAAGCGCCTGTCATTGCGGTGACGATTACAATTCGATCTACTACCCAGAGATAGCTTTGCCCAGGTGTCTTTTTTGCATAAATCCATAATGCAATTAAAATTGCTATTGCAGCTCCGTGACTTGCAAGTCCTCCTTCCCAAACTTTCAGAATATCTATTGGATTACTTAGGTATTTTTCTGGCTCATAAAACAGGACGTGACCAAGTCTAGCGCCTATTATAGTCGCTAAAACCATATAAATAGTCAGTTTGTCGACTAGGTTTTCATCTTGACCTTCCTTACGGAAAAAATAAACCATGAATTGCTGTGAGATAATAAAGCCCAAGGCAAAAAGTAAACTATACCAACGTAATCGCTCAAAACCCGGGAAAACTGCCGGGTTAGGATCCCATACTACGTAACTTAGAATTGATTCAAGCATAATTTGGTGATTAGAGTTGTTCTAATTGTTCGAGTTCTTCATTATATCCTCCTGAGAGGATTGGGAATCTGTACCATGTTTTAGGGTCCACACTAAACTCATCTAGGTGAAAAGAAGGTGCAAATCGTTCTCTTTTCCACTGGTTTCGGGACCAAAGTTGGAAGAATTTTTTGATAAAACCCTTTAGTACTGTTGGATCGAGATCTAGTTCGTCATTTAAAATCAGATATACATCTTGTGGTGATCTTCGATCTTTTATAGCTAATTTTTCGATTTCTAAAATCACTGAATAAGGCATAAGGTCTTTTTCATCAGTTTGTGATCTTTCCAAAGGCCGTAGTTCTGCACTAGGTTGAAGAGCATTTACCCACTTAAGTCCAGGCTGGTCTAGATTTTTTTCTGCCCAAGTAAGCCATTTTAAGATGAAAAATTTATCTACCGCTGCGATCGGAGAAATGCTTCCACTGGTATCCCCGTCCATGGTGGTATAGCCAACATCACCCTCGCTTCTATTTGAAGTAGAAAGTAATAAGGCATTATTAATATTTGCAAGCATCCAGATGATCGGCGATCGAGTTCGAGCTTGGATATTTTGGAGAGTAATATCGTCCGTCTCCCAAGATAATTTTCGACCAATTGCCTTCTCAATCTTTTTAGTGTAGGAGTTAATCTCTTCGTCGATTGTCCAATTGTAGAATTTTGCACCTATACTTTCTGCAAGTTTTTCAGCACTTTGAAAAGTTTCATCTGAGGAATTTGAAGTGCCTTGGTAGGCCGTAGTCAATAATTCCCCCACAATCTCTTTCTCAGAATTATTCCCTTTCAAGGAAATCGAAATTCCAGTTTTTTGGATAAATGATTCTAAACCTAGTTCCTTTATACCTCTTTTCACCATTTCAGATACTAAAATGGCAATGGTTGAAGAATCTGCGCCGCCGGATAGCGAAAGCACAAATCCTTTTGATCGGCTTTTCCTTAAATAATCAAAAAGACCAAGAGATGCAGCTTGTACAAATTCTTCTTCTTTAGAAAGTATTGGGGTGATTTCTTGCTTTTCTGAAGAAAGAAAAAAAGATTTTACTTGGACATCCTGATATGATAAAAGCCCATTTTTAGCAATTAATTCACCAGATTTTGCAAGCATGATTTCTCCATCGAAAATCATTTTTCCAGCCTCATTTCCAAGGAGATTCACATAACAATAAAAGCAATCAAAAGTCTTTGAACTTTGAGTGACTAGTTCCTCTCTCAAAGTACTTTTACCCATCGCAAAATGACTTGCACTTGGATTAAAGATTAAATCTACTTTCCGTTCACAAAGCCTATATCCAGGACGAATGTCTCCCCTCCAGGCATCTTCGCAGATTTCAAAACCGTAATGAATTTCTTTGTGATGAAAAGTCAAATCTCCAAATGGATATTTTTCTCCTTCAAATTCCAGTTGAATGATCTCATTTGCCTTCCAAGGGGTGAACCATCGGAATTCATAATGAACTCCATCAATGGCCATAAACTGCTTTGCTACGAATCCTTTAAGTTTCGCATTTTCTATTATGGCAACTGTATTATAAACTTTGTCTTGAATTCGAACAGGCAAACCCACTGCCACAGTAATGTCTGTACAGAAAGGGATGAGCTGTGCTAGCTGTGTTAATGCTTTTCGGGGATACCAATAGCTTAAAAAAAGATCTTCGCTACCATATCCAGTTATCGAAAGTTCTGGGAAGCAAAGGATTTCAACCTGTTCATTCTTAGCTTTTTCAATACCTTCTTTGATTCGGTCTAGGTTCCCTTTCCAATCTAGTGGAGTCTGATTAAGTGTTGCTGCAGCGATTTTAATAGGGGGCATTCGTCAGTTAGGTAGACTGTAAATTTACTTGCTTAAGTTGCAATTTTGAGGATTTCGCAAGCATTTTTTGATGCTTCTTGTTCAGCTTTCTTCTTTGTAGCCCCTTTGCCTTGTGCTACTGACTCATTTTCTACATGTAAGGCCACAATAAATTCTTTGAATCGTTGATTTCCATTTATAGAAACCACTTTGTATTCAATCTGTTTATTGACCTTTTGAGACCACTCGATAATCTTGCTCTTGTAGTTGGTCGTGGTTGCAATCATATCATCCAAATCCATATGAAGCAAAATTCGATTCAGTATAAATGATTTTGTGAATTTGTAGCCTTTATCCATGTATATCGCACCGATAAATGCTTCCAAAATATCTCCGAATAAGGACTTATTGCCGGTAAAACTCCGATCACCGATTTCCATATCCAAAATCTTTTTTAATCCGATTTTTATCCCTGTATGATTTAGATTTTCTCGATTGACCAGTTTGGAGCGTGTTTCGGTCAAGAAGCCCTCATCTCTGTAAGGGTATTTCAAAAAAAGATATTCAGCCACTACCGCACCAAGAATAGCATCTCCTAAAAATTCAAGACGTTCGTTGGAGATTCTAAACCCCTTGGTTGTTTCGTCGCTGAGTCCTGTGGGAGTCAGGGATAACTTGTATAGAGATAAATTTAAAGGCCTGCTTCCTATCATCATTTTGATGGAGGAAGCAAGCCTTTTGTCTTTTTCACTTAAGAAAAAAAACTGTATCCCGAGTCTTTGAAATAATTTCAAAACTGGGATTAATTGTATTTTTTGAATATGACAGAACAATTATGTCCTCCAAATCCAAAAGTATTGCTCAACGCATAGTTGATTTCTCTTTTTTGCGCGGTATTGAAAGTTAAATTCAGACGCTTGTCAAAACTCTCATCATCCGTAAAGTGATTGATCGTAGGAGGGACTAAGCTATTGTTGATAGCATAGATACATGCAATAGCTTCTATTGCCCCTGCAGCTCCTAATAAGTGACCAGTCATTGATTTAGTACTACTGATATTCATTTTGTAAGCATGTTCTCCAAAAACCGTTTCAATCGCTTTGGTTTCACTCACATCTCCCAAAGGAGTGGAAGTACCATGAACATTTACATAATCAATCGCTTCTGGTGAAATATTAGCATCTTCTAATGCAATTTTCATCACACTGCTAGCACCAAGACCTTCAGGATGCGGAGCAGTGATGTGATTAGCATCAGCAGTCATTCCTCCACCTACAAGTTCTGCGTAAATTCTAGCGCCGCGAGCTTTAGCGAATTCATATTCTTCCAAAATCAATGCACCAGCACCTTCACCTAAAACAAATCCATCTCGATCTTTATCAAATGGTCGAGAAGCTGTTTCAGGAGAATCATTTCTTTGAGATAGTGCTTTCATGGCATTGAAACCACCTATTCCAGCCTCAGTTACTGCTGCTTCAGATCCACCACTGATAAAAATATCAGCTTTGCCTAGTCTGATGTAATTGAATGCATCAATCAGGGCATTGGTAGCAGAAGCACAGGCAGAAACGGTAACGAAGTTTGGTCCACGAAAACCGTATTTAATTGAGATAAAGCCTGCGCTGATATCAGCAATCATCTTCGGTATGAAGAATGGATTAAATCTAGGCGTACCATCACCTAAAGCGAATGCAGTCACTTCGTCTTGAAATGTCCGTAAGCCACCAATTCCTGATCCCCAGATTACTCCGGCTCTTGATTTATCAATTTTTTCAAGATCTAAACCTGAATCTACCATAGCCTCATCGGCTGCTACCATGGCAAACTGAGTGAAGGGATCCATTTTGCGCGCCTCTTTTCTATCAATAAATTGCTCGATATCAAAGTTTTTGACTTCGCATGCAAATTGTGTCTTGAATAGAGAGGCATCGAATCTAGTAATAGGCGCAGCACCGCTCACACCATTAGAAAGACCTTTCCAAAACTCTGGAGCGGTATTACCTATTGGTGTGAGAGCACCTATGCCTGTTACAACAACTCTTTTTAAATTCATGGAATGAATTTATAAATTATTACTTAACGTTTGCCTCCAAATAAGAGACAGCCTGTCCAACTGTTCCGATTTGCTCAGCTTGATCGTCAGGAATAGATAGATTGAACTCCTTTTCGAATTCCATGATTAATTCTACAGTATCAAGAGAATCAGCACCAAGATCATTGGTGAAGCTTGCCTCTAAAGTGACTTCAGACTCTTCTACGCCAAGTTTGTCAACGATGATGGCTTTTACTTTTTGTGCAATTTCAGACATTTTGTGATCAGTTTAGTTAATAACACTACGCAAAGAAATATATTTAAAACCTAATTGGCAAAGAAAAGATCGAAGTAAATTTTTATGCAAATTGCTAACTATTCCCGTTGAATTTTTATTTCTAACTTTGTTTTGATTCATTTTCTTCCCTAATGAAGAAGTCCAAATTAATAGTTGAACATGCGTATGATTTTGACCTTTTGGGGCTTGTCTCCCCTGTAAGGGACTATAAGGCTGCTTGGTTAATCAATCGAGAGCTCGAACTTAATTTAGTAAAAGTGGAAGATTTGGAACTTGATTTTTACAATGGAACTTCCCTAAAAATCTCACAATATTTTCTTTCTTTGCCACACGGTTTTGTTCAACTTCTGAAAAACAAAGCGCTGAATTCAACAAATCAGATTTCTTACCTTATCCCTGAACTCCGATCAATGGATTATTTCCTTTTGGTTCAAGACGAGACCTTTCAGATAAGTATTAATACATTTGCTGAGAAGCTATCTCAAAATCCATTAGTTCAGAATGTGATGAAACTTGATGTATCTAAATTAAAATCAAAAGAAAACCTATTAACCTACTAATAATCTAATGAGTAATTTCAACAAGACCAAAATCCTTGCGACGATCGGTCCCGCATCAAATAATTATGAAACAATAAAAAGCCTTGCAGCTGCGGGTGCTAATGTGTTTCGATTAAATTTTTCTCATGGATCGCATGAAATCCACCAAGAAGTAATCCAAATTATTCGACAAGTAAACCAAGAACTAAATACCCATCTTGGAATACTTCAAGATCTTCAAGGGCCTAAAATCCGTGTTGGGGAAGTGGAAAATAATGGAGTCCAAATCAATCCGGGTGATCAAATCACCATCACAAATGACCCTGTGGTCGGGACAAGCTCTTTAGTCAGTACGGTCTACCAAAACTTGCCAAATGATGTTGTATCGGGAGATAGAATTTTGATTGACGATGGTAATCTCGAAGTGTTGGTGAATAATACTGATGGTAAAAATGTCAACTGTACTGTTATTCATGGAGGAATCCTTAAATCAAGAAAAGGTATTAATCTCCCAAACACGAAAGTCAGCGCTCCATCTCTTACAAATAAAGATAAAGAGGATTTGATATTTGGTTTGAGTCAAGATGTTGATTGGATTGCGCTTTCTTTTGTAAGAACTGCAGAGGATATCATAGATCTAAGAAATAGGATTGAAGCAGCAGGAAAAGTTTGTAAAATCGTAGCTAAAATCGAGAAACCTGAAGCATTAGAAAATATAGATGCAATCATCGCTGAAACTGATGCTATAATGGTGGCAAGAGGAGATTTGGGAGTCGAAGTTCCAATGGAGATTGTTCCCCTTTGGCAAAAGAGAATCGTAGAAAAGTGTAAGCTCGCTTGCAAACCTGTGATCATCGCTACCCAGATGATGGAGAGTATGATCGTCAATCCTAGACCAACCCGTGCGGAGACAAACGACGTTGCCAATGCGGTATTAGACGGAGCAGATGCAGTGATGCTATCTGCTGAAACTGCCTCTGGAAAATATCCTGTAAATGCAGTAAAAGCGATGAGCAGCATTATCAGCTATCTGGAGGAGAATGCAGATATTTATCACAACCTTTACAAAATCCCTGAAGAAGACGAGACTTTTCTAAGTAATAACCTTTTGTTGATGGCTTCAAGACTTTCCCGAAATGTGAAAGCAAAAGCTATTGTAGGAATTACTTCGTCCGGTTTTACTGGTTTTAGAATCGCTTCACATCGACCTTTGGCTAATATTTTTGTATTTACAAGAAATAAGCAATTGCTGACGCAAATGAGCCTTGTTTGGGGAGTAAGAGCATATTTATACAGCAATCAAATCTCTACTGATGCTACTTTCACAGATATCGAGAATAAACTTAAATCTGACGGGCATGTAAATGCAGGTGATGTGATTATTAACACTGCGAGTATGCCTCTGAAAGCAAAAGGTAGAACCAATATGCTTAAGGTTCACGTAGTAGAATAGAATAGAATAGAAGAAAAAAATAGATTAAAAGAGATTCAGAAATGAATCTCTTTTTTATTTCAAGACAATTCACTAACACCATTCCACAGTTCAACTTGCAAATCTGACAGTTCATCATGAATTGCAAATCCTATTTGAGTTAGGCGAGTTAAAGAGTCATAAATAACCAAATCAAACTATGACTAAACTATTCAAATTCCTCTTTTTAGGAGCACTGTTTGCAACAGTGTTATCCTGTGTGAGTGATGATTACCAGGGGCCAATCCCTTATCCCACACTCATTGAAGCATCTCAAGATGCAGGTTTAACAACTCTTGTGACTTCTATCCGAGCTATCCCAGGATTAGAAGCAGCTCTTCAGGATCAAAATGCGATCACTGTTTTTGCTCCTACTAATGAAGCATTTGCGAATGCACTTGTCCAATTTGGTGCTACAGATTTAAACGATTTAGTAGTTAAGTTGGGTGGTGCAATGAACCTACAAACTGTTCTAGGTTTTCACGTAGTGCCTGCTGCAGCTTTTTCTGATCAACTTAGAGAGACAAATACGTTTACTACTCTTGCAAATCAGCAAATTACTGTAAATAACAATGGTGGGTCTATTACTGTCATCGATGCTGCTGGAAATACGGCAAGAGTTATCCAAGGTGATATTGAAATTGAAAATGGTGTAGTCCATATTATTGATAGAGTATTGATTCCAAGCATCGAATTACCAAAGCCAAATTTGGTTGAAGCTGCTACTGATGCAGGATTAACAACTTTACTTGCGGCTGTTACTGCAGTTCCAGGTTTGCCTGACGCACTTCTTTCTGCTGGAGCAATTACTGTTTTTGCTCCTACAAATGAAGCTTTTGCTGCTGCATTGGAAGTATTTAATGCAGCCGATCTAAATGAATTGGTGATTAAAATTGGTGGAGCTACCAATTTGGAAAAAGTTCTAGGTTTTCACGTAGTGCCTGCTGTCGCTTTCTCAGGTGATTTAGCGGCAACTAATTCATTTACAACACTTTCAGGGCAAAATATTACAGTCACTAAATCAGGATCGACTGTTACTGTGACCGATGCTTTGGGAAGAACCGCTCAAGTAGTTGCTGCTGATGTGGAGATTTCAAACGGTGTTGTACACGTGATCAATGGAGTTATGCTTCCTGATTTGATGTTGCCAACAGTAGTTGAAGCTGCAAATGCAGCAGGATTAACCACTTTACTAGCTGCTGTGACTGCGGCAGATCTTGGAGGAGCTCTTCTAAATGCAGATGCAATTACTGTGTTTGCTCCTACTAATGATGCATTTAATGCAGCTTTGTCTGCCTTCGGTGTAACTAACTTAAACCAGTTGGTTGCTAAAATCGGAGGAATCGAAAATTTACAAACTATTTTAGGATTCCATGTAGTACCGGCAGTAGCTTTCTCAACGGACTTAGCAGCTACCAATACCTTTACAACTCTTGCAGGCCAAGATCTCACAGTGACCAAATCTTCTTCTGGAGTAACAGTTACAGATGCTCTTGGAAACACTGCCAATGTCGTTGCTGCTGACGTAGCAATTGAGAATGGTGTAGTGCATGTCATCGATGGAGTACTTCTACCTGAGTATAGTCTGCCTAATGTGGTAGAAGCAGCTACTGCTGCGAATCTTACGGTATTACTTGATGCAGTGACTGCAGCAGGACTTGGTGGAACTTTGCTTGATGCAGATGCTATTACAGTTTTTGCCCCTACAAATCAGGCTTTCTTAAACCTTCTTTCAAGCTTAAATCTAAACTCTTTGCAAGCATTAATCGATGCCTTAGGTGTAGACGCGGTGACTAAAGTGCTTGGTTTCCATGTGGTACCAGCTACAGCTTTCTCTTTTGACCTTGCAGAAGGTGACCAAATGGTGCCGACTCTTGCAGGCGAAATGCTATTGGTAAACAGAACAGGAAATGCAGTAAAAGTTACTGACAAGGCAGGAAATGTATATTCAGTGGTAGCGGCAGATGTAGCCATTAAAAATGGAGTTGTCCATGTCATCGACGGGGTTTTACTTCCAACTTTATAATCAAACCAACGAGTTATTTAACTTCCAAATCAAAAGGGACAGAATTTCTGTCCCTTTTATTTCCACTTTAAAAGCTGAGTCTTAGCTTTCAAATAAATAACTCACTAATCGAATTCTAAACAAGAAAATCCTAGAAAGTTAGAGGAGCGAGCAGTATATGTTTAAGCATCGATTTAATTTTATTTTTGCAGGATTATTAGGGCTTTATTCCTTCTGGAATATTGTGACCTTGGAAGGAGACCGTCTTTTTCAGGCAGAGCTTCCCTCTCGAGATCTTTTTTATGTAGTGATTTTTCTTGCTTATTCGGTCTGGTATGTTAATCTCGGTATCGAGAAATTCATCCTTCCCAGAGTTAAAGTTATTCATCCTTTAATTCTTCAGTTTTCTACAAGTCTAATTCTGGTAACATTAATTGCTTTAATCTCTGTAGAAATTACAGGGATAATATTTGGAGGAGCATTTGCTTTTTCATTTCAAAATTTCTTACTCACGCTTGGGTTCACTTTTCGAATCAATCTTTTTTTGAATTGTGTGAATGCGATTTTTTTCTTCAATAATAAATTCAACGAAAAAGCACTTGAGGCGGAAAAGCTCAAAACGCTCACAACTCAGGCAAAGCTGGAATCAATCAACACCCAATTAAATCCCCACTTCTTTTTCAATAATCTCAGTGCTCTTTCTGTTTTGATCCATGAAGATGTCAAACAGGCTGATGCTTATTTGCAGCGATTGAGCATTATTTATAGGTATATTTTGAATAATCAGAATCAGGAATTGGTGACAATAGCTGAAGAATTGGATTTTTTGAAAAATTATATTGAATTACTTTCCATTCGGTTCAAGGATTCATTGTCCTTCAAAATGGAGCTGGATTCAAACTGTAAAGACAAGTTAATTCCTCCAGCCGTTTTACAATTATTAGTCGAAAACGCTGTAAAGCATAATTATTTCACACTCAAAGAGCCACTTCAGATCCAAATAAAAAGTGATTGTAATCAAATAGAAGTTTTCAATCTGAAGCAGCCAAAAAATGTTTCCGAGGAGTCAACAGGTATAGGACTTCAAAACATATCCGAGAGATATAGGTTTCTTAATTTGTCTATCCATGTTGAAGATGGAATAGACTCATTCAAGGTCATATTACCATTAATAGAAACCGATGAACATACTTTTAGTAGAAGACGAACCTTTAGCTCAACAGCGAATAAGTAGCATTTTGGCGAAAAACTTTCCGGAGTGGAAGATTTTGGATACAGCTCAGAGTATAAAAGAATTTCAAGCAAGTTTAGATTTATTTCCTCAGGTCGATTTGATTTTTTGTGACATTCATCTTGCAGATGGGTTAAGTTTTCAGGCTTTTGAGGGAAAAAAAATTAATACTCCAGTTATTTTTATCACAGCCTACGATCAATACGCGTTGCAATCATTTGATCACAACTGTATCGATTATGTATTGAAACCTATCGAAGAAGATCGATTAGTTAAAGCTTGTCAAAAAGCCATTCAGACTCCTCTTAAGGCCTTGTCGACCGAATTTGTTAAAAACTTTTTAATTAATTATTCACAAAAATCTTATAAAAAAAGATTCCTTACTAAAACTGGAAATCGTTTTTCGTTTGTAACAGTCGATCAGGTAAGTTATTTTTATTCTGAGGGCGGGATGACATATTTGATTGAGAATGGATCTCAGCAGCGTATGTTGATTGATTATTCGCTAAATGAGTTGGAATCCAGCTTGTTAGATCCGATGAAATTTTATCGTGTCAAAAGATCAATGATTATCAATCTCGATTCACTTGTAGAAATCCGACCTTACCATAATGGACGCTTAGTATTAGGTATGAATTCTAAAAGTGATGAAGCTATTGTGGTCGCTCGCGAGCGGGTGAATGAATTCAAAAATTGGATTAATCAATAAATTTTATGCTGAAAGCATTCTTATTGACGCTAAGCTTAGTCTTGGGATTTTGTTTTATAGCAAAAAGTCAAACATCAAGTTTACCTTCTATTGATTCATTAAAAAGGGCTATTATTGAGCTGGATCATGAGATTTATGAAGTAAAGCTGAACTTACATAATTCTCAAAAACAGCTGAAAACCGGAATTTTAGTGGCCACTATTGGTTATACGGTAACAATTATAGGTGGGCAATTGCTAGGTACAGAACCAGATCTGGGAAAAACGTTACTGTATGTAGGTGGTGCTACTGGAATTGCCGGGACCTTTATTTTGGTGAAAGGATTTAAGAAAATTAGCCTCGGGGCGCCCGCTCCACCACCAAATTATTATCCAAATAGTTATTGAATTTCTTTCCCGAATATAACCTCTGGTCCAGCCGGTTGTACTAGAATGACCTTTTCCTTTTCCACTACTACAGAGCCTGGAGCTGAACCTTTTACTTTTCTGACAAATTTCACCGGAGTGTAGATCACAGGGGCTAGTGATTCAGTTTTGTTTTTAGAATAGAATGCTGCTAGTTGTGCAGCGGCTTCCAAAACACGAGTAGGAGCAGGGTGATTTACGACATTTTTGACCAAGACATGTGATCCTGATACCATTCTGGCATGAAGCCATAGGTCATCTTTTTTAGCATATTCCCGAAGCATATCATCATTAGATTGGGCTGATTTTCCGACCCAAATCGTATATCCTTCCAGTTCAAAAACTTTGAATGGAAGGCTTTCTGTCTCTTTTTGTATGGCTTTGTCTTCCCCATGTTTCTTCTTGAATTCTTTCAGCCCTCGATAATCATCAATTGCGAAAAGTGCATCTATTTTTGATTTCAAAGCCTCAGAAACAGCCCTTTTATTTTCGATAGTTTTTTCAATTTGTTTCCATTCCAGCTTTCTGTTCTTGCTTTTTCGATAGAGTGAGGCCGCAAAATCTTGTGGTTTCTGGTTGGGTTTTAAAGTGACTTTTACTTGCTTCCCACTATAAAAATCAAAAAGCTCAACCTCGGATTTTCCATTATCAAAAAGATGCAAATTTGCCATTACTACGTCGGCAAGGTTAGATGGAGGGGCAGAATCTCTTAATTCCAGGAGTTTTTGACTCGATTTTTCAATGTAAGATGTCTGTCTTTTGAGTTGTTCTTGATATTTTTTGAGTAAGGTGTTTTTTTCTTTTTCAAAACTCCCTTTGACTAGCGCTTGGTAGTAAAGCTCATTTACAGCCTGGACCGGATTGGAAAATGTACTGATCGAATCTGCCTCCGGAAGAAGACTTAGGCGAACTTCTCCAGATTCTTCTACCAAAGAAAAAAGCGGTGTCTCCAGCATATCCATCAACTCTTCCATCATTTCCCATCTCTGTAAAAGATTGGATTCCAGATAGCCTTGATTTTTTAGCCATCGTCTTGGAAAAGTTCCTAAGGTAGGGAGGAATTTGGAGGCATTGCTTTCCAGTTTTTCAAATTGATCGAAACTTAAGTCGAGATCTTTCTCAAGTTCATTCCAATCCAAAGATTTGTCCTCTACTAATTCATTTCGAAATGTTTTTTCAGGGACATTAGCATCTGATAGATACAGTAGCACATTGCTCCGGTTACCATGAAGTTTAAATAGTAATTTTTTTCCGGAGTCCAGTGAGAAATAAAAAGCCCGCTCAAAAGAAAGGAGTTCACAACCTGTGATTTTCTCTCCAATAAGCTCCTTAAAGAAGTTCATGCTGTTCCTTTTGGCTCGTTTAAAGTCATCTGGAAAAGCCAAATAAATTTGGGGAGGGTTGAGATGAGCTTTTAGGTATTGCGTTCCTTTTTCATCTTTTGCCTCAAGGATAAGCTCATTCTTGTTTTGGGAAAAACAGGCAGTGACTTCTTTTCCACGAAAAAGACGATCTAATTCAGGACAAAGGAATTTTAGGAAATGGTAATTAAGATGCATTAAGGTAAAGATATCTCCAGCCCGTCATATCCCAAAGAAATCCCGGATGGTAGATCTTGATCTACTTCGGCATGAAGTCCCATTCGATGCGATATATGCGTAAAATATGTCTGTCGAGCTCCTATCTTTTGAGCCATTGAAATAGCTTCGTCAAGGGTGAAATGGGAAATATGAGACTCTTTTTGAAGCGCGTTCAGCACCAAAACATCTGTTCCTTCGATAAGTTTTAGTGATTCATCCGGGATGAAGTTGGCATCAGTGATGTAAGTGAAGTCTTTAATTCTAAATCCTAAAACAGGTAGCTTGTAATGCATCACTGGAATCGGAATAATTGGGATTTTGGATACCACAAAAGGGTTTGTGTCGATTTCGACTGCTTCCACTTGAGGAACGCCTGGGTATCTATTACCTGAAAAAATATAGGCAAATTCGCGCTTAATCTGTTCTAGTACTTGGTGCCTGCCAAAAACAGGCATGTCTTTTTTTTGTTTGAAATTAAATGGACGAATGTCATCCAAACCTGCGGTATGGTCTTTATGCTCATGTGTCAAAAGTACTGCGTCCAGTTTTTGAATGTCTGCTCTGAGCATTTGCATTCGGAAATCCGGACCCGTATCAATCACCAAACTCATACCATTCACTTCAATATGGATGGAAGACCTAAATCTCTTATCGCGAAAATCCAATGATTTACAAACATCGCAAGAACAGCCAATGACTGGCACTCCTTGGGAAGTTCCGGTACCGAGTAGTGTTATTTTCAAAACTTAAGTTGGGTTTGTCTCAGTTCGGTCAAAAAGTCTTGATTGGCTTTATCAGAAAAATCCTGGGGATTGAAATTCAATTCAGTCAGAATGTCGATTAAGGCGTTTATTTTACCTTCTAGGGGGAAATATTTGTTCACGATCACAATTTTGTTCTCGTTCAAGACACAATAACCGGATTTGAAGTTCCCCTTTTCATATCTCAGCATGTATTCTGAGGCAGCAAAGAGATTCTCTAATTTGTCCAAGAAATGTTTTGTGTACTTGATGGCCATACTTTAGCTCAGATATTTTTTTACAGTGGCCAGGACCATATCAAAATCAAGAGGCTTCTGGATGAATTCATTAAATCCGATTTTCCGAAATTCAACTATTGTGTAATTGTTCATATTTCCTGAAATAGCAATGATCGGCAACTTTGACTTAACAGGATCCGAAAGTGCCCGAATTGCTTTTGTACATTCTATTCCATCGAGGACAGGCATATTCAAATCCATTAAAATCAAGTCAAAATCCTCTTTTTCCAACAATTCTAAGACTTGTTTTCCATTTCTGGCTGCCTTCATTTCATAATTTTCGAAAGCCAAGACACTCCGGGTCAAATTAATGATAATGGAACTGTCCTCTCCAACAAGAATTCTTTTTTGATCGCTCATAATTCAAAAATAGTTGCTTCTTTAATAAAATTTTCAAACAATTTTTTCTCTTTTTCCAGTTTTGAAAACAATTTTTCAACTTCTGGCCACTCTTTTTTTTTGGTAAATGATTCTAAGTCAATCGCAATGAGGTAAATAGAATTTGCACCAATTGTTCCGGAGTTTCCTTTTAAGGTATGAAAAATCTCCGCTAGTTCAGAGGTGTTTTTTGAGTTTATCACCTTGTGATATTTTTCTACTAATTTGGTTAATTCTAATGCAAAGTCATTTAAAACCTTTTTAACAGTCTCTTTAGAATTATATTTCATCAATTGAGAAACTACATTTTGGTCAAGAAGAACATTAGGTACTTCTATTTCATCCGAAATTGAAATTTCTTCCAATCCAGTTTCTAAATAAATTTTCAATATTTCTAAAAATCGTTTGGTTCGGATGGGTTTAGTCAAAAAATCATTAAATCCCATTTGTAAAAATTCTGCCTTGTCAAACTCTTCCGCATAAGCTGAAACTGCCACAACAGGGGAGTTGCTCAATTCCAACTGACGGATTTTTTTCAGTGCAGTGATTCCATCCATTTTTGGCATTTGAATATCCATCAAGATCAAGTCAAAGGTTTCTTGATTCAGCAAATTAATCGCTTCAATGCCGTTTATTGCGCTTTTATAGCTCCAATATTGCCCGATCAAATTCTCAAATAGCTTTCGGTTCAGATCATTGTCTTCTACGATAAGGACCTTTTTGCTTTTCATTTATTTACCTTTGAAATTCTCATCAAATAAGTAAGACAAAAATAAATTGAAATCACAGTATTATTTGATTCTTATTGTAGGTCCGACAGCAGTGGGAAAGACAGAATTGTGTATCAATCTTGCTAAGAAGTATCAGACCGAAATTCTTTCCTGTGACAGTAGGCAGTTTTACAGGGAAATGAATTTGGGTACTGCCAAACCTACATCGGAAGAGCTGAAATCAGTTCCGCATCATTTTATTAATTCCCGCTCAATAGAGGAGGACTACGATGTTAAACAGTTTGAACAGGATGCTATTACACTTTTAGAACAACTTTTTGCTAAAAAAAATGTGGTAATAATGACTGGAGGATCGGGACTTTTTGCGGATGCTGTTGTCAATGGTTTGGACGAAATGCCCACCATTGATTCTCGAATTCGTGAGCAGGTTATTAAAGATTATCAGGAAAAAGGGATTGCTTTTCTACAGTCTGAAGTTCAGAAAATGGATCCCGATTATTTTGAAATGGTGGATCAGCTTAATCCCCAGCGACTGATGCGAGCACTGGAAGTGATCAGAGGAACAGGGAAGCCCTTCAGTTCATTTAGAATTAAAAAGAAAGCAGATAGACCTTTTAAAGTGATAAAAATTGGCTTGGAACGACCAAGACCTGAATTGTATGAAAGAATTGAAAGGCGAATGGATCAGATGATTCAGGCTGGACTTTTTGACGAAGCGGATGCGCTCTTTGGAAAGCGTCATCTGAATTCACTT
This sequence comes from Algoriphagus sp., assembly GCF_029254265.1. Taxonomy (GTDB): domain Bacteria; phylum Bacteroidota; class Bacteroidia; order Cytophagales; family Cyclobacteriaceae; genus Algoriphagus. Next base: position 6,756 of record NZ_JAQWXX010000058.1, on the reverse strand, counting down.
CAAACACTAGGCTATACCGAAATCTTTGATTTTTTAGAAGGAAAATATGATCGAGCAGAAGCTATACGACTTCTGAAGCGAAACTCCAGAAGATACGCCAAAAGACAATTGACCTGGTTTAAAAAAGATCCAGATATTAAATGGTTTAATCCTGAAAATCAGATTGATATATTCAATTTTATCTCTGATCAAATCTCCTGAAAACCAGATATTTTTGCCACCCAGTTATAAGGGCCTTTTTTGATCAGCTGATTGTATTGGTGGCGATTTATTTTCATTTCTCGGATGAGATCTGAGGCTTTTGCAGCTAAGCTTTTTGTTAGCTCTTGGCTTTTTAACAAACTGATCAGTTCTTCAGGCTTTTGAGTTTCCCCTATAAGCAAACCTAACTCCGGATTGAGAGATTTTAGTTTGAAAAGCAACTCCTTTTGCAAATTAAATTTACGCTGAAGGGTGTTTTTGACTGTTAGAAAAAACAGGAGGATTGCTCCTCCCATTGTAAGAAATATAGGAATAAACCCCATTATTAAATATTTAAGATATCTATAAGTTTCAAGTGATCAGGGTTGAGAGGCTTGGCTTTGCCGATGCAATCCGCAAATGGAGTATAGCGGATCTCTTGATTGACTACACCTGCCATGTGGAATTGATGGCCGGCAATTAATCCCTCTACAGCAGCCATTCCACATCTACTTGCTAAAACCCGATCTCTGGCAGTTGGGCTGCCTCCTCGTTGAATATGTCCGAGTGTAGTGACTTTGAAGTCTTTGTTTTTGTCATTAAGCTTCTCTTTTACCTTTTGCATAATCACTTCGGCATTTCCCTCATCATCTCCTTCAGCCACTACGATGATGCTTGAGGATTTGCTTTTTCGAAGGTTTTTCAATGATTTTACAACTTGGTTTAGATCTGTTTTGGTTTCTGGAACCATCACAAATTCTGCTCCACCTCCGATTCCAGACTCCACTGCAATGAATCCAGCATCTCGACCCATCACCTCAATAAAGAAAATCCGGTCGTGCGCTGCAGCGGTATCTCTGATTTTATCAATAGCTTCCAAAGCAGTATTTACAGCGGTATCAAAACCGATGGTGTAATCCGTTCCATATAGGTCGTTGTCAATGGTTCCGGGGCAGCCAACAGTGGGAATGCCGTATTCTTCAAAGAAGATTTTTGCTCCGGTAAAAGTCCCGTCACCACCGATAGCAACTACACCTTCTATTCCAAATTCTTTCAAATTTTCGTAGGCTTTTTTTCTTCCCTCGGGGGTTCTAAACTCTTGGGATCGAGCGGATTTAAGAATTGTACCACCTCGCTGAACGATATTACTTACTGAGTAAGACTGCATTCGCCTGATGTCTCCTTCAATCATTCCCTCATATCCACGATATATTCCATACACTTCAAGGCCTTTAAAGATAGCTGTTCGGACTACTGCTCTGACACAAGCATTCATTCCGGGACTGTCTCCTCCTGAAGTAAAAACTGCGATTTTTTTCATCTGGTTACAATTGATTTTCAAGGGTCATATTGAACCTCTCAACACAAATAATTATCCAAATGTGCGGATTTTCAAATATGCTTGATTCCATTTAAATAGGTTTAAGTGCCCAAAAATAGGGATTAAAGCGCGATCGAACTTGATTTAACGAATTAATAAAATTTTAAATCTTGGAACTCAACGTGATTTTTTGATAAGAAGCTGAAAATTGGGAATTTGTTTGAATGAAATAGAGAAAGATGCGGACTTCAAAGGTAGGTTTGATTATAATGCGAGATTTCCCCTAAACCGACTAAGGGCTGGCTATTGGGATTAAAAACAAATTTTAAACAGATGAAATATAAAGAGCTCTCAGAATCTAAAATCCAAGTAAGTGAGATCGGACTCGGTTGTATGTCGCTTAGTCCTGAGTCGAATTCCTCAAAGTCAGTTATTGAAGCTGCGATTTCTGGAGGAATTAGTTTTCTGGATACAGCCGATTTATATTCCCAAGGCTGGAATGAAAAAGCAGTTGGTCAGGCGATTAAAAGTGTTCGGAGTCAGGTGATTCTTGCTACAAAAGTCGGCAATGAATTGCGGGCCGACGGTTCAGGTTGGGATTGGAATCCAAAGAAAAGCTACATTCTCAAAGCGGTGGAAGATAGCCTTTCCCGTCTCCAAACTGACTACATCGACCTCTATCAACTCCATGGCGGGACGATAGAAGATCCCTGGGATGAAACTTTGGAAGCTTTTGAAATCTTGAAAGCACAAGGGAAAATCCGAGCTTTTGGAATTTCTTCAATTCGCCCAAATGTGATTAGGGAGGTTTTGTCAAAGAGTAATCCTGCCACCATCATGATGCAATACAACCCGCTCGATCGTAGGCCAGAGGAAATAGCTTTTCCAGCAATAGAGAAAAGTTCGGCCAAGGTTTTGGTTAGAGGAGCTTTTGTCAAAGGATTGCTAATTGATAAGACGCCTAAGTCATTTTTAAATTATGATGCCAATCAAGTGAAGAGATTTCAGGATTTTGTGAATGACCAAGATTTCTCCCCTGAAGCTTTTTTGATCCGTTTTGGACTAGCCCAACCTGTGGTTGCCTCACTTGTCATCGGGGCAAGTTCAGTGGCACAGGTTGAAAAAATGGTTGCAGGATATGGGCAGAGCCAAGTCATTCCTGAAGAAACTCTAAAACTATTTCAGCAAAAATTTCCCGTTAATCACTACGATTCCCACCGTTAAAAATTCCACTTGCTGAGTCAGTAAGATTCGTTTACTTTCAAGCTTTCAAAGAAATATATCTCCCTATGAAGAAATTCCTTTCGCTTATTATTCTAGCCAGTTTTATCTTTTCCTGTCAAAATACTGCCCCCAAATCCGATCTCGAAACCAAAGCGGAGCAAGTAGAGATCATCCGAGATGATTTTGGAGTGCCACATATTTATGGGAAAACCGATGCCGATGTGGTGTTTGGATTGCTGTATGCACAATGCGAAGACGATTTCAGAAGAGTGGAGCGAAACTATATCTGGGCAACCGGAAGATTGGCTGAACTGGAAGGGGAGGAGGCGATCTATTCTGATCTCCGGGCAAATCTCTACATGACTGAAGCAGAAGCCAAAGCGGCTTATGAAAAAGCTCCGGATTGGTTGAAAGCACTTTGTCAGGCTTTTGCTGATGGGGTAAATTACTATTTGGAAACTCACCCAGAAGTGACACCTCAGGTGATCACGCATTATGAACCTTGGATGCCTATGTTTTTCTCCGAGGGTTCTATTGGTGGAGATATTGAGCAGATTCCTACGCGGAGGATCAAAGCTTTTTATGAAGAGAATAAGGCTCTGGCACTTAATGAATATAGGAATGGACTCAATCATCAAGAAATGCTTGACGAGCCAAAAGGTTCTAATGGAATCGCAGTAGCAGGTGAACTGACCGAATCAGGAAATGCCATGCTATTGATCAATCCTCATACTTCTTTCTATTTCCGGCCGGAAGTACATGTAGTCAGTGAAGAAGGACTAAATGCTTATGGAGCGGTGACTTGGGGGCAGTTTTTTGTTTATCAGGGTTTCAATGAAAAAACGGGTTGGATTCATACTTCCACATTTGTAGATTTTATAGATGAGTTTGTCGAAAATGTTTCTGAAAAAGACGGCAAATTTCAATATCAATATGGAGATGAAATGCGGGATGTGGTGGCTCAGGATGTCACGCTGAAATACAAAGAAGGAGAAGCACTCAAAGAAAAGACCTTTACGTTTTATAGAACTCACCATGGTCCGATCACCCATAAAATCGATGATAAATGGGTTGCCACCAAAATCAATTGGGATCCAGTCAATGCATTGACACAAAGTTATACTCGAACTAAGTTGGGCAACTATGCCGAATTCAAGAAGATGATGGATATCCGAACCAACTCTTCAAACAATACTGTATTTGCTGATGCCGAGGGAAATATTGCCTACTTCCATGGTAATTTCATCCCAAAGCGCGACGATTCATTTGACTTCCAGCGCCCTGTGGATGGCTCCAATCCGAAAACAGACTGGACTGGAATCCATACGGTAGATGAAAGTATTTTGATCCTGAATCCTGGAACAGGCTGGATTCAAAACACCAACTCTACGCCGTTCACTGCAGCTGGAGAGTTTAGCCCAAAGCAGTCTGATTATCCCAAATATATGGCTCCGGATCAGGAAAATTACCGAGCACTTCATGCAGTAAAAGTTTTGAAGGATGCTAAGAATTTGACTTTGGATAGCTTTATAAAATTGGCATATGATCCTTATTTGCCAGCATTTGAAGTCTTGATTCCAATGTTGATGAAAGCTTATGACCAAGAAGGAGGAGCGGATCCAAACTTGACTGAGCCAATCAAGATTCTTAAAGATTGGGATTACCGGACTTCCAAAGAATCTGTAGCCATGTCTTTGGCGCATTTCTTTGGGATGAATTTTATGCGAAATCATGGGAATATCAATTACCTGATTCCGTTCAATGCGGCAAATGGTAAAGTTCCGAACCCAAGTGAAACAGAAATACTAGCTACTTTTTCAGAGACACTTGATGCAATGAATACTGACCTTGGTAGCTGGAATACCCCATGGGGAGAAATCAATAGATTCCAACGCTTGACAGGAGATATCGACCTAAAGTTTGATGATAGCAAGCCTTACATTCCAGTGGGATTAGCTTCCGGTACTTGGGGAGCTTTGGCGGCGTATGGCGCAAGAGCTACTGAAGATACTAAGCGCCTGTATGGTTACCGTGGAAATAGCTTTGTGGCAGTGGTTGAGTTTGGCGAAAAAGTAAAAGCCAAAAGTATGCTTGCAGGCGGACAAAGTGCAGATCCTACTTCCCCACATTTTTATGATCAGGCGCAGCGCTATGCGGATGCAAATTTCAAGGATGTGGCATTTTATCGAGCAGATGTAGAAAAGCGGATGGAAGAGAAGTACAATCCGGGAAAGCGATAAATTTTAATTCAAAAGAAGAATTAATAAATCGAGCGGATAGTTGATTGGTAAAAAGGGCGAATAATCATTCGCCCTTTTTTCTGATGATCCTTTCTAATCCTTAATTGGGAATGAGAACGATTTCCTTTTGTACCTTTATGCCATGAAAGAAGGCGCAAGAATTAATGGTCAAGTTATTCGATATATAGAAGATAAAAACTATGGTTTTATTGAAAGTGAAAAAGGAGATGTTTTCTTTTTTAAAAATGACCGGAAGCGGCAAAAAGAATTAAAGCGAGAAGGAAAAATTGATCGGGTGCACAACTATACTTCCGGTGATGAAGTGACTTTTATACCTGCCAAATCTCCAGACCCAGAATTAGGAGCCTTTGCCTCGGAAGTGAGTTTTGTGAGCAATGCCAAAAGAACTGCTCTTGCCGATGAATCTGAAGCTAAAGGAGTTCTTCAAGGGACATTAAAGAAATTGGAAGATGATACCTGGTTTGTGGTTCATACGAACACCAACATTTACCTGCCACTGCCTATTTCGAAATGGGAAATCGATCTGGAAAAAACGTATGAATCCAGAGTGGATCAACTCGTAGGTTTCAAACTAACTCAAACCCATAATCTGGATAAACTAAGTGCAATTCTTATTGATCGAAGATTCAGTCCTAATTTCCAACTATTGAGAGATCACTACGAGGATCAGACTACCTTAAAAGTGACTGTGACAGGAAAAAATCAACATGGTTATTTTGCGAAATTAGCTTTCGGAGACTTTGTAGGTTTTATAAAACTGGATAAAAATGCCTCGAGGATTCAAGCAGCGGAATACAAGCAAATCCAAAAAGATCAGGAAGTTTGGGTGAAGCTTCAGCGCCTTCAGGAAAATCAAGTGCAATTGCCTTTGTCTTTCTACAGCTTAGAGGAGCAGAGTTGATCTAATTTGTTGCGAATTTCGAATTCAAAATCGAGTTGGTGAGTTCGACTCGAAAGCAAAAGCATAAAAAAAGGCAGGATAATTGAATATCCTGCCTTTGATTTTTAAAATGGATAAATGCTAAAATGGAAGATCTGCTTCCATTTTTTCTTTTCGTTCTGAGCTGCCCATCAAGAGAATTTCATTGACAACGATCTCAGTGATGTAGCGCTTCACGCCATCCTTATCGGTATAGTCCCGATTGCTGATTTTACCTTCGATGGCGATCTCTGAACCCTTGTCCGTGTACTTGTCCAGCAGCTCTGCATTTTTGCCCCAGATGACGAGATTATGCCAAGTGGTATCAGTGATTTTCTCACCCTTCTGATTTCTATAGATTTCATTTGTGGCGAGGGATACCTTGCCTACGACCTTGCCACTTTCTAGGGTTTTCAATTCGATTTTGGATCCCATGTGACCGATTAGCTGAACTTTGTTTCTTAGCGCATTCATAATGTTTGTTGTTTTGGTTAGAAAATTTGTTTGTCGTTTTCGCCAGAGGAAAAACTTATGGTCCAAAGTTGCAGGGTCAGTCAAGGCTAAGTCGGTAGCTATCCATTTGTATCCGATTGTATCCGTTTGTTGTCGGATAAATCGCGATTAGCCCTAAACTAGATGGGTATTTAATGAAAAAAAGTTTTTAGGTTTAGGGAGGATATAGCGGAAATAGCCGCAATTGCGGATATATTATGTTGTGCTTCATTATCAGAAACTGTTCCTAATTGCTTAAATAACTGGACCGGTTTTGTTGCCTAAACTAGGAACAAAATGATCGAAGAACTAATCAAAAATGCACGACTTACCTCGAGTGGTCGTAAGTTGCTTACCTC
>NZ_JAQWXX010000014.1 GCF_029254265.1 Algoriphagus sp. | reverse complement strand
CCGGATACAAATCGGTAGACTATGGTAAATTATCAGCATTGCTTATTCAAGCAGTTAAAGAACAACAAGAAATTATCTCATCCATGGAAAAGCAAATCAACAGCCTGCAAAATGGTCAGAAAGCAATCATGGATAGGCTTTTAAAACTAGAAGAATAATGAAACGCAGGATTAAGAAAAGAGTTTTACCTCTATTAGCCGCCTTATTCTCCATACACCTAAGCACCGCTCAGATGTACCTGAATGATGGCGCACTTATGAGTACCACAGAGGATGCTTTAGTAAGCCTTAGAACTTTTGACTTTATTAATGATGGATCCTTTAACCATGCCGGAAACTTAATTGTAGAAGGAAGCATAACCAATAACGATTCTATTACATGTGCAACCAATGGCACAAATCAAATAACACTGAGCCAAAACTGGATTAATAATGCCACCTTCTCCTCAGGAGATGGGAACGTTCTTTTTAATGGAACCAATCAAAATATTGATGGAACCGTTTCCAGCTCATTTCACGATCTTAGCTTAAATGGAATTGCAGGCAATGTAAAGACTGCACAGCTTTCGCTTACCGTAAAGAACACCTTAGACCTTACCGGCGCCGAGCTCGCGCTGCAAACCAATCAATTAGTCTTAGATAGAGCCTCTACTCCAGTAAACAGAACTGTGGGTTATATATCCACCGATTTTCCAGGAAAAGTGGTGACGAATATTGATATTGCAGGTGCTCCCACTATTGATTTGCCCTTGGGTTACTCCACCAACGCATTAGACTACAGACCCGTAACCCTCATAAGCCCAACACAAGGAGAATACGAATTTGCCTTATATGGGAACAACCCTACTATAGATGGATTTGATGAATTTAGCTTGCAGGATAGTATATGTAGAATACAAAATACATACTATTACTACATGAAAACAGGGGTAAATGATTTGAACTATGCACTCACCTACAAAAGCAACGACCTAGACTATACCAAAACCACCAATTGGTTCAGAGGTCAATGGAATAAAGTAAGCAACTCCAATATTGTTTCATCTAGCAGCATCGCCGGAGCTCAGCAAGCAAACTTAACTACTTTTATTACCTTAGGAAAAGAGCAAGCATTTGCAAATGCAGGCGATGATATTACTATGAGAAGCGGCAGCACCGTCGTCTTTAACGGAAGCGGATACAAGCCCTCATCTGCAACAAGAAGTTGGAGCCCGAGCATAGATTTATCTTGTTCCGACTGCTATACTCCAACCTTTACCTTTGGCTCGCAAGGCAAATACGTACTTACCATAGACAATGGCATAGGCTGCTCCGCCTCAGACACCATGGAATTGGTATATTGGAGAAAGAAAATATTTATTGAAAATGCGTTTTCTCCTAACAATGATCGCCTAAATGATAAGTTTATGCCGGTTCTGCTTACCAATGAAGAACTTGTGAGCTTAAAAATTTACAACGCCTACGGCCAAAAAATATACTCCGATAAAACCGGCTGGGATGCCACCTTTATGGGATCTGATGTTCAACAGGGAGTTTATATATACATCATGGTTATTAACCAATACTTATTGTATGGCAAAAAAGACATTTACATTGCGCGCGGAGAAGTGTCCGTGTTTCGTTAAAATAGGAAAAGCCGAGACATTCCTTTACTTCAAGCCTTGGCTTATGCCAAATCCAGGCCCGCCTCCTTCATGCTTCGCCTTCGGTCTATCTTTTCGGTAGCTGTAAACTGTAAACAATCTACCTCCACCGTCATTTTTATGTATTTTAGATTGGAAGAAGGGCTAAGGCTTAATTCTAGACCTCTCTTCTTTACTAAAACTCCCTTTTCGCCCAGCACAGAATCTTTAATAGAACCAATAAAAAAAGAATGATACGCATATGGGTTATCGGCTAAAATCTCCGCTTCCATCACTTCGGGATGCAACTTTAAACCTCCAGAATTAATCACATGGTCATTGCGACCCAAAATCTTAAATCCCCCATTCTTAAATGCCACCACATCCGAAGTTTGCAGCCATTTCCCCTCTGTTAAAGCGCATTTTATCTTCAAACAAGACTCCTCATTTACATCCAAATCTACTGTTGCAAGAGGGTAAAAATAATCCGAATCCAACCTGCGATACGCAATATGGCTATAGGTTTCAGTCATTCCATATGTATGAAACAGTTTGGAGCTAATCACATCAGGCACCTCAAAACCAAGGCTTCCACCCCCTATTAAAATACTATGCGCTTGGCTCAATGCATGCATCGTTTTCTCCGACTGAAGGCAATGATATAACTGGTGCGGCGTAAGTGATATACAGGCCTCCTTTACATCCATATCCAAAACAGGTTTCGCCTCTGGCGTTTTTATGTAAAGCGGTATATTCCAAACCAAAGCCCGCACCATTTGCATAAATCCGCCAACTTTATGCGTAGGCAAGCACACATACATGCGCTTTGGTTTAGAAGACAAGAATGTTAATGTTTGTTCCGCACTCCAAATAAGCTTAGCCCGTTCCAAAGCAATCGTCTTTGGGGCGCCGGTACTTCCAGACGTTTGCAGCAAAAAGCGTTCTACCCCCTGTTCCCAATCTTTTTTAAAATTAGCCTCGTTCATCCAAAGTATATCTATGCCAATGCAGGCCCATAAAACAGTCCTCCTATGAAAGGTCGAAGCGCCTCATTGATCTGAGGTCAAAGGTAAGAATTGCAGATGTTTATTGCCCAAGTTGGTAAAAAACTTATGAAATAAACTACCTTTGAGGGCGATTATTTAACCCCAAATAGGCATGAAAGTTATAGGAATAATGAGTGGAACAAGCATGGATGGAACCGACCTTTCGCTATGTGATATTCAAGAAAATAATGGACAATGGACGGCAGAAATCATATCTAGCAAAACCTATCCCATGGAGGAAAAATGGAGGGTGAGATTGAGCCAACTAAAGTATCAAAACAGTGCTATTTATGCCCGCACGGACGTATTTTATGGACGGTATTTGGGCGAATTGGTAAAGCAATTCTTAGAGGAACAAGGCTTAGAAGCCGATTTAATTGCCTCGCATGGACATACCATATTTCATGATCCCGAAGGATGGCTAACCGGCCAAGTGGGCGATGGAGCCACCTTAAGCGCGGTAGCAAATTTACCCGTGGTTAGCAATTTTAGACGAGCCGATGTAGCTAAAGGAGGTCAAGGAGCCCCCCTAGCTGGCAAAGGCGATGAGCTGCTCTATGCGGAATATGATGCCTGCTTAAACCTGGGTGGTTTTTGCAATATCTCTGCAAAAATAGATGGGCAAAGAAGTGCCTGGGACATAGGGCCTTGTAATATTGTCTTAAATCGATTGGCCAGAGAACGGAATTTAAAATACGACGCCTATGGTTCCATCGCATCCGAAGGACAAATTGATTTTACCCTTTTGGAACGATTGAATCAAATTGACTATTACCATAAAACCGGAGCAAAATCCCTGGGACGTGAATGGATCAATAAGAATTTTTGGCATATTGTACGCGACTTTGAAAAAACCGACGTTGCCGATCGAATGAAAACCTTAGTGGTTCACATTTCCTTTCAAATAGCTCGAGCACTAGACCAAAGTTTTGGCAATAATGGCGAAGGAAAAAAGATTTTAGTCACTGGGGGAGGTGTATTTAATAAAATTTTGATGGAATTCATCACCCAAGAGAGTGATGCCAGTTTTGTAATACCCGAAGAAAATATTGTCAATTATAAAGAAGCCCAATTTTTTGCATTGTTAGGGGCTATGCGCATTAAAAATCAAAGCAATATAGACCATCATCAAACAGGAGCCTCTGCATCTCAAATAGCAGGTTCATTGGATGGTGATTTTTCAAAAATAAAGTAACATGAGCCTAAAGAAATTAGTAGAAAAGTTTGAGGGAAAAAAACCCGAAATCGTTTTTGAGTGGAACGATACTGAGACAGATGCCAAAGGATGGATCGTGATAAACTCTTTACGCAATGGAGCAGCTGGCGGTGGCACACGCATGCGAAAAGGATTAAACCGACACGAAGTAGAATCTTTGGCCAAAACCATGGAGGTGAAATTTACCGTAGCGGGACCACCCATAGGTGGAGCAAAATCAGGCATTGATTTTGACCCCAATCATCCGGAAAAAGAGAGTGTTCTCAAACGATGGTACCAGGCCGTTTTACCTATTCTTAAGCACTATTATGGAACGGGTGGTGACCTAAATGTCGATGAGATTCATGAAGTAATTCCAATAACCCAAGAGTTTGGCCTACTTCACCCGCAAGAGGGGGTTGTTAACGGACACTGCAAAGAATACACAGGAGAAGAAAAACTAAAGGCCATTTCTAGGCTGCAAGAAGGCGTTTTATTGCCCATAACACATCCCGAATTGAGCCCCGATGTGGAGGCCAAATTTACCATAGCTGATATGATTACAGGCTGGGGCGTGGCAGAGGCCGTACGTCATTACTATGAGGTATATGGCGGGTTTACCAATGGTAAATATGCTATTATTCAAGGATGGGGAAATGTATCTGCGGCGGCGGCATTTTACCTAACCAAATACGGCGTGCGTATTACGGGTATTATTGACAGAGAGGGAGGAATAATAACTAAGAAAGGATTGGGTTACGAGGAAATTAGAACCCTTTTCATAAACCGAAAAGGGAACAAACTAAGCAGCCCAGATATGATTTCGTTTGAAGAGGTGAACGAGCAAATTAGGGATTTACCTGCCGAGATATTTATACCAGGAGCCGCCAGTCGCTTAATTACAGAAGAGCAAGTCTTAAAGATGCAAAAATCAGGAATTGAAGTCATCAGCTGCGGAGCCAATGTGCCTTTTGCAGATCAAGAGATATTTCAAGGGCCTATTTCTAAGTTGGCCGATGAGGTAACCGCAGTAATTCCAGATTTTATTGCAAATTGTGGGATGGCTCGAGTATTTGCCTACCTCATGAGTGACAAAGCAGAAGTGACTGATCAGGCTATTTTCGACGATGTGAGTAGAACTATTCGAAAGGCCTTGGAAAAGACACATTCTGAAAATCCTGAAAAAACTAAACTGGCCGAAAGCTCCTTTAAAATAGCTTTGGCACAACTCGTGTAATTTCAGTGTATAAGATCCATCCGATGGAGTTAATTTTTGATTAATTCCATCGGACTACTCTTTGAGGATTGTGGAGTTTCATCCAAAATCAGTAGTTTAGCAGAAGTTCATTAGTGAAAATCACCCAAGCCAACTAGTTTATTGAACTTGACAGTTTACCCAGCCGAACCTATTAAATAAATGAAACATTTTATCTTTAGTTTTTCCATTTTCTTCGGATTGCTATTTTTTGGAAGCTTTCATGTATCCAATGTTTCGGCGCAGGATTCCCAAACAGAAGTTGTACAAGAAGCAGATCATGGCACACATGAAGATGCTGCAGAGGGTCATGAAGCAAATGCCAGTGAGCACGGAGATGCACATGCTGCCCCGGTTTGGCTAGTGATTCCATTTGTGATGCTACTTTTAATGATCGCGACTGGCCCGCTGTTTTATGAACATTTCTGGCATAAAAACTATCCAAAAATTGCAATCGGATTGGCGATACTGGTCGTCTTTTACTATTTATTTGTTTTAGGGAATGTACATAGCCCTGTACACGCAATGGCGGAATATGTTCAGTTTATCGCCCTATTGGCTTCACTTTACATCGCATCTGGAGGAATATTAATTGAGATTGATAAAAAAGCAACACCAATGGCTAATGTTTCCTTGCTATTGATTGGAGCTTTGATCTCAAATTTGATAGGAACTACGGGTGCTTCTATGCTTTTGATTCGGCCTTTTATTCGATTGAATAAAGGAAACATCCAAGCCTACCATATAATTTTCTTCATCTTTATGGTCAGCAATATTGGAGGTTCATTAACTCCAATCGGAGATCCTCCACTATTTCTTGGATTCTTAAAAGGAATTCCATTTTTCTGGACTTTAGAGCATAACTGGCCAGCATGGATTTTTGCTTTGCTTCTTCTAGCCGGGGTATTTTATCTAATCGATAAAAAATTGGGGAAAGCCTCCGATGAAACTGAACTTGAAGAAATTACCTATTCGAATAAATTTTCATTGATTGGAGTCCGTAATTTCGGATGGTTATTTATCATCATTTGTTCTGTATTTCTAGATCCAAATGTCATTGAGGGTGTGCCCGCGATCCATTATGAAGGTCAGAAATTCTCATATATCCGAGAACTCATCATGCTTTCAGTAGCTGTGTTTTCATACAAATTTGCTGATCAAAGAGCGATCAAAGGCAATGAGTTCAACTTTGAGCCTATCCGGGAAGTAGCATTTATCTTCATAGGAATCTTCGGCACTATGATGCCAGCACTCGAGCTTGTCGGGATTTTTGCTAAGTCACCTGAGGGAGCTGCTTTGATTACACACAATACACTTTATTGGGGTACTGGGGTACTATCCGGATTCTTGGATAACGCTCCAACTTACTTGAATTTCTTAGCTGCCGCTATGGCATCAGAAGGAGCTTCTATCAATAATATAGAGGAAGTGAGAACATTCGCTGCAAACGGTTATGAGGATTCCGCATTCCAATTGATGGCAATTGCCATCGCTTCTGTGTTCTTTGGTGCGATGACTTACATTGGAAATGGACCAAACTTCATGGTAAAATCCATAGCTGAACAAAGCGGAATCAAGATGCCTTCTTTCTTTGGCTACATCATCCGATTCTCACTCCCAGTCTTATTGCCAATTCTATTCTTGGTTTGGTTGATCTTCTTTGCTTTCGCTTAAGATCTAAGGTCCTTGTATCGAAAACAATCTACTAAATGATCATTTACCAAGCCTGTAGCCTGCATATGGGCATATAGCGTGGTGCTTCCTAAAAACTTGAATCCCCTTTTTTTCATGTCTTTTGCCAATCGGTCGGATTCCGGAGTGGTAGCAGGTGCATTCTCCATGGATTTCAAAGAATTCTGAATTGGTTTTCCACCTACAAATCCCCAGATATAATTCGAAAAAGAGCCAAATTCCAATTGCACTTCCATAAAACGCTTGGCGTTATTGATCGCCCCTCTGATTTTCAAAACATTCCTAATGATATTTTTATCCTGTAGCAATTCCTGCACATAGCTTTCAGGAAATCCTGCCACGATCTCATAATCGAAATCGGCAAAAGCATTCCGATATCCTTCTCGCTTTTTCAAAATAGTCGACCAGCTCAGTCCTGCTTGTGCACTTTCAAGAACCAAAAACTCAAAATGAATGCGATCATCATAAACAGGCACGCCCCATTCGGTATCATGATAGGTTACGTATTCGGCAAATCCGAGGCACCAAGAGCAGCGGGTTTTTAAATCTTCGGGAATAAACTTGGATTTCATAATACTCAATTTAAATAAAAGTAACAGATAATTGGGATGCTGTAAGCAAGCTCCTTAATTTCTCGATTGAAATTAAAAATTACAATGATTGCCACCTCCTCCCTTGAAATCAGTTCCAAAGCATACCGACAAAACATTAAGTATATCAGATCGGAAATAGGCCCTGATCCGGTTATTTCTGCAGTTGTCAAAGGCAATGCCTATGGGCATGGGATCCCTCAAATGGTTGAAATTGCAGAAAAAGCAGGAATCCGGCATTTCAGTACTTTTAGTTCTGACGAAGCTTTGGAAGTATTTCAGCATTCCAAAAAAGGATCAGAAATCATGATTTTGGGGATGTTGTATTTGGAAGAGCTGGAGGAATTAATTAGAAACGGAATCAGCTTTTACGTATTTGATTTTGAACGATTGGAAGCCGCAATAGCCATTTCCAAAGCGATTGGGGCACCTGCCAAAGTTCATATTGAAGTTGAAACCGGATTCCACCGGACAGGTTTTGACCGGAAAGATCGAGAAAATCTAGCGACTATACTTTTAGAAAATAGTGAAGCCATATCACTAGAAGGCCTTTGTACCCATTATGCCGGAGCAGAAAGTGTCAGTAATTTTGTTCGAGTTAAAAACCAGATTGCAACATACCATGAGTTCAAGGATTACTTTTTAGAACAAGGCTTAACTTTCAAGAAATTTCACACCGCCTGCTCTGCAGCCACCTTGATTTTTCCTGAAACAATCATGGATATGGTTCGAATAGGCATTGCCGGATATGGGTTTTGGCCCACCAAAGAGACTTATTTTGCAAAACTCCACGACCTCCCAAAAAACAATAAAAATCCACTTCGTAGATTGATCACCTGGAAAAGTACCGTCATGAGTCTCAAGGAAGTTAAAATGGGTGAATTTGTAGGCTATGGAAATAGCTTTATGGCCCTTGAAAATATGAAGATGGCAATTGTACCCGTTGGCTATGGGCATGGATTCAGTCGCTTATTAAGTAATCAAGGCCAAGTATTGATTCAGGGGCAGTTTTGCCAAGTGGTCGGAACAGTGACAATGAATGCGATCGCTGTGAATATAAGCAAAGTGAAAAACGTGAAAATCGGGGATGAGGTAATCCTGATTGGAAAACAGCGAGGCAAGGAAATTACAGTGGCTTCCTTTTCGGAATCTACCCAACAGGTAAATTATGAGTTATTAACTCGCTTGCCAAAGGATATCCCTAGGAAAATAATCCCTTAAAAAGGTTGATCTTCCTAATTAATGATTGAAAGGTTTTTTCGGTAAAATTTGAAATTGGTTAGATTTTTAAGCCCTACTTTTTGGGAGAAGTATTCCAAATTTCCCAAGCTGCCTCAGCCTGTAACACCAGCATTTCGTAGCCGTTTTTGGCTTTTCCCCCTTTCGCCAGACAAACTGACATCAGTTTTGTTTCAGAAGGATTATAGACTAAATCATAGACCCTATGGTTAGCAGTCAACTGATCAGCTGGAATGTCGGGGATTTCTTCAATTTTTGGGAAAGTCCCCACAGGAGTGGTATTGATAATAAGCTGAAATTCATTTAGAAAACTTGGATTCTCTTTCAAATCCTGATAAGTCACCACTCCAGGCTTTGTACTTCTGGAGACACTCAAAAACTTAATTCCAAGAACTTTTAATGCTTGCTTTATAGCCTTAGATGCCCCTCCAGTTCCCAACACAAGCGCATTTGGTCGCTCTGACCCAAGCCATTTTTCAAGTGAATTTTTAAATCCTATGTAATCGGTATTATTTCCATGAAGCTTCCCAGATTTAATCTGGATACAATTAACTGCGCCGATTTCTGCACAAGCCGGATCCAATTCATCCATGAAAGCTTTCACTTGCTCTTTGTAGGGAATCGTGACACAAAGCCCTTCTAATTCTGGATTATTTTCAATTATTTCTTGTAGCTGATTGATCTCAGGGATTTCAAAAAGTTCGAAGCTACAATTCGTTATACCTTCCTTTTCAAATTTCTCCTGAAAGTATTTCTTCGAAAATGAATGTCCTAGGGGAAAACCGATCAAGCCAAATTTTCTCATTATTTTTTCAAATAAGCTGCCAAACGATCAATCCCAATAACCAGAAAAATCCCAAACAAAAAAGCTGCAATTGCTATCCCTATCAAAGGCTCCAAACCAGTCTGATCCAAATATTGAGTAGGTAAAAGATTTTCTGTTAAAAAAGGTTTTTGTTCCCCGCTTGAGGAGGTTCGATAGGCGGTGACAATTTTCCAGGGCCAAAGCTTATTCATCGAACCTAGCATAAATCCTGAAAGCAAACCTATTGTGGTGGCATAATAACGCTTGAGCAGCCAAGAAATTACCCGACTGAAAGACAAAATTCCAATCACACAACCTAAAGCAAAAACCCCTAAAGTAAGGATGTCTTTATTTGAAACTGCCTCCAAAATCTGCTCATACTTGCCCAGAATAAGTAAAATAAAGCTTCCGCTTATACCTGGTAAAATCATTGCACAGATCGCAATTGCTCCAGATACAAAAGTAAACCAAAGCGCATCCGGACTGCTAGTGGGAGGTAGTTCAGTAATAAAATAAGCCCCGACTGTACCTATTATTAAAGCCACAATCACTCCTAAATGCCAGCGATGGATCTCACGAAGGATCACAAAAGCGCTTATAAGAATTAGTCCGCAAAAAAATGACCACAAAGGAATCGGGTGATCATTCATCAGGAATGTAATCAGCTTTGAAAGGGAAAAGATACTAGTCAGAATCCCAAGCAATAAACTCAGCAGGAAAGTCCCATTGACTGCGTTATAGAATTTTTTCACCTCAAACTTGAGCAACAGTCTGAGATTAGCGGAATGAAAGGAGTTGATACTATCCAGCAATCGCTGGTAAATACCTGTAATCAGAGCTATTGATCCACCTGAAACACCAGGTACGATATCGGCTGCTCCCATTGCCATACCTTTGAAGAATGTAAGGAGGTTCTTTTTGAATAAATCCATGGTCAAAAATAAAGGCTGATCGGTACGTACCAATCAGCCCATTTGGAGTGGGTATTTTATAATTTGATTTCTCCCAGAAAATGGTCGAAAGTATCTCCTCTTAATCCAAGTCGTATTGTTTCGAGTGGAATAATTTCGGAAGGGCTGATATTTCCAAGATTCACGTTCGCTCCTATCAGTTTAATAAACCAGACCTGTTGGGATTTGATAGGTGCTTCCCAGATGATTCTTTCTTCCGGGATTTTGGTTAGAATCTCCTCTACCAATCCTTGTCTTACTTCTCCGGAATCTCTAAACAGACCTACGTTACCACCTTCTCGGGCTTCTCCGATCACTTTCCATGCTCCTGCATCCAATTCAGTCTGCATTTGCTCAATCCATTTATATGGTGGAATGATCTTAGCAGCATCTTTTGATCCTACTTCGGAGAGAACAGTTACCTGCTTTGCCAATTCGGAAATGTATTCACACTTCTTGTCATGATTCAAAGAAATCGACCCATCTGATACTTCTGCAAAACCCAGATCATATTTATCTAACACCTTGCGGTAATCATCAAATTGACCTCTTACAATAAACGCTTCAAAAAGAGTCCCCCCAAGATAAACTGGTATTCCAGCCTCTTTATACACTGCAAGTTTCTTATCCAGGTGCTTGGTGACATAAGATGTGGCCCAACCGAGCTTGACGATATCTACAAAATCGGAGCAATTATCTACAAAATCTTCAGTTTCACGGACTGAAAGGCCTTTATCCATGGCCATAGTAAATCCTGTGGTTCGAGGTTTTTGAGTCCGAACGGGAATGTTATTCAGAATATAATTCATTAGCTAGGTTTTGTTTAGGACTCGGGATTTTCCTCCCGATACTGAGAAATAATCTTGTAAATCGCTTTTTGCTTTTTCAATTCCGGCATCAACTGATACAAGATTGTATGTTTTTCGAAGTCCAAAGTTAAACCATTTTCTAAAAATGAAAACGCCTCTTTATAATTGCCCATTTTGATTTGGTAAACAACCATCCTAAAATACAATTCTGCAGATTCAGGTAGCTCTTCGATTCCTTCCAAAGTCACATCAATGGCCTCTTCAAATCGATTTTGCTCATAATAGA
The DNA here is from genome assembly GCF_029254265.1 of Algoriphagus sp. GTDB lineage: Bacteria > Bacteroidota > Bacteroidia > Cytophagales > Cyclobacteriaceae > Algoriphagus. The sequence continues at coordinate 12,197 of NZ_JAQWXX010000014.1, read as the reverse complement.
TCAAGGAAAGATTGACATAAGTCTCCATTATTCCCGGTTCTAGGTTGATTGCCTCTTCATAGGCTTCTGAACTTGCCTGCATATTTCCAAGGTTAAATTCGGCATCTGCCAGACCTACCCAGTAGTTTGCGTTTTCCTTGGTAAGCTTGAGAGCTTTCTTGAAATAGTGGATGGCTTCAAAAAATTTTTCCTTTTTCAGCATACACATCCCCAGCCCAAACCAAGCATCATCATACTCTTCATCCAGCTTTGCCGACTTTTTAAAATATTTAAATGCCTCGTCGAGCTTGCCCAATTTTTCATAGGCAGCACCCATATAGCAACAGTTTTCCGCATTTACCCCTTCACAGTTTATGGTGTTTTGGTAGGCTTCCAAAGCAAGTTCGAACTGCTCGGTATTCATCAGCGCATTTCCAAGATTGAAATATGCAGATGCAAAAGCATCATCAATCAAAATGGCATATTCATAAGCTTTTATCGCTTCCTGAAATCTACCAAGCCTGTTGTAGACAACACCTAAGTTGTACCAAGCACCTGCACTGTAAGGATCTTGGTCTATAAATTCTTGATAAAATTCCAGAATCTCATCAAACGAACCTTCCTCCTCCGTAATCATTGCCAGCTGAAAAAGAGCATCTTCATGATTGATACGAAGTTTTACTGCTTCTTTGAAATAATAGCTTGCTTTAACATTGTCACTTTGAATACGATAGAGATTTCCAAGCGAATAATATACCTCCGCTTTGTCCTCTGCCAGAGGAAGAAAATTCTCCAACAAATCGATTCCTTCCTGATGTGAGCCGGCTAGAATGTGTGCATTAGCAAGTGCCAGAATGATTTCTTCATTATTAGGGGAGATATTATTGATGTTCTCCAGAATACTCATACCCTCTTCAAGCTCATCATTGAAGATGAGACATTGTGCTTTCAAAAGCTTGATTTCTACAGAATAGGGGAATTTTTCGAGACAGTATTCAGAAGCTCTCAGTGCCTTCAGAAATTTTTGTTGATCAAAATAAAACCGGATAATATCTTCCAGCTCTTCTTCTTCAAAATATAAGTCAAGATTGGATTTTAGAGAATTTTCAAATCGCTCTACCAGCTTTTTATCGTTTTCCCAATCGTGATCGTGATCTCCGGTCATTCGAATGCGTTATGGTTTACTTAATTTACCAAATAATTTGTTCTGTCAAAATCAGGTATTGTTAATTTTTCTTCCCCTTCTATAAAAGGTATCAGAAGAAGAAAAATCAGGTTGTTGAAAACGGTAGAAATTGAAAATAAGTTTACCTGGCCCAGCGAAAAGTATCTTCTAAGGAGAAATATTCAAAATTTAATAGATCCTGCGCTTTCTTATTTTCAAAAACTGTTTTTTGCTTTGAAATCAGAGCAGTTTTTTTGTTCAACGGACTTTTACTCAATCCGAGTTTTCGAAATATTCCATTAAAAAATACTACAAGATGCAATAAAAATGGATTTAGGGCTTTGTATGGAGCTTTCTTTCCAAATTCTACTCCCATAATTTGAAAGAATTTTTGGTAGGGAATTGACTCTTTATTGAGAATAAATCGCTCCCCCCATTTATTTTTTTCCACCAGTAGCTTTGTAATCTTTGCTGCGTCTCTTACATCTATGTAGTTTATATTTCCAGAGGGGTAATACCTGTTTTCTTCAAGGACATAGTGATATATGTCTGTGCTACTCCGATCGTCAGCTATTTTCCCTAAAAGAATAGAAGGATTGACAACCAAAAGGGTTAGCCCTTCCTGTTCTCCTCGCCATGCTTCCAATTCTCCGTAATATTTCGAATTAGCATAAACTGTATTTAATGGAGATTCTGTCCATTTAAAGTTTTCATCAATAAAGAGGTGCTCTTGACTTCGACCTATAGCTGCCACAGAACTTATATGCACCAATTTTTTCACTCCAGCAAGGAGCATAGCATTAACCAAGTTTGCAGTACCCTTCACATTGGTCTGATAGAGACTGGTCTCATCTTTTGAGTCAAAAGAAACCATTCCTGCAGCATGAATTACCAAGTCAATGCCTTGTAGTGCTGCCTCCAAAGAGTCTATATCTGCCAAATCTCCTTCCAACCAATGAATATTTGATTCGAGACTTTCAGTAAGTCGCTTGGAAGAGGAACGCCGAACTAATCCACTAATTTCCCCCAGTTCAGAAAATTCCTTTGCGAGATAACTTCCAAATAATCCAGTAATGCCAGTAATCAGAATTTTCATAAAAGTTCACTGATCAAAGTAAAGAGTTCATCCACTCAGATTGTTTGATCTTAGAATAGATTTTTGATTTGGGAAGTGTTTCAAGCATATCCAGATATCGCTCATTGTGACAATCTGTTCCAAAAAACTTGACTAATCCTCGCTCTATTAGCATTTCTCCAAAATCTTTGACTTGTTTGGAGTAGAATCCAGTCAATGAAAGTAGATTGACTTGAAACAGGATATTACGATCCACTAAGTCTTCCAAAAGGGACTTGTCATGGATTAAATATTGATAACGTTCAGGATGGGCCAGAATAGGCTTATATCCTGCCATTTCTAATTGAAAAATGATCTCTAGGAGCATTTGAGGCTTATTGATAAAGCCTGTTTCTACCAAAATAAAACGATCCCCAAATGACAAAAGCGCTTCGCCGTTTTTAACTTTCTCAAGAAAAATCTCATCCATATAGTATTCAGCAGCAGCTTCAATTTCTATGGAAATACCTTCTGCTTTGACTGATTTGCGAAGGTCTTCAAGTCCCATATTTATAATCTCGGGCGTATTTTTGTAATACTCCGACATAATGTGGGGAGTTGTGATGATTTTTCGAAGGCCAAAGTCAGAAAGTCTTTTGATCAACTGGAGAGATTCCTCCATAGTTTTTGAACCATCGTCAATCCCCGGGATCAAATGCGAATGCATATCTACTTCCAGCCAGCTTAAATCCAGCTCATCCACTTCCTCTGGCTTTCTCTTCAAAAAATCTAACAATCCCATTATAATCCTCCCTCAGTTTTTATGAATTCACTCAATGAAGGCCATATTGCATCTTTTTCGGAGATGATCGGTTCTTTGATCTTCCAATCAATTGCCAAATCGGAATCATTCCAGAGTATTCCTCCTTCACTGGCTTTATTATAATAATTAGAACATTTATATACAAAGACAGCATCTTCCAATACAGAAAAACCATGGGCGAATCCACTTGGAATATAAAGAAGATTACTTTTCTCAGCATCCAAAACTGTCAAATACGATTTCCCGAATGTTGGCGAACCAATTCTCAAGTCTACAGCAGCGTCGAGGACAGAACCTTGAACCACTCGCACTAATTTAGCTTGACTAAATTCCCCTCGCTGGAAGTGAAGACCTCTCAAAGTTCCTGCTGTGGAAAAGCTTTGATTTTCTTGAACCCATCCATGATCGAGTGGAAAATCGTCAAACCAATCAACTCGATAAGATTCAAAGAAATATCCTCTGTTGTCAAGAAATTTTTTTGGGAAAATCTCCAACACACCTGGAAGTGATGTTTTTACTATTTCAGCCACTTTTTTTCTACTTGCTATGAAATTAATCATCAAAATAACTACCTCTCAATAGACTATCCTAATCTATTGTGATGAAATATGGCGAACTTTGTTGCCAGAGCCTAAACTATATTCTTAAAATAATAGAAACTTGAACTTGAAATGATTCTCAGTAGAACTTTTACATGTTCAAATTGAGTTCTTATAGCAGATCACGATATATATGAGTAAATATTCCCGGAAACTTCAAAAACTTCACGAAACTGCCCCAAAAGAAAATACCGCAGTCCTTGTCAGTATAATTCGCCAGTATCAAACCGAGCAGGAGACTGAAGAACATTTAGATGAGTTGGCCTTTTTAACTGAAACGCTTGGTGCTAAAACAGTGTATCGCTTTACCCAACGAATGGAAAAGCCAGATATCAAGACTTTTGTTGGATCCGGTAAGCTAGAGGAGATTATTTCCTATGTCACCCATTTCGAAGTGGACATGGTGATTTTTGATGATGACCTTTCTCCATCACAAATGCGGAATCTGGAAAATGAACTCAAAGTAAAAATCTATGATCGATCGCTTTTGATTTTAGACATTTTTCTAAATAGAGCGCAAACCGCTCAAGGAAAAACACAAGTTGAATTAGCAAGATTTCAGTACCTACTTCCTCGATTGACTAGAATGTGGACTCACTTGGAGCGGCAGCGAGGTGGTACGACGACACGAGGCGGATCTGGTGAAAAAGAAATTGAAACGGATAAGAGAGATATTCGAAACAGAATTTCTCTACTAAAGGAAAAATTACGAGAAATCGAAAAACAAGGAGAAACTCAACGAAAAGGAAGAAAAGGCATCGTACGTGTGGCCGTAGTTGGCTACACCAATGTGGGTAAAAGTACCTTGATGAACTTGATTACCAAAACAGATATTTTGGCGGAGAATAAACTGTTTGCTACTGTTGACTCCACCGTTCGAAAGGTAGTACTCGAAAATGTTCCCTTTCTTCTCTCTGATACTGTTGGGTTTATTAGAAAACTCCCGACTCACCTCATCGAGTCATTTAAGTCTACATTAGATGAGATTCGCGAAGCAGACTTACTGGTGCACGTAGTGGATATTTCTCATCCACATTTCGAAGATCATATCGCTGTGGTAACTCAGACTTTGAATGAAATCAAAGCAGGAGATAAGCCTGTGCTATTGGTGTTTAATAAAATCGATTTGGTGGAAACTATGCCCAGCGAAGAAGAAAGTATGCAGATGACCGAGTTGGAGCTTGAAGAAGCAAACTATCTTGATTTTGATTCGCTTTCTGATGCCTACGAAAAGAAAACTGGTATCAAGCCCGTGTTTATGGCTGCTGCTAGCGGACTAAATGTGGAAGGTTTCCGGCAAGCCTTAATTTCCGAAGTGAAGAAGCAGCATCGAAAGATCTATCCGCATTATTTAGAAGATGAAGTGGTCACTTGGACAGAAGAAGAAAAGTAATCACATCCGAATTCGCCAGTCTTTTGGGTAGTAATTATTAATCCGATTTCCAAGGTTTTTAACCCAACCAAGTGGTAGATCTTGGTAAGTCATCAAGACCCAACCTATTGGTAAATCAGCTAAATCCAACTCGTTTTTTCTTAGAAAATCCAAAGCTTCCGTTTTTGATAATTCATGTTGCGCAAAACCAACTTTAGGTAAAAGAGAAAGCGCCCACTCATGACTTGGGATCCAGTCAGACTTTTGCTTTTTGCCCAGCTCAACACCAAAATATTTCAGACTTAAGTGTTGGGAAAGCTTTTGAAAGTGAAGACTCCAATCTTTTGAAATTCGGAAATAGGAGTCATTCAACGTATAGTATTTACCCGATCCATCAAATCCGAGCTCTTGATCCAGAACAGCAGATTCCCGATCAAAAATTTCCTTTAAATAAAGATGCTTAAAGTCTTTGATTCGCTTCGGCTCTTGGATGTAAGCGTCTTCAGAGCGCTGGAGTATCGTTATAAAAAACCCTTCTCCGTTCACTAAATGGGGAAAAAATCGGTAACCAAAAAAGGTTTTACCATCATTATTGACAGTAGTTTCCCGAATTTTCCAATCCGGATCAAGAGTAATTCGAACCGGCTCATAGGAAAACTCATCAGTCAAAAATCGGATCATGTCCTCATTTTCTTTCTCATTAAAGGTACAAGTGCTGTAAATCAAACATCCTCCAGCTTTAACCAAGGCTCCTGCTTGATCCATAATTCGTTTTTGTCGCAGCTCACAAAGTGCCACATGATCAGGAGACCATTCACTTCGGGCCTGTGGATCCTTTCGAAACATACCCTCTCCAGAGCATGGCGCATCAACTAAAACGAGATCAAAAAATCCTTCCAAAGGAGAAAAGTGCTCCGGATCATTATTGGTAACGATCGTATTTCCCAAGCCCCATTTTACAATATTTTCCTTCAAGATTTGCGCGCGGGATTGAATGACTTCATTGGCTACAAGCAATCCCTTTTCACCCAAATAAGAAGAAAGCAAGGTGCTTTTACCTCCAGGTGCTGCCGCAAGATCCAAATAAACCCCTGCTGGAATTTCAAGGCTCTTCAATATATGATCGATGAACATCGAAGAAGCTTCTTGCACATAATAAGCTCCTGCGTGAAGAGCTGGGTCTAACGTGAACGATGGTCGATCTTTTAAAAAATAACCTTGATCAGACCAAGGGATACTTGATTTTTCCCAATCAATCTCGATTGGCTTTGCTGAATTCAGACGGATAGAAGTTTTGGAAGGCTCATCGATTGCTTTTTTGAAAGCCGCAAACTCTTCTTTGCCGAGCAATTCTATCATTTGGTTTTCGAAAGCCGCCGGCAGTAGGATATCAGACATATGGGGCAAATATAAGTTATGCCTCCACCTTAGCCGGAAAATCTCTTTAAAAATGTAAATTCATAAAATTTGAAAACCATGGAAATCGCTATAAAAATCGTCATTGGACTTGTCGCAATTCTGCATCTCTATTTTTTATACTTCGAAATGTTTGCGTGGGAAACCACTGGGAGGCGGATTTTCAGGCAATTTCCTGCAGATTTATTTCCAAAGACAAAGGCGCTTGCAGCAAACCAAGGCCTTTACAATGGATTTTTGGTGGCAGGCTTGGCATGGTCACTGTTTATTTCAGATCCTATTTGGGCAGATAAGGTGGCATTGTTTTTCCTAGGTTGTGTCTTAGTTGCCGGGGTTTATGGCGCATTTACTGCGAGTAAAAAAATCTTTTGGGTACAGGGATTCCCAGCTTTGATTGGGATTGGATTGATTCTTTTGAAGTGATTTTAAATGAAAAGGATTAACCTTATTAACTAAAAAAGAGCCTTTCGGCTCTTCTTAATTATAAATCATCTTCATCCTCAAAATCATCCTCATCTCCAGGACCCATGTCAAACATGGAGCTGAATAAATCTTTGAACTGAAGTCCAGTGTCTAGTAAATTTTTACTCAACTGGGAATATTCCGCTAAACCATGGAGGGCAAATTCCATAAAGAATTCCTTTTCCTTCTCTGGGACATTTTTGGCCAATTGTGTCACCACCTCTTCCAATCCCGGTACTGCATGCAACGCCTCTTTGTAGGTTTTATCGGATTGAGATGCTAAAATATCCAAAACATTACCCTCACCAAACCATGCTAAAGGAAGCACATAGGGATTGCCTTGCTTCTCTTTTTTCTTCTGCTCAGGGCTTGGGAAATAATTAACAAACTGTGTACGAATGGCCTTGCCAATCAAATTATAAGCCACCAAACCTGCGCCTTCTTGTTCGCCTTCATAGACGAGTTCAACTTTTCCGGTAATCGCCGGGATCACTCCGATCAAGTCAGCGATTCGAACAACCGTATTCGATTCTCCATTCATATAGAGCCTTCGCTCCGCGGCGGAAACCAAATTTTCAAACGCAGAAATCGTCAATCGAGCAGAAACTCCACTTTTCTCATCTACATATTCTGAGCTTCTCGCTTCGATCGCGATCTGCTCGATCAAGTCCTTCATTAATTCCGGAATATGAATCTGATCCACTGGCTTACCAGTAAGATTTGCTTCTTGAACCGTAATCTTTTTACCGATCTCCAAAGTTTTAGGATAGTGGGTGATGATCTGGCTTTCGATTCGATCCTTAAGTGGAGTCACAATACTTCCACGATTGGTATAATCCTCGGGATTGGCAGTAAATACAAATTGAATATCAAGCGGCAATCGCAACTTAAAACCTCGAATCTGGATATCTCCCTCCTGCAAAATATTGAAAAGTGCTACCTGAATTCTAGCTTGTAAATCCGGTAATTCGTTGATCACAAAAATCGATCGATGTGATCTTGGCACCAAACCGTAGTGAATCACACGCTCGTCATTGTAGCTCAGTTTCATCGTAGCCGCCTTGATTGGATCCACATCACCGATCAAATCAGCAACCGAAACATCAGGCGTTGCTAACTTTTCTGTGTACCTCTCCGAACGATGCCACCAAGAAATTGGAGTATCATCGCCTTTTTCTTCAATGAGTTCTTTTGCGTAGCTCGTCAGTGGCTGCATGGGATCGTCATTCAATTCTGCTCCAAAAACCACAGGCACATACTCATCCAAGAGGTGAGTCATCATCCGGGCAATACGAGTTTTGGCCTGACCACGAAGACCGAGAAGATTAATATTGTGGCGGGAAAGAATCGCTCGCTCAATATCAGGAATCACCGTATCCTCATAGCCCCAGATTCCTTCAAAGACATTTTCTTTTGCCTTGATTTTTAGAATCAGATTTTCACGTAGCTCTTCTTTGATGGATTTTGGTTGGTAGCCAGCGGCCTTCAATTGGCCGAGTGTTTTTATTTTGTGTAGGTCTGAGTGCTTCAGTTTCTTGTATTCCATTTGCTTAAAAGCGTTTCGTTCGGTTTCGTCTGTAATCTTCAAAAATTAAATCTCCAAGTCCTTTTAGGCTACTGTAGTAAGCATTTCCATTATTCACTTTGGTAAATTCTTTTACAAATTCCTTCAAATACGGATCGGAGGCAATCATAAAGGTGGTCACTGGTATTTTCAATTTTCGGCATTGCGCAGCTAGTTTGAGCGTTTCGCTCAAAATTTTACTGTCAATCCCGAAAGCATTTTTATAGTATTTGATTCCCACTTTAAGGCAAGTTGGTTTGCCATCGGTGATCATAAAGATCTGTTTGTTCGGGTTTTTTCTTCGGCGGAGCAAATCCATGGCGAGCTCCAATCCTGCTACCGTATTGGTATGGTAAGGACCCACCTGGAGATAAGGCAAATCCTTGATTTCAATCTGCCAGGCATCATTTCCAAAAACAATGATATCAAGCGTATCTTTTGGATAGCGGGTTTTGATCAATTCGGCTAATGCCATGGCCACTTTCTTTGCGGGAGTGATCCGATCTTCCCCATACAAAATCATGGAGTGGGAAATATCAATCATCAGTACCGTCGAGGTTTGGGATTTGAATTCCTTCTCATTGATCTCCAGATCGCTTTCAGTCAACAAATAGTCTCCGGAAAGTCCATGATTGATCTGAGCATTTCGAAGGGAATCTGTCAAAGCAATCTGATCAAGATTATCTCCGAATTGGAATTGCCTTCTATCAGTTCCTCGCTCTTCACCTTCACCCGAATGCGTGGTTTTGTGTTGCCCGGATTTGCTGCGCTTTAATTTTCCAAAAATCTCTTCCAAAGCAGACTTTCTAATAGTTTGCTCCGCTTTTCCGGTGATTTTGAATTCGCCTTTTTGGTTTTCCTCAGTCATGTAACCCTTTGACTTGAGGTCCTCAATAAAGTCTCCAATCCCATAATTTGGGTTGGTCATATTATAGCGCTTATCAAGATTGGTCAGCCAGCTAAGTGCCTCAGCGACATCCCCTCCGGTCATGGTAACGAGTTGAAGAAATATATTAAGCAAGTTCTCGAAGGTGTTCTTTTCGGGATCTTGATCAGGTACAAATTGTGAGAAACGGAATCCTTTCATTGGGGGTATAACAAGATAAGGCCCTAGCGAGTTTAATCTAGGAAACAATTTCCCAAAAAAGATGAAATCGAGCATAAACCAAAGTCACGCACTGGGATGATTGTTTGACATGCGAGATTCCTGATGACCTTTAAAAAACTTATAAACAGATGAAAAATTACGAACTAGCTGTAGGAATAGTCACCGGCATTTTGATCCTCTTTGTGACACTGATTCAGTTTGAAGTTAGCCAATTTCTAATCTGGCTGATTTTTCTGGCTGGACCCTTTCTGGTGATCTGGATGGTATATTCCGTTTTGGTGGCAGATGTGGATATCAAAGAGACTTTTGAAGAGCAATGGTATCAGGATAAGCCGGATATGCAACGGATGGAGGAGGATTGATTTTAAACGAAAAGTTTTCCTCAAATTCTTTAATTTGCTTCAGCTTAGTTATCCCATTAATTATTAATAAAAGAAATGGTAGGAATTGAAACTGGGGCCAAAAACCCAATGAAGACAATATTAGCCCAAAGGCAAAAAAGATCATTTTGGATTTACTGGTTTCTATTATTTCTGTCTCAGTTTATATCAGGAGTGTTTTTGCAAAAAACTCCTGCTGGAATTGCTGCCATTTCCGCATTGATTGGATCATTGATAGGAGCTCTGATATTCTATTTCCTGATGAAAAAATGGTTTGGATATATGGGGGATAAAGTGGAAAAAGGCTTTGCAAATATTGAAATCCCAGACAAAAAATATGAGACTTACGCGGAGATTGGTTCAAATTTTTTCACAAGAAAGGCCGGAAAAATTTACATAACCGATGAGAAACTAATTTTCAAGCCAAGTGTCTTCAACAAATCTACTCAGCAGCCTTTTCAAGAGCTGATACTTTCTGATATCAAATCCCTGAGGAAAAAGAAAGATTTTCTAGGAAGAGATCAAGTGATAATCTTTACCGAAAAAAAACGGTTTGTAATTAATCCGTTTCAAGATGCTGGAGAACTGGCAGCTCATCTAAAGGCCAGTGAATAAGTCTGCTTTTTTCATACTCCCTTCTTTTTAATGGCTTTAAAATTCTTTAGTCGCAAACATTCCATTTCAATTTGATTGGTAGAATAATGTAGGCCAAACAAAAATGAAATCTTACACTTATTTGTTCTTTTGTATAAATCTGATTTTTAATCATTTATACCTTTAAACTTATACTCACTAGTTTGTCGATTTTCCACTGGACCTGACTCCACAGTTATTACAAATTCAGGAAATTCTTCTTCTTTTAAGCTGACAATTTTTGGGTTTTCAAGTCCTTCTATTTTAAACAGTTTGCTTTGACTGTAATAATCACCATCCGGAATTATGGAAATAAGGATACTGGAAAGTACCCCATCGTACTCTTCAAAGTATTCCAGTGGAGTCGCCTTTGAGTCATTAAGGGTATAGACATTTATGAAGAAACTCCTATTAAAAACTTCCTGATAGGAATAATTGATCTCGGTAATATTTGCTAATAGGTAATTGGCTGTCTCATGCATTGATAGCTCTTTGACTTCAGGAGCTTTCCAAGTATCGTCTAGATTCAACAAATAATCCTCTCCGCTTTTTTCGAATGAAAATTTTGCCTCCTCTCTTGAAAAAATGTACACATCTTTGTCAGAAGATTCTGAGTTTTCCCATAACTGATACAAATCCAAAACCCTTGGAACCAGAGAGTAACCTACTATTTTTTGTTGAAGGGTATAAAGGGTCAAAATATGGATATCTGTTCCGCTTAAACTCAACATACCCTGATTTCCCTTGAGAAAATCCAAGTTTGGTTCGGAATAAGGTTTCACCACCAAGATCGAATCCCATGAAATATTTCCAGCTTGGGATGAAAAATCAAGAACAAATCTATCTGGAATTTCATCAGGTATTCCCAATTCAATTTTTGGAGGGGAGAACATCTCGCAACCACTAAGTAATAAGAGCAGATAAATGGTACTCAATCTATTTTTTAACATTCACCAAACCTCTTATTTGTCTTTTTGTGCTATTTATAAAACCTAAACTCCGCATGGATAGGATACTTATTCAGCCAGAAGATGTCTATACGGGCATTTTCAAGCCAGAGAAATGTCTGATCTATGGTCTCGACCGTATCCAACTTATTGTAGTCTTCAAGTAAATAAGAAGGGAATAAATTCCGTAAACTATAAGACCCAGGATACCTTTCTTTGTATTGATCTAGATCCGATTGAAAAACGTCCAAGTCCTCCAGCTGAAAATTCGTGTTGCTATATTTTTCGAGTGTAAAGAATATCCGTTCTCCTGAATTGAATTCAATTCTTACCGAATCATCCAAATTCAAGTATCCAATATAATTGACTCGATCGTCACGTCTGGTAAGTACAAAATTCTCAGGCAAATCATCCGGATTTTTTGGATAATCATCAATGGTCACTCCGTTAATGGATAATTGATCTCCGGCAAGGGTTTCTGCAATTTCTTCGATGATCAGATTTTCGATTTTTGAATTGTACCAGATTGGAGTGTCATTGTGTGTGATGCCATACTTCTGCAATACATAAACGGTATGGGATAGTTCATTAAACTGTGTCTAGGTTTAAATTTATGTTTCAAAGGACTGGCAGAGGAGGCCGTAGGCCGACGAAGCCAGTCCTTTGAAAACTAGTTTTTCAGAGGTATTCTTTCT